>NZ_JBSFJE010000027.1:0-81039 GCF_053597895.1 Streptomyces sp. NPDC001220
GCCACCAGTTCCTCACGCAGAGCCTCCCGCTCGGGACCCTCCCCGAGATCGGCGAGCCGGGCGAACAGGTCTGCGGTCACGGGAGCGTCGTCGTGCGGACGCCGGGGCGGGGTGTGCGTGGTGTGGGCGGGTGTGCGGAGGCTGCTGTTCGACAAGTCGGTCGGCATGCGGACTCGCTCCTGAACTGTGGGTTCCAGGGCATCACCGGAACGTCGTTCCGGGACACGACCCGAACTGCGGTGTCAGAGTCGCCGCGGGAGCATCACCCGGACCGCTCTGCGGGCCCGGGGGCGATATGACCGCTCCCACTGGCGCGCGCCTCCGGTCCGAAGCACGAAACTCCGCCTGCCCCCTCGCCCCCGACGCAAACACCGTCAGGAGAAACCCGGTTCGCCGGCTCAACTCAGCGACACGACCGCGGTGATGCGCTTGCCCCCGCGGGGCAGTCCGGCGACCTCCACGTCCCGGGCCAGCCGGCAGACGATGGGCCAGCCCCGGCCGCCGAGCCGGCCGCGGTCGCGCCCGTCCGGGACCTGCTCGGCGATCGGCAGCGCGTCACTGCGGTCGCTAACCGACACGCGTACCGCGCGTCCGTCGACGTCCACGTCGAAGCCGGTGATCCCGCCGCCGTGCAGGATCGCGTTGGTGGTCAGCTCCGAGGTGACGAGCAGGGCGTCCTCCAGGGCCTCGGCGGCGCACGGCACAGCCTGCCGGGCGACCGCGCCGCGAACCGCTCTGCGGGCGTCGGCCGGCCGCAGCGACGGCCGGTGGGAGTCGGGTGGTATCACTACTGATTCGGTCCGGAACTTCTCGCGCATCCCTTCGCTCCCTGAGTGGTGGACCGGCTGATCTGTCTGGCCCGTCCGCGCGGGTCTCTCTCTGTTCGGCTCACCTGTCGGGGCGCCGACAAACACATCCGGGGGCAGCAAAGGCTTCCCCTGAGTGAAACGGGTCACGTAGCCTGTTCCCCGGTACCCGAAATGGCCCCGGATGGTTTAGCGTTCATCCATAAGTGGTCGAGGAGTCGACAGCAGGTCCTCCCGCACCACCGCTTGACGGCCCTGGCTGGCCTCCCCCGTCCAGCCAGGGCTTTTTAACGCCCGGACGGCTCCGGGCAGGCGACTCCCATCCCCTTCGAGGTGCCCGGCGCGGCGGCAGCGGCTGAAATGGGCGTAGGCAGAGCCCCCGTACCCTCGCCGGCGAGGAGCACCGCGCCATGACCAAAGCCATCAAACTGCTGACCGCCCTACCGCAGGCGCAGCGCGAGCGCCTCATGGAACTGGCCCAGGAGGTCTCCTTCCCGGAGGACGCCCGTATCTTCGAGGCCGGCGGCACCGCGGACCGCTTCTGGGTGATCCGCTCGGGAGCGGTCAACCTGGACCAGGAGGTGACGTCCCACAAACGCGTCACCGTCGCCAGCCTGGGCGCCGGCGACCTGCTCGGCTGGTCATGGCTGTTCCCGCCGTACACCTGGGACTTCGGGGCGGTGGCCTTCAGTCAGGTGCGGGCCTACGAGTACGACGCCGCGGCCGTGCTCGCGCTGTGCGTGGAGGATCCGCTGCTGGGGCTCTCACTGGTGCGGACCGTCGCCGAGATCCTCGCCAGCCGGCTGGAGGTCACCCGGGGCAAGCTGCTGGACGCCTATGTGGGGCGGCGGCCCGCGTAGCGCTCAGATGCGGTAGCGGCGCAGGGCGGGCACGGCGGCGGCCAGGGCCAGCATCACGGCCACGACCAGCAGGCCGCCGCCCGTGACGGCCGCGCGCGGCCCGAAGACGGATCCCATGGTGCCGTGCAGGACGTCGGCCAGCCGCGGCCCGCCCGCCACCACCACCGTGAACACGCCCTGCATCCGGCCGCGCATCTCGTCGGTCGCGGCGGACAGCAGGATCGCGCCCCGGAAGACCATCGAGACCATGTCGGCGACCCCGGCGGCGGCGAGGAAGGCGACCGCCACCCAGAGGTTGCGGCTGAGCCCGAACCCGGCGACGGCCGCTCCCCAGCCGACGACCGCGCCGATCACCATCCAGCCGTGCCGGCGGGCCCGCGAGAAGGTGCCGGAGAAGAGCCCGCCGAGCACGGCGCCGACCGGGATCGCCGCGAACAGCAGGCCGAGCGCCAGCCCTTCGCCGTAGGAGCCGTAGGTCTCGGCGGCCAGCTGCGGGAACAGGGCGCGGGGCATGCCGAGGACCATCGCGATGATGTCGGCCAGGAACGACAGCAGCAGCACCTTGTGCATGGAGATGTAGCGGAAACCCGCCACGATCTCCCGCACTCCGGCCCGGCGGGCCGTCGCACGCGCCAGCGGCGGCAGCGCGGGCAGCCGGTAGACGGCCCACACCGTCACGGTCAGCGCCAGCGCGTCGATCAGGTACAGCTCGGGCAGGCCGATGACCGGAATCAGGGCACCGGCCAGCAGCGGGCCGATCACCTGCCCGGTCTGCATGACCGTCGATCCCAGGGCGTTGGCGGCGGGCAGCTGTCCCTCGGGGACGAGCCGGGCGATGGAGGCGGTACGCGCCGGGGCGTTCAGCCCCCAGAACGCCTGCTGCATGGCGAGCAGGACCATCAGCGCGGCCACGGATTCCAGGCCGGTGACGGCCTGGAGCCAGAACAGCAGCGAGGTGACGGCGATACCGCAGTTGGTGATCAGCAGCAGCTTGCGGCGGTCCATGGCGTCGGCGACCGCGCCGCCCCACAGCGCGAACACGATGAGCGGCAGCAGTCCGGCGAGGCTCGCGGCGCCGACCCAGGCCGAGGATCCGGTGATGTCGTAGATCTGCTTGGGCACGGCCACCGCGGTGAGCTGGCTGCCGACCGAGGTGACGATCGTCGAGGTCCACAGCCGGCGGTAGGCCGGGACGGCCAGCGGGCGGGTGTCCATCGCCCAGCGGCGCCAGCCCCGCCGGGGCGGGGGCGGGGCCGCCGTGGTGTCTTCGGGGGGCTGTATGCCGGACTGGGTGCCGCTCTCGCTGGTGTCCACGGAGTTCCTGGTGTCCTGGTCCTCTTGGTGCTCGCTACATCTTTCGACCGCAGGATCACTATCCCAGCAACTTCTGTGACCGCCGAACCGGTTGTCTCAGGATGCGGCGCCGCATCAGGGTCCGCGGGCGTCAGGAGCCGGTCACGAGCATCAGGCCGAGCCCGATCATGGTCAGGGCCACCAGTCCGTCCAGCACCCGCCAGGCGGCCGGCCTGGCGAGGTACCGGCCGAGCTGCCGGGCACCGAAGCCGAGCGCGGCGAACCAGCAGAGACTGGCCAGCGCGGCGCCGAGGCCGAAGGTCCAGCGCAGGTCGCCCCGGTCGGCGGCGAGCGAGCCGAGCAGGAACACGGTGTCCAGGTAGACATGCGGGTTCAGCCAGGTCATGGCGAGGCAGGTGAGCACGGCCCGGCGCCGGGAACCGGCCGCCTCGCCCTCGGTGCGCAGGCCGCCGGTGCCGGGCCGCAGCACCCGGCGGCCGGCCAGGACGCCGTAGCAGAGCAGGAAGACGCCGCCGACCAGACCGACCGCCCGCACCGCGCCCGGCCAGGCCACCACCAGCGCACCCACCCCGCCGACGCCGAGCGAGATGAGGGCCGCGTCGGACAGGGCGCAGATGGCGACGACCACGAGGACCGCGTCCCGGCGGACACCCTGCCGCAGCACGAAGGCGTTCTGGGCGCCGATGGCGACGATGAGCGAGAGGCCGCTGCCGAAACCTGCGGCAGCGGCGGCGAGAGAGCTGGACATGTCCTCGACGGTAAGGAGGTGATCTCTGGAGGTACAGCTAAAGATTCTTACGTACCCTTAGCGCAGCTGCAGACGGGAGCGGACGGTGGAACTTCCTCTCGACCAGGTGCGGACGCTGCTGGCGGTGGTGGACGAGGGTACGTTCGACGCGGCGGCCGCGGCCCTGCACGTGACGCCGTCGGCGGTCAGCCAGCGGGTGAAGGCGCTGGAACAGCGCACGGGCCGGGTGCTGCTCCAGCGCACCAAGCCGGTGCGGCCGACCGAGTCGGGCGAGGTGCTGGTGCGGTTCGCCCGGCAGCTGGCCCGGCTGGAACGCGACGCGCGCGGCGCGCTGGGCATGAGCGGCGCCGGGGAGCCGACCCGGGTGTCGGTCGCGGTCAACGCGGACTCGCTGGCGACGTGGTTCCTGGGTGCGCTGACCGGCCTCCCGCACGTCTTCGTCGAACTGCGCCGGGAGGACGAGGAGCACACGGCCGCGCTGTTGCGGGAGGGGCTGGTGATGGCGGCGGTGACCTCGTCGCCGGACGCGGTGCCGGGCTGCTCCGTGCGGGCGCTGGGGCGGATGCGGTACCTGCCGGTGGCCGCGCCGGAGTTCGCGGCGGCGCATCTCACCGGGCCGCTGCCGGATGCGCTCGCCGAGGCGCCGGTGATCGTCTTCGACCGGCGGGACGACTTCCAGGACGGGTTCGTACGCCGCCTGGGGCGGGGCGGCGCCGCCTCGCTACGGCATTACGTGCCCACCTCGGAGGGGTTCGTGGACTCGGTGACGGCCGGGCTGGGGTGGGGGATGGTGCCGGAGGTACAGGCGGAACCGCGGTTGCGGGAGGGGCGGCTGGTACGGCTCGGGGAGCCCGGGTTGTGGGCGGACGTGACGTTGTACTGGCAGCAGTGGAAGCTGGATTCGCCGGCTCTGGGGGCGGTGGCGGAGGCGGTGGTGAGTACGGCGGGGAACGCGTTGCGCCAGCCGTGAGGGGGACTCTACCGGTGGTCGTGCGAGCGCGGGCTGGCGGGGGCTGATCGCGCCGTTCCCCGCGCCCCCTTTCGGGGCGCCCCCGCCAGGGGCGCTTGCAAGGACCGTTCGGTGCTGTCCAGGAGCATTTCCAGGGCCGTCGGATATGCGCTGGTCACCATCCTTTTCGCCAGCAGCGGGGCCGCTTCCGCGATGCGGGGATGAGTCGCGGGCGGCAGCTGGGCGTACGTCGAGTTCCACTTGGCCTCGTCCGCCCGCTGGGAGTCCTGCGGCAGGGCCAGGGATGCCGCGTCCAGTGCCGCGAAGGCCAGCGTCTGGTCGATGAAGGCGTGGTAGACGCGGACCGTCTCCGGCAGGGGGAGGCCCGCCGTGCGCAGGACGTCCAGGATCGCCTCGTCCGCTGCCAGCTCCTGCGCCCGGCCCGTCACCCGGTTCGCCGTCAGCAGGGCCGCCTGCGGATGGGCCACGTACTGCGCGTGGATGCGCAGGCCGATCGTGCGCAGGTCGGTGCGCCACTCCCCCGTCGGCGCCCAGCCCGCGAGCGCCTGGCCGATCAGCGCGTCGCCGATCGCCAGGGTCAGGTCGTCCATGCCCCGGAAGTAGCGGTACAGGGTGCTGGGATCGCAGTCGAGGGCCAGCCCCAGGCGGCGGGCGGTGAGGCCCGTACTGCCGTGTTCGCGCAGCAGACGCAGGGCGGTCGCCACGATCAGGCCCTCGGAGAGCACCGTGCCGCCACGGGTGGGCCGGCGCCGGCGGCGCTTCTCCTCCGGTACGACCGGTTTGGGCATCGGGCACTCCCGCTGGGTTCTCTCACGCCGGCGCGCACCGACGAGGTTCTTATGCCAACGCCATTGACCTTACGACAGGGTCCGGCGTTTGATTCCGGCCGGGCGCCCCGTACTCGACCTCGCACCCTGTTCGAGAAGGAGATTCCGCCATGCGTGTACTGCTCGTGGGAGCCGGTGGTGTGGGCACCGCCGTCACCCGGATCGCGGCCCGTCGCCCGTTCTTCGAGGTGATGGTGGTCGCCGACTACGACCCGGCCCGCGCCGAGGCGGCCGTGGCCGCCGTCGGCGACGACCGGTTCCTCGCCGAGCGGGTCGACGCCGGTGACGAGGCGGCCGTGGCCGGCCTGCTGGCCCGGCACGGCTGCGATGTGCTGCTCAACGCCACCGACCCGCGCTTTGTGATGCCGCTCTTCCGGGCCGCCCGCGAGGCCGGCGCCGGCTACCTCGACATGGCGATGTCACTGTCCCGGCCGCACGCCGAACGGCCGTACGAGGAGTGCGGGGTCAAGCTGGGCGACGAGCAGTTCGCCCTGGCCGAGGAGTGGACGAAGGCGGGCGCGCTGGCGCTCGTCGGGATGGGCGTGGAGCCGGGGCTCTCGGATGTGTTCGCCCGGTACGCGGCCGACGAGCTCTTCGACGAGATCGAGGAGATAGGCATCCGCGACGGCGCGGACCTGACGGTGGACGGTTACGACTTCGCACCCTCCTTCAACATCTGGACCACCATCGAGGAGTGCCTCAACCCGCCCGTCGTGTACGAGGAGGGGCGCGGCTGGTTCACCACCGCCCCCTTCAGCGAGCCGGAGGTGTTCGACTTCCCTGAGGGGATCGGGCCGGTGGAGTGCGTCAACGTCGAGCACGAGGAGGTGCTGCTCGTGCCCCGCTGGGTGGAGGCACGGCGGGTCACCTTCAAGTACGGGCTCGGCCGCGAGTTCATCGACACGCTCAAGACGCTGCACCTGCTCGGTCTGGACAGGACCACGCCGGTGACCGTGCCCGGCGCCGACGGCCCGGTCTCGGTCTCGCCACGGGACGTGGTCGCCGCCTCGCTGCCCGACCCGGCGACGCTGGGCGACCGGATGCGTGGCAAGACCTGTGCGGGCACCTGGGTGCGCGGCGTCAAGGACGGCAAGCCGCGCGAGGTGTATCTCTACCACGTGGTCGACAACAAGTGGTCCATGACGGAGTACGGTTGTCAGGCCGTGGTGTGGCAGACGGCCCTCAACCCGGTCGTCGCCCTCGAACTCCTGGCCACCGGTGCGTGGTCGGGCTCGGGCGTCCTCGGCCCGGAGGCGTTCCCGGCCCGCCCGTTCCTCGACCTGCTGACCGAGTACGGCTCGCCCTGGGGGCTGCGCGAGCAGTGACCGCCCGCGAATTCCAGGGGACTTGCCCGTTTCGGACCCGCCCGCTCCGGTGACCCGGAACCGAGTACGCACGTGAAACGGCAGAATCGACTTGGATCGCAGGTGACTTCGATGGACGACTGGCGAGACCACGCCGAGTGCCGCGAGGAGGACCCCGACCTCTTCTTCCCGATCGGCACCACCGGGCCTTCGCTGCAGCAGACGCGGCGCGCGAAGGCCGTCTGTGAGCGCTGTCCGGTCCAGGATCCATGCCTGGACTGGGCGATGGACAGCGGGCAGACCGTCGGCATCTGGGGCGGTACGACCGAGGCGGAGCGCCGGCTGCTGGCCCGGCGCCGGCAGCGGGCCGCACGCCGGTTCAGCTGACGTCGGCCGGTGCGTCGGCCGGTACGTCGGCGGCCGGCAGCCGCAGGGTGAACTCGGCGCCCTCGCCCGGTTCGCTCGCGGCCTCGACGGTCCCGTCATGCGCGGCGACCAGGTGGCGCACGATCGGCAGACCGAGCCCACTGCCCCCGGTACGACGGCTGCGGGACTTCTCCGCGCGCCAGAACCGCTCGAAGACGTGCGGCAGATCGTCGGGGGCGATGCCCTTGCCGGTGTCGGTGACGGTGAGCACGACCTCGTCACCGGCCCGGCGGGCGGCCAGGGTCACCGTGCCGTCGGCGGGGGTGTGCCGGATCGCGTTGGAGACCAGGTTGCCCAGCGCCTGCCGCATCCGCACCGGGTCGGCGTCGAGCCAGACCGTGCCCTCGACGTCGGCCAGCAGGGTGACCCCGGCCGCGTCGGCGGCCACCCGGTGGGCGGCGGCGACCTGGTCGAACAGGTCGGCGGCGCGGACCGGTTCGCGGTGCATGCGCAGGGTGCCGGCGTCTGCGGCCGCCAGGTCCTGGAGGTCGTCGATGATCCGCTGGAGCAGCAGCGCCTCCTCGTGCAGCGAGGCCAGGAGCGCCGGGTCGGGGTCGACCACACCGTCCCGGGTGACCTCCAGCCAGCCCCGGATGTTGGTGAGCGGGCTGCGCAGTTCGTGGGCGATGTCGCTGACCATCGCCTTGCGCTGTTCCTCCAGCCGCTCCCGGCGCTCGGTGAGGTCGTTGAACGCCTCGGCCAGCAGCCCGGTCTCGTCCCGGGTCCGCACCGGCGCCCGCGCGTGCAGTTCGGGAGGCTGGCGCACGGTGACGGTCAGCGCGCGCAGCGGCCGCACGAGCCGGGTGGCGACCACGGCGGTGACGGCGACCGTGAAGGCGAGGACCAGTCCGGCCGCGCCGACGATCTTCGCCTTGTTGGCGCGGGACATGTCGAACCGGGGCACGGTCTGGTCGCCCAGGCCGAGGAAGAGTTCGGCGGCCGGCGCGGCATACGGTTCGAGCTGGGTGCGGCGGGCGCTGGTGATGCAGCTCTTCGCCATCTGGTCCGTCCGTGCCTGGTCGCGCCCGGCCTGCCTGGCGGTGACGAGGAAGCCGCCGGTGACGGGGTTGCGTCCGGTCTGGTCGTAGGTGAGGTACAGCTGTCCGGCGAGGTCCAGGTGCTTGCCCTGGAGACAGGGGCGGACCAGGTCCGTCAGCGTGGCGAGGGCCTTCGCCTCGGTGCGGGTGGCGCCGAGGTACCCCTTCTTCATCGCCATGAGGGGGTCGTCCAGCCCGCCGCAGCCGATCGAGCGGAAGGCCGAGGCGTCGGTGCCGTCGTCGTCGACGAGGTAGGGCCGCCCGCTCGGGGTGTGGGCGACGGTGGTCCGGACGCCGTAGGAGTTGTAGCAGGACCGCTCCTTGTCCACGACCATGTCCAGCTCCCCGCGTTCCTTCGCCGTGAGCCGGTACGGGCCGACCACCCGCGGGTCGATGCCGCTGAGCTGGGCGCCGGACTCGGTGTAGGTGTCGGTGTGCAGCGGGTCGATGGCGGCGGCCGGCCGGGGCGGCAGGGCGGTGCCCGGTGCCGCCGAGTCGGCGATCAGGGTGCGGTCGGCGGTGGTCAGCGCGATCCTGCGGCCGGTCTGCGCGGCCAGCGAGCGGACCGTGTGCCGCACCCCGCTCCAGTCGGGGTGCTCCGCGGCGTAGCCGCTGAGCTGGGCGAGGATCTTGTTGTCGGCCGCGAGGTCCTGGCCCTGCTCCTCCTCCAGCGCGCTGGTGGTGGTCGTCACCGCGAGCCAGGCGGTGGCGGCCACCGAGCACGCGGCGATCAGTACGGAGGCGAACAGCAGCCGGACCAGCAGCCGTTTGCGCCAGGGTATCCGGGCCCTCACGGACGGCCGCCGCTCAGCTTGTAGCCGACGCCGAAGACGGTCACCAGCCGCACCGGCCGCCGGGGATCGGCCTCGATCTTCCGGCGCAGGTTCATCACATGGACGTCGACGGCCCGTTCGGTGGAGGCCCGGTCGAAGCCGCGGGTGCACTGGAGCAGCTGCCGCCGGGTGAACACCCGGTCGGGCTCCCCGGCCATGGCGAGCAGGATCTGGAACTCGGCCGGGGTCACCTCCACCGGCACCCCGTCGCAGCGCACCTCGTGCCGCACCGGATCGACGCTGATCCCGGCCGCGGTCACGGCCGGCTCCTCCCGTACCTCGGCGGTCCGCCCGCTGCGCCGCAGAACCGTCCGGATCCGGGCCATCAGCTCTCGTGGGCTGTACGGCTTGGTCATGTAGTCGTCGGCGCCCAGTTCCAGTCCGAGCAGCACGTCGTCCTCCTCGGACCGGGCCGTGAGCATCAGCACCGGGATCTCCGGGTCGCCGCCGCGCAGCACCCGGCAGACGCCGAAGCCGTCGATCACCGGGAGCATCAGGTCGAGGACGACCAGGTCGGGGCCGAGCCGCCGGGCCGCGTCCAGCGCGGCGGCGCCGTCGTGGACCACCGTCGCGGTATGGCCCTCGGCCAGCAGGGAGCGCCGGATCAGCTCGGCCTGCATCTCGTCGTCCTCGGCGACCAGCACATGTGCGCACACAGGTTCGGATCCTAGACGGGGTCCGCGGCGGCCTACTGGGCGAGCCAGTCGGCGTGCCCCATGACGACGACCGGGTGCCGGGCCGGGTCCAGGGTGCGCAGCAGTTCCCTCATGTGCGCCTTGGCGACACTGACACAGGCGTGTGTCGGGCCGCCGTGGTCGACGTGCAGCCAGACACCGCCGCCGCGCCCGGCGCCCATGGGGCGGGTCCAGTCGAGGGGCGAAGTGCCGGGCCGCCGGTTGTAGTTGATGGCGACGACATAGTCGAAGGAGCCTTCCAGCGGCTCCCCCTCGAAGCCGGTGCCGGGCGAGTGGAAGCCGTACCCGTGGTCGTACGGCAGCCGGCTTCCCGGGTCGGGGAGCAGGCCTCCGGCGTCGGTGAGCCCGTACACGCCGACGGGTGAGCGCAGGTCCCCGGCCATGTGGTGCTCGCTCCAGCCGTCCCTGCCGTTGTGCGCGGGCCAACTCGCGCCGGGCTGCCAGACGCTGTCGTCGCGCTCGTACAGGACGACGGTGGAGACGGGCGAGTCCTTGCCCCGCCCCCTGGCGACGACGACCTGCTCGGTCCGCTCGGGTATCGCGGCCGCGGTCCGCGGCCCCAGCCCCGGTATGCCGGTGGGCCGCGGGCTGCTGCTCTCGGGTGTGGGGGAAGCCGTCGTCCGCGCCGGCCGGTCGTCGTCCGACCGACTCGGCGCGGCCTCGGCGCCACCCCCGCACCCCGAGAGCAGGAGGGGGGAGGCGAGGAGGGCGACAGCTGTTCTGCGATGGATCATGAGACCGACTCTGGCCGACAAATGTAAGAAACTCGTCAGCTTCAGCGCCCCCTTTGAGGGTGTGAGGAACTGCGCGACAAGCCCTCACCGGCCCGCAACCGAACCGCTACGGCTTGCCCTTCTTGTACAACCACGTCTGGAACAACGAACCGAGATCCTGCCCCGACTGCCCTTCCGCGAGCTTCACAAACTCCGCGGTGGTCCCGTGCCCGTACCGGTGTTCCGAGGCCCACACCCGCAGAATCCGGAAGAACACCGGATCCCCGACCGCCTTACGCAGTTCGTGCAGAGCCATCGCACCCCGCGCGTACACCGGCGTCCCGAAGATGTTCGCGCCACTGCCCGGGTCCCCGGGCGGATACGCCCACAACTCGTTGCTCGCCGGCTTGGCGTAGAGCGCGTCGAAGGACTTCTGCGCGCTGTCGCCCCCGTGCTGCTCGCTGTAGAGCCACTCGGCGTACGTCGCGAAGCCCTCGTTGAGCCAGATGTCCTTCCAGGCGGTGAGGGAGACGGAGTCGCCGAACCACTGGTGGGCGTTCTCGTGCACCAGCGTGCCGAGGTCGGGCGCGGAGTCGTAGATCGGCCGGCCCTGAGTCTCCAGGGCGTAGCCGACGTTCGGCGCGTGGTCGACGATCGCCCCGGCGGACCGGAACGGGTACGGCCCGAACAGCTTGCTCTCCCACTCCAGTACCGACGGCAGCTTCTTCAGCACCGCCGCCGACCCGCTCGCCTCGCGCGGGTCGACCGCGTTGTACACCTTGATCCCGTCCCGGGTGGTGTACTGCTGCACCTTGAACGTGCCGACCGTGGCGGTGGCGAGGTACGCGGCCATCGGCTCGGCCTGCCGCCACCGGAAGGTCGTGCGGCCGCCGGACGTGTGCTGCCCGAGGAGGACGCCGTTGGCGACGGCGGTGCGCCCCTTGGGGACGGTGATCGTGAAGTCGTACGACGACTTGTCCCTGGGATGGCTGTTCGCCGGGAACCAGGTCATCGCGCCCTGCGGCTCGCCGGCGACGAACGCGCCGTCGTCGGTGCGGATCCAGCCGTCCGGCGAGCCGTCGGGGTCGGTGACCTGCTTGGGGGTGCCGTTGTAGGTGACGGCGATCCGGAACTCCCGGCCCTTGGCGAGCGCGTGCGCGGGCGTGACGACGAGTTCCTGTCCGCTGCGGTTGAAACGGGCGGTCCGGCCGTCGACCGTCACCCGGGTGACCTTCAGACCGCTGAGGTCGAGGTCGAAGCGGGTGAGCTTCTGGGTGGCGCGGGCGGTGAGCACGGCCTTGCCGTCGAGGTGGCGGGAGGCGGTGTCGTAGCGGAGCGTCAGATCGTAGTGGCCGACGTGGTAGCCGCCGTTGCCGCTGAGCGGGAAGTAGGGGTCGCCCGCGCCCGCGGCGCCGATCGTGCTCGCCGAGGCCGGTCCGGCGGCGGCGAGCAGGGCCGCCACGGCGACCGGGACGGTGGCGAGGACGGCCTCGCGGCGGAGGACTGCGGTACGTCTGCTTGCGCCCTGCACATGCGCTCCTTGGGAGGTGGCCAATGATCAATGGCCCACAGACTAGGCGTGCGGGTGTCCGCGTTTCCCCCTCATTCTGGTCAAGCCGCGCCGCGTCGGCAGCCGGTGGTACGGACCCGGCGCGTACCCTCGCGGCACCGCCACCGAGCCGAGAGGTGCCCGACCGTGAGCGTGCGCGTCCGCAGGATCTACGAACCGCCCGAGCCGCAGGACGGCGTGCGGGTCCTGGTGGACCGGCTGTGGCCGCGCGGGGTGTCGAAGGCGGACGCGCACGTGGACGAGTGGCCCAAGGGGCTGACGCCGTCGAACGAGCTGCGCCGCTGGTTCCACTCGAGCGAGGGGTCCTACGACGAGTTCACGGGCCGCTACGAGGCGGAGCTGGCCGCTCCCGAGGCCGCCGAACTCCTGGACGGCCTGCGGGAGTCGGCCCGGAAGGGCCGGGTGACGCTGCTCACCGCGTCGAAGACACCGCAGGAGAGCCACGCCACCGTGCTGGCGCGGCTCCTCTCCGCGTAGGCCCCGGCCCGGGAGGCTCCCCGGCCTAGGCCGTCTGCCGGGCCGCCGCGCGTCCCGCCGCCCGACCCGAGAAGAGGCAGCCGCCGAGGAACGTGCCCTCCAGCGCGTTGTAGCCGTGCACACCCCCACCGCCGAAGCCGGCCACCTCACCGGCCGCGTAGAGCCCGTCGATCGGCTGCCCGTCGGCGCCCAGGGCGCGGGAGTCCAGGTCGGTCTGGATGCCGCCGAGGGTCTTGCGGGTGAGGACGTGCAGCTTGACGCCGATCAGCGGCCCGGCGGCCGGGTCGAGGATGCGGTGCGGGGCGGCGACCCGGCCGAGGCGGTCGCCGATGTAGCGGCGGGCGTTGTGGATGCCCTGGACCTGGGAGTCCTTGCTGTAGGAGTTGTTGATCTGCAGGTCGCGGGCGACGATCTGGCGGCGTACCTCGGCCGCGTCCAGGAGCGCCTTGTCGGTCAGCCCGTTCATCTTCTCCACGAGCTGCTCCAGGGAGTTCGCGGTCACGAAGTCCGCGCCCTTGTCGACGAAGGCCCGCACCGGGCCCGGGGCGCCCCTGCCGAGCAGCCGGTCGCGCAGCACGGCCTTGCGGTCCTTCGCGGTGATGTCGGGGTTCTGCTCGGAGCCGGAGAGCGCGAACTCCTTCTCGATGATCTTCCGGGTGAGGACGAACCAGGAGTGGTCGTGTCCGGCGATGTCCTCTGTGGTGCGCAGGTACTTGAGGGTGCTGAGGGTGTCGTAGCCCGGCAGGCAGGGGTCCGGGAGCCGGCGGCCGAGGGCGTCCAGCCAGATCGAGGACGGGCCGGGCAGGATGCGGATGCCGTGGCCGGGCCAGACGGGGTTCCAGTTCTGGATGCCCTCGGTGTAGTGCCACATGCGGTCGCGGTTGACCAGGCGTACACCCGCCTCGGCGCTGATGTCGAGCATCCGGCCGTCCACGTGGGCGGGGACGCCGGTGACCATCTCGGCGGGGGGTGTGCCGAGGCGTTCGGGCCAGTGGCGGCGGACGATGTCGTGGTTGGCGCCGATACCTCCGGTGGTGACGACGACGGCCTGGGCGGTGAGTTCGAAGTCGCCGACGCGGTCACGGTTGGAGGCGACACCGCGCGGCGAGTCGTCGGGGGCGAGGACCGTGCCGCGCACACCGCGTGCCGCGCCGTCCTCGACGACGAGTTCGTCGACCCGGTGGCGGTGGTGGAAGGTGAGCAGTCCGTCGCGGGCGGCCTGCTTGGCGTACTCGGCGAAGGGTTCGACGACGCCGGTTCCGGTGCCCCAGGCGATGTGGAAGCGGGGTACGGAGTTGCCGTGCCCGGTCGCGCGCAGGTCGCCGCGCTCGGCCCAGCCGACGGTCGGCAGCAGGCTGATGCCGTGGCTCTGCAGCCAGGGCCGCTTCTCCCCGGCGGCGAACTCGACGTAGGCCCGCGCCCAGCGCACCGCCCAGGAGTCCTCGTCGTCCTGGCGGTCGAACTGGGCGCTGCCCTGCCAGTCGTTCCAGGCCAGGTCGAGGGAGTCCTTGATGCCGAGGCGGCGCTGCTCGGGCGAGTCGACGAGGAAGAGCCCGCCGAAGGACCAGAACGCCTGGCCGCCGAGGTTGGCGGCGTTCTCCTGGTCGACCAGGGCGACCCGGCGGCCCCTGCTGGTGAGTTCGTGCGCCGCGACCAGGCCGGCGAGGCCCGCTCCTACGACGATGACGTCCGCGTCCATGGCGACCGTTGCCTTTCTCATTCGGATCCCGGTCGGATCCCGGTCGGATCCCGATCGGAGGATGCGCTCGGGGGTTCGCTTGCGGTGCTGCCGTCGGTCAGCAGCGCGGTGAGCAGTTGCTTGAGCCAGGCGCGGGCCCGGTCGATGTCCTTGTCGAGGAGCAGCTGGGTGGTCACGCCGTCGTACGCGGCGACCACCGCGTGCGCGGCGCCGTCCACCCCGCCGAGCACGGCGGGGATCGGGGCGTGGCCACGGGCCCGGAAGAGCCGGTCGGCGATGGCCTGCCGCAGCCGGGCGCGGTGGTCCAGGAGCGCCTCGGCGACGGCCGGGTCCCGGGCGGCGTGCACCAGGAAGTCGGTCTTCACCAGCAGCCAGTCCACGTCGAGGAGCAGCACGTCGGTGACCCGGTCCACGGAGGCCGGTACGTCCATGTCCGCCCGGTCCAGGGCAAGGGCGTCGGCGACCTGCCGGGCGATGAGGTCGGCGCGGTCCCGGTAGAGGGCGAAGAACAGCTCGTCGAGGGTGGCGAAGTTGGAGTAGAAGGCGCCCCGGCTGAACCCGGCGGCCTCGCAGACCTCCTCGATGGAGACGCGCCCGAATCCCTTGGCCGCGAACACCGTGAACGCGGCGTCGAGCAGCCGGGCCCGGGTCTGCACCCGGCGCCTGGTCACACGCTGGGGCGCACCGTCCACTGCCATGTCCCGACCTCCGTTCGATACACGAACGTATCCGATACATGAACGTATCGAAAGACCTCGGAGCGAGGTCGCCATGATCGAATGGGAACACATTTTCGATTAAGGAGTACGCTGGCCCCATGGCCACGCACCTCCAGGGCTCCCTGTTCGACCAGACCGACGAGCTGCGGCTCGGCTCGCTCGACGGCGCCGGCCGGACCGAGCTGGGCTCCGGCGCCTGGATCGACGTGCTGCCCGGCTGGCTGAGCGGCGCCGACGCCCTGTTCGAACAGCTGGCGGCGGACGTCCCCTGGCACGCCGAGCGCCGCACGATGTACGACAGCGTCGTGGACGTACCGCGGCTGCTCGCCTTCTACGGCGCGGGGGACCCGCTCCCGCACCCCGTCCTCGTCGAGGCCCGCGAGGCACTCACCCGGCACTACGCCGACGAGCTGCGCGAGCCGTTCACCACGGCGGGGCTCTGCTACTACCGCGACGGCCGGGACAGCGTCGCCTGGCACGGCGACCGGATCGGCCGGGGCGCGCGGGAGGACACCATGGTCGCGATCCTCTCCGTGGGCGCCCCCCGTGACCTGCTGCTGCGCCCGCTGCGCGGCGGCCCCTCGGTCCGGCGCCCGCTGGGCCACGGCGACCTGATCGTGATGGGCGGCTCCTGCCAGCGGACCTGGGAGCACTGCGTACCGAAGACCGCGCGGGCCGCCGGACCGCGCATCAGCGTCCAGTTCCGGCCACACGGGGTGCGGTGACCCGGATCCCCCGTCGACAGCCACCCCGGGCCATCTGGTTGGCTGTCCCCCGGTTCGGTCGGGTCGCCGCGGGAACGTCGGAGAGAGCATGCGCGCAGAGGTAAACGAAGTCGCCAAGGGCATCTACCTGGTGCACGGGCAGCACACCAACTGGGTGATCCTCAAGGACGGGGACGCCGTGACGCTGGTGGACACCGGCTACCCCGGCGACCGGCCGGGGCTGCTCGACTCCCTGGCGGAGGTGGGCAGTTCACCGGAGGCGGTGGCGGCCGTCCTGATCACCCACGCGCACAACGACCACCTCGGCTCCGCCGAGTACCTGCGCGACACCCACGGCACCCCGGTCTATCTGCACGAGGCCGAAGTGCCGCACGCGCGGCGGGAGTTCCTCCAGCAGGTCTCGGTGGGGGCGGTGCTGAGGAACGCCTGGCGGCCGGGTGTGGTGCCCTGGCTGGTGCACGTCCTGCGGGTCGGCGGCACCGAGCAGCACCCGGTGACCGCGCCCGAGGCGTTCGCGGTCACGGACGGCCCCCTGGACCTGCCGGGCCGGCCCGTTCCGGTGCACACGCCCGGCCACACCGACGGGCACACCGTCTACCACCTGCCCGACGCCGGGATCGTGATCTCCGGTGACGCCCTGGTCAGCGGCCACCGCACCTCGCGCCTGACCGGCCCGCAGCTGCTGCCCGACATGTTCCACCACGAGCGCTCCCGGGCGGTGGAGTCGCTCGGCGTCATCGAGACGCTCGACGGGGACGTGCTGCTGCCCGGACACGGCCCCGTGCATCGGGGATCCGTCGCGGCGGCCGCCCGGCAGGCCCGCGAACGCGCCGTCTAAAGTCGGGCCATGGCATTGCAGATCAGCGCCACCAACCCGGAGCACCCCGCGCTCCTGCTGGAACTCCCCTGGGACGTCCCGCTGGAGGAGTGGCCCGAGGACTACCTCGTGCCGCTCCCCCGCGGTATCTCCCGGCACGTGGTGCGCTACGCCCGGGCCGGCAGCGAGGTCATCGCCGTGAAGGAGCTGGCGGAGCGCCCGGCGCTGCGCGAGTACGAGCTGCTGCGCGACCTGGACCGGCTCGCCATCCCCGCGGTCGACCCGCTCGCGGTCATCACCGGCCGTACCGACACGGTGGGCGAACCGCTGGAGTCGGTGCTGGTCACCCGGCACCTGGGCGGCTCGATGCCGTACCGCTCGATGTTCGAGACGACCATGCGGCCGGCCACCATGCACCGGCTCATGGACGCCCTCGCCGTGCTGCTCGTACGACTGCACCTCGCCGGGTTCGCCTGGGGCGACTGCTCGCTGTCCAACACGCTGTTCCGGCGTGACGCGGGCGCCTACGCGGCGTATCTGGTGGACGCCGAGACCGGAGACCTGCATCCGCAGCTGAGCAACGGGCAGCGGGAGTACGACCTCGACCTGGCCCGGGTCAACATCAGCGGCGAGCTGCTCGACCTGGAGGCGTCGGGGGCGCTGCACCCCTCGCTGGACCCGATCGAGTTCGGGTTCGAGATCTGCACCCGGTACGGCGACCTGTGGGAGGAGCTGACCCGCACCTCGGTGTATCCGGCCGGCAAGTACCACTACATCGAGCGCCGGATCCGACGGCTCAACGAGCTGGGTTTCGACGTGGCCGAGATGCAGATCGAGCACTCCTCCAACGGCGACAGCGTCACCTTCGTGCCCAAGGTCGTCGACGCCGGGCACCACCAGCGCCAGCTGCTCCGGCTGACCGGCCTGGACGCCGAGGAGAACCAGGCCCGGCGGCTGCTGAACGACCTGGAGAGCTGGATGGCCACCCAGGACGACTACGCCCCCGGCGACCCCCTGGCCGCCCGGCCCGAGGTGCTGGCCCACCGGTGGGTGCGGGACGTCTTCCGCCCCACCGTGCGGGCCGTACCGCTGGAGCTGCGCGGCTCCATGGACCCGGCCGAGATCTACCACGAGCTGCTCGAACACCGCTGGTACCTGTCCGAGCGGGCGCAGCACGACATAGGCCTGGACAGCGCGGTCGAGGACTACATCGAGAACGTGCTGCCCAAGGCCCGCGAGACCCTGGAGCCGGTCACTCCCGAATGAGTCAGCCGTGCGGCACCACGGCCACCGGGCAGTCGGCGTGGTGCAGCACCCCGTGCGCGACCGAGCCGATGCGCGCGCCGACCGCCGTGCGGTGGGCGCGCCGGCCGACGACCATCAGCTGGGCCCGGCCGGCCACCGAGAGCAGCACCTGGCCGGCGCTGCCCATCTCCACGTGCTCGGCGACCGGCACGTCCGGGAACCGCTCCCGCAGCGGTCGTACCGCCTCGGACAGGGCCTTCTTCTCGTAGGGCTCCAGGCCGCCGGTCTCGTCCAGCAGCTTCAGCGAGCCCGGGCTGTAGGCGAAGACCGGCGGCAGGGTCCAGGCCCGGACCACCCGGACCGTCGCGCCACGGGCCGCCGCCGTCTCGAACGCGAACTCCAGCACGGCCGCGCTGTCCTCCGCCCCGCCCTGCTGGCCCACGACGACCTCCCGCCCGGCGGCCTCGGCCACGGGCCGGTCCCCGGCACGCACCAGGACCACCGGCCGGGCGGCCTCCGCGATCACCTGCTGCCCCACCGAGCCCAGCAGGAACCCGACGACCGGTCCGTACCCACGCGAGCCCAGCGCCAGCAGCTCGGCCCCGGCGGCCGCCTCGGCCAGTACCTCGACCGCCCCGCCCTCCAGGACGTCGACGCTCACCGCGAGCTCCGGATGCCGCCCGATGATCGCACGCACCGACTCGGCCACCCCGTCCGCCACCCACCCGTGCTGGGTCTCCCGGTCGCCGCCGAGCGCCTCCTGCTCCTCGTAGCGCCAGGCGTGCACCACCCGCAGCGGCAGACCGCGGCGCACCGCCTCCCGGGCCGCCCAGTCCAGAGCCGCGAGGCTCTCCTCCGTACCGTCGACCCCTGCCGTGATCGGGCGTGTCATGCACCGGCCTCCTCGTCGGTTCCGCGTCCGCGTGATCAGTCTTCCGCACGGACGGGTGCCCGCTGTGCACCGGCGTACCAGAGCGAAGGCGGGCGATCGAACATACGATGGGCGGGTGCGGTGGCCGCGCTCCTCCAGGAGGGCCCGCCGTACCGGGAAACCAACGGCTCGGGGTGGGAGACGTATGGCACAGGCTGCCGACGCAGCACGGACCGTCATCATGACCGTGGACGACGACCCGGGGGTCTCCCGTGCCGTCGCCCGGGACCTGCGGCGCCGTTACGGCGCGTCCTATCGGATCGTGCGCGCGGAGTCCGGGGAGTCGGCGCTGGACGCGCTGCGCGAGCTGAAGCTGCGTGGCGACCTGGTGGCGGTGATCCTGGCCGACTACCGGATGCCGCAGATGAACGGCATCGAGTTCCTGGAACAGGCCCTGGACGTGTACCCGGGCGCGCGGCGCGTGCTGCTGACCGCGTACGCGGACACCAGCGCGGCGATCGACGCGATCAACGTCGTCGATGTGGACCACTATCTGCTCAAGCCCTGGGATCCGCCCGAGGAGAAGCTGTACCCGGTCCTCGACGACCTGCTGGACGCCTGGCGGTGCAGCGAGTACAAGCCGGTGCCGGCCACCAAGGTCGTCGGGCACCGCTGGTCGGCCCGGTCCTCGGACGTGCGGGAGTTCCTCGCCCGCAACCAGGTGCCCTACCGCTGGTACTCGGTCGAGGAACCGGAGGGCCAGCGGCTGTTGGCGGCCGCCGGGGCCGACGGGCAGCGGCTGCCGCTGGTGATCACGCCGGACGGCACGCCCCTGGTCGAGCCGGAGGCGCCCGAACTGGCCGCCCGGGTGGGGCTCGCGACCACGCCCACGGCGGACTTCTACGACCTGGTGGTCATCGGCGGCGGCCCGGCCGGGCTCGGCGCGGCGGTGTACGGGGCGTCGGAGGGGCTGCGGACCGTGCTCGTGGAGCGCGCGGCGACCGGCGGGCAGGCCGGGCAGAGCTCCCGGATCGAGAACTACCTGGGCTTCCCGGACGGCGTGTCGGGGGCTCAGCTCACCGACCGGGCCCGGCGGCAGGCCGCCAAGTTCGGCGCGGAGGTGCTGACCGCCCGCGAGGTCACGGCACTTGAGGTCAGCGGGGCCGCCCGGGTGGTGCACTTCGCGGACGGCTCGGCGATCGCCGCGCACAGTGTGATCCTGGCGACCGGTGTGCAGTACCGGCAGCTGGAGGCGGAGGGCTGCCTCGGCCTGACCGGCTGCGGGGTGTTCTACGGCTCCGCGCTGACCGAGGCCTCCTCCTGCCAGGGCCACGACGTGTACATCGTCGGCGGCGCCAACTCGGCGGGCCAGGCGGCCATGTACCTGTCCCGGTTCGCCAAGTCGGTGACGCTGCTGGTGCGCGGCGCCGACCTGTCGTCCTCGATGTCGTACTACCTGATCCAGCAGATCAACGAGGCCCCGAACATCTCGGTGCGCGGCCACACGGTGGTCGACTCCGCGCACGGGTCCGACCGGCTGGAGCGGCTGACGCTCCGTCACTCGGTGAGCGGCGAGACCGAGTCGGTCGAGGCGCAGTGGATGTTCGTGTTCATCGGCGCGGCTCCGCTGACCGACTGGCTCGGCGACACCGTGCTGCGCGACGGGCGCGGGTTCATCCTGGCCGGCCCCGATCTGACGGTCGACGGACGGCCGCCGACGGCCTGGGAGCTGGACCGGCCGCCGTACCACCTCGAGACCAGCGTGCCCGGAGTGTTCGTGGCGGGCGACGCTCGTGCCGAGTCCGCCAAGCGTGTCGCGTCCGCCGTCGGAGAAGGAGCCATGGCCGTGATGCTCGTCCACCGTTATCTGGAGCAGTCATGAGCGGGCAGCTGTGTCCGTGCAGCCCGAAGGAGATCGGCTCGCTCTTCCTCTTCGAGAAGCTGGAGCCGGAGCAGCTGGCGCGGCTGTGCGCCACGGGCCGGGTCGAGCGGTTCGAGCCCGGTCCGGTCTACACCGAGGGTGAGCCCGCCACCTGTTTCTACGTGATGCTCGAGGGCACCGTGGTGCTCTCCCGGCAGGTCGGCGGGGACGACGTCGAGGTCACCCGGACCTCGCAGACCGGGGTGTACGCGGGTGCCATGCAGGCCTATCTCGGGGACCGGGTGCGGCAGGCGTACAACAACTCGATGCGGGTGACCGAGCCGACGCGGTTCTTCGTGCTGCCGGCGGACACCTTCGCGGACATCATGCGCGAGTGGTTCCCGATGGCCGTGCATCTGCTGGAGGGCCTGTTCTTCGGTTCGAAGAACACCCAGGCGGCGATCGGGCAGCGCGAGAGGCTGCTGGCGCTCGGCTCGTTGTCCGCCGGGCTCACCCACGAGCTCAACAACCCGGCCGCGGCGGCCGTCCGGGCCACGTCCACGCTGCGCGAGCGGATCGCGAAGATGCGGCACAAGCTCGCGGTGATCGCCGAGGGGCCGTTCTCGCGAGAGCAGTTGGCCGGGCTGATCGAGATCCAGGAGCGCACCGCCGAACGGGTCGCCAAGGCCCCGGCGATGAGTCCGCTGGAGGCCACCGACCGCGAGGACGCGCTCTCCGACTGGCTCGACGACCACGGCATCGACTACGGCTGGCAGCTGGCGCCGACCTTCGTGCAGGCCGGCCTTGACGTCGACTGGCTGGAGCAGGTCTCGGCGGCGGTGGACGAGGAGATCCTGCCGAACGCGGTCGGCTGGCTCAACTACACCATCGAGACCGAGCTGTTGATGAACGAGATCGACGACTCCACCACCCGGATCTCGAACCTCGTCGACGCGGCCAAGCAGTACAGCCAGCTGGACCGGGCGCCGTACCGGGTCGTGGACGTGCACGAACTCCTCGACAGCACCCTGCTGATGCTGTCCGCCAAGATCGGGCAGGACATCCAGGTGGTCAAGGAGTACGACCGTACGCTCCCGCCGGTCCCCGCCTACCCCGCCGAGCTCAACCAGGTGTGGACCAACCTCATCGACAACGCGGTGTGCGCGATGAAGGACGGTGTCGGCGTCGGACAGGGCACGCTGACCGTGCGGACCGCGCTCGACCACGAGCACCTGCTGGTCGAGTTCCGGGACACCGGGACCGGGATCGCGCCGGAGATCAAGGACCGGATCTTCGACCCCTTCTTCACGACCAAGCCAGTGGGGCAGGGCACGGGTCTCGGTCTGGACATCTCGTGGCGGATCGTCGTGAACAAGCACCACGGCACCATGCGGGTGGAGTCGGTGCCCGGGGACACCCGGTTCCAGGTACTGCTTCCGCTGACCGCCGAAGCGCCCGAGGCAGAGGCGCCCCGATCATCCGAGGAGACGGTATGAGTGGCGACACCGCGATCGACCCGAACGTTCCGCCGAGCGGTGCCGGGTGTGTGGAGTGCGACAAAGCGGGGGGTTGGTGGTTCCATCTGCGGCGGTGTGCGCAGTGCGGGCACATAGGGTGCTGCGACGACTCGCCGGCCAAGCACGCGACGGCGCACTTCCGCGACACGGGGCATCCGATCATTCGTAGTTACGAGCCGGACGAGGGATGGTTCTGGAACTACGAGACGGAGGAAGTTTTCGAGGCGGGACCGGAGTTGGCGCCGCCGGAGTGCCATCCGGCGGACCAGTCCGTGCCGGGTCCCGCGGAGCGGGTGCCGGAGAACTGGGCGCAGGTACTGCGGGGTTGAGCGCCTACGGGGATGGGGCCATGGGTTACGGCGGCTGCGGGTCCGTGCCGGCCGGTCGCGCCCACGCGGCGGGGCCGCTTACCGACACAGTCCCGCGCCCCTGGTTTCTCCGCTCGTCCCTTGTCAGGATGTGGACGTGTCGCAGAGATCCTTTTCCACTCCCCTGATCGGGCGCGAGGGCGAACTGGCCCGCCTTGCCAGGGCGCTTGACCGGGCCCGGGACGGCAGTGGGCAGGCCGTGCTGGTCGCCGGGGACGCTGGGGTGGGGAAGACCCGGCTGCTGGACGAGGTGGCCGGCCGCGCGACCGCCGCCGGGGCCACCGTCGTCGTCGGGCACTGTGTCGATCTCGGTGATGTCGGGCTGCCGTATCTGCCCTTCACCGAGATCCTCGGGGTGCTGGCCGCCGATGCCCGGTTCGCCGCGGTCGTCTCGGCGCATCCGGTGGTGGACCGGCTGCTCGGTGCCGGGGCGGACTCCGCCCGGGACGCGGACGCGCGGCTGCGGCTCTTCGAGGGGGTCGCCGGGCTGTTCGCGGACCTCGCCGCGACCACGCCGCTGCTGCTGGTCCTGGAGGATCTGCACTGGGCCGACCAGTCCTCCCGGGACCTGCTGCGGTTTCTGCTCAGCCGGACCGGACCCGCCCGGGGGCTGACCGTACTGGCCTCCTATCGGGCGGACGACCTGCACCGCCGGCATCCGCTGCGGCCGCTCCTCGCCGAGCTGGTGCGGCTGCCGGCCGTCGAGCGTCTTGAGCTCCGGCCGCTCGCCGACGCCGAGGTGACACGGCTGGTGCGGGCCCTGACGGAGCGGCCGCTGTCGGACGCGGCCGTGCGGGACATCGTCGAGCGGGCCGAGGGCAACGCCTTCTACACGGAGGAGTTGGTGGCCACCGCCGACGCCGAGGGGATGCCCTCCGGGCTCGCCGATCTGCTGCTGATCCGGGTCGAGCAGTTGCCGGAGACGGCCCAACGGGTGCTGCGTACGGCCGCGGTCGCCGGGCGCCGGGTGGGGCACGACCTGCTCCGGGACGCGGTCGGGCTGCCGGAGGAGGAGCTGGAGTCGGCGCTGCGGGAGGCGGTCGGACGGCAGCTGCTGGTCCCGGGTGACGAGGACACGTACGCCTTCCGGCATGCTCTCGCACGGGAGGCGGTCTACGCCGATCTGCTGCCGGGGCAGCGGTCGCGGCTGCACGGCACCTTCGCGAGGCTGCTCGCCGCGGGCGGGGGCGGCGCGGCGACGGCGGCCGAACGGGCCCATCACTACCGAGAGAGCCACGATCTGCCCGAGGCGCTGGCCGCGTCCCTGGAGGCCGCCGACCACGCCCGGCGGGTGGGTGCCCCGGCGGAGGAGCTGCGGCAGCTGGAGACGGCCCTGGACCTGTGGCCGGCCGTGCCGGGCGAGGCGCGGCCCACGGGTGACGGGCTGGACCGGGTGACCTTGACGCTGCGGGCCTCGGCGGCGGCCGCGCACGCCGGTGACGCGCACCGGGCGGTGTCCCTGACCCGGGCCGCGCTGGCCGGCGCCGGACAGGACGCGGATCCCGAACTCGCCGCCCGGGTGCGCTACACGCTCGCCGGGAACCTGATGACCGTCGACAACCTCGCCGCCGCGTTCGCCTACAGCAGTGAGGCGCTCGCGCTGATCCCCGCCGATCCGCCCTCGCGGACCTGGGTGTGGGCGGCGGCCACCCATGTGATGGCGGCCCGCCAGATCGGCGACGACGACACCGCGCTGCGGGTGGCCCGGCAGGCCCTGGAGGTCGCCGAACGGATCGGTGCCACCGCGGCCCGCGCCGACCTGCTGATCTCCCTGGCCCGTCTCGAAGGCGGCGGCCGCCGCAGCCTGGAGGGGCGTGCACGGCTCCGGGAGGCCCGCGAGCTGGCCCGGTCGGCCGGGGACGCGCCGGTGGAGATACGGGCGTTGTTCGCCCTGGCCACCGGGTGCTTCGAGGCGGGCGAGTTCCAGGAGTGCCTGCCGTGGATCAACGAGGGGCTCGACCGGGCCCGGCGCTCGGGGCTGCTGTCCTCGCCGTACGCCGCGGAGATGCGGTATCTGCGGCTGCTGGTGCTGTACACGCTGGGGCACTGGGACGAGTGCGTGGGCTCGGCCGACGCCGACCCGGCGCCCGGCTTTGCCCGGGGGCCCGCCCTGTACGTGGCGCTGGCCCGCGGCGAGCCGGATGTCGTGGACCGGGGCCGGGCCCTGCTCGGGGAGCCCTTCGACTGGATGGGCCGGCTCGTCGGGGGCATCGTGCTCACCGACGCGGCGGCACTGCGCGGTGACCCGGAGGAGGCGGTGGCGGTGCTGCGGGACTCGGTCGCGGCGCTGACCGACGAGTCGGGGCGGCCCGCGGACGTGACGGTCCGGCTGGCGGCTCTGGCACTGGCGGCGGTCGCGGACCGGGCGGCCGAAGTGCGCGGCACCGGGGGCGGGGGCCACTGGACGGACCTGGCCGGCGAGCTGGTGGAGTCGGCCCGGGTCTCGGCCGCCCGGCAGGGTCCTGAGGGACAGGCCTGGCTGGCGCGCGCGGAGGCGGAGTGGACCCGCGCGGTGTCCGGGCCGGACGCGGCGGCCTGGGAGAAGACGGTGGCCGCGTTCGCGCACGCCGATGTGTACGAGCTGGCTCGGGTCCGGCTCCGGTACGCCGAGGCCCTGTCGGCCGACGGCCGCCGTGCGGAGGCCGAGGAGCAGGCGCGGGCGGCGCGGGAGACGGCCGTGGCGCTGCGGGCCGTGGTGTTGCTGGAGCGGCTGGACGCGCTCTTCGGCCGGGCCGCCGAGGTCCGGGCCTTCCCGCTCACCGCCCGTGAGCGGGAGGTGCTGCGGCTGCTGGCGCTCGGCCGCAGCAACCGGCAGATCGGCGAGGAACTGTTCATCACCGGCAAGACGGCGAGCGTCCATGTCTCCAACATCCTCGCCAAGGTGGGTGCGGCGAGTCGTACGGAGGCGGTGGCGATCGCCTATCGCGAAGGCCTGATCACCCCGGAGCCGACGGCCCAGGGGTGATCAGGGCATTGCACGGGTTCAGCGGTCGCAGTCGAGACCGGCCAGGTCGACGGAGTCGGCCATGGCCTGCATTCCCTTGTCGTTCGGGTGGATGTGGTCGCCGCCGTCGAGGAACGGCAGCATCCGCGCCTGGTCGTAGGGGCTGCGCAGGATCCGGTCGAAGTCGGCGGTCCCGTCGAACTCCCCGCTGGTGCGGATGTACTGGTTGACCTGCTGGCGTACGGCCTCGCCCGCCGGGTCCCACTCCGACCAGCCCTCGAACGGGCCGACGGTCGAGGCGACCACGCACTTGCCGGCCGCGTGCGCCCGCCGGGCGATCTCCTGGTAACCGGCGATCAGGTCGGCCGCGGTGACCCCGGTGTGGGCCTTGATGTCGTTGACCCCCTCGAAGAGGAAGACGGTACGGACGCCCGGCTGGCTGAGGACGTCGCGGTCCAGCCGGTGCAGAGCCGCCTGCCCGGCGCCGTCCGCGAGGACCTGGTTGCCGGAGATCCCCTCGTCGGCCACGCCCTTGACCTCGGTGTCCGCCTTCTGGAGACGGCGGGCGAGGTAGTCGGGCCAGCGGCGGTCGAGGTCGGTGGTGGACGCCCAGCCGTCGGTGATGGAGTCGCCGAGCGCCACCACGGCTCCGGTGGCCGGGTCGGACGGCCGTACGGAGACCGAGTCCAGGTACCACCAGGAGCCGGTGGTCTCCGTCCAGTTGGCGGCGCTCTCCTCGGCGGTGTGGTCGCCCTGGGTGGCGTAGGAGGTCTGCATCGCCATCCAGTGGCCGGTGGCGGGGCCGGCCGCGTCCGGGCTGTGCAGGCTGACGACCAGGTTGCTGCCGGCGGGCAGGCTGCCGGGCAGCGGGTCGCTCCAGGCGGTGGCGCCCGCCGGCACGGTGACCGTGCGGGCGCCGTCGAAGGTGAGCCGCTTGTTGCTGCCCGGCTTGAGGGCGGCGCCCTGGCTCTGCAGTCCCGCCCAGACGCTGTCCAGGGTCAGCGGCCGGTCGCCGAAGGCGTTGGACAGGCGTACCCGCGGTCCGCTGCCGGCTGCGCTGGTGCGCACGACCAGCCGGTAGCCGCGGTCGGCGGTGCCCTGTCCCATCTGGTCGGCGCTGGCGCCCCAGGTGACGACGTCGTGCCGGGCGGAGACGGCGGCCCCGGAGGAAGGCTCCCACACGGGTGCCGCCTGGGCGGGCCCGGTCTGGCAGGCGACCGTCGCCAGTAACACGGCGGCGAGGCCGAGGAGGCGCGCGAACCGGCCGGTCACCGCGCGAGGTCCTTCAGCGTGACGGAGGCGCCGGGCTTCAGCGTGACCGTCCGTGACTTGCCGCCGTAGGCGACCGTCGTCGTGCGGCCGCCGACGCTGCGGATCCGGGCCTCGGTCGGCTTGCCGTCGCGCCAGCTGAGGTCGACGACGAAGCCGCCGCGCGCCCCCGCTCCGGTGACCTTGCCGGAGGCGGCCCAGGCGGCGGGCAGCGCGGGCAGGAGCTCCAGGTGGCCGGGGCGGGAGTACAGCAGCATCTCCAGGATCGCGGCCGGGGTGCCGAAGTTGGCCTCGATCTGGAAGATGCCCCGGCCTTCCTCGACCTGGTAGATGTCGAAGAGGTTGGGTGAGGTGCCGTTGCTGCCGTTGCTGGACGGCCGGAGGTTGCGGATGACGAGCTGGTAGGCCTTGTCGGCGTCCTTCAGCCGGGACCAGCACAGCGAGCGCCAGGCGTTGGCCCAGCCGAAGCTGTCCATGCCGCGGGCGGTGAGCAGGGCGGTGGCGCCCTTGACGATGTCGCCGGGGGTGGAGCCGTCGGGGCGGATCCGGTCGCCGGGGAAGAGGTTGATCAGCGGCGAGAGGTGGCGGTGGGTGGTCTCGCCGAGGTTGTCCGGGGACATCCACTCCTCCAGCCAGCCGGTCTTGGGGCTCACCACCGGCAGGTAGAGGCGGTCGCGGAGCCTGCCGATGGTGTCCGCGTATCCAGCATCCCTCTTCAGCTCGGCGGCCGCAGTCCGGAAGTTGCCGAACAGCATCCACACCTGTTCCTGGGCGTAGGTGATGCCCTTGGCGTCCAGCGGTCCCTGCTCCGGCGACCAGTCGCTGTCCGCGATCAGCACCTCCTTCCCGTCGTCCAGGGTGGTGGTGAGCAGCCGCGCCTCCCAGAACTCGCAGGCGCCCTTGAGCAGAGGGTAGATCTTCTCCAGGTGGGCGCGGGACTGGGTGAACTCGTAGTGCTCCCACAGGCTCTGGCACAGCCATGCGTTGCCCGCCGGGTGCCACCACCAGCCGCCTCCGCCGAAGGGGTTGGTGGAGATGGCGACGGTCCAGCCGGCCACCTTGCCGCTGGAGTTGCGGTAGCGGTTGCGGGAGTCCTGGAAGAGCCGCTGGGTGAGGTCCGTCCAGGACGGGAGCTGGTCGACGCAGTAGTCGGTGTAGGCGTCGAAGCACTGGGACAGGCCGAGCCGGTCGGACATCCAGTAGTTCATCTGGATGTTGATGTCGGTGTGGTAGTCGCCCATCCAGTCCGGGTCGTTGCCGTCCAGCCAGAGGCCCTGGAGGCCCATCGGCAGACTGTCACGCGACCCGGCGATCATCAGGTAGCGACCGAACTGGGCGTAGGCGGCCTCCAGTTCCGGGTCGGGGTCACCGGTGTCGGCGCGGGCCTGGATGCGCGCCCAGGTGTCGAGTTCGCGCTGGTCGGCCGTCGAGGTGCCGAGCGACAGGTCGAACTGCCCGAACAGCGCCCGGTGGTCGGCGGCGTGGGTACGCAGCAGCGAGTCCGCCGAGTGCCGGGCGGCCGACTTGACCTTGGTGCGGGCGAGCGCGCGGGGGTCGAGGGACGGGTCGCGGTAGTCGGCGGCGGCGTCCGGCGCGTAGTCGGTACCACCGCTGACTACGACCGTCAGCTCCCGGCAGTCGGTGAAGGTGATGTGCGAGCCGCTGACGCGCACGCTGCCACCGGTGCCGTACGCGTTCACGGCGGCCCCGTACTTCAGCCCGTTGGCGAAGGATCCGGCGAACGACTCGGCCGTGCCGCCGGTCTCGCCGTGGGTGCCCTCGAAGGTGAGGGTGCCGGTGTAGCGACCGCCGCCGTCCTGGCTGAAGTGCGCCACGATCACGTCGTCGGGGCGGCTGGCGAAGATCTGCCGCCGGTAGGTCACCCCGGAGCGGACGTAGGACGCCGAGACCACGCCGTTGTCGAGGTCGAGGGTGCGGCGGTAGTCGGAGACGGCGCCCAGGTCGTGGTCGGGTATCTCGACGAGGAGCCGGGCCAGCAGGGTGAGCGAACCGAAGTCGGCGCGGCCGTAGGGGAACTGGCCGTCCGAGTCGAGGGTGTCGTTGAGACCGCCGGTCCACAGGGTGGCGTCGGTGATCAGGAGGAGCTCACGACCGGAGTCGTTGCTCGCGAGGGCACCGAGCCGGCCGTTGCCGACGGGCAGACCCTGCGTGATCATCGACCCGTCGTCGGCGGGCGCCTGCCACCAGAGCCGGTGACGGGAGGAGGCGAGCGGCTCGGAGGACCGCAGCGGGGCGGCGGAAGCGGTGAAGGAGGGGAGCGAGGCGAGGGCCCCGGTGGCGGCGGCGAGGGCCAGAAAACTGCGTCTGCTGGGGTGGTTGTCCATGGGGTTCCAATCCAACGTCCGTGAGGGGGCGCCCCTTCAGGGGCGCGGGGAACTGCGCGGCCGGCCCCCACCGGCCCGCAGTTCCCGAACAACTCGCCTATCGAGGCGACTTGGGGACATCGATCCGGTCGACGTCCGGCGCGTACCCCGACCCGCTGTCGAAGGTGATCGTGTTCGCACCGGCCTTCAGGGTCACGGGCACACTCACCGTCGAGACGGTCCCCCAGTCCCCGGTGGACGGGAACTTGTGGCTGGTGCCGCCCCCGGAGTTGGCCGAGATCGTGGCCGGCCGCGAGTCTCCGCTGACGTAGGCGACCTTCACCAGATACGTGCCGGCCTTGTCGACCACCACGTTGTTGAAGGTCAGCTTGCCGCCCTGGTACAGGTTTCCGACCTTCTTCTGCCCGGAGCACGCGTCGCAGCCGGCCACCGAGGCGTTGCCGCTCAGCGTGTTGGCGCTCGCCTCGGCCTCATACCCGGTGGCGGCCAGCGCGCTGCCCTTGGGCGTCACGGTGAACAGCCGCGAGCCGTGCGCCGGCAGCGCCTCGGTGATCTTGCTCGAGTACGAACCGAGGTTCTCGCGGTTCCACACGTCCCGCACCGACGCCTTGCCGCTGAAGCCCAGGGCCGTCCAGTCGGCGGTGACCGACGCGGGCGAGTCCGCGAGGTTGAACAGGGCCACCGTGTACGTGCCGTCGGCGTTCTTCGCGGCCCAGACCTGCTGGGGGTCGGACGGGGTGACGGGCCGGGCCGGCGGGTTGTCGCTCTGGTCGATGCCGATGACCTCGCGGTTGGTCAGCAGCGAGACGCCGTAGTCGTCGAGCTTGGTGATGTCGTCGCCGGTGAACAGCGGCGACTTGGCGATGGCCCAGAGCGTGGCGTAGCTCTGCCGTTCGGCCTTGGTGAGGCCGTCCATCGCGCCGTTGCCGACGTCGAGGGAGTCGAGGTCGTTCCAGCCGCCGGGGCCCGCCTTGCCGGTCCAGGCCGGAGTGTCGTCCCAGCGGTCGTCGACCGAGTTCTCCCAGCTGACCAGGGTGTTGCAGTAGCACTCGACGTCGGTGTCGATGCGCCAGCCGTTGGTGTACTTCTGCCAGTCGGCGGCGTGCCCGAAGTCCAGGGACCAGGAGGCCTCCAGGTGGATCGGGCGGCCGGTGGCGGTGATCGCCTTGTTCCAGGCGGCCACGTCGGCGACGTTGTCGTACTGGTCGCCGCTCTTGCCGGAGCCGGGGCCGACGCCGTCGAGCTTGAGGAAGTCATAGCCCCAGCCGGCGATCAACTGGGCCTGGGAGTCTATATACTTCTGCGCGCACGGCTTGTCGAAGTCGATCTTGTACGCGCTGTCCCAGCCGTTGGTGGTGCGCAGGTCGTCGTAGACGACGTCGGCGGTGGTGCAGCCGTCGGCGTTCCAGATCGGCGTCTTGCCGTCGCCGTAGGCGCCCTTCTCCAGACCGGCCGGGAGGTAGATGCCGGCTTTGAGGCCCTTGGCATGGATGTGGTCGGCGACGGCCTTCATGCCGCTCGGGAAGCGGGCGGAGTCGGCCTTCTGGCGGCCGTACTGGTCGTAGCCGGACTTCCAGTTCCAGTCCATCCACCAGCCGGCGTCGATGTTGACGTACTCGTAGCCGTACTTCTTCAGCTTGCTCGCGAGGGCGTCGGTCTGCTTGAGGACGTTCGCCTCGGTGAGGTAGCTGTAGTCGCCCTGGTCGTTCAGGCCCGGGTACTTGGACGACTGCATGCTCCAGCTGGACCAGCCCATGTAGGGCTTGGCGGCGATCGGGGCGGGGGTCTGGGCCTGGGCGGCCGGTACGGCGGCCGCGAAGGCCGCGGTGAGGGCCAGCACGAGGACGGTTCTCAGCCCGCGTACGGGCAGGACGGATTGCGAAGGTGACCGCATGGGCCCTCCAGGGTTCGGGGTCTCGGGCGGCTCAGCCCTTGCCCATTGGGGTGGGAGACGAGGTGATGAAGGACTGGATCGCGGTGGCCGCGGCCCCGCGCGCCCACTCCTCGAAGGGGAGTGGACGGGTCTGTACGTCGCACTGCGCGGCGGAGCCGAAGGCGGCCGTGGTGAACGAGTCGAGGATCTGCTCGGCGAAGAGGTCGTAGGCGGCGAGTCCCTCGCCGGAGATGATCACGCGTTCGGGGCCGAAGAGGTTGGCCACGGTGGCGATGCCCCGGCCGATGGCCTCACCGGCGCTCGCGTACACCTCCCGCGCTCCGGGCACGCCTTCGTGGGCCAGGGCCACCGCCTCGGCGGAGTCGGTCACCTGGCGGCCGGTCACCTCGCGCATGCGGGTGACGATCGCGGCGTCCCCGGCGATCGCCTCCACGCAGCCGCGGTTGCCGCAGTGGCACAGGGGTCCGGCCGGGTCGATGGCCACATGGCCGATCTCCCCCGCCACCCCGTGCGCGCCCGCCACCAGCCGGCCGTGGATCACCAGTCCGCAGCCGATGCCGGCGCCGACGGTGACCACGGCGAAGTCGGAGAGCCCGACCCCGGCGCCGAACCACTGCTCGGCGACGGTCAGGGCACGTACGTCGTTGTCGACGACGACCGGCAACCCGGTGGTCATGGCGGCGAGTTCGGCCAGGGCCACGTCCCGCCAGTCGAGGAAGGGCGAGTAGCGCACGACCCCCTCGGCGCGGTCCACGTCGCCGGAGACGGCGATCCCCAGGCCCAGCACGGGGGCGCCGAAGTCCTCGGCCTCGGTGCGCAGTTCGTGGGTCAGTTCGGCGATGGAGGTCAGGACGGCCTTGGCGGCGCGGTCGGTGACCGGCAGCCGGCGGGCCAGCCGGATCCGGCAGCACAGGTCGGTGAGGACGGCGATGACCTCGTCGCCGGTGACCTTGACCCCGATGAACAGCGCGCGCCCGCCGTCGACCCGCACCAGGTTGGCGGGGCGGCCGAGGGCCGGCCGGGCTTCGCCGTCGGCGTCCTCCGCGAGATACCCGGCCGCCAGCAGCGGCCGGACGGCCTTGGTCACGGCCGCCGCCGACAGGCCGGCCCGGCGGGCCGCCTCCAGTCGGGTGAGGGGGCCGTGGGACAGGACCGCGGTGAAGATCTGCGAGACGGCCGGCGTGTGGGCCGGGAACGTCTCGGCTCGGGAGGTGGAGCGCATGGCCGGGAACTTAGGTGGCTTATTTTCCGCTGTCAATAAAAGAAACAGGAATCACCTGAAGGTTGACTGTGAGGCTGCCGTGGCCTTCAAATGGCGGGTGACGTGGGGGCGTTGGCTCGTGATCCACCAGCGACTTCGATCCGGTTCCCCCAGTGGCGCGGTCCCGTTCCACCAGCGACTTCGATCCCGTTCCCCCGGTGGGAGCGATCCGGGTGCCCGGCCCCCCGACAGGGCACCCGGATCAGCGGTGTGGCGTGCCCGTCAGTGGCGGGCGGCCGGCGTGTTGGCCTCGGTGACGTTGACCGCGGCCCAGGCCTGGTCGACCGTGCGGTACTCGACGCCGCTCGCGCCGTAGAGGTCCTTGGCGGCCTTCAGCGTCGCGATCCGCGCGTCGTGGAAGTCGGTCGAGGAGACCATGTACCGGGTCAGGGCGCGGTAGAAGATCGCCGTGGCCTTGGCGCGGCCGATGCCCTGGACCGTGGAGCCGTCGTAGGTCGGCGAGTCGTAGGTGGTGGCGCCGATCGTCTTGTGGCCGCTGCCCTCGGCGAGCAGGTAGTACGCGTGCGAGGAGACACCGGAGCCGGCGTGCACCTCGGCGTCCGCCACCTCGGGCGACCAGTAGTCGACCGTGCCTTCGAGGCGGTCGAGCGAGGGGTGGTCGAGGCGGCGCAGGAACTTCTGCCGCAGGCCGAGCTTCTCGCCGAGCAGGTAGTTCGGCGGGTTCTTCGGGTTGTTCGCGGAGAACTCCACGTTCGAGCCGAAGACGTCGGCCAGCGACTCGTTCAGGGCGCCCGGCTCGCCGTACTGGCCGTCGTTGTCGACCCGGGTCGGTTCGAGCTTGGCGGTCGCGTCCACCACGCCGTGCGTCAGCTCGTGGCCGGTGACGTCGAGGACGACCAGCGGCTTCTTGATCTCCTGCCCGTCGCCGTCGCCGTACAGCATGCAGCCGCAGTCCGAGTCCCAGAAGGCGTTGCCGACCTTCTTGCCCCAGTGGACCATGGCGCGGGCGGGCTTGGAGTCGTTCGCTATGCCCTTGCGGCCGAAGGTCTTCTTGTAGAAGTCCAGGGTCTTGGTGATGCCGTACTGGGCGTCGGCCGCGGCGCTGCCCCGGCTGCTGGTGGCGCCGTTGCCCCAGTTGTCGGTGGTGCTGGTGAACTTGGTGCCCTGCGCGAAGCTCTCGATCTCCTTGCCCCTGGCGTCCCGGGTCTCGGTGCCGTACCGGGTCGGGTCCTTGAGCAGGAAGCTCTTGCGGGCGGTCTGCGTGGTGGTGAGCGGGACCTTGCCGACGAAGAGCGACTTGCCGAAGCCGTGCGCGGTCGCCGGGTAGCGGGCGGAGACGGACGCGCCGGCGAAGGCGTCGGCGTGAGCGCCGATGCCGGTGGCCGGGTCGAGGGTCTCGCCGCGCTCGCGGAGGCGCTCCAGCACCTTGGGCGAGAGGAACTCGTCGTTGTCCGGCGTGTTGCTGCGCACCCTGCCGGTGAGGGCGTCGACGACGACCGTACGGGAGCCGTCCGAGCCGTCGACCGTCACCTGGTAGGCCAGGGCGGAGGCACCGCCGCGGGCGTCCACCACGAGTGCGGCGGTGCCGGCGTCGCCGTCGGCGGCGGAGGCGGCCTTCTCCTCGGCCTGGCGGGCCGTCAGCTTCGCCTCGGTGGTGGCGGGCCGGACGGCGTGGTCGGCCGCTCGGGTGACGCCGGTATAGGCCAATCGACGGGAAAGATGGACGACGAGATCGCCGCCGAGTACCGGCATGCCCCGGTGGGTGCGGACGAAGCGGACATGGCGCGCCCCCTCGGGGTCGATCATCACGTCCTGTGCCTGGAGTTCGTCGCCCGCGCCGACTCCGGTCGCCGGGGCGTGGGCGAAGGCCGCGGTCCGTGCCGCGGTCACCACCTGCGCGGCCGTTGTGGCGGCGGCCGTGGCCTGCTGTCCCACCCCCGTGGTGGGACCGGCGAAGGCCGTACCGGTCAGGGCTGTGGCGGCCGTCGTCACGGCGACGGCGACCGCCACGCTGCGTATGTGCGCGCTACGCACTGATCAGGGTTCCTTACGTTCGAAGACGGTCGGCATCGATCACCCACCGCCTTGCGGCACGGCGCCGTCGAGGCGCCAAGGGGGCTGGTCGGGCCCCCGGCCGCAACCCTTCCGGACGAGTCATGTCCATGTAAAGCACAGATCATCGCTTTTCTTGCGTTTCGTAGCAATACTTTGCGATTCCGCACCGCGTGGTGATCGCGGAGTGACCAACTGTGCGTCGACTGTGGAGATGTGACGGGATGCGAGAGGGTTCCCTGCACCGAATGTGACCCATCTCGCATCAGAGGCTGACAGAAAGGAGCTGGGTCCGGATGGTCTCGGCAAGGATGAGCAGAAGTGCGGTGCTCGGAGCGGTGGCGCTGTCGCTGCTCGCGGTACCGGCCCAGGCGGCGCCCATGAAGGCGGGAGCGGAGCCCCGCCCGGCCGCCGCACTGCCGGCGCCGGACACCGCGGGCATGGCCGCGGTGCTGAACTCGGTGGTGGCGAAGGGCGCGCCCGGCGCGATGGCGCGGATCGACGACGGCACGAAGGTCTACAGGACGACGCGGGGCGTGGCCGACCGGACCACCCGGCGAGCCATCACCACCGGCGACCGGTTCCGCGTCGGAAGTGTCACCAAGACGTTCTCGGCGGTGGTCCTGCTGCAACTGGTGGACGAGGGCAGGCTCGCCCTGGACGCACCGGTCAACCGTTATCTGCCGGGGCTGCTGCCCGACGACCGCATCACCGTGCGGCACGTGCTCAGCCACCGCAGCGGTCTGTACGACTACACCAACGACCTGTTCGCCAGCAGCGTGTCGGGGTTCGAGGCGGTGCGCAACAAGGTCTTCAGCTACCGCCAGCTGGTCGACCTCTCCCTGAGGAAGCCGCGCACGAACGCGCCGGGGGCCGCCTACTCGTACTCCAACACCAACTTCGTGGTGGCCGGGATGCTGATCGAGAAGCTCACCGGGCACAGCGTGCGTACCGAGTACGAGAACCGCATCTTCAAGCCGCTGGAACTGCGCGACACCTTCTACGTGCACCCCGAGGCGAAGATCCCCGGGCAGCACGCCAAGGGCTACCTCACCGCCGACAAGGCCGGCGCCGCGGCCGTCGACGCGACGGACCAGACGGTGTCCTGGGCGCAGAGCGCGGGCGCCATCATCTCCACCGCCCAGGACCTCGACACCTTCTACTCGGCGCTGGTCCGGGGCAAGCTGACGTCGGCCGCCCGCCTCACGGAGATGGAGCGCTTCACCCGGGTCAACTCCAACACCTCCTACGGCCTTGGGCTGCGCCGCCGTGACCTGTCCTGCGGGATCTCGGTGTACGGCCACACGGGCGCCGTGCAGGGCTACTACACGTACGCCTTCACCACCAAGGACGGCACGCGCAGCCTGACCGCGCTGGCCAACGCCTCCAACAGCTCGGCCGTGCTCAACACGCTGGCGGACACGCTGGAGCCCGCGTTCTGCGGAAAGCAGGCGGCGACGGGGACGCGGAGCGCTGCGCAACCGGTCGAACGGGAGGACATCGCACCGGCCGCGCCACGGGAGCAGTAGCAGCGGGAGCGGCATGCCTCGCCCCCGGCGAGGGAACCTCGCGCCCGGGCCGGACGTTCTACCGGCGACTCCCCCACCGGGCGCGATGTTCGGCCCCTGACCTCGCAGAGGCGGCGCGATGAGCGAGCTGGTCCCCGGGGGCAATCTGCCCCTTCCGGACGGCGCGCTGACGCTACGGGTGCCCGGTCCCTTCGACGTCTCCGCGCTGATCACCGACGAGAGCGGCAAGGTCGGCGGCGACACCGACTTCGTCTTCTACAACCAGCCGGACGCCCCCGGCGTCCGGCTGCGCGGCGACACACTGACCGTCGAGCCGGCCCGGCTGCGGACCGGCGCCCAGCGCGTCACCCTCACGGTCACCGCCGCCGAGCCGGGTACCGCACTCGGCCGGCTGCCCGCCTCCGCGCTGCATGTCACCGACCGCCTCGGCCGGACGGTGGCCCGGTTCGCCCCGCCGCGCCCGCAGACGGAGACCCTGCTGCTGCTCGCCGAGATATACCGCCGGGGCACCGGCTGGAAGCTGCGCGCGGTCGGACAGGGATACGCCGACGGACTGGCGGGGCTGGCCCGGGACTTCGGGGTCGACGTCGTCGAGGACCGGCAGCCGGCTCCGGCCTCGCGCCCCACGATCCCCGCCCAGCGCACCGCGGCCGCGCCACCCCGGCCCTCGGTGGCCGCGCTCCCGGACCCGGACGGCCTGCTGGGCCTGGTCAACTCCGCCCGCGCCCGGGCCGGCCGGCCACCGGTGGCCCGAGACGCCCGGCTCACCTCCGCCGCCGTCGCCCATGCCACCGCGATGGCCGACGCCGGCCGCCTGGCCACCGAGAGCCCCGACGGCGTCTCGCTCCACCAGCGGATCGATCGCACCGGATTCGCGTATGTCACGGTGGGCGAGCATCTCGTCTCCGGCCCGCGCACCCCGGCCGAGTTCGTCGACTACTGCCTGCGCACCGAGGGGGCCCGGCGCACCCTGCTCGACCCGGCCTTCACCCACGCCGGCCTGGCCCACGTCCAGGGTCCGAGGGGCGGGGACATCTACTGGACCGCGCTGTGGGCGAGACCCCTCACCCCGGCCGAACTGACCCGCACCCGGGACGAGGTCGTCGACCTCACCAACCGGGAGCGGGTCCGGGCCGGGCTGCGGCCGCTCGACGTGGATCCGCAACTGGCCACGGCAGCGCAGGGGTACAGCACGGACATGGCGACCCGGGACTTCTACTCGCACACGTCCCCCGAGGGGACCCAGCCCTGGGACCGGGCCGCCGCCGCGGGCTCCCGGCGGCGCACCATCGGCGAGAACATCGCCTGCGGCCAGCGCTCGGCCGCCGAGGTGGTGGACGGCTGGATGAACAGCCCCGGCCACCGGGCCAACATCCTCAAACCGGACTTCACCCACATCGGCGTGGGCTTCGCGGGCGGCGGCCGGGCGGGCACCTACTGGACCCAGCTGTTCGGTGCCTGAACCGATATGGTCGGTGATCTTGGCGGAACGGGTTCGTCCGGGACACCATGCCCGGCATGAAGGGTGATCTCTTTTCCAGTCAGCACATGGTGGAGCCGGCCGTCGAGCCGGGCATGACGATCGAGAACGCGAAGTGCGTCCGGTATGCCGTGAACGGCGAGATGCACGCACGCCAGGGCGCCATGATCGCGCACCGCGGAAATCTGAAGTTCGAACGCAAGGGCCAGGGCGTGGGCGGGATGCTCAAGCGCGCGGTCACCGGCGAGGGTCTGCCCCTGATGTCCGTGCAGGGCCAGGGCGAGGCCTGGTTCGCGCACGAGGCACAGAACTGTTTCATCGTCGAGGTCGAGCCCGGCGACCAGTTCACGGTCAACGGCCGCAACGTCCTGTGTTTCGACGCCTCGCTGTCGTACGAGATCAGGACCGTGAAGGGGTCCGGCATCGCCGGCGGCGGTCTGTTCAACAGCGTGTTCACCGGACACGGCAGGCTGGGGCTGATCTGCGACGGCAATCCGCTGGTCATACCGGTCTCGCCGCAGGCGCCGGTCTATGTGGACACGGACGCGGTGGTGGGCTGGACGGCCCAGCTCCAGACCTCGCTGCACCGTTCGCAGTCCATCGGGTCGATGCTGCGCGGCGGTTCGGGGGAAGCGGTCCAGCTGATGCTGCAGGGCGAGGGCTACGTCGTGGTGCGGCCGAGCGAGGTGACCCCGCAGAAGGCTCAGCAGCATTGACCCGCGCGCGGTGATCCACACCACGCAGGCAACCCCGGCGGCCGTGCCGGCGTCTTGATTCACAACAGCGAAGCCCTGGCCCCTGTGGCCAGGGCAGAATTCGGGCGCACTATACACATTGCGTATACACATGATGTATAGACGGCGTGTATACGCGTCCCGCGTAGAGAGGCACCCATGTCACCCATGTACGGCAAGGCAGTCGCCCCCGAGTACCAGGGCGCGTTGACCTCCCTGTCCGTGAACTCGCCGCTCGTCGACGTGCTGGCCGAGGGCATCGACCGGCTGCGGGAGGCCGAGCGGTCGGGTCGGCCCGACGAGGAGGCGCGCTGCGGGCTGGCCGTCGCCGAGGCGCATCGGCGCCTCGGCCAGGTGGGGGACGCCGACCGGGCCTGGAAGGCGAGTTACCGTGCCGCCCGGGCGGCCGGGGACACGGCGGCGATGGCGTGGGCGCTGTGGAGCGGCGGCACCCTGGCCCGGCAGCGCGGCGCGTTCCCGCTGGCCCGGCGGCTGCTGGGGCTGGCGGCCGACCTCGGCGAGCGGGGCGGGGATGTCGTCGTACGCGGCTACTCACTGGCCGGTCTCGCCGAGACCGGCCGTATCCAGGGCGACTACGCGGCCGTGGGCCGGCTGCACGAGCAACTGCTCGCCGAGGCCCGGCGGCGCGGAGAGGCCCGGCACACGGTGTGGGCGCTGGAGGGCATCGCGCAGATGCATCGCAACACCGGGTCGTACGACCGGGCGTACGCGCTCTTCGAGGAGGCGGCCGGGATAGCGGCACGGGCGGAGGACCGGCGCGGGCACGCCTGGGCGCTGCGCGGGCTCGCGGACATCGTGTCGGTGCGGGACGGCGACAGCGAGCGGGCACTCGCGCTGCTGTCCGAGGCGGAGCGGTCCTGCCGGGCGATGAACCTGTCCAGCGCGCTGGCCTACAACCACAAGATGCGCGGCAACGTCCTCTACCGGGCCGGGCGTTACACGGAGGCGCGGGACTTGTACGAGCTGGCACTCACGGAGTTCCGCGCGATGAGCGAGCCGCGCGGCGAGGCGCTGTCACGGCTCGGGCTGGCCAAGTCGCTGGCCCGGCTGGGCCGTGACCGGGCCGAGACGGCGGCCGAACTCGCCGACCTCGCGGGCGTGCTGGAGCGGGCCGGCCTGCGGCACGCCCGGGACATGGTGACCCGCGCCCAGGCGGAGTTCGGCGTCGGGACGGAGGCCGTCCGATGACCGCGCCCGCACCCGTCACCGCTCCCCCGCACGCCCTCGTCCGGTGCCGGGAGCTGGTGCGACCCGCGCTGGCCGCGGCGGTGGGACGGCTGCACCCCTGGGTCGGCGAGATGGCCGGGTACGCGTTCGGCTGGTGCGAGGTCGGCGGCTCCCCCGCCGCCGCCCCGGGCGGCAAGGGCGTCCGGCAGGCGCTGGCGGTGCTCGGCGCGGAGGCGGCCGGCGCGCCCGCCGAGCGCGGGGTTCCGGCCGCGGTCGCGGTGGAACTGGTGCACGCCTTCTCGCTGCTGCACGACGACATCATGGACGGCGACGCCACCCGGCGACGCCGCCCGGCCGTCTGGCAGGCGTACGGCACCGGACCGGCCGTCCTCGCGGGCGACGCCCTCTTCGCGCTCGCGGTCGAGACCCTGGCCGTGACTCCCGGCGGACCCGGCGCCCTGCGGCTGCTGTCGGCCGCGCTGGCGGACCTGGTGCACGGGCAGGCGGACGATCTGCTGTTCGCGGCGCGGCCCTGGACCGGCGTGTCGGTACGGGAGTACCGGGTGATGGCCGAGCGGAAGACGGGCGCGCTGCTGGGGTGTGCCGTCGCGCTGGGGGCCGCGCTCGGCGGCGCGCCCGAGGCCACGGTGGGCACGCTGGACCTGGCCGGACGCCATCTCGGCGTGGCGTTCCAACTGGTCGACGACGTGCTGGGGATCTGGGGCGACCCGGCCGTCACCGGCAAGCCCGTGCACGGCGACCTGCGGGAGCGGAAGAAGACGTATCCGGTCCTCGCCGCGCTCGGCTCGCCCGCCGGAGCCCGGCTGGCCCGGCTGCTCGACACGCCGGGGCAAGCCGGGGCGGCGGCCGCGTTGACCGAGGAGGCGGGCGGACGCAGGGCCGCGCTCGCCGAGGCCCGTCGGCACACCGCCCGGGCCGAGGCACTGCTCACCGGGCTGCCGCTCGCGTCGGCGGAACTGCGCGGCCTGCTGGACTTCCTGGTGCGCCGGGACCTCTGATCCGGTCCGACCGGCCCCCGTTCACCCGGATACCGGGTGTTTCGCGGTGGGTCGGCCAGCGGACCGCAGCCGGGCTTTTACCGTCGGTTACCCGCAGGTCGGGGCCCGGCCATCGGCCGTTTTCCTCAAGTCCCAAGGACCGGACACCGATTGAATAGAAGGCAAGAAGGGGCTCGGAGTTGCAGATTCTTTGAACAAACCCGGGCGCGTCCCGCGTACCTCTGGTTAAGACGAGGCAGGGGTTCCAGCGAGGGATGACGATGGTCAAGGCGCATGTCTCCGCACAGCAGTTGCTCGCCGGCAGGTACCGGCTCCTCGAGGTCGCCGACCGCGAGCCGAACCGCATCAGCTGGTACGCGGAGGACGTGCAGGCCGAACGACCACGTCTGGTGACCCAGATCGTGCTACCCGACGCCCTCACCGAGGACGTGATACGCCGGACCACCTCCCGGATCCTGCGCACGTCCGAGGCCATGGGCGCGCTGCGGCCCGGCCGGGTCGCCATGGTGATCGACGCCTTCGAGGAGGCCGGCACGCTGTGGACGGTCACGGAGCTGATCGACGGCACACCGCTCAGTGAACTGCTCGCCCGGCAGCCCACGTTCGACTTCGTGCGGGCCGCCCGGATCGCCCTCGAGGTGCTGGACGTGCTGGACGGCGCGCACGGCGAGGGCTACACGCACGGCGAGCTCAGCCCCGGCCAGATCCTCGTCCGCGACAAGGGCCCGGTCGTGATCACCGGGTTCGGGCTGGCCGGCGCGACCCTGGCCCCGCGGGTCACCGCACCGTCGTACGCCTCGCCGGAGCAGGCCAGGGACGAGCGCATCGGCCCGGCCGCCGACCTGTGGGCGCTCGGCGCGATCCTCTACACGATGGTCGAGGGACGACCGCCGTTCCGGGACCGCGGCCGCGCCGACGCCACGCTGAAGGGCGTGGACCGGCTGCCGCTGCGCACCCCGCTGCGGGCCGGTCCGCTCACCCAGGTCGTCCAGGGGCTGCTGCGCAAGAACTCCCGGGAACGGCTGAGCCGGCCGGTGGTCCGGCAGGCGCTGACACGTGTTCTGGACGAGGACCCCGACGCGATCGGGCAGCCCGCCCCGGTGCCCCGGCTGCGCGGCGCCTACGTGGCGGCGCGGGCCTCGGGATGGAGCCGGACCACGATGATCGGAGGGACCGCACTGGCGGTGGTGACCGTGTCGGTCGCGGTGCTCGCCGCCACCCAGGGGCTCCCGGGTGTCGGCTCCCTGGCCGGCTCGGCGCCGAGCGCCTCCGCGGCGGCCACCGACGCGGGCAACCGCACGGACGGCAACGCGCCCACCGCCTCGCCCTCCCGTTCCGCGTCTCCTTCTTCCGCTCCTTCGTCCCCTGCGGCCTCCTCTCCTGCCTCATCCCCCTCGAAGACGGCGTCGCCGTCGGCCACGGCCGGTGCCCTCCCGGCCGGGTACCACCGCTACACCGCCCCGGAGGGCTTCTCCGTGGCGCTCCCCGCGGGCTGGAAGCGCGTCGGCACCTCGCGGGTCGACGACGTCGCCTACCGGGTCACCTTCGGCCCGGGCGGCGACGACCCGCACACTCTGGCCGTCACCTACAGCACCCAGGCAGGACCGGACCCGGTCGCGGTCTGGCGGGACGACGTGGAACCGCAACTGGAACAGCTCGACGGCTACCGGCGGATCGGCCAGATCAAGGCGACCACCTACCAGGGGTACAGGGCGGCGGACATGGAGTGGCTGTCCGGCACGGGTGCCGACCAGCTGCGCACCTTCGGCCGCGGCTTCCTGCTCGGCGGCGGCCGCAGCTTCTCGCTGCGCATCACGGCCCCCGCCGCGACCTGGGACGACGCCGCGAACACACTGGCGCTGAAGACCTTCCTGGCCACGTTCCGGGCGTCCGCGAGCTGAGCCGGGCTCGACTGGTCCCCGGGCGTCCGCGAGCTGAGCCGCGCTCGACTGGTACTCGGCCGTGCGGCAAACCCTGGCCAATGGGTCGATATAGGCTGCCCGTCGGTACGTACGCAGTTCGGCAGCCTTCAGGAGTGTCCTCCGTGACCCTAGCGATCGACCCGTCCGAGACGTCCAGCGCGTCCCCGGCTCCCCTGTCCGACCTCGTGGCGCGCGACGCGCGGGAGTTCGGCGCGTATGTGCGCACCGGAGGCTGGGCGTTCGGGCTGATGGTGGCCCGCAGTGTGCGGCCGGGAGGGCAGGGCGCGGACGAGACGCCGAAGGTGTCGGCGAAGGAGTTCGCCGAGCTGGCCGGCTGCTCCCCGGAGCGGGTGATGCGCTACTACAAGGCGTGGGACAGGGCCGCCGACGACGGCGTGGTCCCGCAGTTCGAGGCCCTCGCCCCGGGCCAGGAGGTCGAACTCCCGGACTCCGACGTCTGGCTGGACTACTACGTCTCCCGCAACAGCGCGACGTCCGAGCGCGGCACCGCCATCAGTCAGGCCGCCGAGGCCGAGGGCATCCGGCCCACCAAGGCCCTCGAAGTGGCCGAGAACCCGACCGCGTTGCGGGCCGCGATCCTCGCCGACCCCTCCACCGCCCGCGCGGCCCGCTCGGCACTCCTCGACCGCATCAAGGAGGACCCGGACCTGCAGACCGTGCTGGCCCGTGACGTGGTCCGCACCGCCGACCTGAAGAAGGCCGTCGCCACCGAGAGCCGCTCGGCCGACCGCATCGGATACGTCCGCCAGATCGCCGAGTCCGGCCAGATCAAGACACCCGCCGGGCAGACCGTCGACGCCCCCGTCGGACTGCGGCAGGAGGCCGAGCGTCACCTGTCGCTCCTCGACGAGCTGGACGAGGACGAGGACACCGGCGAGTGGGCGACCGAGGCCTACGACACCATGAAGAACCTGGTCGTCGAGACGGTCGAGGCGGATCCGGAACTCCGCGTCCAGGAGAAGCGCACCAGGTTCTACAGCAGCCTGCAGAAGGCGACGAAGGCGTTCGAGGAGCTGACCTTCGACGACGCCCAGGACTTCTACGAGGACGACATGGTGCAGCGCCTGGAGGAACTCCAGCAGGCCATCGGCTCCTGCCTGGCCGCACTGCGCGGCACGAAGGGCGACTCCGTGGTGGATCCCACAGTGCCCACCGCAGCGGATTCCGCTCGCGATTGAGCGTTTTTCATGTGAGAGGGGTACTAGAGGGCACCCAGCCGATCGTTCTCGGAGGCCTCTCGCGTGAACCCCATCGTGCACAGGACCCTGGTGGTACAGCTCCGCGCGGACGGGACCGCCCGCTGCCCCGTCCTCGCCCATCTGTCGTACGACGCCGAAGACCCGTTCGCCGTCACCGCGGTGTTCACCCTGGACGGCCGGGTGCTGGCCCGATGGCGGCTGGACCGGGAGATGCTGAACGAGGGTCTGAGAGCGCCGGTCGGGGTCGGGGACGTACGGCTGCGTCCGGTACGGCAGGGGCGCTGGAGGGAAGTGCGCATGGATTTCCTCGGCGATCCCCTGCCTGGCGGCGAACGGCACCACGCGGTGGTGTTCGCCTGGGCGCCCGCGCTTGCCTCGTTCCTGAGCGACACCTACCTGGCCGTGCCGCCCGGCCGGGAGGAGGTCCTGGTGGACGACCTGCTGGCGGAGATCCTCGCCACCGGCTGAGTAGGCGCGTGCCCGGCTGAGTAGCCGTACTCATGTCCGCGCCCCGGCCCCGCGGCCACGATGGGGCTCCCACGACGAGGAGTCCGCCATGACCGCAGCGCACCCCGCCCCGCGCCCCGTTCCGCACCGTGTGCCACGCCGGGTGCCGCCCGCCCTGCTCGCCGGGGTGGTGGTGGCCGGCATGGCCGTGTCGGCGTGGGGTGCCCGGGACCGTACGACCTGGTTCCTGGAGACGGTGTGGGTGCTGGCCGGCCTGCCGCTGGTGGTGCTGACCTGGCGGCGCTTCCCGCTGACGGGGCTGCTGGCCGGACTCCTCACCGCGCACGCGCTGGTGCTCGCCGTCGGCGGCCACTACACCTACGCCGAGGTGCCGGTGGGCGACTGGGTGCGCGACACCTTCGGCCTGGACCGCAATCCGTACGACCGCTTCGGCCACCTCATGCAGGGATTCGTACCGGCCGTCCTGGTCCGTGAGCTGCTCAGCCGTACCTCACCGCTGCGCGGCAGCCGCTGGCTGGCCCCGCTGACGGTGTGCGCCTGCCTCGCGTTCAGCGCCTTCTTCGAACTGCTGGAGTGGCTGGCGGCCGAGATCGGCGGGCACGGCGCGGACGCCTTCCTCGCCACCCAGGGAGATGTCTGGGACACCCAGTGGGACATGTTCTGCGCGCTGGTCGGGGCGACGGTGTCGGTGCTGCTGCTCAGCCGGGTGCACGACCGGCAACTGCGGGCGCTGGAGGCGGCTCAACGGGTGGTGTGACGGCGCCGGGACCACAGCGGCAGGCCGTACCAGCACACCAGGTACCAGACGACGACGGCCGCGACCACCCAGCTCACCCGGCTGCCATGGGTGGCCACCCGGAGGATCAGCACCAGCGAGGCTGCCATGGTGGCCAGCAGCAGGAACAGGCCGATCTGGGTCAGCCCGGAGGCCAGCCGCACCGCCTGTGGCTTCACCTTGCGGCCGGCGACCAGCCGGTGCAGGGAGACCGGGCCGATGAGGGCGCCCGTGGCCGCGGCTCCCAGGACGACGGTCACGATGTAGATCGTCTGGTCCACGTCGGACAACTCGGCGTACTTCTGCTGGAAGACCACGGTGAGCAGGAAACCGAAGAGGATCTGCACACCGGTCTGGGCGACGCGGACCTCCTGGATGAGTTCGCCCCACATCCGGTCGGCGCGCTCCTCCTCGCTCTCGTCGCGCCCCCGCCGCCGCTCCTGGTCGGTCATGGAGTCCGTGTAACCGCCCGGCCCGTCGTTCAAACGGCACGGGCCGGGAGCGGCACGGTGGTGGCGTCCCGGCCCGGCGGGTGCTACCAGCGGTTCTCGACCTGGTCCTTGATCTGGCGGTCGTAGAGGTCGCGGATGGCGGTGACCGTCTCCGCGGGCAGTTCCGGGAGCTTGGCGGCGGCCGCGTTGCCGCGGGCCTGCTCGGCGTTGCGGGCGCCCGGGATCACCGTCGTGACGCCCGGCTGGTCGATGATCCAGCGCAGGGCGAGCTGGGCCGGCGTGTAGCCCTCGGGGGCGAGCGCGGCGAACTCGGCGGCGGCCTCCACGCCGGTCGTGTAGTCGACGCCGGAGAAGGTCTCGCCCTGGTCGAAGGCCTCGCCGTGCCGGTTGTAGGTGCGGTGGTCGTCGGCCGCGAAGACGGTGTCCTTGGTGTACTTGCCGGACAGCAGACCGGAGGCGAGCGGCACCCGCGCGATGATGCCGACGCCGGCCTCCCGGGCGGCCGGCAGCACCTCGCGCAGCGGCTTCATGCGGAACGGGTTGAGGATGATCTGCACGCTGGCCACGCCCGGGCGGGCGATCGCGGTGAGCGCCTCCGCGCAGGTCTCGACGCTGACCCCGTAGGCGGCGATGCGCTCCTCCTCGACCAGGGTGTCAAGGGCGTCGAACACCTCGCCGGAGGAGTAGACCGGGGTCGGCGGGCAGTGCAGCTGCACCAGGTCCAGACGGTCCACGCCGAGGTTCCGGCGGGACCGGTCGTTCCACGCGCGGAAGTTGTCCAGGACGTAGTTCTCCGGGATCTGGTCGACCCGGCGGCCCATCTTGGTGGCCACCAGCACGTGCAGGTCCGGCCTGCCGCTCAGGAAGGCGGCGATGGTCTCCTCGCTGCGCCCGTCGCCGTACACGTCGGCGGTGTCGAAGAAGGTCACCCCCGACTCGGCCGCGGCCTCCAGAACGGCCAGGGCCTCCTTGTCGTCCACGTCGCCCCAGTCGGCACCGAGCTGCCATGTGCCGAGGCCGACGACCGATGCCCGCTGCTGTGACCTGCCGATTGCGCGTTCGTCCATGGCGTCAGTCTGTCATCCGCCGCCGACAACGGTGTCAGAGGCCTCTCCACCCTCACCCACCTGTGCATCCTTCACTCACACGGGTGATTGTGTTCGACAGAAACCGGGAGGGCGTCACCCCCGGCCCTAGCGTGTCGGCGTGACTGATCGTTCAGCGGACAACTTCCCTGCCGCGGACGGCTGGAGCCGTCGGGGTTTCCTGCGGTCCGCCGCCGCGCTGGCCGCCGTACCGGTGCTGTCGGCGGCGGATCCGGCCATGGCCGCGGCCGAACTGCCCGGCTTCCCGGCGGATGTGGCGCTGTACCGCTCGGCGTACCGCAACTGGGTCGGCGAGATCACCGCGGACGGGCTGTGGGCCTGCGCCCCGGCCGACGCGCACGAGGTGCTCACGGTCGTCGACTGGGCCTGGCGCAACGGCTGGCGGGTCCGGGCGCGTGGCTCCTCGCACGGCTGGTCACCGTTGACCGTCACGGAGGGGACGGCCGCCGGCGACAGGGTGCTGCTCGTCGACACCGGGGCGCACCTCACGGGGCTGTCCCTGGACTCCGGGTCGCAGGTGCGGGCCGGGACCGGAGTCACCCTGGAGACGCTGCTCACCTTCCTCGAGGGCCACGGTCTCGGGCTCACCGCCGCTCCCGCGCCCGGCGATCTGACGCTCGGCGGGGCGCTGGCGATCGACGCGCACGGCACCGCCGTACCGGCCGACGGCGAGCGGCCGCTGCCCGGGCACACCTACGGTTCGCTGAGCAATCTGGTGCTGTCGCTGACGGCGGTGGTGTGGGACGAGGACGCGGGATCGTATGTGCTGCGGACGTTCCGGCGCGCCGACGCGGACTGCGCGGCCCTGCTCACGCACCTGGGCCGGGCGTTGGTGACCGAGGTCGTGCTGCGGGTGGGCGGCGACAGCAATCTGCGGTGCGTGAGCCGGACCGACATCCCGGCCGGCGAACTGTTCGCCGCGCCCGGTTCCGGCGGGCGGACCCTCGACGGTTTCCTGGCGCGGTCCGGGCGGGTGGAGGCGATCTGGTTCGCGTTCACCGAGTACCCGTGGCTGAAGGAGTGGAGCGTCGCCCCGGCCAGACCGCTCGCCTCGCGGCACGTGACCTCGCCGTACAACTACCCCTTCTCCGACGTCGTGCCGACCGTGGTCGCCGACCTCGTGGGGCGGATGGTGTCCGGCGCGGCCTGGTACCTGGCGCCGGTGCTGGGCAACGCGCAGCTGGACGTGGCGGCGCTCGGGCTGGTGGCGACGCTGTCCTCGGACATCTGGGGGGCGTCGAAGAACACGCTGTTGTATCTGCGGCCGACGACGCTGCGGATCAACGCGAACGGGTACGCGGTGCTGACCCGGCGGGGCGACGTGCAGCGTGTGGTGCACGAGTTCACGTCGTTCTATCGGGAACGGCTCACCGCGTACGCCGCGTCGGGGCGGTTCCCCGTCAACGGGTCGGTGGAGATCCGGGTGACGGGGCTGGACGAGCCCGCCGATGTGGAACTGGCCGGCGCGCAGGTGCCGTCGCTCTCCGCCCTGCGGCCGAGGGACGGGGCGGACACGGCGGTGTGGCTGGATGTGCTGACGCTGCCGGGGACGCCTCATGCGGAGGCGTTCCTGCGGGAGTTGGAGCGGTTCCTGTTCGAGCGGTACGAGGGGACTCGGGTGGAGTGGTCCAAGGGCTGGGCGTACACCGGATCGGCTGTGTGGAGTGACGAGGAGGTGCTCGGTACGAGGATTCCGGGGTCGTTCGGGGGTGCGGTGTGGGATGCGGCGGTGGAGACGTTGGACCGCCTCGACCCACACCGGGTGTTCAGCAACGGGTTCTTGGACGGGGTGCTTGTGCGCCGTTGACGTCTGCGGGCCCGGTGCGGCGATTCGCCCCGACCTGACCACGGTCCCGTTGCACGGAGTCGAGCCGGGCCAGGTGGTCCTGGCGACCCTCGCCGGGGACCATCACCGGCTGCTGACCGCCTTCCGCAGGTCGGCCGAGGCACTGCTGACCGGGCCGGTGCCGGACTAGGGCCTGTCCGGGGCGTGCTCCGGGTCGAGATCACGGGATGGGTCGTTCCCGCGGCGATCGCCATCCGGCAGGACTCGCCCGGTTCCCGGCCGGCTTGACGCATTCCGATATGGGAATACGATGGCTGCCATGGCACGAGCAGCGACGACGTCGGACGTCTTCAACGCGATCGCCGAGCCGCAGCGCCGGGAGATCCTGGTCCTGCTGAGGGCGGGTGAGCGGCCGGTGACCGAGTTGGCCCAGGAGTTGGGGATGACCCAGCCCGGCGCGTCCAAACACCTGCGGGTGCTCCGGGAGGTCGGGCTGGTGCGGGACCGCAAGGCAGGCAAACAGCGCCTGTACGGCCTGGACGCCCGCGGGCTGCGGCCGGTCCACGAGTGGGTCGGCGGATTCGAGCGGTTCTGGAACGAGAGTTTCGACCGGCTGGACACCTACGTGCAGGAGCTCAAGCAGACACGGCAGGAGGAATGACCGATGGCAGGAGCAGGGCAGGAGACGACGCGGGCGGAGCCGGTGACGGCCGACCGGGAGATCGTGATCTCCCGGGTCATCGACGCCCCGCGGGAGCTGGTGTTCGAGGCTTTCACCGAGGTCCGGCACCTGTCGCGGTGGTGGGGTCCGGAAGGGTTCACCACCACCACGCGGTCCTTCGAGTTCCGCGAGGGCGGGGAGTGGGTCTTCGTGCTGCACGGGCCGGACGGGACCGACTACTCCGAGTGGATCCGCTGGACGCGGATCGTCCCGCCGGAGCGGATCACGCTGCTGCACGGTGAGCACCGCGACGACCCGAACGCCTTCGAGTCGGTCCTGACCCTCGCGCCGGACGGCGCGGCGACCCGGATCGTGATGCGCACGGTGTTCCCCACCAGGGAACTGCGCGACGAGGCGGTCGAGAAGTACCACGCGATCGAGGGCGGCCGGCAGACCCTGAACGGCCTGGCGGCCTATGTCACCGACCTCGCGCGGAAGGGAGCGGAGGGCTGATGGCCGGGAAGGTGTTCTTCAGCGTGTCGATGTCGCTGGACGGCTTCGTCGCGCCCGAGTCCGTGCCCGACCAGGACCAGCTCTTCGCACCCGAGAGACAGGACGACCCGGACGTCCGGCGCTGGCTGGCGCAGTGGACGGAGCTGCAGCAGTGGGTGTTCCCGCTGCGCTTCTTCCGGGAGAACCTGAAGCTGGGCGAGGGCGGCGAGGAGGGCCGCGACAACGACATCGCGCGGGAGACGTTCGAACGCACCGGCGCGAGCGTCATGGGCAGGCGCATGTTCGATCTCGGCGAGCGGTCATGGCCGCAGGAGGCGCCCTTCCACACCCCGGTCTTCGTCGTGACCCACACCGGGCGTGACCCGTGGGAGCGGCCCGGCGGCACCACGTTCCACTTCGTCGACGACGGCATCGAGCACGCCCTCGACCAGGCCCGCGAGGCCGCCGGCGACCGCGACGTCCGCATCGCCGGCGGCGGGGCGACGATCCTGGAGTACGTGAACGCCGGCCTGGTCGACGAGTTCTCGATCACGCTCTCGCCGGTGCTTTTCGGCGCCGGCACCCGCCTGTTCGACGGCGTGGACGCGTCCAAGGTCGCGCTGGAGCCGCTCCGTTCGGAGCCGTCGTCGCGGGTGACACACCTGACCTACGCCGTGCACCCGCGGTAGCCGCGCCACCAGTCCACCCTCCAGGGCGGCCCGCGCCCTAGGGCGTCAACTGGGCCTGGACGGCGGGGCCGTAGCGGTCGGCGAGGTCGTCGATCGCCGAGTCGCGCAGCCGTGGGCCGCGGGCGATGCCGTACATCACGCCCAGTCCGATGAGCTGGGCGACGGCGAGTTCGGCGCGCAGGGGGGCGTCGGGGCCGGTGAGCCGGGCGGCGACGCGGTCGACCACCTGGGCGCGGAAGTTGGCGCGGAGCACGTCTCCGTGCTCGCCGTGCAGGGGGGCGAAGACGATCCGCAGCAGCGGGTCGGCGCCCCGGTCGCGCTGGCCCTCCAGGACGTGCCGGACCATGTGCCGGCCCAGGTCGTCCAGGGGTGCGTCCAGCAGGGCGGCCGCGTCGGCGTCGAAGGACATCACGCGGGCGAACAGGCCGTCCTTGTTGCCGAAGTACTTGAGGATCAGCGGCGCGCTGACCCCGGCGCGTTCGGCGACGTCCTTCAGGGTGATGTCGGCGTGCGCGTGCCGGGCGAGGAGGTGGCGGGCGGCCTTGAGGATGGCGGCCTTGGTAGCCTCCGCGTCCCGGCGGGCGGGCGCGGGCGCTCGGGTGGTGTCGTCGCCGGAGTCGGGTCGGGTGCTCACGGCACTCATGCTCCCTCCAGCGCGTCGTCCCGGGCGCCCTGGGGTCGGGCCTCGGCGCGCGGGGCGTCGCCCGCGGCCTTGTCGCCGGGTATGGACAGGGCGGCCGCGCCGGCCACCAGCGCGATGACACCGGCCATCGTGAACGACAGCAGATAGCCGTGCAGCGTGGGCACCGGGGCGCCGCCGACGAGGCTGGTGTGATGGGTGAGGACGGCGGCCACGGCGGCGCTGGAGGTGGCCTGGCCGATGGTGCGCATGAGGACGTTGACGCCGTTGGCGGAGGCGGTCTGGCTCGCCGGGACGGCCCGCAGGATCAGCGTGGGCAGCGCCGAGTAGGCGAGGGTGGTGCCGGTGGCGACGACGGTGGCGCCCAGGATGATCATCCACAGGTCGCGGCTGTCGGCAATGCGGACCACGTAGCCGCAGGCGATGACCGCGGCGCCGAGGGCGAGGGTGATGCGCGGGCCGCGGGTGGCCGAGATCCGGGCGGAGAGCGGCGAGAACAGCAGCATGGTGATGCCACCGGGGAGCAGGCAGAGACCGGTGGCCACGATGGACAGGCCGAGGCCGTATCCGGTGGCCTTCGGCGCCTGCACCAGCTGGGCGGTGACCAGGGAGTTGGCGTAGAAGGCGAACCCGGTGAGCAGGGCGGCGACGTGGGACAGGCCGACCCGGGGCCGGGACACCAGATGCAGGTCGACCAGCGGCTGCGCGGTCCGCAGTTGCTGCCACCACCACAGGGCCAGTACGACGACGGTGGCGGCGAACAGCCCGAGGACGCGCGGGCTGCCCCAGCCCCACTGGCCGCCCTGCGAGACGCCGAGCAGCAGACAGGTCAGCCCGACGGCCAGCCCGAGCGCGCCGAGCACGTCGAACCGCCCGGGTTCACGCACCGGCGACTCGCGGACCGCCCACCACACGGCCGCCACGCCCAGCGCACCGAGGAGGCTGGTCAGCCAGAACATGGTGTGCCAGTCGTAGTACTGCACCACCAGCGCGGCCAGCGGCAGGCCCAGCGCGGCGCCGATGCCGACGGTGGAGCTCATCAGCGCCACCGCCGATCCCCGCCGCTCGGGCGGCAGTTCGTCGCGCAGGATGCTGATCGACAGCGGTACGACGGAGGCGGCGGCGCCCTGCAGGGCGCGGGCGGCGATGAGCACGGTGATGTCGGACGACAGTGCGCACATCACTGAGCCCACGGTCATCAGGGCGAGCGCCCCGGTGAGCACCCGGCGCTTGCCGTACATGTCACCGGCCCGGCCGAGCACCGGGGTGAGGACGGCCCCGGCGAGCAGGGTCGCCGTGACCATCCAGGAGACGGCGCCGGCCGAGGAGTGGGTGAGCCTGGGCAGGTCCGGGAGCAGGGGGACGACCACCGTCTGCATGACGGCCATCAGGATCCCGCCGAAGGCCAGTACCGGGATGGTCAGTCGCTCGCGCAGTCGGGGCGGTGCGGCGGACGAGCCCGAGGGGCCGGCTGTCGGGGCGGGGTGATCCATCGGCGCTCCTGCGGACGGCACAGACAAGAAGGTGAATACCAATTCACCCTATCGAGTGAATGGCCTTTCACCAACTCGTGCCGACGGCGGGCGCCTACGACCGGGAGTGCAGGGCGCGCGCCGCCCGTGGCCCGAGCCACCGCTTGAGCCGGCGCAGCACCTCCAGCCGTCCGGCCGCCTTGTCGATGCCGTAGTAGAGCTGCGGCGGAACGTACGGCAGCAGCGGCGAGTGACGCTGGCCGAGCAGGGCGAACATGCGGTGCGGGGGGAGGCCGATATAGCGGGGCAGGTTCTCGTACCACCGGGCGCTGAGGCGGGCGGCGCTCTGCGCGGAGACCAGTTCCGCCTTGCGCTGCCGCTCGTAGGCGACGAGGGCCTGCGGCACGGCGCCGTGCTCGCGCAGGGCAGCGGCGAGGCACATCGCGTCCTCCAGGGCGAGGGTGGTGCCGGCGCCGATGGAGTAGTGCGTGGTGTGGGCGGCGTCGCCGAGCAGGACGAGGTTGCCGTGGTGCCAGGTGCGGCTGACGAGCGTGCGGAAGGTGGGCCAGGCGGCCGCCGAGGAGCCGCCGATCAGCGGCCGGCCGTCGAGGATGCCGGCGAACAGCTTCTCGAGCAGGGCCAGCTGGTCGGCCTCGTTCAGCGTGTCGAGGCCGAGGCCGGTCAGGGTCTCGGGGGCGCACTCGATGACGCAGGTGCTGTGCCCGTCGTCGTAGGGGTATCCGTAGCACCAGACCCAGCCGTGCTCGGTCTCGGCGAAGGCGAAGGTGAAGGAGTCGAAGACCTTGGTGGTGCCGAGCCAGACGTAGTGGTTGCGGCCCTCGGTGACCTCGGCCCCGAAGGCCTCGGCGTGCCGGGTGCGCAGGGCGCTGTGGATGCCGTCGGCGGCGACGACCAGGTCCGCCTCGGGAAGGTCGTCGGGCGTGATCTCGCTCTCGAACTCCAGCCGTACTCCCAGGGACCGGGCGCGTGCGGCGAGGATCTCCAGGAGGCGGTGGCGGCCGATGCCGTGGCCCGGGTCGCCGGGCTGCCGGGCCACCTGGTCGCGGACATGGGCGATGCCCTGGTGCCAGCGCACCGAGCTCTCCTCGACGGCGCGTGCCGACTCGGGGTCGTACGTGTGCAGCCGGTCCATCAGGGCACGCCAGTAGGTGACGCCCCAGCCGTAGGTGGAGCCCTCGGGGTTGCGTTCATGGACGGTGATGTCGTGGGACGGATTCTGCCGCTTGAGCAGGATCGCTAGATACAGGCCGGCGGGCCCGCCTCCGACGCAGACGACCTTCACACGCACCCCTGGGTCTCACTGAAAGTGGCCGATTGGCACCGCAGAGTAGCAGCGGTGACGGGTCCGGCCGGGTTTTCGAATCGCGCCAGATTGACGGCGTGAGCCACGACACCCGGACGGCGGACCCTTGCGAAAGATCGACGGAAACACCCCCGCCCGGGCAAGGAATTCCCCGTTCCGGTACCGCCGAGCCCCCCGCGCCGGCAAGATCATCTTCGTTAAATCTTGTATGACATGTAGTCAATTGTCCTGATCGCAGCCAACCCGTTCCGGGCGATTTCTCCCGCTCGGAAACCGGCGGATAGGCATACGGAGTCATCACCCGCACCCAGCACAGGAGCATCCGTATGCCCGAACTCACCCGCCGTCGCGCGCTCACCGCGGCGGCCGTCCTCGCCGCCGCGGCCGGTGCCCAGACCCTGGTCGCCCCCGGCACCCCGGCCGCCGCTCACCCGCAGGAGGGATCCCTCGAACCCTTCGACGAGGTCTACAAGGGCCGCCGGATACAGGGCCGCCCGTCCGGCATGGGCGACATGGGCGGCATGGCCGGCATGAAGGGCATGAAGGGCATGGGCGGCATGGGTGGTCACCACCACGGACACGGCGCCGGTTACGCGGTGTTCGTGGACGGGGTGGAGCTGCACGTCATGCGGAACGCGGACGGCAGCTGGATCAGCGTGGTCAGCCACTACGACCCGGTGCGCACCCCGCGTGCCGCGGCCCGCGCGGCGGTCGACGAGCTGCAGGGCGCCGCACTGCTGCCGTTCCCCGCCAACTGACCGCCCCCGCACGGACTTCCGGAGCCTCGAAGCACATGACCATACGCAAGAACCAGGCCAGCCTGTCCGCCGACGAGAAGCGGCGGTTCGTCGCCGCCGTCATCGAGCTGAAGCGCAGCGGGCGTTACGACGACTTCGTGCGCACGCACAACGCCTTCATCATGTCCGACACCGACGACTCGGAGCGCACCGGCCATCGTTCGCCGTCGTTCCTGCCCTGGCACCGCAGATTCCTGCTCGACTTCGAGCAGGCGCTGCAGTCGGTGGACTCCTCGGTGGCACTCCCCTACTGGGACTGGAGCGCCGACCGCACGGTCCGTGCCGCGCTGTGGGCGCCGGACTTCCTCGGCGGCACGGGGCGCAGCTCCGACGGGCGGGTGACGGACGGCCCGTTCGCCGCGTCGAGCGGGAACTGGCCGCTCAACGTCCGTGTGGACGGCCGTACTTATCTGCGCAGGTCGCTGGGGGCCGGCGTGCGCGAGCTGCCGACCCGGGCCGAGGTCGACTCGGTGCTGGCCATGGCGACGTACGACATGGCGCCCTGGAACAGCGCCTCGGACGGCTTCCGGAACCATCTGGAGGGCTGGCGCGGGGTCAATCTGCACAACCGGGTCCACGTCTGGGTCGGCGGGCAGATGGCCACCGGGGTCTCCCCCAACGACCCGGTGTTCTGGCTGCACCACGCCTTCATCGACAAGCTGTGGGCGGAGTGGCAGCGGCGGCACCCGCAGGCGGCCTATGTGCCGGGCGGCGGGACGCCGGACGTCGTCGACCTGAACGAGACGATGAAGCCGTGGAACGACGTGCGGCCGGCGGACCTGCTCGACCACACGCGGTTCTACACGTTCGACGTCTGAGGACAGCTGAGGACAGCTGACCGGCGGCTGCAGACGTCTGACGACGGCTGATCAGGCGTCCGCCGTGCGGCACTCCGGGTGGCCCCAGCCCTGCCCGTTCTTCGCGATCGGCTCGCCGGCCGCGTAGGAGCGGCCGCACAGGCAGCGGCCGGGGAACTTGGCCTTGATGGTGCGCGAGGAGGAGCCGCCGGCGGCGGTCTTGCGGGGTGCCGCCTTGCGGCGCGGGGCCCCGGCGGAGGCGGCGGGCGTCGGCGACGGCGGCGGCACCGGGGAGCCGAGGGCGCTGCCCGCGGCCTCCTGGACCACCGCCGCCTGGCTGGCCGCGCGGTCGGCGAAGTCGTTCAGCGGGTCGCCGTCGACCTGGTGGGCTGCGACGTACCGGAAGTCGACCGTGCGGCCGTCGAGGAGTTCGTCGATGCGTACGACCAGGTCCTGGTTGGCGACGGGCTTGCCCGCCGAGGTCTTCCAGCCGTTGCGCTTCCAGCCGGGCAGCCAGGTGGTGACCGCCTTCATCGCGTACTGCGAGTCCATCCGCACCTCGAGCGGCACGTCCGGGTCGACGGCCGTCAGCAGCCGCTCCAACGCGGTCAGTTCGGCCACGTTGTTGGTGGCCTTGCCGAGCGGCCCGGCCTCCCAGCGGGCCGGCGTCGCCGCGTCGTCGGACACCACCCAGGCCCAGCCGGCCGGTCCCGGGTTTCCCTTAGAAGCCCCGTCGCACGCGGCCACCACTCGTTCACGCATGGGCCCGATCATGCCACGGCCGGGCGGGGAGCCCGGCCGTGGCCCGGTGTACCTCCTGGTCAGACGTCCTTGACCTGGGGCTGCTCGCCCTCGGTGGTGGTGAGGTCGATCACCGAGAAGTTGGCGCCCTGCGGGTCGGTGAGCGCCGCGAACCTGCCGAAGGGGCTGCTCATCGGACCGAAGCGCAGCACCGCGCCCTGCTTGGTGGCCCTGGCGACGGCCTCGTCGCAGTCGTCGACGGTGAAGTAGACGTTGATGTACGAGGGCATCTCGGGCGGGAAGTCGTCGGTCATCCCCATCCGGCCGAGGACCGTGTTCCCGCCCACGTCGAACATCCGGAAGTCGACGTTGTCGTCCTCGACCTGCCTGGCCGTGTAGGAGAAGACGGCGGTGAAGAAGGGGTCGGTCTTCTCGGGCTCGCGGGTGAAGACCTCCGCCCAGCAGTAGGCGCCGGGCACGGCCGTGGCCTCGAAGCCCTCGTGGACGCCGCCCTGCCAGATGCCGAAGACCGCCCCGCCGGGCTCACGCGCCAGGCACATCGTGCCGAAGTCGCCGACCTGCATCGGCTCCATCAGCACCGCACCGCCGTTCTCCCGGATCCGCTCGGCGACGGCCGCCGCGTCCGGCGAGGCGAAGTACAGACACCACTGCGAGTGCCCTTCCTGACCGGACATGGGCGGTACGACCGCGGCGACGGCCTTGCCGTTCGCGTAGGCCTGGGTGTAGTTGCCGTACTCCGACGTCGACTCGCCGAACGTCCAGCCGAGGACCTCGCCGTAGAAGCTCTTGGCCCCCTCCAGGTCGCTGAACATCGCGTCGGCCCAACAGGGGGTTCCTTCAGGTTGTACCGCCATGGCCGCGGCCCTTCCGATCGCACGGATTCTCCCGGTTCCTCACGCTAGCCATCCGGCCGACCGTCCGCGCGCCGAACTCCGGACTCCGGCGGACACTGGGAAGGATGACCGAGCGGCCTTCGGCGGACGGGGCGCGGCATGACGGACGTGATGCGGGCGTGGACGGTGGCGCGGCCCGGACCGGTCGAGGCGGATCCGCTCCGGCTCGTCGAGCGTCCGGTGCCGGTGCCCGGAGCCGACGAGCTGCTGGTCCGGGTGCGCGCCTGCGGGGTGTGCCGGACCGACCTGCATGTCACGGAGGGCGATCTGCCGGTGCACCGGCCCGGGGTGACGCCGGGGCACGAGGTGGTGGGCGTGGTCGCGGGCCGGGGCCCCGAGGTGGCGGACTTCGCGGTGGGTGACCGGGTGGGGGTGGCCTGGCTGCGGCGCACGGACGGGGTCTGCGCCTACTGCCGGCGGGACGCCGAGAACCTCTGCCCGCACTCGGAGTACACGGGCTGGGACGCGGACGGCGGCTACGCGGAGTACACGACCGTGCCGGCGGACTTCGCCTACCGGCTGCCCGGCACTCTCGAGGACGTGGCGCTCGCGCCACTGCTGTGCGCCGGGATCATCGGCCACCGCGCGCTGCGCCGGGCAGCGCTGCCGCCGGGCGGCCGGCTCGGCCTGTACGGCTTCGGGGGCAGCGCCCATCTGTGCGCGCAGGTGGCACTCGCGGAGGGCGCGACCGTGCATGTGCTGACCCGGGGTGCCGAGGCCCGGCGGCTGGCCCTGGAGCTGGGTGCGGCCTCGGCCCGGGACGTCTCCGAGCCGCCGCCCGAGCCGCTGGACAGCGCCGTCCTGTTCGCCCCGTTCGGCGATCTGGTGCCGGTCGCGCTGCGCGCCCTGGACCGGGGCGGGGTGCTGGCGGTGGCGGGGATCCACCTCAGCGACGTACCGGCACTGAACTACGAGCGGGAGCTGTTCTACGAGCGGGAGCTGCGCAGCGTCACCTCCAACACCCGTGGCGACGGGCGGGAGTTCCTGGCTCTGGCGGAGCGGCACCACGTCCACGCGACCACCCACGCCTATCCGCTGTCCGCGGCCCCCCAAGCCCTGCGGGACCTGAAGGCCGGGCGCTTCGACGGGGCCGCGGTGCTGGTCAACGACTTTTCCTGAGCCCAACCCGGGCCGGACCCGGGCACCGGAGCGGGCCACCGGCGCGCGATCGGGAAACGCAACCTTTTCCACCCCGAACACCAGGTTTGCGCAACTAAGGCGCACAACCGCCCCTTTCGCGCCGTACCCGTAGATCACCACGGCTGTTTGGCTGGTCCTTGCGCAACGCCACCTCGCACACCACCGACCCTCCGGGTCACCTCTGTTCGCCTCTCTGCTGGAGGGAATGTGTCCACACCGGACAGCGTCATCGGTTCCGCCGTCGACGAGCCCGAGCCGGATCCGACCACCGACGGGGAGCTCACCAGTCTGAGCACTCGGGCGGCACGTCAGCTCGCCACGACCACCAAGTCCGAACCGCAGATGCAGGCCATCACCTCCCGGTGGCTGCTGAGGACACTGCCGTGGGTGGACGTCAAGGGCGGCGCCTACCGGGTCAACCGGCGCCTCCAACTGCGCACCGGACGCGGCCGGGTGAGCTTCGAGCAGAACGGCGGGGACGACATCCGGGTCATTCCCGCGACCCTCACCGAACTGCCCGTCCTGCGGGGGTACGACGACCTGGACGCGCTGACCCAGATCGCGGAGCGGTTCCAGGCCCGCGAAGTGCGCGCCGGGCAGGTGCTGTTCGAGGCCGGACAGCCGGTCACCGAGACCTACCTGGTCGTGCACGGCCGCTTCATCCGGTTCGCGGCCGGCAAGTACGGCGAGGAGGAGGTCGTCGGGGTCGTCACCGACGGCGACCAGATGGGCGACGAGGCGGTCGGCCAGACCGACCCGCTGTGGCTCACCTCGGTCCGGGCGGAGACCGCGGGCGTGGTGCTGGCGCTGCCCTGGACGGTCGTCGAGGAGGTCATGGACCGGGTGCCGTCGCTCGGTGCGCATCTCCAGGCGTACGTCGACCGGCAGCGGCTGCCGATGAACCGCAAGGGCGAGGCGGAGGTGCCGGTGCAGGCCGGCCACCGGGGCGAGCCGACCCTGCCGGGCGGCTTCGTGGACTACGAACTCGCGCCGCGCGAGTACGAGTTGTCGCTCACCCAGACCGTGCTGCGGGTGCACTCCCGGGTCGCCGACCTCTACAACGACCCGATGGACCAGACCCAGCAGCAGCTGCGTCTCACGGTCGAGGAGATCCGTGAGCGCCAGGAGTGGGAGCTGGTCAACAACCGTGAGTTCGGACTGCTGCACAACATCGACTACGGGCAGCGGATCAGCTCCTTCACGGGCCCGCCGACCCCGGACGACATGGACGAGCTGATCTCCATGCGCCGCAAGACCAAGGTGATCCTGGCGCACCCCAAGGCGATCGCGGCGTTCTTCCGGCAGTGCAACCGGCGCGGACTGGTGCCCCCGAGCGCGAACATCGACGGGCACGAGATCCCGGCCTGGCGCGGGGTCCCGATCTATCCGTGCAGCAAGATCCCGATCAGCGACGACCACACCAGCAGCATCATCGCGCTGCGCACCGGCGAGGCCGACCAGGGGGTCATCGGCCTCTACCAGACCGGGATCCCGGAGGAGTTCCAGCCCGGCCTGAACGTGCGCTTCATGGGCGTCAACGAGCAGGCCATCGTCAACTACCTGGTGACCGCCTACTACTCGCTGGCCATCCTGGTCCCCGACGCGGCCGGGATCCTGGAGAACGTCCAGCTCGGCCGCACCGCCGACTGACGGCCTGGAGCACACAGCCATGACCACACCCACCACCTCCTACGCCCTGCCCGGGCCGCCGAACATCGCGCGGAGCCTGCGCCCGGCCAGGCGCACCGGGGCGGTCCCCGGACTGCACTACCGGCCGGCCGTGCCCGCCGACCCCGCCAAGTCCGCCGAGCTGGACCGCCGCCTGGAGGCCTGGGCCCGGGAGCTCGACCTGTTCCCCGAGGCCTGGCAGGGGGACTTCTCGGGCTTCCAGTTCGGCCGGGCCGTCGTCCTCCAGCATCCGGGCGGTCTCGACCTGGACCGGCTCACCGTCGCCGGCAAGCTGCTGCTGGCCGAGAACATCGTGGACTCCTGCTACTGCGAGGAGGACGAGGGGCGCGGCGGATCCCGGCGCGGACTCGGCGGCCCGCTGATCATCGCCCAGTCGGCGCTCGACCCCTACCACGGCATCCCGGAGCTGGAGGAGGAGTGGCGCGAGGGCATCCGGGCCGACGGTCCGCTGCGCTCGTACCACTTCGCTCTCGCGGACTTCGCCGGGTTCGCCACCCCGAGCCAGACCGACCGGTTCGTGCACGACATCGCCCGGCTGCACCTCGGGTACCTGGGCGAGGCAGCCTGGATGGAGACGCGGTACATGCCGCGGATCTGGGAGTACCTGGTGATGCGGCAGTTCAACAACTTCCGGCCGTGTCTGTCGATCGTCGACGCGGTGGACGGCTACGAGCTGCCCGAGCCGCTCTACGCCCGCCCGGAGATCCAGCGGATCACCGCCCTGGCCTGCAACGCGACCACGATCGTCAACGACCTGTACTCCTTCACCAAGGAGCTGGCGAGCGATCCGGACCATCTCAACCTGCCCCAGGTGGTGGCGGCCAACGACCGGCGCGGGCTGAAGGCGGCCTATCTGAAGTCCGTCGACATCCACAACCGGATCATGGCGGCCTTCGAGGAGGAGTCGGCCGCCCTGGGCGCCACCTCGCCGCTGGTCGCTCGCTACGCGGAGGGCCTGGCCGCCTGGGTCGCGGGCAACCACGAGTGGCACTCCACCAACACCAACCGCTACCACCTGCCCGACTACTGGTAGTGGCGAGCCCATCCGAAACACCGTCAGAAACACTTCGAGGAGCAACTGTTGACCACCGCCCCTGTCGCTCGGAAGACCACCACGTCAGCCCCGGTGCCGACCCAGTCCAGGTACCAGAACAGCGTCGCGGAGTACTGGAACGCCGAGGAGAACCCGGTCAACCTCGAACTCGGAAAGATCGACGACCTCTACCACCACCACTACGGCATCGGTGAGGCCGACTGGTCGGTGCTCGACGAGACCGACGCCGAGCTGCGCAAGGAGCGCGTCACCAGCGAGCTGCACCGCCTGGAGCACGCCCAGGCCGAGCTGCTCGCCGGGCATCTCGGCCCGCTCACCCCGGACGACCGGGTCTTCGACGCCGGCTGCGGCCGGGGCGGTGGCAGCATCGTGGCGAACCTGCGCTACGGCTGCCACGCCGACGGGGTCACCATCTCCGCCAAGCAGGCCGGCTTCGCCAACGACATGGCCCGCAAGCGGGAGGTCGGTGACAAGGTCCGCTACCACCACCGGAACATGCTGGACACCGGCTTCGAGACGGGCGCGTACGCGGCCTCCTGGAACAACGAGTCCACGATGTACGTCGAGCTGGAGCTGCTCTTCGCCGAGCACGCCCGGCTGCTGCGCCGGGGCGGACGCTACGTCACGATCACCGGCTGCTACAACAACGCCTACGGACAGGCCTCGCGTGAGGTGTCCCTGATCAACGCGCACTACATCTGCGACATCCACCCGAGGTCGGAGTACTTCCGGGCGATGGCCAAGAACCGCCTGGTGCCGGTCCATGTGGAGGACCTCACCGAGGCGGCCATTCCGTACTGGGAACTGCGCAAGCAGGCCGACCACCTGGTGACAGGGATCGAGGACGCCTTCCTCACCGCCTACAAGAACGGCAGCTTCCAGTACCTGCTGATCGTGGCCGACCGGGTCTGACCCGGCGAGGCGCAGGCGCGGGGCGGTGTCCGGGGACACCGCCCCGCGTCGTCGTGCGGGTCACTCGCCCGCGTACGCCTTCTTCAACGCGGCGATGTCGAGCTTGCCCATCGTGTACATGGCCCGCGTGGTGCGGGTCGCCCTCTCCGGGTCGGCGTCGCCGATCATCTCGATCAGTCCCTCCGGGATGACCTGCCAGGACACGCCGTACCTGTCCTTGAGCCAGCCGCACGGGCCGGGTTCGCCGCCGTTCTCGGTGAGCTTGGCCCAGTAGTGGTCGACCTCCTCCTGGCCGGCGCAGTAGATCTGGAAGGAGATCGCCTCGGTGAACTTGAACTGCGGGCCGCCGTTGATGGCGACGAACTTCTGCCCGTTGGCCGTGAAGTCGACGGCCAGCACGGAGCCCGCCTCCCCCGGTCCGGCCTCGTTGTAGCGGCCGACCTTCCCGACGCTGGAGTTCTTGAAGATCGACACGTAGTAGTGGGCGGCCTCCTCGGCCTGGCCGTCGAACCAGAGACACGTGGTGAATCCGTCGGTGGTCATGGACACCTCCTGGGGCGTGGAACAGGGTCATCTGTACCGACCCCCGTACGGCGGGAAACTCATCGCTGATCGCCCGCCGGTCCACCTAGCATCCCGACCATGACCTCTTCGTCGGCTGTTGAACCGTTCCGCATCTCGATCCCCCAGAGCGACCTCGACGACCTCCACGCCCGGCTGGACCGCACCCGCTGGCCGGCCGAGCTGCCCGGCGCCGGCTGGGAGTACGGCGTACCGACGCCGTATCTCCGGGAGCTGGCCCGGTACTGGCGGCACGAGTACGACTGGCGGGCCGCCGAGGCGCGGCTGAACGCGTGGCCGCAGTTCACGACGACGATCGACGGCGCCCACATCCACTTCGCCCATGTCCGCTCCCCCGAGCCGGACGCCACTCCACTGGTCATCACCCACGGCTGGCCGGGCTCGATCGTGGAGTTCCTGGACGTGGTCGGCCCGCTCACGGATCCCGCGGCGCACGGCGGGGATCCCGCGGACGCCTTCCACGTGGTGGTGCCGAGCGTCCCGGGTTTCGGTTTCTCCGGTCCGACCACGGAGTCCGGCTGGGAGGCGGGGCGGGTCGCGGACGCCTGGGCGGAGCTGATGACGCGGCTGGGCTACGAGCGGTTCGGTGCGCAGGGTGGTGACTGGGGCGCGGCGATCTCGCGGGAGCTGGGCCGTGCCCATCCCGATCGGGTGATCGGCGTGCACCTCAATCTGCTGCCGGGCGCCCAGCAGGCCACCGAGCCCACCACCGAGGAACTGGCCGCCCTCGATGCCGAGGAGCGGGCGAACACCCTTGACTCATGGCGCCGCTGGGCCGCCTGGTCCCGGGAGAGCACGGGGTACGCCGTCCTGCAGAGCACCCGCCCGCACACCCCCGGCTACGCGCTCACGGACTCACCGGTCGGTCAACTCGCCTGGATCGTCGAGAAGTTCCGGGAGTGGACGGACTCCGAGGAGCTGCCGGAGGAGGCGGTGGACCGGGACCGGCTGCTGACCGACGTGATGCTGTACTGGCTGACCGGTACGGCCGCCTCGTCCGCCCGCATCTACTACGAGCGGGCGCACGCCACCGGCGCCCGCGCCACCGCGCCCTCCCAGCCGTCGACGGTACCGACCGCCGTCGCCCTGTTCCCGGCCGAGCCCCAGCGTCCGCTGCGGCACAGGGCGGACCGCACGGAGAACATCGTGCGCTGGACGGAGTTCGACCGGGGCGGGCATTTCGCGGCGATGGAGGAGCCGGACCTGCTGGCGGGGGACGTCCGGGCGTTCTTCCGGCAGCTGCGGGAGCAGGACGCGCGCTGAACCTCCGTCAGGCGACCAGGCACAGACCGTTGTAGGGCCCGGGCGCCGGCCGGCCCGCAGCGGTCCTACGGGCGAACTCGGAGTGGACCAGGGACAGCAGGCCGCCGAGGTCGAGGCCGAGCGCATGGGCGGCGGCCGCGAGGACCTCGGAGGAGGCCTCCTTGCGGCCGCGCTCGATCTCCGACAGGTACGGCATGGAGATCCGGGCCGCCTCGGCGACGTCCTTGAGGGTGCGCTCCTGGTCCAGTCGCTCGCGCCGCAGGACGTCTCCGACCAGGTCGCGCCAGAGGGGTTCCCTGGGCTTCAGGTCCGGCTGCCGCGGGCGGAGCGGGATGACGGGCGCGTGGTTCGGCGGTTGGCTGCTCACTCCGACAGCCTAAAAGCAGTGGCCCGCCGCGGAAGGGGATCGGCAAACTGCCCGGCATGGATGCGGTCGAGTTCATGGGTGCGGGGCCGGAGCTGCGGGACACGTTCGACCAGGACGCGGAGCGGTACCGGCGCGCACGGCCCCGCTATCCCCGCTCCCTGGTCGAGGAGCTGAGCCGGGTCACGGGTGCCGGCCCGGGGGTGCGCGTGCTGGAGATCGCTCCGGGTCCCGGCCAGCTCACCGTGGACCTCGCCGGGTCCGGCTGCGCGATCACGGCCGTGGAGCTGGGCCCGTCCCTGGCCGCGGTGGCCCGCCGGGAACTGGCCGCGTACCCGGCGGTGGACGTCGTGACCGCGGACTTCGAACGGTGGGAGTTGCCGCCGGAGCCGTTCGACGCGGTGGTGTGCGCGACCGCGTTCCACTGGATCGACCCGGCGGTCCGGGTGCCCAGGGCGGCCCGGGCCCTGCGCACCGGCGGACTGCTCGCCCTCGTCACCACCCACCATGTGGCGGGTGGCTCGGAGGACTTCTTCGCCGACGTCCAGGAGTGCTACGAGCGGTGGGACCCGGCCACACCGCCGGGCCTGCGGCAGACCCCCGAGTCGGAGATCTCCCCCGACACGGCCGAGCTCAGCGGCTCCCCCTACTTCACGGACGTCACCGTGCACGGCCACGCCCAGGAGATCACGTACACCACCGACACCTATCTGGACGTCCTCCTCACCTACTCCAACCACCGCGCCCTGCCCGACGCCGCGCGGAACGGGTTGCTGGACTGCGTCCGGAAGCTCATCGACGCGCGGTACGACGGTGTGGTCACCAAGCGGTACTGGCACGAGCTGATCACGGCCGTACGCGTCGGGGGGTGAGCGTCTCCCCACCGAACGCCGCCGAACCTCACCGGCTGTTTTCCGCCAGCCCGGTGAACGGTACGCATGCGGTACGTCACCCCGGGTACCCGTCCGTCAAGCACGCATGAGATGTCCGATAGCGGGTACCCGGGCCAGGGCCAACAACTGGACAAGGCCGGAACGACACAGGCCGAAGAGGCACACGCCGTACCGTGACTTTCGTGGGGAGAGGTAATGAACACCGCCGGGATCCGGTCGGAAGCAGTGAGTACCGCGCAGTCTGTCGGGGAGCGCCAGGCGGAAGGGGAGCTGCCCGGGATAGAGGACCCGAAGACCGTGGCCCCGCGGGACGCGCGGGAGCTGTCCCGCCAGTTCTTCCGGCGGATCGGCGAGCTGGAGGAGGGCACACCCGAATTCCAGTACGCGCGCAACACTCTCATTGAAATGAACATGTCTCTTGTACGGTTCGCGGCGGGACGGTTCCGCAACCGCGGCGACGACATGGAGGACATCGTCCAGACCGGGATGATCGGCCTGATCAAGGCCATCGACCGGTTCGAGCTGTCACGCGAGGTCGAGTTCACCTCCTTCGCGCTGCCGTACATCGTGGGCGAGATCAAGCGGTTCTTCCGTGACACCACCTGGGCCGTGCACGTTCCGCGCCGGCTCCAGGAGCTGCGGGTCGAACTGGCCAAGGCGCGCGAGGAACTCTCCAGTCGCCTCGACCGGGAACCGACGGTCGCCGAGCTCGCCACGCTCATGAACCTGTCCGAAGGCGAGGTGGTCGAGGGGCAGCTGGCGTCCAACGGCTACAACTCCTCCTCCCTGGACGCCGCGCTCACCGGCGACGGCCCCGAGGACGGCGAATCGGTGCTCGCCGACTTCATCGGCGTCGAGGAGGACGGGCTGCGGCTCGTCGAGGACTTCCAGTCGCTGGCCCCGCTCATGGCCGAGCTGAGCGAACGGGACCGGGAGATCATCCATCTGCGGTTCGTGGAGGAGGCCACACAGGCGGAGATCGGCGAGCGGCTCGGCTGCTCCCAGATGCATGTGTCCCGCCTCATCAAGCGGATCATCGCGCGCCTGCGTCAGGGGATGCTGGGCGAACTCGGCTGCGCCTGACGGCGGGCTCACGGGCGCTGCCCCGCACCGGCGCGTGGGGCAGCGCCCGTGGTGACCCCGCCTCGGGGTGATCCGGTGTCCGACATCCGTCTCAGTGCGAGCCCGATGTCAGATGTCAGCAGTCTCAGTGCGAGCCCGATGTCGGTGGGAGTCCGGCATCCGTCTTCAGTGCGCGAGGGGCACCAGCGCGCGGACCCGCTTGCCGACCGGTACCCGCTCGGCGGTGACCTCGGCGGCCAGGGCGTGGACGATCTCCAGACCGTGCCGGCCGACCCGTTCGGGATCCTTGGGGAAGCGCCGGGGAAGCGCGGCACTGCTGTCGTACACGGACACCAGGACCGCGCTGTCCGTACCCTCCAGCTCGAGGATGTAGGGGCCGTTGCTGTGCCGGTCCGCGTTGGTGATCAGCTCACTCACCACCAGGAGCAGCTCACCGTCGGCCCGGTGATCGATCGTGGCACACCACTCGGTCCTGAGCTGTTCCAGGAAGCGGCCCGCGAAATCCCGCGCCTCGGCGATGCAACCCGGTTCGCCGGTGTAGTGCGCCGCCCGCCGCAGCGGCTCCACGGGTACGTCGAAGCCAGTCGGTATCACTGCCCCGCCCAGGTGTTCGATCATGCGTGTCTCTCCAGGAGGCCCGTCCGGCCCAGTCGCTGTTGACATCATGCTCGTACCCCGAGTGTCGTCCCGCAGTCCCCGGGGCGTTCGCCTAACGCGCACAAAACGCGTCACGCTGGTCACACCGGCGGGGAACCGGGGCCCTTGGACTCCGGGGGCGCGGGGGGAGCCGAGCTGGGCGGGGCCTGTGGGGACACCGGGGCGGCCGAGGACACCGCGGACTCGGAGCCGGGCGACGGCGGCGAGGGCGGGGCCGCCGACCTGGGGGATTCGGTCTTCGGCGCCTCGGTCTTCGGCGCCTCGGACTTAGGCGACTCCGTCTTCGGCGACTCGGTTTTCGGCGACTCGGTTTTCGGCGACTCGGTTTTCGGCGACTCGGTTTTCGGCGACTCGGTTTTCGGCGACTCGGTCTTCGGCGACTCGGTCTTAGGGGACTCCGACGAGGGCGACTGGGAGGACGGTGGCTTCGAGGACGGCGACTCGGACGCTGGCGGCCTGGAGGAGGGCGTTTGCGAAGACGACGAGTTCGACGACGGGGGCTTCGAGCCGGGGCTGGTGCCAGGGCTGGTGCCGGGGCTGGTGCCGGGGCTGGACGGTCCCGACGGGCGGGTGGAGACCGGTGGGCACGGCGTGGCGCCCGGGCGGCCGGTCCCGCCCTGCGGGGGCGGGCAACCGTGGTGGACCGGCGGGTTCATCGGGTTCGGATCGGCCGGGGGCTTCGCCGGGCGGTCCTCGTGCCCGGTGTGGTCACCCCGGTGGCGGCCGAACCAGCCGTCGTGCCGGTGGTCGAAGAGGACGAAGACGTTCACGATCTGAGCGGCGGGTGCGACGACGACCACGTTCGAGGGCCGGTACCCGGACCAGGCGCTGCCCGTGGTCCGCGGGGGGTTCTTCTGCGCCACCGGCGGGGTCAGCGGGTTGCCGCAGGCGCAGCGCACCTGGGGCACCCCGTGCCCGTCGACCAGGACGGCGGTGCCCGTCTGGAGAACGGACTGGTACGTGGTCGAGCCGCCGTCGCGGTAGCCGTGGGCGGTGACCCTGGTGTCCGCGCGCAGCTGTACGGGGGTGAGGGAGCGCAGGTAGCCGGGGACGCCGGAGGGCCGGACGCCGACCTGGGCGGCGAACGCCCGGTTGCGCGAGGGCTCGGCCTGGAAGTACCTGATCTGCTTCTCGATGTCGCAACTGCCGCTGTTCTTCGTGCCGCTGTAGAGGCCGGGCGCCCCGCCGTCGACCCCGCGCACCTCGTTCGCAGGCACCGCCGAGTCCTCCGACACGGCCGAGGCGGCCGACGAGGCGCCGGGTATGGAGGATCCCGGTGCCACGGAGCTCTTCGTGGCACTGGATTCGGTGAACGGGTCCTGCCCTGAGCTGTCGGCGGCCTGAAGGAAGACCTCGCCGCCCTTCCCGGAGCCGCCGCCCGGACGGGTGAAGACCACGGCCAGCACCGCGGCGACCACGACGGCGGTGGTGAGCATCGCGACCCGGCGCGCGGACCGCCACCACGGCTGGTGCGGCTGTCCGCCCTGGCTGCCGCCGCCTCCGCCGCCTCCGCCGCCGGGCGGCTGGGAGGGCGGGCCGGGGGGTGGTCCGGAGGGCCCGGACAGCGGGCCGGAGGGCGGTCCTGTGGGGCGCCCGGATGACGGCGGTCCGATGCTCACGCTCATCTCCCCGTTGTGAGGGACGGCATTCACGGCAAACGGCTTTTGCGAAAAATGCCTCATTTGATGCACAACGAGCCCAATGTGCGCCGGACCCGTACCGTCCGCAAGCCGACGCGGACGGCTCACCCGGCAGGCGGAGCGACAAGGTGTTGCTTAGCGTGACAGCGTGAGCCCCCGAATCGCCTCGGCGCGGCCGGTGGCCGCGGCCGCCGGCCGGCCCGTCGCCCGGCACGGCTGGCCGCCTGCCCTGGCCGTGGTACTGGCCGCGCTGGTCGCCATGGCGGTGGTCGCCGCCGTGGGGCTGTGGGCGGCGGGTGCGGCGGACCTGCCGAGCGGCGCGTTTCTCCCGGTGGTGCTCGCGACCGTGGTGACGGCCGTCGGCGGCACCGTCGAACTCTCCGGCGACGCGGGCGACCTGGCCCGGACGAACGCCGGCCTGACCGTCGTACCGCTCTCGGTCACGCTGGTCGGGGCACTGGTCGCCGCCGGGGGCTTTCTGCGGCCGCTGCGGCACCGGGCGGTGGCCGGCGCCCGGGAACTGGCCGGCTGGGCGGCCCGGATCGCGGTGCTGTGGCTGCTCGTGCTGATCGGGCTCGCGCTCGGCGCCCGGCACACCTTCGCCGTGAACGTGGGCAGCGGCACGCTCAGTGACCTCACCGACCTGCTGGACGCCGCGCCGAAGGTGGGCTTCACGACGGACGTGCCGCTCACCGTCGTGTTCGGGCTGCTGTGGCTGGCCGGGGTCCTGCTGCTGGCGCTGCTGGTGTCGCGCGGGGCGCCACTGCCGGGGCGGCTGCTGCGCTTCCAGACGTCGGTGCGCCCCGCGGCGTTCGCGATGGTCGCGCTCGTGCTGGCGTACGTCGCGCTGGCCCTGGTGGCCGCGCTGGTCGCGATGGTGACGCGCGGGCACGCCAAGGAGACGCTCGCGGTGATTCTGCTCGGGCTGCCCAACCTGGCGTGGCTGGCGCTCACCCTCGGCCTCGGCGTCACCTGGCGGGGCCGGGTGGACGGCCCGTTCGGGCTGCCGGTGCCGCATGTCCTCGCCGAGGTGCTGCGCACCCCGGACGTCTCGACCCTCGACCTCCGTACGATCACCGCCCACGACGGCCGCTGGTGGTGGCTGGCGGGGGTGGCCGCGGTGCTGCTGCTCGCTGCCGGGTTCCTGATGGCGGTGCGCTCACCGGCCCGGATCCGCGCCTGGCAGCACGCCCTGCATCTGGCGATCGCACTCGCGCTGACGATGCTGACGCTCTGCCTGACCGGCCGGGTCTCCGCCCACTACGGCCTCTCGCTGCTCGGCATCGGCGACCTGGGCGGCAATCTGTCGGGCGAGCTGCTGCTGAAGCCCCGGCTGTGGTCGGCGGTGGGCCTGGGCGCGCTCTGGGGTCTGATCGCCGGGTTCCTGGGCGCGCTGCCGGCCGGTCCGGTGCGCCGGCCGGGTGAGGTCGCGGCCAGCCCCTGAGGCCTACCGCCCACGCTCGCCGTCGGGGGTCACCACCCGGGTCGCGTGGTGACCGGCGCCGTCGCCGCCCGGCTCGGCCCGCTCGGTGAGATGCCGATCGGTGAGGTCCCCGCCTTTGCCGTCGCCGCCGGTGCCGTCCCCGTCGGTGACGCCGCGGTCGGTGAGGTACGTGGACAGCCGGCGTCCGTCGCCGTACAGCCAGCGCCCCTCGGCCGGGTCGTACAGCCACATGGACTCCCCGTCGACCACCACCCCGATGCGCAGTCCGTGCGTACGGCCCCGGAAGGACTCTCCGTCGAGGCCGCCGCCGGCCAGGTCCTCGACGGCGTCCCGGTAGTCGGCGAGGGCCTGCGCGGCCTGGGCCAGCAGCGGGCGCGGGTCGGTGGCGTCGGCGGACGGGCCGCCGGTCAGGGGCGGGTCCCGGGGCACGGTGACGAGGTAGCGGCCGTCGACCCAGGCGGCCCAGCCGTTGGCGCAGCTGATGCGGGCCCAGTCGCCGCGCCGCTCCAGGAGCTGCACCGGCAGCAACGGGTCCAGGGGCACGGTCGGCCGGGCCGGGTCGGGGGCCTCCCAGGCGGGCATGCCGTCGGCCGGCACGACGTGGGTGGGCCGGAACCCTGGGCTCGTGGTCATCGCCTCGCCTACTTCCGCATCACGGCGGGTTCGTGCCGGCGCAGCAGCCGCGAGAGCACACAGCCGAAGGCGGCGGACAGCACCACCAGCATGACCATGTTGCGCAGCCAGACGCCCGCCGAGTGCCGGAAGAACGGGTCGGCGGTGAGCTTGCCCGGCACGATCCGGTGCAGTTCGACGGTGCCGGCCATGGCACCGAGCGCCCACCGGGAGGGGACCAGCCAGGCGAGCTGTTCGAGGCCGGGTACGCCGTCCAGCTTCAGCAGTGTTCCGCAGAAGACGACCTGGACGACGGTGAGCAGCACCAGCAGCGGCATCGTCACCTCCTCCTTGCGGACCAGGGCGGAGATCAGCAGGCCGAGCATCATCGCGGTGAAGGAGAGCACGGCCACGGCGACGGTGATCTCCAGCAGGGGTGGCATCAACACCCCTTCGCCGCCTGGCGCGTTGATGTCGACACCGGCCAGGCCCACCTGGGTGAGCACGACCGCCTGGAGCACGGTGATGGTGCCGAGGACCACGACCTTCGACATCACGTACGCCGATCTGGGCAGGCCGACGGCTCTCTCACGCTGGTAGATGACGCGTTCCTTGACCAGCTCGCGCACGGCGTTGGCCGCGCCGGTCAGCACCCCGCCCACGCACAGGGTGAGCAGCGCGTTGGTCGCGGTGTCGAAGGTGAGCTTGTTGCCGGCGACGGCCCGGGCCATCGCGCCCATGACGAACGGCAGTCCGATCATGATGGCGAGGAAGGTCCGGTCGGCGAGGAGGGCCGCGGTGTAGCGGCGCACCAGGGTCGAGAACTGGGCTCCCCAGCTGCGCGGGCGCGGTGGCGGGGGCGCGGTGACCGGACCGGCGCGCGGTACGACGGGCTGCGCGCTGGAGTTCACGATGTACTTCCGGTGGTACGACGAGCCGCGGAACTCCCCCGCCCAGTCCCGGTCGGTGTCCCGCTCGAACGCCTCGAAGGCCTCGGGCCACTCGTCGAAGCCGAAGAAGCCGAGGGCGTCGCCCGGCGGGCCGAAGTAGGCGGTCCGGCCGCCCGGCGCCAGGACCAGGAGTCGGTCGCAGACGTCGAGGCTGAGCACGCTGTGGGTGACGACGATGACGGTACGGCCGTCGTCGGCGAGGCCGCGCAGCATGTTCATCACCGAACGGTCCATGCCCGGGTCGAGTCCGGAGGTCGGCTCGTCGAGGAAGAGCAGGGACGGCTTGGTCAGCAGCTCCAGGGCGACGCTGACCCGCTTGCGCTGCCCGCCGGAGAGGCTGTGCACGGGCTGCTCGGCGCGCTGTTCGAGGCCGAGTTCCCGGATGACCTCCTCGACCCGCTCCCGCCGCTCCGCCTTCGCGGTGTCCTCGGGGAAGCGCAGTTCGGCGGCGTAGGTGAGGGCGCTGCGCACGGTCAGCTGGACGTGCAGGATGTCGTCCTGCGGGACCAGGCCGATGCGTTGGCGCAGCTCGGCGTAGTCGCGGTAGAGGTCACGGCCGTCGTAGAGGACGGTGCCGTGCTCGGCGGGGCGCTGGCCGGTGAGGGCACCGAGCAGGGTGGACTTGCCGGCGCCGCTCGGCCCGACCACGGCCAGCAGGCACTTCTCGCCGACCGGGAAGGAGACGTGGTCGAGCAGGATCTTGCGGCCTCGGTCGACGGCGACGGTGAGTTCCTGGACGTCGAGGGAGACCTCGCCGGTGTCGACGTACTCCTGCAGTTGGCCGTCGACCAGACAGAACGCCGAGTGGCCGATGCCGACGACGTCCCGGGGGCCGACCGGGGCGCGGATGACGGTGCGGCCGTTGAGGTAGGTGCCGTTGTGGCTGTCGAGGTCGACGATCTCGTAGCTGCCGTCGGGGTGGGCGCGCAGTTCGGCGTGGTGGCGGGAGACGACCAGGTCGTCGACGACGACGTCGTTGTCGGTGGCGCGGCCGATGCGGATGGTGCGGGCGTGCAGCCGTCGTACCGAGGAAGGCTGCCGGAAGGTGCCGGTGCGGCTGGGCATCGAGACGGCGGAGGGGCGGTCGGGGGCGGGCGGCGGGCGCCCGACGAGGACCGCGCTCGGCCCGTCGGCGGGGCTGCCGAAGCGGATGACCGTGCCGGGGCCCACTTCCCATTCCCGGATGCGGCGGCCGTCGGCGTAGGTGCCGTTGGTGCTCTGCTCGTCCTCGAGGGTCCAGTGGCCGTCGGAGGGCCGCAGCACCGCGTGGTGCCAGGAGACCCGGGAGTCGTCGATGACGATGTCGCTGTACGGGTCACGCCCGACGTGGTAGTCGCGGCCCGGGCTCATCACCGTGGATCCCGTGTCGGTCTCCAGGACGAGTTCGGGCGCCGTCGACGTGACCGGCCGCTCCGCCATGGCCAGAATTCTACAGATTTGTCAGCTTATACGCCCGACTGCGACCACCCGACCACGGCGACCCGACTGCGGCGACCCGACCACGGCGATCCGACCACGGCGACCCGACTGCGGACCCCCGGCCGACGGCTGTCACGTGTCAGGCCACGGGGACGACGAGGGCGGGGATGGTGCGCTGCATACGGAGGGCGTCGACGGACTCGGCGAGCAGTTCGTACTCGGTGGTGTCGTCCTGGACGGCGATCCGTACCAGCCGTCCGCCGGCCAGTTCGTCGGCGACGAGCTCCTGCCGGACCACGTCGGAACACCAGGCGCGAAGCAGACCGGGTACGTCCGAGACGGTCGCCCCCACCGGGACGAGCGCCCCCTGCGGATATCTGGGGTTCTCGGGTAAGGGGTCCAGCCGTTCCGCGATCCACGAGGCCCGGTCCCGTAACCACCACAGCGCCAGTGCCAGGGTCGGCGCACGGTAGGTGCCGAGCGGGACGCCGATGCGCTGCCCGCCGCAGATGCCGTATGCCGTGACATGGCACAGGAATTCATCGTGCACGATCACTCCCCCGTAGCTCGCCGGTGTGCCGTCGCGGGCCGGTTTTCCGTGCGGCTCCTGTGCGGTGAAGTGCTCCTGACATTCGAGTATGTTCACTTTCGAAACACTGTCACCACACCTTTCCGGCCAGTCTCTTGGCATATTCCGCCTGCGAATTGGCCGAAATGCTCCAGCTGTACGACCCCGCCTTCATTACCCGAGGGGTAATCGACCCGTCACCCGGATCCGGGCATGGTGGTGTCAACGGGTCGCCGCAAACCGCGATCCACCCCCCGACCAGCAGTGACACCCTCAATGGAGGCTGATTCGCCATGTCCGTGAACACCGACCGTTACCAGACCGCCGCCGCCCGCTACTTCGAGGCCTGGAACGCCACCGGGCCCGAGGCGCTGAGCAAGGCGGTCGCCGAGGCCTGGGCCCCGGAGGGCTCGTACACCGACCCGCTCGCCGACGTCTCCGGGCACGCCCAGATCACGGCCGTGATCGCGGCGGCGCACGAGCAGTTCCCGGGTTTCGTGTTCCGTCCGCTCGGGGCCGTCGACGGCCACCACGACACCGCGCGCTTCGGCTGGGAGCTGGTGAACGAGGCCGACGGCTCAGCACCGGTGGCCGGTTTTGACGTGGTCACGCTCAGCGAGGACGGCCGGATCCGGCAGGTGCTGGGCTTCCTGGACCGGGTGCCGACCGGGGCCTGAAGCCGGCGTCCGCGATGAGTTCCCGCGCTCGCGGCGGTCTCCTGTGCAGGAGAGACCACCGCGAGCGGAGGACCGCCATGAGTACGACCGCACGGCTGGACGTGGAGTTCACCGCCGTCCTGCGCAGGAGCCCGGAGAAGGGCGGTTGGACCTATGTGGTGTGGCCCGGGTCCGCGGAGTTCTTCGGCACCCGGGGGCTCGTCAAGGTCCGCGGGACGGTGGACGGACATCCGTTCCGGAGTTCCTTCATGGCCCTGGGCGACGGCACCCACAAGCTGCCGGTGAAGGCCGATGTCCGCGCGGCGATCGGCAAGGGCGAGGGGGACGCGGTGTGCGTCCGCCTCACCGAGCGCGTCACCGGTTGACGACGACGCCGCTCACCGGTCGGCGACGACGCCGGTCGACGAGGGCGCCGAACACCACTCGACGACGGCGTCGCTCACTGGTTGACGATCGCGTCGATCCGGGCCAGTTCCTCGGCGTCGAAGTCGAGGTTGCCGATGGCGCCGACGCAGTCCTCGACCTGCTGCGGGCTGCTCGCGCCGATCAGCGCGGAGGTCACCCGGCCGCCGCGCAGCACCCAGGACAGGGCGAGCTGGGCCAGGGTCTGGCCGCGGCCCTTGGCGACGTCGTCGAGGGCGCGCAGCTGGGCGACCAGGTCCTCGGTGACCGCGTCCGAGTTCAGGAACGGGCTGTCGCTCGCGGCCCGAGAACCCTCCGGGATGCCGTCGAGGTAGCGGCCGGTGAGCAGGCCCTGCTCCAGCGGCGAGAAGACGATGGAGCCGACCTGGAGCTCGTCGAGGGCGTCCAGGACGCCCTCGGTCTCCGGGCGGCGGTCGAGCATCGAGTAGCGCGGCTGGTGGATCAGGAGCGGGGTGCCCAGTTCGCCGAGGATCCGGGCGGCCTCGCGGGTCTGTTCCGCCGAGTAGTTGGAGACGCCGACGTAGAGCGCCTTGCCCTGCTGGACCGCGGAGTGCAGGGCGCCCATCGTCTCCTCCAGGGGAGTCTCCGGGTCCGGGCGGTGCGAGTAGAAGATGTCGACGTAGTCCAGCCCCATCCGGGTCAGGGACTGGTCCAGCGAGGACAGCAGGTACTTGCGCGAACCCCACTCGCCGTACGGGCCGGGCCACATCAGATAGCCGGCCTTGGTGGAGATCACCAGCTCGTCGCGGTACCCCGCGAAGTCCGCCTTCAGCGCCTCGCCGAACGCCGACTCGGCGGCGCCGGGCGGCGGGCCGTAGTTGTTGGCCAGGTCGAAGTGGGTGACCCCGAGGTCGAAGGCGCGCCGCAGGATGGCGCGCTGCGTCGTCACGGGCCGGTCGGGCCCGAAGTTGTGCCACAGGCCGAGCGACAGCGCGGGAAGCTTCAGGCCGCTGCGGCCGCTGCGGCGGTACGGCATGTCGGCGTAGCGGTCGGGGTGTGCGGTGTACAACGCGACTCCAGAGGGGTGGGCACAGGATCTACCGGTTCCACTCTTCCCCGAGCCTCCGCAGTGGTCCAACAGGAGAATCCGATGGAATTGTGCGGTTAGGCTTCTCAATCATGGAACTGCGCCACCTTCAGCACTTCGTCGCCGTCGCCGAGGACCAGCACTTCACCCGGGCCGCGGAACGGCTGCTGGTGTCCCAGTCGGGCCTGTCCGCCTCCATCCGGGCCCTGGAACGGGAACTGCGGGCGCCCCTGTTCGTGCGGACCACCCGCCGGGTGACGCTCACCGAGGCGGGCCGGGCGCTGCTCGGTGAGGCGGAGCGCATCCTCGCACAGGTGCGGTCGGCGCACGAGGCGGTGGCGGCGGTGCAGGGCGTGCTGCGCGGGACGCTGGCGCTGGGCACCGAGCAGTGCATCGCCGGGGTGCATGTGGCGGGGCTGCTCGCCGCCTTCCGGCGCCGGCACCCGGACGTGGAGATCCGGCTGCGGCAGGCCGGTTCGGGCGCGCTCGCCGAGGAGGTGGCGGCGGGCCGGCTGGACCTGGCCTTCGCCTACCGCACCCAGGACGACACCGACCAGCTGCGCTCGGTGGCCCTGACCGGCGAGCCGATGACCGTGCTGTGCCATCCCAGCCACCGGCTGGCCGCGGCCGGTACGGCGGTGGTCCCCGGGGACCTCGACGGGGAGGTGTTCGTGGACTTCCACCCGGACTGGGGCCCGCGCCGCACGACCGACTCGGCCTTCGCCGCGGCGGGCGTACGGCGCACGGTCGCGCTGGAGGTCAACGACGTGCACAGCCTCCTCGACCTGGTGGACGAGAACCTCGGCATCGCCGTCGTACCCCGGCACTTCCGGCACAAGCGGCCCTCGCTCAGCGCGCTCGCCCTCAAGGACACCGACGAGGCCGCGTACGAGACCGTCGCCCTGCTGCCGCCCGAGACGGCCACCAGCCCGGCGGCGCGGGCGCTGATCACCCTTCTCGAAACAGGGGGCCTGGCAACACCCCTGGAGGGCGCCCACCCCTCCTGACCTCGACCTCCCGTCGCCGCGGACTCATGAGCGTCCACAACCGCGACCGCGGCGCCGCCGACCTGCTGATCCTCACCGCGAGGACTTCACCGGCGAGCCGCGGCCCGGGTGCGGCTGCCGGGCCGGGGGCGGCTGCCGGGCCGGGGGCGACTGCCGGGCCGGGGGCGACTGCCGGGCCGGGTGCGGCTGCCGGGCCGGGTGCCGTCGGGGTTTCTCGGAACCTGGATTCCGGACGCATGACGAGCCGTGATGCGCGATCGTGGTCGCATGCATGCAAGGGACATCCTCATCGACGGCTTCGGCCGCATCCAGGAAGAAGTCCACGCCGCCCTCGACGGCCTCGACCCCGGCCTGATCAACAGGCCACCGGCCGCCGGCGCCAACTCCATCACCTGGCTGGTCTGGCACCTCACCCGGATCCAAGACGACCATGTGGCCGACGCCTTCGACCTCGACCAGGTGTGGCTGGCCCAGGGTTGGGAGAAACGCTTCGGCCTCGATCTGCCGCCCCGTGACCACGGGTACGGCCACACCCCGGCGAAGGTCGCGAAGGTCACGGTGGACTCCGGCGACCTGCTGACCGGCTACTACGACGCGGTGCACGAGCAGACCCTGGGGGTGCTGCGCGAGCTCCCCGCCAAGGATCTCGAACGGATCGTGGACACCCGCTTCGACCCACCGGTCACGCTGGGCGTACGGCTGGTGAGCGTCCTGTCCGACGATCTCCAGCACGTCGGACAGGCCGCCTACCTGCGGGGGCTGCTTCAGAGCACGGAGGCGTAACCCGGCAGCACGACGTCCTCGATGAGGGCCGTGCGCTCGTCGAACGGGATGAACGCGCTCTTCAGGGCGTTCACCGTGACCGTGCGCAGGTCCTCGGCCGTCCAGCCGGCCTCCTCGACCAGCAGGGCCATCTCCCGGGTCATCGTCGTACCGGACACCAGACGGTTGTCGGTGTTGAGGGTGACCCGGAAGCCCAGCTCCTTGAGCGCGGTGATCGGGTGTTCGGCGATGGAGGTGGCGCAGCCGGTCTGGAGGTTGGAGGTGGGGCACATCTCCAGGGCGATCCGGCGGTCGCGCACCCAGCTCGCGAGCCGGCCGAGCTTGTCGCCGGCGATGTCCTCGGTGATCCGCACACCGTGTCCGATGCGCTGGGCGCCGCACACCTGGATCGCCTGGTGGATGCTGGGCAGGCCGTGCGCCTCACCGGCGTGGATGGTGAAGGGCACGCTCTCGCGGCGCAGGTGCTCGAAGGCGGCGAGGTGGTCGGCGGGCGGGAAGCCGTCCTCGGCGCCCGCGATGTCGAAGCCGACGACTCCGGCGTCCCGGTAGGCGACGGCCAGCGCGGCGGCCTCGCCGACCCGGTCGAACATCCGCATCCCGCAGAGCAGGGTGCCGACCCGGACCGGCGTGCCGGCGGCAGCGGCCTTCGCCATACCGGCGGCCAGCCCCTCCTGCACGCTCTCCACGACCTCGCCCAGCGTGAGCCCGCCCTTGACGTTCAGCTCCGGGGCGTAGCGCACCTCGCCGTACACCACACCGTCGGCGGCGAGGTCGAGCACGTACTCCTCGGCGACGCGCCGCAGCCCCTCCTTGGTCTGCAGGACGGCGAGGGTGTGCTCGAAGGTGGCTATGTACCGCACCAGGTCACCGGAGTTGGCGGCCTCGAAGTACCAGGCGGCCAGCTCGTCCGGGTCGGTGGTGGGCAGGGTGTGACCGACCTCGGCCGCGAGCTCGACGAGGGTGGCGGGGCGCAGGCCGCCGTCGAGGTGGTCGTGCAGGACGGCCTTGGGGAGGCGGCGGATCACATCGGAGTCTACGCGCGTAGCAGTCATGGCGGGGTTTTCCTCGGCGGGTGATTCGGGGTGGCGGGTCAGTCGGTGGGCTGGAGCAGGTCCCAGCGGTTGCCGTACAGGTCCTGGAAGACGGCGACACTGCCGTACGGCTCGTGCCGCGGCTCTTCCAGGAAGGTCACGCCGGCGGCGGTCATCCGGGCGTGGTCGCGGGCGAAGTCGTCGGTGTGCAGGAAGAACCCGACGCGCCCGCCGGTCTGGTCGCCGACCCGGGCGCGCTGTCCGTCGTCCTTGGCGCGGGCGAGCAGCAGTCCGGTGCCCTGCCCTTCCGTCCCGGGCTCCACGACGACCCAACGGGAACCGTCCGGCCGCGGCGCGTCCTCGACCAGCCGGAACCCGAGAGCCTCGGTGTAGAAGCGGATCGCCTCGTCGTAGTCGCCGACGACGAGAGTGACCAGGGCGACGCGTCGCATGGGGGCCTTTCGGTGGAGCGGTTAGCGGGAGAGGTTATACGTAAAACTAGACGGACGCCAGTCGCCCTCTTCCCACGGCGGTATTTTCGGGAGGCGCCCGCCGGGGCGCCCCGACAGGGGCGCGGGGAACTGCGCGACCAGCCACTACGCACCCGCGCCCTCCGAACGGCGCTCGGCCTACCGCTCCGCCTCCCCCTGCGCGACCTCCACCCGATGATGGAAGTCGATCATCCCGGTCGCGGACGCGGCACACGAGAGCGCGGCGCACGCCGCGAGCAGCACCGCAACCCCGGAACCGGCCCGGCGCCGCCCCCGCGGCGCGGCCAGCAGCGCCGCCACCCGCCGCGGCACCGGCCCCGACGACGCCCCCGACACGAACGCCGGCCGCTCGATGCCCCCGCCCTGTCCCGCCAGCGCGGCCCGGGCGATCGCACGGGCCGTCAGCCGCCGGTCCCCCACCGCGCGCGCCGCGGCCTCGTCGGCGACCCGCTCCACGGCCAGCCGTACCACGTCCCGGACCTGCCGCAACGCCGGATGGCAGTGCGCCGCGAGCTCCGCCGCGGCCAGGAAGAAGTGGTGGCCGCCGGCGTTGTGCGCCCGTTCGTGCGCGAACAGCGCCTCCCGTTCGGCCCCGTCGAGGCTGCGCAGCATCCCCGTGGTGACGACGATCCGGTGCGGCCGGCCGGGCAGCGCGTACGCGTCCGGACCCGGCGAGTCGACCACGCACAGGTCGCCCGCGGCGGGCCCGCGCCCGGCCTCCGCACGGGCCGCACGGAAGGCACGTGCCTGCCGGAGCACCGATCGCGTGCCGGTCCAGACGCAGACGGCGAGAGCGCCGACCGAGAGGGCCGCGAGCGGCATGGCGTAACGGTCGGAGACCGTGTGCAGCGGCCGGACCAGCTCGCCGAGCGCCGCGAAGAACGGCAGCTTGAACAGTCCGGTCAGGACGAACGCGCCGAGCGCGGCCAGGGCGCAGCCCGCGAGGGCGACGGCCGAGACGGTGATCACCCAGAGCGCGGCGGTGGGCGCCAGCCGGTCGAGGGCCCGCCGGGAGAGCGCCGGCAGCGCGAACGGCACCAGCAGCGGCAGGATCAGCAGGGCGGTCATGACGCCCCGGGCTGCTCGCCGCCGTCGAGCAGACTCCGCAGGACACGCTCGTCGTCGGAGCTGAGCTGGGCGACGAAGCGGGCGAGCACGGTCTCCCGGTCGCTGTCACGGTCGAGTTCGCTGTGCATCCGCTTCGCGGTCAGGCCCTGCGCGTCCTGGACGGGGAAATAGGCGAAACCGCGGCCCTGCCGGTGCCGGTCGACCACGCCCTTGTCGTGCAGCCGGGTGAGGATCGTCGTCACGGTGGTGCGGGCCAGGTCCGCGCCGAGGCTGCGCTGCACCTGTCCGGGGGTCTGGGGCGCACCGGCGGCCCAGAGGGCGGCCATGACGCTCGCCTCCAGCTCGCCGGCGGGCCGGCGTTCGTCCTTCGCGTCGGCCATGGAAGGTCTGTCACCTCTTCTTCGTCCACAGTCCGGCAGACCGTCTACGTGAGTGTAGTCGGACGGTCGGCCGGCACCGTCTGTCCGTCTGTCCGCCTGTACGTCCTGTCCGTCCGTCCTGTCCGTCCGTCCTGTACGTCCGTCCTGTACGTCCGTCCTGTACGTCCGTCCATTATGGGAGGCGGCGCGGCCGGGGAGGGGCCCCTTTTCTCGCCGGACGACGTACCGGGGCCGACGTCGAGGCACCGCGGGCCGGGCCGGGCGGGGGCCCGTGCGGGGCCGGCCCGGCGCACGCCTGGTTCCGGATCCGGCCGTACGCGGTCGGGGCATGGCACGAGGAGCACGGGCCGTGCGGCCGCGGCGTCCGATGCGGGGCGGCGTGCGGGCCGACTGAGCCGGACCGTCAGACGGCCCTGGTGTGCAGGGCGTTCAGCTCGGTCAGCTCGTCCTCGGTGAACCGGACGGCGCCCGCCGCCACGTTCTCGGCCAGGTGGTCCGGGTTTCCGGTGCCGGGGATGGCGAGGACGTGCGGACCCTGGTGCAGGGTCCAGGCGAGTCGGACCTGGGCGGGGCTGGCGTCATGGGCGCGGGCGACCGCGAGGACGGCGTCGTCGTCGTTCTCGGTGGCGCCGCCCGCCCCGGCCTCGCCGGCGACGGCGAAGAACGGTACGAAGGCGATGCCGCGCTCGCCGCAGAGGCGGACCAGTTCGTCGGTGGCCGCGTCCCGCAGGTCGAGTCCCCAGCGGTTCTGCACGCACACCACGGGGGCGATGGCCAGCGCCTCGTCGAGATGGCGCGGTGTGACGTCGGAGACGCCGAGGTGCCGGACCAGTCCCGCCTCGCGGAGTTCGGCGAGGGCGCCGAAGTGCTCGGCGATCGAGTCCTGGCCCATCCGGCGGAGATTGACGACGTCGAGGTGGTCGCGGCCGAGCTGGCGCAGGTTCTCCTCGACCTGCCCGCGCAGCTGGTCGGGGCGGGCGGAGGTGGCCCACTCGCCGGAGTAGTCGCGGAAGGGGCCGACCTTGGTGACGATGACCAGGTCGTCGGGGTAGGGGGCGAGCGCGGTGTTGATGAGTTCGTTGGCGGAGCGCAGTGCGGAGAAGTAGAAGGCGGCCGTGTCGATGTGGTTCACACCGAGTTCCACGGCCTTGCGCAGTACGGCGACCGAGCGGGTGCGGTCGCTCGGTGTGCCGCGGTGGAAGGCGACGCTGCCCGTCAACCGCATCGCGCCGAAGCCGAGACGGTGGACGGGCAGATCGCCGAGGCTCCAGGTGCCGGAGGCGTCCGCGGTGATCGTTTCGGAGGTCATCGACGGAGTCTGGCACAGGGCCACCGCGGGACGGGTCAGCAGTAGAGGTTGTTGCCCGCCGCGACACCGAGAATCTGTGTGAACTTCTGGTAGGCGCTCACCCGGCTCTGCACCTGCGCGGGGTTCTTGCCGTCGCACTCGAGGGAGCCGTTGATGGAGCGGATGGTCTGGCCGAAGCCGGCGCCGTTGACCATGGCGTTGTGGGGGGTCATCGTGCCGGGGCCGCTCTGGGTGTTCCA
>NZ_JBSFJE010000028.1:0-61898 GCF_053597895.1 Streptomyces sp. NPDC001220
GCGGCGATGTCTGGGCTCAAGTGCACGACCGCGCTTGACACACAGCCGCGCTGCCGCGTTTCGGCTGCCGCGCTCGTCATTCTGAAACGATCAGTAAGACTTGTCCCGTAACTGATCTTCGACTGCAACAGGGGTGGATCGCCTGCGTTGGGGAGCTCCGAGCCATGCGGCCGAGAGTGGGTTGTGCAGCCGGGCGGCGCCAAGCGCCAAGGCGTGGACGCTGTCGCCTTGCAGTGGCAGTCACGCCGCAACACCAGGCTTCGGTCGCGCTGCTGGGCACTTGCTGGGGAGCTGCTGCTCGTGGAGGAGCGGAGCCTCAGCTGTTGTGAAAGCGCCGGGCCGCAGCCACGAGTTCGGCCGACAGCGCGGGGCCAGCACACGCGTGATCAATCAGCAGGTCCCGGTACGAGTCGTTCGGCAGATACGGCGCCAGTTCGATGAGTTCGCTCAGATCGGCACGCGAGCCGGTCAGTCGTGCACGGTAGGCAGCCCCGGCCGCGCGAAGTGAGAGCTCAGTCGGCTCGTACCTCATCCCCTGGTCGATCAGCCGGACCGCAGAGGTGAAGTCGCCCTGCTCAGCACGCACATCGGCCAGGTCCAGGTAGAGCGACCAGTTGGCCGGCTCCAGGGCAAGAGCGCGCTCGAACGCCGCCACGGTCTGCTGAAGATCACCCCGCTTGCGCCACGTGCCCGCTCGCACAACCTCCGTCAGCATGATCCGCTCCACGGAGTCCGCCTGGTCGCAGAGGGCAAACGACGCATCGGTGAGACCGCACGCCCGCAGCAAGATCGCCATCTTGGCCAACGCCTCCGGCAACGGCTGGCGGGCAGAGACCGCGTCGACGGCTTCGAACCAGGGCCGAAAACGTTCCCGCATGCTTTCGGTGTCCAGATCACGGCCGTAGTCCATCGTCCGCATTGCGGCCTCGGCCAGCGCATCGGCACTCACCACACCGAGGAATCGTTCATCGCTGAACCAGGGAGCTTTGGCCCAGGCGATGTCGGGTCGCACACCCGTGGCCGATCCGATCGCCAGCGCTGCGCCGTCCATGTCGCCCTGAAGGAAACTGATGTACGACTGCGCCAGTACCATCCTCAACGAGTCGGCACCCTGAACGACCTCGGCCAGCTCCGACGGCTTGTCCCTCCACAACTCGGCAAGCACCGCATAGGGCTCGGGGTTCTCAGGTGCGGAGGCGATGGCACCCGCCAGATAGTGCACAGCTGCTGAAGGGCTGCCCCCGCAGTGGGCCATCACTCGCGCGAGACCTACTCCAGCTGCTACCGCCCGATTCGACATCGTCCGAGGGTATCTCTGGCCCGAACTCTGTCGGCCGTCACCCCATGGCTCGCTGGAGACGATGCCATGATCTTGTTGTGGCAGGAGTGATTGCGGCGTCGGAACCGTCCTGGATAGCCCCATTCACCGGGCTGAGCCCGCGGCAGTTCCGCAAGCTGATCACTACGCTGCGGCGTGAGGGCGCGGACCCGGTCCGCAAGGGCCGGCCCTGGGGGCTGCCGTTCGAGGACCGGGTTCTGTTGGTCGCCGCGTACTGGCGCACAAACCTGACACTGCGGCAGCTCGCCCCGCTGTTCGGGATTTCAAAGTCCGCGGCCGACCGCATCATCGGGCATCTCGGTGCCCTACTCGCCCTGCGGCCGCGCAAGCGGTTCCGCAAGGACGCCGTGCTCATTGTGGACGGCACCCTGGTGCCCACGCGCGACCACGCGGTCGCCGAGCAGTCCAAGAATTACCGGTACTCCACCAACCACCAGGTCGTCATCGACGCCGACAGCCGTCTGGTCGTCGTGGTGGGCCGGCCGCTGCCCGGCAACCGCGCCGACTGCAAGGCATGGGAGGAATCCGGGGTTAAGGCCGCCGTCGGCCGCACCATGACGATCGCGGACGGCGGCTACCCGGGCACCAGCCTCGTGATGCCCCACCGGCGCCGAAAGGGCGAGGAACTCCCGGACTGGAAGCAGGCACACAACAAGTCCCACAAGCAGGTCCGTGCCCGAATCGAGCACGCTTTCGCCCGCATGAAGACGTGGAAGATCTTGCGCGACTGCCGTCTCAAGGGTGAAGGCGTACACCACGCCATGAGCGGCATCGCCTACCTGCACAACCTCACCCTCGCCGGGTAGAGGAGGGTGCCGCACGGCGACCGACCTGGCCCATGCCTATTCGAAGACCAGTTACAGGACAAGACTTAGACGGCCGGCCTCACGTCCTGGCCGGAGGTCAAAGGCATCGTGTGGAAGACCCCTTGTGCTCTCAGAGCGCGTTCTGCGAGCTCTGGTCGGCTCTCGGCTTTCGGCTCTCGGCTGGAGTCGGTGGCTGGCGTGTTGTGACTGAAAGGGGGAGTTGGCTTGCTGGATCTCGGCATCACACGCCGCCGGGCGGCAGGTTGCCTCTCATGACACGCCGTAGGCGCCCGTCGGACTGGCGGGCAGACTGCGTCCATGCAGCTCCCCGCACAAGCCGTTGCAGCCACCGCGCTGATCGAAGTCATCAGGATCTCCGCCCTCCCGACCAAGCGGAGCGCCCCATTCCCTGGCGAGGTGGTCACCCACTGGGCCGGGAGTGAGGCCGCCGACGCCTTGGCCTTGATCGAGACCCTGCCCGGCAGCGAACAGTACCGCTGCGGCTTCTCGCCAGGCTGGAGCATCCGGGCATACGAGGACACCCTCGACCTCGCGTTGTTCGAGGCGGCATTCTGCTTCAGCTGTCATGAGGTCCGGATGCATGGAACGGCTGTGCCACCCACGCTGGCCACGCAGTTCTTCGACGCGGCCGCCCCGTCGGCCCAGACCCTCCTGGCCCTCTTCCGCGAGGCGGCCCTGTAGTCAGCAGGCTTCCGGGTTCGGCGCTCAGGCTGGCCAGACGGGCCAACCTGAGCGCTCAGCCTCGTCGAGGGCAGCGAAGATCTCGTCGACCAGCCGCTGGGCCATTCGCCATCGCCTCCAACGAGTATTTCGGCGGCTGGACGCACCTTCAACGGCACCATCATCGAGCTGAAGCCCCCGGTTCCCCGGCGCGATCACCGGTGATGTGAAAGATGGCGTGTCGCTCCGTCGTACCGGTCGCGACATCCTGTGTCGAAGCCAAATATCGGCGCTGCCTGCTCCCGAGGCCGCGTAAGCCCGGCACCATGCGGTCGTTCACCCGGGGGAGCGCCTCCCGTCGACGCAAAAAGCAGGACTTCATGAATTCTCATTCTCGCTGCTCAGAGGCACTCTGCAGATCGCTGGTCAGCTACCGGATGACCGGACAGCCCACCTAAGTGGCGTCCCGTGATGATCTTCTGGCCAGCAAGATCGACGGACACATCCGGTCAACTGACCACCGATCAAGGAAACGCTCTCTAAGAGCTGTCCCGCTAATGATCTCAAGCCGTGTGTTGGGCGATCTACTGAACTTGAATAGGTGATGTCGGGGTCGGCTGCCAGGCGGGAGTTGCGCGCCTCGCGGGCCTATGGGTATTGCCGGGCAGTCCATCGGGAGACGATCTTCCCGTGAAGCCCCTGCCGCAGTTGCCGAAGCCCGAGTTCGTCTTGATCGCCGTCGAGACGCCATCCGAGGTGCCCACCCAGATCGCTGTCGATCTCAGGGAGACCTGTATCCCCTGCGGGTTGATCGGATACGAGTACCGGCCACTGAGCGAGCCGGTGTACTTCGGGGAGATCGGTGAACGGGGGCTGGTCGCCATCGCGACGAGTGGCCTGTTCGGACGTATCGCCATCGATGTGGCCAGTGGTCACGTGGTGCAGATCCCCCATGTCGAGTCATCGACGACCCATCACGTGAACCGCGACCTTGACTCCTTCGGCCGATGCATCGCGGCCGTGATCGCACGCTTCCCGTTCTATGCGGACGACGAGGAGGGGTTTGAGGAGGTGGCGGAAGAACTGCGCGAGCTAGTCTCCGGCATCGACGGGACCGCTTTCGCGGACAACGGGTTCTGGGAGACCTTCTGCGACGACGTGGCGATCGGAGACTATGCGGACTGGGATGCGTGATCCGGACCAGTCCCCCACGTTGGTCAGCCGTCCAGGCTCAGGACGGTGGCAGCGATGCAGCCATCGACAAGGTCAGGGCGGTACTGGATCTTCTTGAGCCGACGTTTCACGGCTCTGGTGATCTCGCTGAGGTCCGCAGCGGCCAGGTTGCCCAGGTTGCGCTTCACCAGCGCCCAGATGCCCTCGGTCGGATTGAGGTCAGGGGCGTAAGCCGGCAGTTGGAACACGGTCAGCCACGAGGCATTCGCCTCGATGAATGCCTTCATGCCAGCGGTCAGGTGGAGGCGGACGTTGTCCGAGACCAGCACGATCGGGCCCCCAAGCTGGATTCGAGCGCGGACGACCAGGTCGCGGAAGTCCCGCCATCCGAAGACCTTCGGCTCATCCTTGCGGCCCCGATACTCGCGGATCGCATAGATGAGCCGGGACCGCCGGCCCGGCTTGAAGCAGGCCATGCCTGCCATCGACGCCCGCCCCGAGCCCCGGCCCCGCACCCTCACCACCGGGGTCTGCCCGATCCGGCCCCAGGTCCTGGCACGCGGCGGAGCCATCGACTGCCCGGCCTCGTCCTCGAAGACGATCCAAGCACTGCGCTCCGCCGCGGTCCTCTTACCCGCGGCCAGGTCTCCTTCTTCCACACCTCGACCCATCGTCGTCCCGCTCGATGGCGCGCCGGGCCGGCTGCTGCCAACTCCAGCCTTCAGCAACCGCTACGTGCCCTCGACGGTGTAGGAGACGTGGAACAGCCGGCCGATCAACGTCTTGACCCGCGCCAGCGTCCATCGCTGGTCCGCCCAGCCGTGGATCAACGGGCCACGCTCCAACTCCCGCTCCAGCCTGGCGACCTGCGGTGTGCTGAGCCGGGACCGTCCCGGAGAGCCTTGCGACAGGACCCCGACCCGGCCGCGCTCGCGCCAGGCCCGGCGCCACCGCTTCACCGACCGCTCGGTCAACCCTTGCTGATGCGGTAATAGCTTCGCTGGCCAGGCAGTTGGATGGCCCCATCCGGGCATGTCCTGGTGTTGCTCTTCACGACTGCGGAAGTCGAGTGTGCGGCGCGACTACTGAACTAAGTGATGTCGGGTTTGTCGCGGGCTGACGTGTGTCAGATGTGGGCCCTGACTTGCTGCACCGGATGTCTGAGTGCGTCCCCGATGGCGGTCAGTTCCTCGTCGCTGAACCAGGCGCGCTCTGGGTTCCAGACGGCGATCTCGAATCGGGCAAAGCCACAGGGCCAGTCGTACTCCAGCGCGTCCAGCGAGGTCGCAGCGCCGCAGCACGGGACCACCAAGGCAAGGGTCGCGAAGCCGTCGTCGCAGTGAGCTTCGAGTAGGTCAGCCCACCACTCGGTGTCGATCGACGCGCCGCATTGGGGACAACCGATCTTCTGCAGATTCTGACCACAGTCGACGACGGTGAGTGCGTCGTGCCAGGTGACGTCAATCTCGACGTCGACGCCGTCGGGGAGCCCAGGGGCCAGGTCCTCCACGAGCGACGCAGCACGCTCAGCCGCGGCCGGCTCAGGCTGCCAGTGCGGATCGGTCGGAATGACAGAGAGGACATCGTCACTCACGAGCTCACTCGATTCATCAGGCGAAACCTCATCCAGGCGACGCGATGTTACCGAACGCGCATTTGGGTGACAGGTTCTCCAGGCGGGGCATGCCTCGAAAGCCAGGCCCGTGCCGATGAGACAGCCATCGAGCAGCTGGGGCCGGTACTGAATCATCTAGAGCTCGTGCTTCACCGTCCGGGTGATCAGACCCAGGTCGGCGGCCACCGTTTCACCGATCTTTCAGACACCCGCAGAGTGGCGGCGATGACTGGTTCCTGTCCCCGGCTTCGAACCGAGCCACAGCATCCAGCCGTACCAGCTGCCGGGCTGCTCTCTGGGTGTCGGTCAAGCCGCCGCCCTGCTGCGTGTACCTCACAGTGACAGCAGTGGAGCACAGCGAGCTCAACGCTCGGCCGAACGACCCGACATCACCAATCAAGTTCAGTAGTGGGAGCAGAGCTCTTTGCATGGATCTCGGCGACCACTGACTCTTTCCGTAATTCCTGGCCCGATCAGCCGCGCTTGATTCGACCCCGAATTGCCAGAGCAGCTAGACCTAGCAGAACGGGCTCGCTGAAACGGCTGACCATCTCCGTATATGTGCCCCACGTCGTCAGGCTCTGAGGGCTTGCGCGGAATACTACAGAATTCAGTACTATGCGGAGCGCTGCGTCCGCACGGTCGAGAGTGAATCTGTCAGCAACAGGTGTCCGTAGGGTAGGATCCTCCGTGTCGATTTGCAGGGAGATGGAGCTTCCTGTCGGCGGCACCACTCCGGTGACGCTTTGTTTCGATGGCGAATCAGGCAATCCGAGACCCATCATTAGCAGAATGGTCGTCGCAACAGATACGGCGAGCCACCCGAGTGCGCGGGAAGCGCGTAGTCCATATCCGGAAATCAGCCAGTAAAGATGGAGCAGCCAACGCTCTGCTCGCGAAGTTTGAAGGTAATCTCGGCGTCGCATCTCCATCTCGCCATAGTAGAAATCTGCTGCACCCGGTTCGAACTTGCTGTCTTCAAGCGCCTTTCGTAGTTGTCGGTAAAGGCTAGCAATATGGGCGGGCTCAACCAGGATTCCCGGTATATCGTAATCGTGATCGTTCCACGAGCGTGCTCTGTGTTGAATGTGGCGCGCTCGCCATTGGTGCTCATCCGCTATGGCCACCCTCCGCGACCAACGAAATGGTAGTATTCCCATTCTGGTCACGTGGTGATCGGGGCCTGCGAAAAAGCACTCACCTTCAATGCGAATTTGGTCAAGATTTCGCGCCCCGAAGAATCGGCACTCGTCCATCCATAGATCTATGATGGTCAACTGTGCGGCGTTTACGCCCCTCAGCGAGACGACCCTCGGAAGATTTCGGAACAGAAAGTTCGACTCGTCCATTCTTCTGCCGTCGGGTAGTTCAAATTCTCCGAGGTGGCTTACCAGCGACGCCTGGTCGCCAAGTGTCGCGCTAGTGAGATCTATTCTCGCGTGGCGCAGTTGTAGGGAAGTGGGACCCTTGAAGGTTGCCGCTGTGCAGTCGATATCGGACGCGGCCAGCTGGAGCCTAAGTGCGCTCTCCGCGGTTGTGTCGCGCAATTGAACTACGCCGCCGCATACCATGACCCCTTCCCATACACCTTCGAACCGAGCTTTCTTGAATTCGGCGTTACCGGCAATTTTTACGCCGACGAACGAGGTTTCTTGTAGAAATCTTGACCGAGAGAATTGTGTACTATTCGAGAAGGATGCATTATCGAATATCGCGTCACCCTCAAAGGTGACGTCATCGAAGTCGGCGAATCCTCGGAACGCGGTATAGTGGAAGTCTGCCTTACCTTTGAATGTAGCACCGTTGAAGCTGGCGTCACCAATAAATACCGCATCGGACGACGCCGCCCATTCTTCTCTTAAATAAGGTCCGGAAAAGGTGATGTCGCCGAGGAAAGTAGCCGAGTCGAATCGCACCTCATAAAAGAACCTTGTGGTATTCACCAGCTCTTCAAAGAGCTCGGCTGTGAACGAGACTCCACGGAAGTCGGCAGGGCTTCCAGCGGCTATCGCGAGCAGTGCCACGGATCGCCGTGAACGGTCCAGATGAGCCAAGCATCTGTCCCACCATAGCGCGCGGATTCCGGCACAACCTGCACGGTGCCCACAGGTGTGCCAATTAGACGTCCCCGGGATGGTCATGCACTTATCTTCCCTGCTCGTGGTGCTGAAGTTGGTTGGTTTCGGCAGGTTGAGGAGCCAGGGGCGCGGCGCGGTCGTTGACCTTCCGATTCCGCGCAGGTCCTACATCACAAACGACAGCTTCGCGCCCGCACCGTGGTTGGCCTGCTAGAACGGGAGTTCGAGTCTGGTGGCCCCTCGTTGGGGGGCGTCACCTGCTCGTGGAAGTCGCGTGTGGCGGCTTCGCGGGGGGTACCGGTGCAGGTCGGCTTCCAGGGCTATGGTGCCTATGCCGATGACTTCTTCGACTCTGGTCAACTTCTGCTCATGCGGTAATAAGACGTCATTTCACTTGGTGAGTCGGCGGTGGCATATGAGGGTTGCGGCGATGGCGGTGAAGGCGAGGAAGTGTTCCGGCTTGCGTTCGTAGCGGCGGTGGAGGCGTCGGCAGCCGGACAGCCAGGACACGGTCCGTTCCACGACCCAGCGGTGCCGGCCCAGGCGTCGTGATGACTCGACGCCCTTACGAGCGAGACGGTGCCGGATGCCGCGGGATGCGAGCCATCGCCGCAGGAAGCGGTAGTCGTAGCCCTTGTCGCCATGCAGTTTGCCGGGCCGTCGGCGTCGTGGGCCGCGACGGGAGCGGATGGGCGGGATGCCGCGGATCAGCGGGATCAGGGCCTGGCTGTCGTGGAGGTTCGCGGCGGAGATGTCGACCGACAGAGGCAGACCCTGGCGGTCCACGATGAGGTGGATTTTCGAACCCTTCTTGCCGCGGTCGGTCGGATTCGGTCCCGTCAGCTGCCCCCTTTGAGGGCCCGGACAACCCTCGACATCGACGACGCCCACGGCGCCCCGCTCCGGATAGACATTGGCGCGCATCTGCTGCGCACCGCCCTCACCGCGCTCTTCCCTGCGGGCACCCTGCCGCCCCCGTACGTTCTCCAGCCCCTCCCGGCGAATTGGAGAGACGACGCCACCACTGAACGTCGCATCAACGACCGGATGGAGGTGGTGGAACGCACCGGCGGCAAGATTTTCGTCCAGAGGCTCCGCTATCGCTGGACGTCCAGCACACCAATGCCTTCACACCGTGGCAGTCTGACCCTCCGCCCGGTCAGCACCGATGAGGAAGCGATCGATCTTCTCACCCGCATCCTGCCGGGCACGCTGGATGCCTACAGCCAGGCCGACGTCGCCCGTTCCTCGGCCAACGACTACGCACGCGTGTAATACCACGACGAACTGCTGAGCTATCCCAGTCCGTGCGCATGGTGGCGGATCGGGGTCTGCCCAGAGGGCGAACCGATCGGCTTGGTTGTTCCGGCGCAAAGCCCGAACGGCTTCGTGATCGCCTACCTCGGCGTAATCGACGGCCACCGAGGCCAGGGCTTCGTCAACGAACTGCTCGCCAAAGGGACCCAGGTGCTGGCCGCCCAGGGCGCCGAACGCGTCACCGCAGACACCGATCTGGGAAACCAGCCGATGGCCCGAGCATTCGAGCGTGCCGGGTATGACAACTTCGCCGGGCGCATCGACATGCGCTGGGACTGATCGGCACCTCCCAACCTTCACCCTCGCCCCGCCCATCAACCCTCTCGCCCCCCTGGCCACTGACTTCGGTTTGCGGGACATCCCTTAGGCGTCGTCACCCGGCAGTTCTTCCCTCAACTTGGTCATCAGCCGGGTGCGCAGGGCCGGGGGGATGTCACCGAGATCGATCTCTTCCGCCTCGTAGGCTTCCATGAACATCAGCAGGCCTTCGGTGGCCGGCCCGCTGCACCGAAGGGCTGCGCTGGGCCGACTGGTTGCGGTTCACTCGCCGCATCCGGTCCAGCTCCGCGCGGCTGGGGATCGTGAATTCCAGCAGGGTCCCACCGGCCAGTGGCCTGTCCTCGCTGAACTGTGTCGCCCTTGTCGACCAGCAGTTCGAAGCCCTCACCATTGAGCTGAACCGTGTTGATACCCAGGTGCACCAACACTCCGTGCCCCTGGTCGTCTACTACAACGAAGGCATGAGGGTCCAGCTTCACGACTACTCCGTCCACAGGGCGACTGCTTCAGCAGCCTCCCGGATCGGGTCGACCGCGGTGCCCGGACCCACCATGGCGCCCGAGAACACGGGATCGGGCACGGCAGCCGGCCCAACCGCATTGTCCGCCAGCCGGGACGACACTGACGTCATTGCAAGCACCTCTGCTTTGGCATCCGCAACGTACGGACGCACCATCCGTCCGATCTTGCGGCCTTGCACGATGAGACCGTCGCCGACATCAACGCGGACCATGCGGACGAGTGATCACGATGCAAGACGGGGAGAAAGATCCCCTGCGTGCGTGTCGCATCCCGCGCCTGCAGACTGCCTCAGCTGCCGGGGGATCGAATACTTTCGGTCAGGATCTATCCGTGTGGCTGGTTTGTGATGCATGGTGTGGGGACGGGCGCGATCCAATCCCCCAGGTGAGGGCCCTTGTTGGGCTCTGCCGTCCTTCCTGTGATGGCGGGGCCTGCCGCCCCTCCCGGCCTCCCCACGGGAGGGTTGGCGGCTGCCTGCGCGCGGACGACTGGACGCAATAGGCCGGTCGCCGTCGGCCTCCTCTGCGTGATTCTCCTGCTCCGGGGCAGCGCGGCGGTGGCTGGGCGTGTCGTCGCCCACCTGGAAGGGTGGTCCCTCACCGTGCCCGTTCCGGGCCTGTTCCCGGTGGTGATCTTCGCCGCGGGCGCCGCGGCCCTGTATCTCGTCCTGAGTCTCAGGAAGCAAGCGCCTGCGCAGGACCGGTGCCCCTCGACGCGGCCGGCTCCATCGCGGAGACGGAGGCCGGGGTGGCGGAGCACATGCCAGGCCGGTTCCCTGGGGGCGAGCCTGACTGTGCCGGGGGAGTGCGCGGGGCGGGATTCTCTTGGACTCCCGCCCCGCAACCGTGTGCCGAGCCCTTCCTGTCGGTCCGGCACAGAACGGGTTCTGTCACACCTGCGGTTCTGTCTCGCACCCGGCGGCAGCGGAGGGTGACGCCATTTGAGGAGGGTGCTGTGACGCGGGAGCGTGAAGCCTGTACGTCCCTGCATCTGGCGCGCGCTGCGGGGGAACTCCATGAGGCCACGGACGCAAGACAGCGGACCGCCGCCTCGCACCGTGGGCCGGGGACGGAGGGAGCCGTGCCTGCATCGAACGCGCCAGCCCAGCGAGGAGAAGGAGGACGTCATGGCCATTGCCGTGATCGGAGCGACGGGACGCGTCGGCAGCCTCGTCGTGGAGCAACTGCTCGGCGCCCATCAGGCAGTTCGAGTGCTCGTGCGTGATCCCGACAAGGCTCACCGGTTGTTCGACGCGGCAGGCGGTGACCTCGATGTCCGCGCGGTCCCGCTTGACGACCGGAGGGCGATCCATGCAGCCCTGGCGGGGGTCCGCGTCGTGTTCGTCGCGATGGGCTCGGTGGGGCTGGAAGGCAACCTGCAACACCTGATCCTTGATGCCGCCGCCCGCTCGCCCACCTTGGAGCAGCTGGTGCGCCTGTCGGTCCTCAACGCGGGCCCGTCGTCACTGGGGCTGAACCAGCAAGGCCACTGGAGTATCGACTTTGCAGCCGAGGCTCTCGATCTGCCCTACACCACCATCCGGCCCTCGGTCTTCTCCGCCTCGGTTCTCGCAGCGGCAGCCGAAATCCGCTCCGAGCGCATCTGGACCGGCTTGGCCGACACAGGGAGAGTTGCCCTCTGCGACCACCGCGATGTCGCCGAGGTCGCAGTCCGCATTCTTCGTGATTCCACTACCTGGAGCACCCACTACGACCTCACCGGCCCCCGCCTGGTCAGCTGGCCCGATGTGGTGGCTCTGATCTCCGCCGAACTGGGCGCATCCGTGGAGTTCCGCGTCATTCCGGATCGGACTCTCCTGCACCGCATGATCGATGCCGGAGTCCCGCCGAGCAAGGCCGAACTGCTCGTCACCCGGGAACGGGCCATCCTCCGCGGCGAGAACGAGCGCACCAGTGAAACCATCAGTGAACTGCTGGGGCGCCCCCCGCGCACAGTGGAGACCTTCCTCCACGACTACATCGACTGCTTCCGATGACATCTCCCACCGCATGGTCTGCGCCCGCGCCGCACCTTTGCAACCGTCAGCGCCCGCCGCATCCCCCTTGCCGAACCCGTCCGCGACTGCCTGGACACCTACCTCGCCCACCGCCACCGCCCATGTTGCCGGGGACTGAATCAGACAACACCTCGCCCCCTCACCCCCGCGCCCTGCGCGAGGACCGCCTCATCGCCGCAGCCCACGCCACCGACGGCGACGCCAGACACCTCACCGGCCTTTTCGGCCTGAGCACCAACAGCGTCCTGCGCCACACCAGGACCGTCACCCACCCCCCCGCCTGGAGGCCCTGCAGCGACCACGCCATGGGCAGCCGTAGGCCGGGACGGACTCAGCTGACTGTCATCATCGCCCGGATCAAGGAACTCCTGACACGAAAGGCCCGATCAACACCGAAACTTGCAGTTGATCCGAAGAATGATTCACCGCCAATCCAGTCGACGCTCACACGACCGCACCCGAAGATGATCGAATGGATGGCCGGCATCGGCGGACGCACAGGGCGGCAGCCGGACTCCGGGAGCACGTGCGATAGCTCGAGGCCCGGACATCCTCGTCCTTGACGTTGCGGCCGTCGGCGCGCAGCCAAGCTACGACGGCGTCCAGAGAGCGAGATCCACCTTCAGCCTGCGAACATCCCTGGCCCGCGCCCCGATCATCCGAGGCCATGTCATCATCCGCCCCCAGAACGGCCCCACAGCCGCCCTAAGAGGTCCTAACAGAGGCCGTCGATCATGTGACTGTCGAGCTGGTTGCTCGTTGGTCCCGTCGTGGGAAAGGGGGAGTCGCGGTCGTGGTTCGTGTCGGATGAACTGTGGCTGCTGATCGAGCCGTTGTTGCCCGAGCCGGGGCCGAAACTGGTCGAGGGCAGACCGCGGATCCCGGACCGGCAGGCGCTGTTCGGGATCTTGTTCGTGCTGCACATCGGCATCCAGCGGTAGCACCTGCCCCAGGAGCTGGGCTTCGGGTCTGGCATGACCTGCTGGCGGCGCCTCGCCGCCTGGAACGAGGCCAGCGTGTGGGACGAACTGCATCTTGTGCTGCTGTGCTGCTGTGCTGCTGAGGAAGCTACGGGCAGCGAAGAAGCGGGACACGTCGCGGGCGGTGATCACGCGCTGCCATGAGCATGCCTGGGGTAGGCCGCCGGCCGATTTCGATCTGACCCGTCAGGGGCACGCGGACATAACCCGGCACTCGCTGCCGTTCTCCGCCTCAGAGATTTTCGACGTTGAGAACCACGAGGGCGTCCTGGTGACGTACGAGCGTGAACTGCCCGGAGACCCGATGCGGGTCGACTCCACACACGCGGCCTATGAGCGCGAGCTGCCCACACAGCACAACGACGCACTCCTCGCCGTTCTGCGGGGTCTGGCCTCCGTGCCGGGTACCGACGCCATGCGTCAGTTGACTGTGCAGGGTGACGACCGTCCGTTGTGGCGGGATCACGACTGCTTCCGCGACGCGCTCGCGGCTCTGGTTGCCCGGGCCGCACCGGGCTCTTCGTCCACGAACTCGGGTACGCGCCGGCGACCCTCACCCTTTTGAGGTGGTTGATACCGCACTCGACCACGTGGCGCTCGCGGTAGTAGTCGGCAGGGTCAAAGCGCGGTGGCCGGCCACCAGCCGACCGTGGGCACCGGCCAATGCAGTGCGCGGCGCCTTCCGATTCCAGTGGCTCATCCTCCGCTGGGAAAACTTGCCGGTCCGAGACGGCGGCGACGTGCTCGCTGTCGGCAAGTCGCCCCGCAGTAGCGGGCCGGGCGGCCAGTGGGCCGGGCGTCGAGCCGGGCACCGCACTGATCGCACCGTGGCGCCGCGTGAAGCGTGCCGGGCATGTCACGGAACGCCTGCCCTTCCGTGACGGATCCAGGACTCCGCAGGCTCTCCAGCGCCAGCCGCACCATGCGGGTGCCTCCGTTGCGGTCGCGGTGTGCGCCCCGCATCGTCGCGCACCCGACGGTGAGCGCGGCGACGTCGTCCGCGCTGACATCGATGCGGACCCCGCCGACCTGCTGGGCTGCGCGGAGCAGTTCGTCGAGTGTCTGGCGGAACCGCCGCGCCGACGCGGCCAGGCCCGGGCGCGGCCAGCTCGTTTCCGTGGTCAGGGCGTCGCACGCGTGCTTGCGCCCGTGGGACGTGTCGACGACCTGCAGGAGGAAGCCGAAGAACGCCGCGACAGGGTCAGTGCGGGCTGCCCACCGTCGAGCGGCGTCCACCAAGTCGTCGATCTGCTGGACGAGTACGGCCTCCAGCAGAATCTCCTTGCTCGGGAAGTGCCGGTACACGGTGCCGGCGCCGACCCCCGCCTGCCGTGCGATCGCGCCGAGCGAGATGTCCAGGCCGTGCTCGTCGAACGCCCGGGATGCGGCGGCGAGGACCTTCGTGCGATTGCGGCGGGCATCGGCCCGGCCGATGTCGTGGGGGGCTGCGGTCATGTCACGTAATCCCTTGTCCGTCGGACTCAACCGGGTGGAGCATTCCACATCGCCACCGGGCCCAACACGACCGTGCCCACCGACAATCCCGGGGCGGAGGACGACATGACCACTGACCGCTTGGTCGTCGTGACCGGTGCGACCGGTCGGCAGGGCGGCGCCACCGCGCGTCGGCTCCTGGCGGCCGGCAGGCCGGTGCGCGCGCTGGTGCGGGACACGACCGCTCCCGCCGCCAAGGCACTCGAAACCGCCGGAGCCGAGCTCGTGCGCGGCGACTTCGACGACCCGTCGAGTCTGCCGGCGGCGCTGGGGGGAGCTGCGGCACTGTTCGCCGTACCGCCCGTGGCATTTGGGCCGGCCGGCACCGACGTGGAGCAGGAGTTCGCCCGGGGCCGGGCACTGATCGATGCCGCGGCCGCCGTGGGGGTCGAGCACATCGTGTTCACGGGTGTGGCGTCCACGCCGGGCCGTCCGGGCGGCTCCGAGGGGAAGAAACGCATCGAGGACCACCTGCGTGAGCGGATCCGGTCGGTGACCGTACTGCGTCCGGTGCGCTTCATGTCGAACTATCTCGGCTCGACACCCATCGGAGTCGACGGCATCGTCCACGGCGTGCACCGGCACATCTTCCCGCCGGACGAACCTGTCCAGATCATCGCGGTGGAGGACATCGCCGAATTCGCCGCGCTGGCCTTCGACCAGCCGGACCGATTCGCGGGGCGAAGTCTGGAGCTGGCCGGGGACGCCCCCACCCCGGCCGAGGCAGTTGCCGCAATCAGCGAGGCCACTGGTGCCACAGTGCGCTACGAGCAGATCACCCACACCGAGGCCGCCGCACTCAGCCCCGAGATCGCCCAGGTCCGGGAGCGCTGGGCAGCCGGATCGCGCTGGCATGCCGACGTCGAAGCGCTGCGCATCATCCACCCCGGACTGCGTACGCTCGCGGACTGGCTTGCCGAATCCGGCGCCGCCCTGCTGCGGAGGCGACTCCTCGAAACCGCCTAGTACTCCGGCTGTTGGTCGTGATCTTGCTGGTCGGGCCGGTGCGGACATGGGTGCGGCCACCGCTGATCATCGTGAGTTGTGTGGACTGACGACGAGACGGTGGCCGCAGGTCACAGCCGAAGTTTGTTGAGTCTGTCGCCCGGGATACGGTCACGAACGCCGCCGAGGTCTGAAGTCACCGTGATCTCGGTGGACGGCCAGTCCAGAACGGTCAGCTCGGGCCACTCCTCCTGCCACCGAGCCGCCTTGGCCTCATAGACAGACCGCGGGGCGAGCACCGGGTTCGGCCGGAGGACGAGGTTGAACACGTCCGACAGCCCATGGGGTGCATAGACACGCCACCGCCCGTCCGTGTCCACACGTACTCCCAGACAGCATGTGGTCGCGGCGAAGCTGTCGATCGCAGCCTCGGCGGACTCATACGGCGGACACGGGACACCGAACTTGTCCTCGTACCAGAGGTGAACCCGTGCCTCGTTCCTGATCTCAACCTCTGCGGGCAGATCGGCAAAGGCCTCCCGGCCGGCCTGGATCACTGCGTCCTCCGCCTCCCAGGAAAGATCGCTGCCATCGAAGTAGAAGACGTCGTAGTCCTTGATGCCGCTGGTCGGAGGCTTCTCCGTGACCACGTTCCATACCGTTTGGAACAGGCACCCGGCCGTCACATACCACCCAGGCAGGCCCAATGCCGGAGTTCGCGCAAGCACTTCCGTCAACACGTGGTTACGGGAAAGCACCGAACGAAGGGACTCAAGTTGCTGGTCAAGAGGGAGTCGGCTGATCACCGGCCCTGCCTACCACAACTCGCCCATGGGCAGCCTCGATCAACTTCGATTGACCGACACACCGACTGGATGGTTACGTAACTCGACAACATTCCGGGCCCGCTTGATCAACATCTGTTGCCCGAACTCGGCATCAACCGTTCTCGCCCCACACCGACGAAGCCACGGCAGGCAAGGTCCTGGATCCGGTGGCGGCCCTGCAGGAGTCCGTGGACAAAGCGAAGGTCACGCGCGGTGAGGACACCGGTGCCGAAGCCGAGGTCCACGAGTCGCCCGCTAAGAAGAAGACCGCGAAGGCCTTGGCGACGAAGACCGCTGCACACAAGCCCCGTCGTAGCGCGTAGCCGTACATATCGCCGGGCTGGCTTGCCCTGTTGGGCGGCGACAGCCGTGCTGGTCGTCAGATGTCAGACTCGTTCCAGAGGCCGGTGCGGCCCGCTGGGAAGCTCTGCTGTGATCGTGTCGCCCGGGCGCACTGCGCCGCCCTGTTTCACGATGCTCATGATTCCGGCCCTGCGCACGATGTGCCCCGCGTCGTCGCGGCCGACAACCTGCTTCAGCAGCCCATCCTGGAAGTTGTCGATCTGCAGGCAGGGATTGCGAAGGCCGGTCACCTCCAGCACTGCATGGTTGCCGATGCGCAACAGCGTGCCGACCGGCAGACCCAGCAGATCGATGCCGCGGGTGGTGATGTTCTCGCCGAGGTCACCGGGCGCCACCTTGAATCCCGCTGCACTGACCTCGGCGAAGAGCTCTTCATGGATGAGGTGGACCTGGCGCAGGTTCGGCTGGGTGGGGTCCTGCGCGACCCGCGAGCGGTGCTTGACCGTCACGCCAGCATGTACATCACCCTCCACACCGAGCCCCGCGAGCAGCATGATGCTCTCCCGGTTCGGCTTGGTGAACGAGTACTCGCCGTTGCTGCTGACTGCCGTGACTGTCCCGCTCATCCTCGGTCCCCTCCAGTGAGAATGGTCAGTGACGACTTTAGCCGGGGCCTCAAGGCGCAGCAGCCACGATCGATCGCAGGTGGACTGTTAGGGATCCGCCCGCCCCCCACCGGCCGCAGCCCCCCACCGGCCGCAGCCCCCCACCGGCCGCAGCGCCCCACCGGCCGCAGCGCCCCACCGGCCGCAGCCCCCCACCCACCGCAGCGCCCCCCACCGGCCGCAGCGCGGCCTGCCCGGAGGGTGAGCTGGCGCGGCCTGTCCGGGACAGTGGCGAGGGTCACTGCGCGCTGCACGGGCGTGGATTGATGACCTGCGGGTTGAGGGGTAAGTGGTTGTCGTCCTGCATGTATTTGCCCGGTGGTGATGGCTGCCCGGGCAGGGAAGAGCACCCGGAGTTGTGATCGCGATGAAGTACTCGGAGAACGGGCGTCCCGTGCCTGGTGACGGGCCAGGTGTGGTTCGGCGGGCGGACCTTGCCAGGCAGTTGGCTGAGCTGAGGCAGGAGATCGACCAGTTGCAGGAAGCGGTCACGTCGCATGCGGTTGTGGACCAGGCCATCGGCGTGGTCATCTCCTTGGGTGGACTCCCCCCGGAGCGGGGGTTCGAGGTGCTGCGGGTGGTCTCCCAGCGCACCAACATCAAGCTCCGGAAAGTGGCCGCGCTGATCGTGAACTGGCCGGGCGGCGGACAGTTGCCCGATGCCCTCCGGAAAGCGTTGGATCAGGCTCTGGTGGACGTACTTTCTCCCTGACGGGCGCACGTCCTGAACCCCCGCAGATCCCGGGCGCCGGGTGGTCACGGGGCTGCGGGCGGCGCGGCTGGAGGGGCGGCGTGCTCGCCGGTGACGAGGTAGACCATGCGTCGGACGATGGAGACGGCGGGTCGGATATCGACCGGACCGACTCCTGACGCCACTGCTGCGTGGGCTTGAGCGCGTCCCGTCCAGCCCGCTGCCCGGCGGCCCGCCCGCCCAGGTCCTCGCCCTGCACGAACAGTTGAAGCCCCGCAGGCCAGGCGTCGTCGGTTGGCGACGGGCTCGTTGCCTCGTCCTACGGGGTGGTGAGGGTGTCGAGCCGGGCGGCGAGGTCGGGGTGGGTGGCGAGCAGATGGGGGCGGGCGGCGGTCAGGGGGGCGATGAGGTCGGCGGGGTCGTCGTGGGCGAGGGCCGCGTGGAGCTCGCGCACCGGGCGGCGGGCGGCGGGGGCAAGGTCGGTGAGTGCGGTGATCTGGCCGGCGAGGCGGCGCAGGTCGGCCGCGTTGCGGCGGGCCCGGGTGGCGGTGCTCCGTTCGGCGGCGCGGGCCTGGCGGGTGGCTGTCACGCGCTGTTCGCCGGTGGTCCCGGCCGGGCCGGGACGGCCGCGCAGGTAGCGGCGTTCGGCGGCCTGACGGCTGGCGACGCCGAGGGGGTGGGCGAGGTCGGCCCAGCTGGCTCCCGCGTCGCGGGCGGTCTCGATCAGGCCGGTCTCCCATCCGGCGAGCTGCTCGCGCACCTCGCGCAGCAGCACCAGGGAGGCCAGCGCCTGCTCCGGGCCGGGGCCGGCGGCGTCGGGGGTCTCGTGCTGGGCGTCGCGCAGGGCGTCGTCTATGGCGGCAAGGGCCGCCACGGCGGCGAGAAAGGACGCCGGGCTGTGGGCGCCGGTGCTGGTCGTGGGCGGCTGGTCGGCCGGGGTCACGGACACCTCCCTCGGGTTGTCGTCAAGAGGACGACATCGTGTTTGTCATCCATTGGATGACATGTTACAACGGTGTCAGTGGAGCGCATTGGCAGTAACTGCCTGAACCTGCTGGAGGTGTTTTCCGATGTTGATGCGCACTGACCCCTTCCGTGAGCTGGACCGGCTGGCGCAGCAGCTGATGGGCCCGGGTACCTGGTCGAAGCCGTCGGCGATGCCGATGGACGCCTACCGCGAGAACGACGAGTACGTGGTGGCCTTCGACCTTCCCGGTGTCACCGCGGATGCGATCGACGTCGATGTCGAGCGGAACATGCTGACCGTCAAGGCCGAGCGGCGGCCGGTGACGAAGGCCGACGACGTGCAGATGGAGCTGTCCGAGCGGCCGCTGGGTGTCTTCTCCCGCCAGCTCGTGCTCGCCGACACCCTCGACACCGAGCACATCCAGGCCGACTACGACGCGGGCGTGCTGACGCTGCGCATCCCGATCGCCGAGCGCGCCAAGCCCCGCAAGATCTCCATCGGCGTCGGATCCGGCCGCAAGGAGATCTCCGGCTGACACCGGCCGCACGGGTGCGGAGGACGGGCACCTGATCTCCCCCTCACCCCGCCCTTCGCACCCCCGTGGGCAGTCCGAAGAAGAAGGGGGCCGCCGTGATGACTCTGCGACACGAAGCGTTCCTCGGCCACGTGAAGGAACGCGGCGAGTACGACACCCTGGAGGAAGCCGAGCGCGCGGCCCGCGTGGTGCTCGCCCTGCTCGGCGCGCACCTGGTCGGCGACGTCCGCGCCCAGTTGGCGGCGCGCCTGCCGGAGGAGTTCGCCCTGATCCTGCTCAACCCGCTGCAGAGCGCCGAGCCGCTGCCGCCGGAGCGGTTCGTCCGCGCAACCGCCGCGTGGATCGAGGGCACCACCGAGCAGACCGCGGCCTGGGACGTCAGCGCCGTGCTGTCCACCGTCGCCGACGCGGCCGACGAGGACCTGCTGGGCCAGATCCTGCTCCAGCTCCCCGCCGGTTACGACCTGCTCTTCGGTCGCCCCCAGCCCACCTGACCCATACCGGGGTGCCGCGCACCGGCACCCCGGCTTCACGAAAGGCATGCACCGCAGTGATCACCGACGTGCGCGTACCGCTCGAGCACCAGCAGCCGTACGGGACGGCGTATGAGCAGATGCTGGAGAAGGTCCGCTACGAAGGCGCCTACCCCACCCGTGAGAGAGCCGAGGAAGCCGTCCGCCTGATCCTTGCGGGGCTGGGACGTCAGCTGACCGGCGACGAGCGCGTCGACCTGGCCGCCTGCCTGCCCCTGGAAGCGGCACGTGTCCTGACCGCGCAGATCCCCGACGCACAGCCGCTGACCGGATGGGGCTTCGTCAAGGACCTCGCCGCCCGCTCCGGTGCCTCCCTGGCCACCACCCGCTGGGACACCGGCTCCGTGTTCTCCGCCGTCGCCGCCCACGCCGGCCACGACCTCGTCACCCGCATCCTGCACCAACTCCCGACCGGCTACGCGCTGCTGTTCGGCCGCGCCGAGCTCACCTCGGCCGCGTAAACGAGCCGTGCCCTTCCAGCGCCGGGGGGCATCGCAGACGGCGGCGCATGCACGATTCGTCAAGCCCCTCGGCACTGCCCGGCGGCCCCGGGTGCTGCACCCGGCACTCGGGGCCGAAACAGGGTCCCGCCCCGATCCCCTCCCACTGTGCCGCTCAGCAGGGATGTCGTTTCGACGGTGATCCCGGGAGCCACTGGCTTGGGTCTGTTGATCACCATCGTCTGAGCTGACCGTGCTTACGCGGGCAAGCTCGTGACCTGGGCCAAACGCCATCTCAACCTGACGGTCAAGACCATCAGCCGTCCCAAGGACACCACCGGTTTCGTCGTGATCCCCAGGCGTTGGGTCGTCGAACGGAGCCTGGCCTGGATGGTGAACGCCCGCCGCCATGCCCGCGATTACGAGCGGCTCGTCCAGCACTCCGAAACCCTCATCACCTGGGCCGTTATCACCCCCAGGACCAGGCGATTGACCCCCAAGAAGCCCCCCTTCGGCTGGTCGAAGAAGTCCCAGCCGACGGCCTGAGCCTGGACGACACCCTGGTCTGACACTCCGGGTTCACCGTTCCCACCATGATTCGTCCTCGGGCCTCGACAGGAGTCACGGGTGCACGACGTGGTGCGCTGACTGTCCGGGAGAAGGGGCGATGGCCGGTCCGCAGCAGCCGGAGCTGCTGCGGGGGCGTGGTGGCGAACCACGCTATGCCTGCCATCGGTGCGACAGTCCGGCCCGCAAGGGTCCAACACCCGTAACCGTTGAGGCCGCGTCTTCTGGGCGGTGGGCGACAGTGCGCGCATCGCCGGTCTCTATTGTCTCGAACGGCGCTGGGCGGCCTGCTGGAGGATCCGCCGGCGGGTCCACCGCCGGTGGCCGCCCTTCGTGAGCTCATCGGTTTCGGCCAGCAGGGGAAGGTTTCCCTGGGAAACACTGCTGGAGAAGTTGTTGACGCTCTTGTAGCCCAGTAGGGCCGCGGCCTGGGTGGCCCCCAGCAGCTCGTCGGGATCACCGTCGACCGGGACGTCGGGCAACGCAGGGGCGGCACGCTTCGCTCCGACGCGTTTGCCGCTGCCCGGCCGGGTGGCCATCCAGTCCAGCAGCGTCTGCACGCGCCACAACCGCCGGCCACTGTCGGGATTCTTCGAGTTCGGCATCGTCTCGACGGTATCCGGGTCGGGAAAGTACCCGGGATGCTCGCGGACGAAGGTGGTGACCTGGTTGGCGTTCTTGTAGCCGAGGAACTGGGACGCCTCGGCTGCGGTGAGCAGGTCCTGCGGATTGCGTGCGGGCGGTGCGTGCTCGACGAGCCGGGCTTGCTGACGCCCGGCGAACCACTCGTCAACCGCGTTGACATCCCACAGGCGGCCGCCGCCGGCTCTTTTGCCGGCGGGCTCGGGGAAGGCCACACCGGCCGCGTTCAGGGGGCGTTCGTTGGCGAGAGTGTAGATCCGGCTGACGGCCAGCTGGTGTGTGGCCGCGATCTCTGCGGCGTCGGCCAGGCGAGGCGTTCGGTGCGAGGTCATGCCAGCTGGGATCCGTCCTGTCACAGGCGAGCCGGCCTGCCCGACTCACGAGTCTCATAAAGGCAGGAACCTCAAGGGGCGGTCCCGTACGCTGCCCAGGTTTTTCCCGGGCGGAGCGACATCAGGCATCACTCGTCCGGGACCAGGACCACGCCGCGACCTGGGACATCTCCACATACGACAGCGCCGCCGGAGTCATCTCCCACTGGGACACAGCGACCAGAAGTAGCAGTTCGTCGCGGTCCTGGGACGCGTCGCAGCGCATGCCTGCCGCGGTCGCGGCCTCCGCCAGGTCTCTGCTGGACAGCCCGGACCACCGTGCCTCCGCCGCTCGGCGCAGGTCGTCGAAACCCTGGTGGTACAGCTCGCTCGCTTCGCGAAGGATTAGCACCAAGTCCTCGTCGTGGCTGACTGGTGCAGCCGCGGCGAGGTCGAGAAGGCGCTGAGGGGACATCGTCACTACGAGAAGTATCCCCTTTCAAGGGAGGTGGAGGGGCAGAGGCAGCCGGTGGCCTCAGTGCGGGGCAGTGCACCCCTCGCATAGGGGTCGCCTGGAACGGCGGGCCGGGTCAGGCGTCTTGCGGGGCTCCAGCGCGAGGGCCGCCCGGACCCGCACCTGCGAGGCGGGGAACTCCGGACCGTCATCCGGGCACACGATGCCCGGATCGGGCGCCCCGCACGTAGTGGCGTGCCGGATCAGGTCGGTGAGGCGCCAGTCGGCACGGAAGCTGCACTACGTCAGCGTGCGGGGCCAAACCACCAGCTAAGGAGGCCAACACGCACGAATCTGCACGGGCAGTTGGCCTCCCAGGGAGCAGTCCGCGTCCTGGTCCAGCGACGTCGAACCTGACTCCGCGCGACGAGACGCCGGGGCAGACCCTTCGCTGGACTCGACGCCTTGCGTGCGAAATATGCCCCCGCCCGGTATCCCCGGGCGGGGGCATGGCGCGGCCGGAGCACATCACGGTCCGCGATAATTGACGGTTACCGCGTTGCGGTGGCCAGTGCCGCGCGGATGGCGTCCTCGCCGACCGGCTGGCCCTCCTCGTTCGAGTACGGCCCGTACGGTGTTCCCCACACCGGCGTGCCCGTCGCCTGCCGCCAGCTGTCGGCCAGCGTTCCCGCGTCCACCACGCTGTAGCCGATGGAGTCGATGAACTCGGTCACTGCCGCCTTGGCCGGTGCGAAGTCACCGGCGATCGGCAGATAGGAGCGGTCGGCCGCCCCATCCGGGCGGGCGAGTGACAGCAGGTGCTTGAAGAAGATGTTGTTGAACGCCTTCACGAGCAGGGCGTCCGGGACGTACCGCAGAAGCAGCTCGCTCGAGGTGAGGGACTTACTGTCGAGCTCGGGGATGTGTCCGTCACGCTCGGGGCCGTAGTTGCAGGTGTCGATGACCGTCTTCCCGGCCAGCGGTGCGGCGGGCACGTTGGGGAAGGCGCTGACCGGCACCGTGACCACGACAATGTCACCGGCCGCCGCGGCCTCTTCGCTCGTCGCCGCGGACGCCCGCGGCCCCAGTTCCGCGGCCGTGTCCACAAGCGTTTCGGGACCGCGCGAGTTGCTGAGCACCACCTGGTGCCCGGCCCCGACAGCGAGTCGCGCGAGGGCCCTGCCGATGCTTCCGCTTCCGATGAATCCCACAGTCGTCATAATCTCAACGTCCTTGATAAAAGCTGAACTTGCCGGTTGCCGGGCTCGTTACGATCCCGGTTCCCGTTGTCAGCCGGCGGGGAAATAGTGGCCGTTGTCCAGATCGGCGAGCAGGCCGGGCCGGGCGGGTTCCCAGCCGAGGGTCCGGCGGGTGATGAGGTTGGACGCCGGGTAGCTCTGCGTGGCGATATTCGTGAGGAACCCGAAGTAACCCGGCGTCATCAGGGCATCGTTGGGAACGCTCACGGCGGGCAGGCCCAGGCGGCTGGCGATGGCCTCTGCGATGTCGCGGAACGGGATGGCCCCGTCCCCAACCGCGTGCCAGTATCTGCCAGCTGACCCCTTCTCCAGCGCCAGGCGGAACAAAATGGCGACATCGCGGATGTGCACGGCGTTCCACAGGTTCGCGCCGTCGCCGTGGTAGCCGACGAACCCCTTTTCCTTCGCGAGCGCGATCAGCGTGGGGAGGAAGCCGGCACGATCGGTCGTGCTGTGGGCGATGTTGGCGATCCGCACGACCGAAGACCGCACCCCCTGCTCGGCGAGGTCGACTACGGCCCTTTCCACGACGTTGCGGATCCGCAGGGTGCCTTTGTGCTCCTCGCCGGCGGGGAGGGCCGGGTCCTCCTCAATGGCCGGCCGGCCCAGGAGCTGCCCGGGTGAGCCAATGCTCCCCGCCGTGACCAGCGGCTTTCCGGTTCCCGCCAGCGCCTCGCCGTACGCGAGCATGATCGGGAGCTCCGCAGCGGCCACGGCGTCCATCCCGCCGGAGGGCAGCAGATCCTGCCTGTGCGCGACGTGGATGACGCCATCGGAGCCCGAGGCTGCCTCCTTGAGTCCGTCGAGATCCTGAAGGTCGCCGCGACGTACCTTCGCGCCGAGCGCGGACAGGGCCGCCGCGGAAGCGTCCGACCGGGCCAGGCCGGTGACCTCGTGCCCGGCGGCGATGAGCTCGGGGATGATGTATGAACCGGAATGGCCGGTCCCCCCAGCGACGAAAACGCGCATCTGATTGTCCTTGTGAGGGTCGGTGCAGGGTCTTTTGTGCCGTTAGTGAACTGGCGTAATACGACACGAGAGATAGTGGTAAGGGCGCGCTCAGTCGAGGAGGGTGATTCCGAAGGAGAAATTGCTGTGCTTGACGGAGTGGTTCATGAGGCCCAGTTCCAGCAGGCCGACGTTCTCCAGTGCCCGCGCCATGAAAAGTTCCCCCGTGTCCCAGGGGCGCAGCCCCAGGCTCTCGACGAACGCCGACACGCGGGCCTTCGCCTGCGCGTCGTCGCCGGCGATGAAGACATCCAGAGGGCGGCCCTCGGCCGGGCCGGCCTTCAGAATGTGGGAGAACACAGTGTTGAACGCCTTGACGACATGCGCGTCGTCGGGAGCCGCCTTGGCGATCTCCTGTGCGCCGGAACTGTCGTCGGGGACGACGAAGCCCTGCAGGTCGGGGGCTACGGGGTTGGTGATGTCGACGATGATCTTGCCGCGCAGTGCGTCCCCGTACTCCCTCACCACCGCTGCAGCGCCGGCGTACGGTACGGCGAGGACAACGATGTCCCCGGCCGGGGCGGTGCCGGCCGTCCCGACAGTGGCGCCCCCGAGCGCAGCGGCCAATTCCTTGGCCTTGGCCGGGTCGCGGCCGATGATCTCGACTGCGTTGCCGCCGGCGCGCGCCCGGGCGGCCAGGGCGCGCGCCATGTTCCCCAGGCCGATAATGCTGATGCTGCTCATGGAGTTCCTGCTTTCTGGAGCTGGATAGGACGCCATGCCCACCCCATTGTTGTCAACGGTTGTGTTGTCGACGCCGTCGAATGACGCGATGGGGGCGTTCAATTCCTGATGTGCTCATTCTGGGCCTGGGTCCTCCGATGTCGAATTCTTGTGCCGAATTCGCTCGGACCGGTAGGTACCTATTCAGGCTGCCATTGGCCTGAGTGGGCGTCCAAGACTTCTTTTCGCCGTGGTGATACCTTGGAGGCATCACCGGCTGGGAGGCGCCATGGATCTGGACCTGCGCAAACTGCGATATTTCGTCGCTGTGGCCGACCAGTTGCACTTCGGCCGCGCCGCCGATGAGCTGCACATCGCGCAGCCGGTGCTCAGCCGGCAGATCCGTGCGCTCGAGGAGGATCTCGGCGCCTCGCTGTTCACCAGGGATCGCCACGGCGTGGAGCTGACGGATGCGGGCCGGCAACTGCTGGCCGACGCCGGTCCGCTGCTGGCCTCAACCCACGCGGTCCGCCGCCGGGTGTCCGCGGCCGCCGGCGGCAAGCGGCGGCTGATGGTCGGGTTCCGGGCCGGGGTTGCAGTCACCCCGGCGGCCCGTGCGTTCGAGGACCGGCACCCGGACGTGGTCGTGGACGTGCAGCGGATCGAAGGGGACGACCAGGCTGCGATGCTGCTCGACGGCCGCATCGACGTCGGCTACGTGCGGCTGCCCATCGACGAGGCCGGCCTGCGCGTCACCCCGCTGTACACCGAGCCGCGGGTAGCGGTACTGCCGGCCGGACACCGGTTGGCCGGCAAGGCGGAGGTCACCGAGGCCGACCTGGCCGGCGAACCGCTGGTCTGGCACGGTGACCCGAGCACGCAGCCCACCAAGCGCCCGCTCCTCAATGCCGGGTACCCGGTGCGCGGGGTGGACGAGACGCTCGAGCATGTCGCGACCGGCCGGGGCATCTCCTTCCTGGCCCGTTCGGCGTCCGTGTTCTACTCGCATCCGGACGTCGTCTATGTGCCCATCCCGGATCTGGCGCCCGACCAGGTGTGCCTCGCGGTGGCGGCATCTCACACCTCACCGCTAGTAGATGACTTCGTCACTGCGGCCCAGTCGACGGCCGAGATCACGGCAGAGTGTGGGAACTACGAGATGTGGCAGCTTGGAGGCGATGCCGCCACAAGGCACGCTTGAGTAGTTCGACTGGCCCCCGTTCATCATGCGCTGAAGAGTGAAGTGGCCTGACGGAGTGGTGCTGTTGCGGCTGACCTCTGAGCCGGTTCCGTTCTTCGGCCGGCAGTTGTCCGAGGGGCCCCGAAGCACCTGAGACCGACTGGAAGTACGTGCTGCGGACGCGGCTCAAGCCGTCTGATCGTCGGCGGTCCGCCGTTCGTAGTGTCGGGAGTCCGCCTGCGGCTCCAGAACCCGACGGCGGGTTCCAGCCGACGTGTTGGCCGCCCGCCTCTAGGCCTTCGTTTCGGGCTGGCGTGGCCAGATGGACCACCCACTGATGACCAGCGTGAGTGGTTCAGCTGGCTCGGACCTCCCAGGTGCGTACGAGTCCTTCATGCGCCACCGCGTATGGATCATGCGATCAGCCGTCTGTTCGAACCGGCGGCGCGCCAGCGCCCTGGGCCGGGATGGCGGCCTCGAATTCCTGAAGTCTTCGCGGGTCGCCGGTCTCCCCGGCCGCTTCTGCCGCGGTCTGCAGCAGGCGGGCGGGCAGTTCCGTAAAACCAGCAGGCTTGGGCAAGGTGCCGGGCGGCTGGTGTGGCGTACCAGCGGTTGCGGCCGCGCGGCCGGCAGCGTGGCCGGCCCGGCCGCGGAGTGCCAAGTCAGCTTGGCACTTCCTCCCCTCGCCGGTCATCGCCGGCTGTGGCGGGGATGGCGTTGTCGATGAGGACGGCGGCGATGGCGGCGGCGGTGGGGAAGGCGTCGGCATTGAGGACCCGGGTGCGGGCCGCGGCGCCGTCGATGAGCAGCGCGAGCTGCTCGCCGAGCTGTTCAGCATCGGCGGCGCCGGCTTCGCGGGCGGTGTCGGCGAGCCGCGCGGCGACGGCTTTCTTGTACTCGCGTGCGTACTGGGATGCGGGGTGCTGGGGGTCGTGGAGTTCGACGGCGGCGGCGATGTAGGGGCACAGGGGGGTGGTGGGGGGAATGTCGAAGGCGGCGAGGAGCCGTTCGCGGGGCGTGAGGTCGGTGCGGTCGAACACGCCGGACAGAACGGAGGGGTCGAACCGGCGCAGGTACTCGGCGACGAGTTCGTCCTTGCCGGCGAAGTGCTGGTAGGCCGTGCGCTTGGACACCTCGGCCGCCGCGCAGAGCTGGTCCATGCCGGTGCGGTTGATGCCCTGCTCGCGGAACAGCTGCTGGGACGCGCTGATGATGCGCTCGCGGGCGCCCCGGCCGCGGCGGCGGCCCGTGGGGCCCTTCTCCAACTCCGTCATGGATCCACCCTACCGCAGCTGGGTAACGACCGGTGTACATAGTTTGCGTCCCAGCCGCCCGCCCCGTACCGTAAGCACACAGAGCGGTGTACATAACAGCATCGCCTCAGGTACACACGGCACCACCGACCCAAGGGAACGACTATGGGAAAGCTCGACGGCAAGGTCGCGGTCATCACCGGAGCCACCAGCGGCATGGCACTGGCAGGCGCGAAGCTGTTCGCCGACGAGGGAGCGCACGTCTTCATCACCGGCCGCCGCCAGGACGCCCTGGACGAAGCCGTGAAGCAGATCGGCCGCAACGTCACCGGCGTCCAGGGCGACGCCGCCGACCTGGACGACCTGGACCGCCTGTACGACACCGTCAAGCGGGAGAAGGGCAGCCTCGACGTGCTGTGGGCCAGCGCAGGCGGAGGCGAGCCCGCCCCGCTCGGCGAGATCACCGAGGCCCAGTTCGACACCTGGTTCGGGCTCAACGCCCGAGGCACCCTGTTCACCGTCCAGAAGGCCCTCCCGCTCTTCAACGACGGCGGTTCCATCCTCATGACCGGCTCCAATGCCTCCCTCGGCGCCTTCCCCGGCTGGAGCGTCTACGCCGGCAGCAAGGCCGTCCAGCAGGCATGGGCCCGAATCTGGCTCAACGAACTCAAGGACCGTCGCATCCGCGTCAACGTCCTGACCCCCGGCCAGGTCGCCACCGCCAAGCAGGAAGAACTCTTCGACGAGGCCACCAAGCGCCAGTTCGAGTCCCTCATCCCCCGCGGCCAGATGGGCCGCCCCGACGAGATCGCCGCCGCCGCCCTCTTCCTCGCCTCCGACGACTCCAGCTACGTCAACGGCATGGAACTCGTCGCCGACGGCGGCACCACCGCCATCTGAACCGAACAACACACAACCAGGGCAGGACATCTCATGAGCAGCATCAGCATCATCGGCACCGGGAACATGGCCCGCACCATCGGCGCGCGGGCGATAGCGGGCGGCAACACCGTGGAGGTCATGGGCCGCGACCAGTCCAAGGCCGCTGACCTGGCCAAGGCTCTCGGCGGCGGCGCCACGACGGGAGAATGGGGCACTGCCCCGGCCGGGGACATCGTCATCGTGGCCCTGTTGCACGGCGGTGTCGTGCCGGTAGTCGCCCAGTACGGAGACGCGCTCGCGGGGAAGGTCATCGTCGACATCAGCAACCCCTTCAATTCCACGTTCGACGGGCTGGCCCACCGCGAGGAGACCTCGATCGCGCAGGAAGTCGCCAAGGCGGCTCCGGCCAGCGCCGGCGTGGTGAAGGCGTTCAACACCATCTTCCGCCAGGTCCTGGAGAAGGGCCGGCCCGACGTCTTCATCGCCGGCGACAATGCGCAGGCCAAGGCAAGTGTGGAGGCGTTCGTCGAGACCCTCGGGCTGCGCCCGCTGGACGTCGGCGGCCTGAAAATGGCGCACTGGCTGGAAGGAGCGGGCGTGGTCACGGTGGGCCTCGCCAACCACGGGGTGGGGAACCTGGACTTCGCCCTCGGCATCACCGAACTTCCCGTCTGAGCAAGCGGTTGACGGATCGCCGAAAGGACTCGCCAAGTGAGCCCGGGGCGAGTCGGTGGGGCAGCGGTCCTGCACGTCCTTCTCGAAGGCGGAGATCACTTCCGCCAGGTCGATGAGTGCTGCGTTCCTGATGGCCCGGCACAGCAGGCGGTGACAGGTCGAAAGAGCCGCCGCCTCAGGCACCGCCACCGGAGGTCACCCGGACGCATGTCCCGCCGCTCGGCGCGGTGTTCAACGGAGGTCATGGAAGAACGCGGTGATGTCAGCGGCGAGCAGGGCGGGTTCCTCGTGGGCGGCGAAGTGTCCGCCCCTGGGCATGTGGGTGTACCGCGCGATCTGGTAAGTGCGCTCGGCCCAGCTTCGTGGCGGCTGCGAGAGGTCCGCGGGGAACAGGGCGAGGGCGGTGGGGACTTCCACCCGCCGTACCCGCCGGGTCAGGTGGTGCGCGTACTCGTAGTACGGCCGGAAGGACGTGGAGATCGTGCCGGTGAACCAGTAGAGCGATGCCTGGGTGAGGAGGAAGTCGTCGCTGAAGCGTGTGGACAGGTCGCCTCCGCAGTCGCTCCACGCTCGGTACTTCTCCAGGATCCAGGAGAGCATTCCGGCAGGTGAGTCGCTCAGGGCTGGAGCGAGGGTGAGCGGACGGGTGCTCTGCTGGTGCATGTAGCCGCCCTCCTCCACCTGCCAGGCAGCTGCGGAGGCGACGTGCGCCTTCTCCTCGGACGTCAACAGGGCCGGGTCGTAGTGGGCCGGGGCAGCGGCGGCGAGCAGGTGGATGCCCACGACGGACTCGGGGTGCGCTTCCGCGAGGCGTGAGGTGACGCCGGCGCCCAGATCTCCGCCGTGGGCCGCGTAACGGCGGAAGCCGAGGTGGCCGTGCATCAGCCGGTGCCAGAGCTCATGAGTCTGCTCGGTGCCGGTGAGAGCGGGCCGCTGGGGAGAAAAGGCGAAGCCGGGCAGTGAGGGGACGATGACGGTGAAGGCGTCCTGGGCGTCTCCGCCGTGTTGGGAGGGGGCGGCCAGTCGTTCGGCCAGGGCCGTGAGTTCCAGGACGGTGCTCGGCCAGCCGTGGGTGAGCACGATCGACAGGGCGTCCGGGTGTTCGGCGTCGTAACGGAGGTAGTGCACCGGTGTGCCGTCCATGTCGGCGAAATGGGACGGCAGGGCGTTGACCGCCGCTTCATGAGTGCGCCACGCGTAGTCGGTGGCCCAGTACGTGACGAGGCGGCGAAGTTCGGAAGTGGCGGTGCCCGCCTCCCAGCCGTCGACCGGCCAGGGTTCGGCCCACCGGGTGGTGCGCAGTCGGGTCCGGAGGTCTTCCAGGTCGGCGTCACTGACCTCGATGACGGGGGCGGCAGTTGGCACGGTGTGCTCCTTGCGTCTGTACTCAGGGGGCGGGCGTGGCAGGGGCGGCGTCCAGGTCCATGCGTTCCCGGATCTGCGGCAGGCGGGACGCCCACGTCGCCCCGGCCAGGCCCAGGAGGGCGAAGACGAGGTAGGTCGACCGTACGGCGCGCGTGGTCTCGCGCAGGGGCGGGCTTCCGGCGTAGGTGTTCACGTGCTCGAGCCGGTGTCCGGGCCGAGTATCCCCGCGATGGCTGCCCGGGTCTCCTCACGCCCTTCCCGCTCAGTGGAGAGCAGCGCGTGCATGATCATTCCCTCCAGAAGGGCGTCGAGCCGCGCAGCCGTCTCCGGTCCGGTGAAACGGGCCAGCACCGCACGGCTGGACCTGGTCCACTCCTGGGTCAGCGCGCGCAGTGCGGGCTCGCGCAATGCGGCCAGGTGCAGCTCGAAGCCGAGGACCGCGCTGCGGTGCCGGGACGGGACTTCGCGGACCATCCCCACCAGGACGTCGATCAGGTCCTCGCGCGAGGCCACCTCTGCGAAGAGCGCCTCGTACTCCACGGTCCGTTCCGCGACGTACCTGCCGAACGCCTGCGCGCACAGTTCGGTCAGGCTCGCGAAGTGATAGGTGACGGAGCCCAGCGGCACGTCCGCACGAGCGGCGACCTTGCGGTGCGTGATCCCGGCGACCCCGTCCTCGACGAGTACCTCCAAGGCGGCATCGAGCACACGGTGTCTGCGCCGCGGATCGTGCCGGCGGGCGCGTCGCCCCCCGCTGCCCGGTGCTTCTTGCGCTTCGGGTACTTCCTGCTCACCCATAAGAACAAACGTACACTACGCTAGGAACGGATGTTCTTATCCTGCTACCGCGCCGTGGGCGGGGATCAGATTGCGGTGCTCGACCGCCACCCCCGCTTCTTGGCCGACATCACCGGCGACGGCCTTCAGGCTTACGCCGTGCTGTTGCGCACGCTGAACAGCGAGTTCAACCGCATCGCCCACACGTTTGCGCACGCTCACGACCTGCATGCCACCGATGTCCATGCTTTGGCCGCCATCATGGACGCGGCCGCCCTCGACGGGCGGCCGATGACCCCCTCGCGCTTGGGGGAGCGCCTGAATCTCACCTCTGGCGCCGTCACCGCCTGCCTGGATCGACTGGAACGGGGTGGTCACATCGGCCGTACCCGCGACAGGGCAGACCGGAGGGTCGTCCATCTCGTCTACAAGCCCGGCGCCCGCGCCCTCGCCCGTCAGTACTTCAGTCCTTTGGCACGCAGCACCGAGACAGCGATGCGTCAGTTCACCTCGGAACAGCTCGCGACGGTCGCGGACTTCCTGCGCGCGCTCAACCGAGAGCTGGCCGCAGAGCGCTGAAGCACGGCGGGCCTTGATCGGACCCCGCATCGAGGCGGTCTCGGACGGATCACCACGCGCGCCGGCGTGAGCGAGGTTTGAAGGCCGGTTGCCACGGATCCGACTCGGCGGATGGACTGATCGCGGTCCTAGTTCGTTATCGGCGTTCGGGCGCAGGGGAAGCAGCTAACCGATGAGCGAATCCGTACCGACCCGGCGAGCCCGTCTCCTGGGCGGGGTAGAACCTGTGGCTTCAGACGCCGGACAGGGTTTCGGCGGTGCTCACTGCCATGTCGGCGCTGAACACTGTGGTTTTCAGGGTAGAGCCGTCGCGAAAACCCTGCGGGTCACGATCGCCCCGATCGTGACCCGCAGGGCATCGGCAGCAGAGCAGGAGCCGCGGCTGCCTCAGCCTGGGAAACGGCCCGTGGACCGCAGCTCCCAGCGACGCTCGGCGTAGGCAAGGTCGTCCCGCCACAGCCGCCCCGCAGCGGCCCGCATGAGTGGTCGCAGTAGCGGGGCCGCCCTGCGTGCCACGGCGAATCCGCGACGGTCCGAAGCCGCCACGACCGCCTCGATGACGGCTGTCCGAGGCTGGCCCCGGTAGTCGGAACCCAGCGGCGTGGCATGCGTTTCGACGACGGAGCCCGCCCCCTCGCCCTGCGTGATCTGCATGACGACCGTACGCGGCTCGGGGGCGGTGAACACCGCCCGCACCGGTACGACGAGCCGCCCGGCCACCTTGAAGGAGACGTCGACGATGAAACCGTCATCGGGCTCTGCGTCCGTGCGCGCGTGGACGACGGTGAGGTCGACGAAGGAGTGCGGGTGGAACCAGGCTCCGTGCCACGGATCGAGCCGGTTGGCGACGACATCCTCCGGTTCGCAGGTCCCTGCGCCCTCGTAGACGGCGGAGACCGCGCCGGCGAGGGCAGACCTGATCGGCACCACCGGCGCGTCCAGCGGGGGCTCGCCGCCGACGCGGTCCAGCCGCACCCACACCAGCAACCCGTCGTCGTGAACAGGCAGGGGATCCCATCCGGCGAACGGCACGCCGTTGAGGGCGAGCCCGTGCCAGTGGCACACGAGCGTGCCGCAGCGCACGGGACTGTCCCGCAAAGGTGCGCCGAGGTGCGGACAGACTCCGGGCCCGGCAACCAACCGGCCCTCGGCATTGCGCCAGACGACGACCTCCTGCCCGGCGACGGTCCGGCCGAGAGGCCGGTCCGCGGGGATGTGCCGGGTGGCGCCGATGACGTACCAGTTCCCGGAGGGGCGTGCCTGAGCCCGCTTCAGTGCCTGCGCGATCAGGGCGGGCCGGGCCTCGCGCCAGGTCGGCCCCTGACGCTCCCACGGGACCGGCCGCCTGCGCAGCGACAACGGGACGCGCCGGCGGGGGACGGAGCGGTCGGAACTCACGTGGCCTCCTCACGGACCGGCTCGGACGCGGACAGCGGCTGTGCGTCCGGCGGGTGCGGCGGCTCCGGACGTGTGGAATTGCGCGCTCGGACGCGTGACTGCGCTCGTGCGGCCATCACGGACAGCAGACCGTTCAGGGCCACTGCGGCGCGGCGTCGGCGGGGGACGACGGCCCGACGGTGCACCGCCGCGTACCCGTCGTCGGCGATGGCGTCCAGGATTCCTCCGTACAGCACGAAGGCCGTACGGACGCAGGGGCGGGAGGCCGGGTCGAGCATGGCGAGTCCGGGGGCCGCCGTGCGGTAGACACTGCGGGTGAGGTCTGCGGCTGCCCGTAGTGCCTCGGTGATGCGCCGGTCGCGGCGGGCAGTGCGTCTGCTCCAGTACAACAGGTCGCGGTCGACCCCGTGGGCCGCCAGCAGGTCGCCGGGCAGATAGACCCGTCCACGGTCCAGGTCCTCGCCCACGTCCCGCAGGAAGTTCGTGAGCTGGAAGGCGATACCCAGGGCTGCCGCGCGCGGCGCCGCCACCTCGCGCGGGGCCACCGTCCCCAGGACCGGGAGCATCTGTAGCCCGATGACCGCGGCGGAGCCATGCATGTACTTCCGAAGAGCTTCGTAGGTCGGGTAGTCCGTGACGCTCAGGTCGCTGCGCATGGAGACCATGAAGTCGCTGAAATGACGGTGGTCGATCCCGTACCTCCGGGCCGTGTCGGCGAGCGCGATGACCACCGGATCGGAGCTGCTCCCGTCCCGCAGTCCTTGCTCCAGGCTTGCCTGGAGGCGGGTGAGTTCTGCGAGGCGCCGGTCCACCGTGATGCCGGCGTCCAGCGAGTCGACGATGTCGTCCGCCCAGCGGGCAAATCCGTAGAGCGCGTGGACGGCCGGCCGGCGGTCGACCGGCAGCAGCCGGGTGGCGAGGAAGTACGTCTTGCCATGGCGAGCGTTGAGCTGCCGACAGCGTTTGTAGGCGTCGCGCAGCGCCAGGCCGGTGATGCCCGCCGCGTCGAGCTCGCGGTCGGTCATGAAGGTGTTCCTTCTGATGTGGTGTGCGCCGTGCGCAAAGGCCCGGGAGTGCGGTTCATGCGGCCGGTGATCCGGGCCGCGGCGAGCTTGCCGGACAGCAGTACGGTGGGCACGCCCACGCCCGGCGTGGTGCCGCAGCCGGCGAGTACGGCGTTGTCGGTGCCCCGGACGAGGTTCCGGGGGCGGAACGGGCCCGTCTGCGCGAAGGTGTGGGCTGCCGAGAAGGGGGTGCCCGCCGCGTGGCCCTGTGCCTGCCAGTCGGCAGGCGTCACCAGACACTCCTGTTTGATGGCCGCGCTGATGCCGTCCAGGCCGCGCTGCTCGAGTTCCTTGAGAAGGCTGTCTCGGTAGCGTGGCGACAGGTCCTCCCACTCGGCGGCGTTCGGTCCGATGTCCGTGTTCGGGCAGGGGGCCAGGATGTAGTGCAGGTGGTGTCCGGGCGGTGCGAGGCCCGGGTCCGTGGTTGTCGGGCGGGTGATGAGCAGCGAGGGATCTCTCATCAGTTCGCCGGTGCGGGTCAGTTGGTGGAAGGTACTGCGCCAAGCCGCACCGAAGGAGATCGTGTGATGGCCGAGCCAGGGCCAGGTCTTGTCGGTACCTGCATGCAGGACGACGGCGGACGGCGAGTTCCTGATCCGCCTGGGCCGACGGGGGACACGGCCTAGGAGACGGTAGGTGACTGGAAGGTCCGGAGTGAGGACCACGGCGTCGCACGGGATCCGGTCGGTGTCGGTCACGACGGCGGTGACCCGGGCACCGGAGCGTTCCAGGCGGATGACGTCCTGTCCGAAACGTAGGTGGGCACCCGCCTCGGCGGCGGCATCGGCCATGGCCCGGGGCAAGGCATGCATACCGCCGCGCGGAAAGTACACACCGGCCACGGTGTCCATGTAGGCGATGACGGCGTAGGCGGCTAGCGCCCGCTCTGGCGGGACACCCGCGTACAGGGCCTGGAAGGAGAAGACGCGGCGCAGCCGCTCGTCTTTGAGGAAGCGGCCGATGCGCGCGTCCAGTCGGCCGAAGCCGCCGAGGGCCGCGAGCCGGGCGAGGTCGGGGGTCATCAGCTGGAAGGGGGAGTCGAAGTTGGCGTCGATGAAGTGGCGCATCTGGGCCCGGTACAGCTGCTCGAGCCAGTTGCGCAGCCGCCGGTATCCCGCGGCTTCCCCGGGGCCGGCGAAGCGCTCGATCTCTACCTCCATGGCGGCGGCCCCGGTATGCACGTCGAGGCCACTTCCGTCGGCGAAGCGGGCCCGGTAGGCCGGATGCAGGGGAACGAGATCGACGCGTTCGCGCAGACTGTCGCCGACGGCTGCGAAGGCCTCGTCGGCGATGTCGGGCATCGTCAGTACGGTGGGGCCGGTGTCGATGAGGTAGCCGCCGCGCGTCAGACGTCCGGCGCGGCCGCCCGGCATCGGGTCGCGCTCGACGACGGTGACCCGGCGTCCCGCGCCGAGCAGGTGCAGCGTCGCCGACAGCCCGGACAGCCCGGCACCGACGACGACGACGTGATCCGTGCGTCCCGGGATGCTTCTGGTCATCGGACGGCTCCTTCCGTAGCGGCGCTCAGGGGCAGAGACAACGGCAGGCTGTCCATGGCGTGGTGCGCATCGCCACTTCGCTGCGGCACGGAGGGCTGTGCCCCGGCCGTGGCGTGCAGCAGTTCACGAAGGCGTCGGCGGCCGACCGGTTCGAGGACTGCGGCTCCCAGATGGCGCATGCCCTGCTCCAGCAGCCGGTCGATCCTCGTCTCGACCGTCTTCCGCGCCCCGGTCGAGACGAGGACGTCCCGTACCTCGGCCAGATCCGCATCCGACAGATCGGCGCGGCCGAGGGAGTCTCCCAGCACGGTGAGGGCCCGAGGGTCGACTTGAGCCTTGGCCCGGGCCCATGCCACGGCGACGAGATAGGTGGCCTTGCCGGAGCGGATGTCGCCGCCCGTGGGCTTTCCGGCCTGACGTGGGCCGCCGAAGACGTCGTGCAGGTCGTCGCTGAGTTGGAAGGCGATGCCGACGCAGCGGCCGGCCGAGCACAGGGCTTCGGTCGTCGCGGCGTCCGCGCCCGCGACAGCGGCTCCGAGAGCCATCGGCCGCTCCACGGAGTACATGGCGCTCTTGAGGCAGGCCGCACGGATCGCCTGCGCAAGGGACCGCGATGATGTGGTCTGTCCCTGGATGTCCAGGTACTGTCCGGCCACCATTTCCATGCGCATGGCGCTCCACAGGCCTCGCACCCGGCGTGCGTTTTCCGGGGCGAGCCCCGTATCCGCGAGCACGTCGTCCGCCCACGCCAGCGCCAGGTCCCCGGCGAGAATCGCCGCTGCTTCCCCGAAGCGTGTGCTACCAGGTGAGCGGGCGGCAGTGGCGTACTGGGCCTCGACTTCCGTGTGCAGGGTCGGCCGCCCGCGACGCATGCGCGAGCCGTCCATCAGGTCGTCGTGGACCAGGGCGCAGGTCTGGATGAGTTCGAGGGCGGCGCCGACGCGCAGGGCGGCCTGTGCGTCTGCGGGTGTTCCGGCGCAGGAACGGAACGCCCACCACACGAACTGCGAGCGGGTCCGCTTGCCGCCGTCAAGGGTGAAGCGCGCGACCCGCTCGGCGAGGTCTTGAGCGAATACCTGGTCGAGAGCGGAGGCCTGCGTGGTGCGTTCGGCCACCAGGCGTTCGAGGAGGCGCCCCACCGCCGCGGGGACATCGTCGTCGACGGCGCGGACGTGATCGAAGCTGACGGCAGGAGGGACGGGACCGTTGTCCGCGGGTCGATGACCGCCCGGAGGCGAGGGTTCGGTGCGGCACGGATCCTCCGTGGGCGGGACAGCCCGCGGCGGCGTGCGGGAAGGGGTGGGGGATGGCCGTGCAAGGGACTCCCTCTGCTGATTGGGGCACATCCCGGTTCCTCTCGTGTTGATCGAAGCTGGCCTCTCTAGACGCATTCCGCGCCGGTGGCTGCGCCGGATGCGCCAAAAGTGGGGTAGACGGCGCTGCTTTCCCGTCCGACGGCGGTCGAGTGCCGGATCGTCCGGATCTCCGACACGGCCTGGACGAGAGATGCTGAGCCTGTTCATCGCTTCGCAGGGGGAGAGGCACTGCCGCTGTCGGCATCGCTGTCGCGGCGCGACGGGGGCACCGCAGCCTGCCGACACGGCGCGGCCACGGCAGGCGCACGGGCGACGGGACGGATGCCGCCCCGCACGAGAAATGGTCACCATGCCCGCGTGGAAGGCCACCGACCACACCCTTGAGACCGTCGCGCGTGGCCCCGGCAGCGCGTCATCTTGTACCGAGCGTTCCGACAGGCCCTTGCTGGCGGCCTGCCCCGCGGCTCAGCCAAGTCAAGAGGCCATGCACGGCATGGGCTGCACCGTCCCGGGCCACAGCGGACGGCGTCCTTCGCTCGGGCGGACGGAACTCGACGCGCAGACGATCCGAGAAGTCGCCTGCGGCGCATGACGCAGACAAGTAGAGCGCACCCCGGCCGATGAGGCGGGAGACCCGCATCCATCGTGCGGCCAACTGCGCAGCGTGGCCTGCATCCGGAAAGCCGCACCAGTTGGAATGCTTCCGACAGCGGTCGCGTGCACGCGTTGCCCAGCCACAGGGCCCGGCTCCGGTCGCGTGCGGAAGGGAAGGGTACAGCCGTGAGCGATGCGGACGTCGCCATCGTGGGCGCGGGAGCCGCGGGACTGGCCCTGGCTCACCGGCTGTCGCACCCCGCGCCCGGCACCCGCCGGCTGTCAGTGCTCCTGCTGGAGGCTCCAGCAGGCCCGCTGCGCCCACCCCGCCGTACATGGTGTTTCTGGGAACGCGGCCACGGACGGTACGACGCGGTCGTCACCGCGACGTGGCAGCAGCTGAGAGTGCGTACCCCGGCCGGCCAGGCAATCCAGGACGACATCGCGCCCCTGCGGTACAAAATGATCCGCTCGGACGACTACGAGGGCCTGATCGCGCACGACCTCGCGATGAGCGATCAGGTCCAGCGACTCGAGGCGACCGTCGAAACGGTGGAGCCCGTCACGGACGGGGCCGTGATCTACGCGCACAGCGCCGACGGACGTCCACTGACAGTGTGGGCGCGCTGGGTCTTCGACTCCCGCCCGCTCGGCAGCCTTCCGGCGGCCCGCACCACGCTACTCCAGCACTTCCACGGCTGGTTCGTCCGCTCCGGCCGGCCGGTCTTCGACCCCGGCACCGTCGAACTCATGGACTTCCGTACCCCGCAGCCGCCACGAGGCCTGTCATTCGGCTACGTCCTGCCTACCGGCCGCCGGGAGGCGCTCGTCGAATACACCGAGTTCTCTCCCCGTGTCCTCACCCGGCAGAGCTACGAAGCTGCTCTGCGCCACTACACCGAGGACGTCCTCGGCCTCCGCGGCCTCGAGGTCATCGCGGACGAGACCGGCGTGATCCCCATGACCGACGCGTCGTTCTCCCGCCAGGCCGCGCCCTCGGTCTTCCGGATCGGCGCCGCCGGAGGTGCGACCCGGCCGTCGACGGGCTACACCTTTGCCGCCGTACAGCGGCAGACCCAAGCCATTGCCGGAGCCCTGGCGGCAGGGGATCGCCCGCTGCCACCACCGGCTCACTCAACACGGGCCCGCGCCATGGATGCGGTCATGCTGCGCGCCCTGGACAGCGGCCGGGTCGACGGCGCCGCCTTCTTCTCGCGCCTGTTCTCGCAGGTGCCGATGGAACGACTACTGCGCTTCCTCGACGGCCGCACCCGTCTACTGGAAGATCTCGCCGTCGGGATCCGAGCCCCCGTGCTGCCCATGCTCCGGGCAGCCGCCGAACTCACGTACCTGCCCCGCCGCCCCTTTCCACGACCCTGACCGCGCACCCCGCGGACACGGCCTGTGCCCTCGGACAAGGAGACCGCATGAACCTGCTGCGTGACGCGGACCTGGCCGCCGCGTTCGACCACGCCGCTCGCAGCTACGACACTCTGGTAGCCGCCAATCCCGGCTACCACGCCCATCTGCGCCGCTCCGCGCGCCGCCTCGGTCTGGCGGACAATGGGCGTGGGATGCGCGTGCTGGACCTCGGCTGCGGCACCGGTGCCTCCACCGCGGCCCTGTCGAGCGTGTTCCCCGCTGCCGAGATCACCGCGGTGGACGCATCCGCCGGCATGCTGCAGCGGGCGGCGGCGAAGCGCTGGCCGGCCAACGTCAGCTTCGCGCACGCCCCGGCGGAACGGCTGGCCGAGGCGGGTGTCGGAGGACCGTACGACGCGGTGTTCGCCGCCTACCTGTTGCGCAACGTGGCCGATCCCGACGGCGTGCTCGTCACTGTGCACGATCTGCTGGCGCCCCACGGCCGGCTGGCCGTGCACGAGTACACCCTCAGCGGGCGAGCAGTCCACCGCACTGTCTGGACGGCGGTGTGCGCCGGCCTTGTCCTCCCCGTGGCCACCGCCCTCGGAGACGGCGGGCTCTACCGTCACCTGTGGCGCAGCGTCGTCCAGTTCGACACGGCGGACGAGTTCGCCGCCCGCGTCCGCTCGGCTGGGTTCGACCGCGTACGAGTGCTGCCCCTGCCGGGGTGGCAGACCGGCATCACCCACACCGTGATCGCCCGGCGCACGATTCTCGACGCGGGCGGTGCCCAGTGAGTGCCGCGGAACGGCGAAACACCGCCCGGCGCGGCCGAGACCGGCGTGCCCGAACACTCCGTCCCCGGCCAGGAACGCCACGGTTCGACGGGGAGCGCCCGCCGACGACCGCCGTCGTGGGCGGCGGCATCGCCGGGCTGGCCGCCGCAACCGCCCTGGCCGAACGCGGCGTGCGTGTCACGCTCTACGAGCGTGAACCGATGCTCGGCGGACGCCTGGCGGGATGGCCAGTCAGCTTGCGCGACGGCACCACGGTGACGATGAGTCGCGGCTTCCATGCTTTCTTTCGCCAGTACTACAACCTGCGCGGACTGCTGCGGCGGACAGATCCTGGTCTGGAACGCCTGACGGGTCTCGCGGACTACCCCCTGCGCCACAGCGGAGGCCTGACGGACAGCTTCCGCCGAATTCCGCGCACCCCGCCATGGAGCGCACTCGGATTCCTCGCGCTGAGCCCGACCTTCGGAGCCAGGGACCTGATCCGCATGAACCCGCTCGCCGCCCTTCCGCTGCTCGATGTCCGGGTCCCCGAGGTGTACGAGCGCCTCGACACCGTCAGCGCCCATGACTTCCTGGAGTCCGTGCGCTTCCCCAAGGCTGCACACCATCTCGCGTTCGAGGTCTTCTCCCGCAGCTTCTTCGCCGACCCCAAGGAACTGTCGGCCGCCGAGATGGTGCTGATGTTCCACATCTACTTTCTCGGTTCCGCCGAGGGACTGCTCTTCGACGTGCCCGCCGAGCCGTTTCCCGACGCCCTCTGGAAACCCCTGGCCGACTACCTGCAAGGCCACGGCGTCGAGATCCGCACCTCCACGCCCGTCGAGCACATCACACCCACCGGAGCCGGCGACTTCCGTCTCACCACCCCTGACGGAGAGCGGATGCACGACACCACCGTCCTGGCCCTGGACGCGGCCGGCCTGCGCTCGGTGGTCGGACGCTCTACGGACCTCGCCGACGCCTCGTGGCGCGAGCGGGTGGGCCGGCTCCGCAATGCGCCGCCCTTCCTCGTCTCCCGCCTCTGGCTCGATCGGCCGGTCGGCAGCGACCGGCCCGGCTTTCTCGGAACGAGTGGGTACGGAACCCTCGACAACGTCAGCGTGCTCGAGCGATGGGAAGGCCAGGCTGCCCGCTGGTCGGCGCGCAGCGGTGGATCCGTGATCGAACTCCACGCCTACGCCCTGCCCGACGGCGCGAACCGCGGGGTGGAGCAGAAGCGTCTGGTCGAGCAGCTGCACGCCGTGTATCCGGAGACGCGTGCGGCGACGGTCGTGGACGAGCGGCACGAGTGGCGGACCGATTGCCCGCACTTCCCGGTCGGCGGATACCGCGACCGTCCGACGGTCCGCACCTGCGATCCCGGTCTGATGGTGGCTGGCGACCTGGTTCGGACGGGGCTTCCTGTGGCGCTCATGGAGCGGGCGGCGACGAGTGGATTCATGGCGGCCAACGCCCTCCTGGAACGTTGGGGAGTCCGCGGACAGACCCTCTGGACCGTCCCCGACCAAGGGCGGACCGCTGTCCTACGGTGCTTGGCCCGGTGGGCAGGGAACTAATCAGTTCGACACCCCCACGACGGGCTGAGCCTGTGTCCTGAACGGTGAGGCGGACGCGTCGCATCCAGCAAGGCAACGAGCAGTCCAGCCGTCCGGCGTACCGTCGGCCGCCACCGGCCGCATCCGCCTTGTGCTGGCGCTGCACAGCGGGGTGCGGATCACCCCTGCGCCTGCGCGAGCATCGCGGCCGTCGGCGCGTACGCCCGGGAGTACGGCCCGTGCGGCATCGCTCGCGGCGCGGGCAGACGCACGCCAGCCAAAACGTGGCGAAGAGATCGGCGTGAGGCGCATCCAGTGAGACGCCTGACGCTGAAGCTAAGACAGAAGGGATCAATTTGTCCTGTGTCGTACGTCAGGCGAGACAAATTTCCCGAGATAGGAGACAACCGTGACGGTCAAGAGGCTTCACGACGCCGGCGTCACGAGTGAGAACGCCTATCTTGCCGCGACCGCATCGAACGGCTCGTCTCTCGCACCCTGGCTGACCTCGTCCAAGACCGAGGACATCGAACCCGCTGACCGCTGGCGCGTCTTCGTTGGCGAGCGGGCCCCCACATTCTCTGCACTGGCGCCTGCTCTCGCCGGCTACGACGACCGCGAGTTGGCTGCAACAGGCCCTCACGGTTCAAAGGAGTCACGATGACGGAGTCACTCACGCCTCCGGGCGAGACACCGCCCGCAGAGGGTTGCACAGCCGAAGCTCATCAGGAGCGACCCGACGGTGGCCTGTGGGAGCATCCCATTTTCTGGCTGTCGCTCATCGTGGTCGGCTGCCTGATCGTAGCGGCATTCTTTGTCGCACGTGTTTTCGATCTCTGAGACCACAACATCGCGAGGCTGCGGGACTCCTCGTGTACAACGCGTCGACTGGCTCTCTGGCAAGAGCGGTTGAGCATGTGACTGCGGGCTTGTCTGTTCGTTGGTCTGACTGCGGGGATACGTCAGTCGCGGCGGTGGATCGGGTTCGGGTCGGGTGAGCTGTGCCTGCTCATCGAGACGTCGCCGCAGTAGCAGGCGCCGAAGCCGGGCGAGAGCAGGCCTCAAGCGCCCGACCGGCAAGCCTCAGCGGGCCCGCGTGCCTACCCGCCCGTGGGGGAGCAAGCGCCACGTCATCGCCAGCGTCCATGGCATCCACGCTCGCGGTGCCGCTGACCGGCGGCACGGCAACGACGTCGCCCAAATCTTGCCCTTGCCGGACACGATCCCGGCATCAGCGGCATCGGCCTGGCAGGGTGCGGCGATCTGCCGCAGACGGGTTGACGTCGTTGTCCCGGGCCGCCGCCGGAAGGCTCTACCGTCGCACAGAGCGGGCCGCGTGCCACCGACTCGCACGCGGTCGCTGACGTCCGGGCGTGGGCTGAATGCCTTTGTGGCGATCCTCTTTGTGACCACTCACTGCATCTCCCGGATGTTCACCGTCACGCTGACTGTGCTGACGAGTCGGTTGTGGTTGCCGGCGCGTCCAGGGTCTGAAGCATGCGCAAGGCATCCCCCAGACTGTGCGGACGGAGCAGACCAGGTCCCTGGATTCGACCCCAGCCGGGGCCGCACAGCAGCACCAGGCTGTGGATGCGGGCCCCGCGAACACCCCAGCCGGTGGCGGCGATGTGATGGGCGAGCGGCGCGCTCGCCGTGGCGCGAGACTGTCAATCATCGAGCCTCTTCGAGGAGGAGACTGGTCGTCATCATCACCCTGAGCGTCCGCGTGACACCGCGGTGTCTGAAGGAGAATCTGCTGTTTCCCGTCTCTGCCCGAGTGGGCCGGGAACGGTTCTGTCCGGGCGGATCGCGCTGTAGGCCAGGCGGCTGTGGCCGTCGACGGGGGAGTGGGCGTGGTCGGATCCCATGGTGTTGCGCCAGGCGTTGCCGGCCTGGCGGCCCTGGACCGTGTGGTCGCCAGGCGTCGGGGATGCGGCCGAGGTTCTCGACGTCGACGTGGAGCCGTCCGCCGGGTTGGTTTCGTGCGTCGAGACACCTGACTCCGGCGGACCCCGAAATAGACGCTGAACACCCCCTCGACATCAACTGCGGGGTGCCCGCTGACCCGGCGGAAGGTGGGCGTCAACCCGCTGCTGCCGCGAGTGGTGGGCAACAAGCTCCTGCCACCCGCGTGGCACGAGGCGGCCTACGCCAACCCCGAGCTGCCCCCAGGGGCGGTGGACGAGGACGACGACGGCGCGGCGTGACCCAGACGGTGCCGCTGAGCGACTCGCGATCCCGTGGCCACATGACATTCCGGACAAGGATGGCGCCGCCCCGTGACGCTGAAACACGTGCCTCTCCATGTGCTCGGCCGCACAACTCGCGCCCTGCCGGCAGGCGCCGGACTTCGCACGTTGCGTGATCCGCATGCTTGTGAGGATGGCGGCGAAAAGGAACGGTCGCCCCACGGTTCCTGCGGCCTGACCTGCATCGGAGGTGTTCGTCCGGAACCGCGCACACGCACTTCGTCTTCATATGTGTGCAGATGAAGGGCGTGGTGTGGGGGCGGGTTGCAAGAAGGATGCCTCGTGCGGGATTGTTGCCTGAAGGAAATGATTCCTTTTGAGTTGGTGAGGTGAGGGATTCGCCCAGCGAGTCCTCCATATTTGGCTTCCACCCAAGCGCAGACCGTCACAGACACTGACCCGGACTTCCCGTGGGGCCGTGCCCCCTACCCGGTCCTGGTCGCAGACGCGGCGGGTCTTCTCACGCAACGCAACGACGCCGCACAGGCCCTACTGCCCGCAGCGCACCCCGGCACACGCCTGGCCGATGTGGTTCCGGCCTGGCTCGCCGCGGCCCACCGGTCGATGCGCCTGCGCGGCCCGCGGGCCGCGCAAGAATCGGACGCGCCGCTCTCCGGTGAGATCGAAGCCCGGCGTTTCGAGGCGCACCCCAGCGTGCGTGACGACGGCACGGTGGCGTGGTGGCTGGTGGACGACACCGACCACCAACTCGCCCGTGAGGCCCTGCACATGGAGCGGGAGCGGACCTCGTTCCTGGCGAAGGCGTCGAGCACCCTGCTGTCCTCCCTCAACCTGGGGCGCTGCATGGACGTGACCGCGCAGATGGCTGCCGAGAACCTCGCCGACGCGGCCCTGGCCATCGCCCCGGCCCACGGCCAGCGGCTGCCCGTGGTGACCTGCCTGCGCGGCGGCACCCCCACCCCCTCGCAGGAAGCGGTCGACCCCGACGAGGTTCCCGGTCTCGGCGAAGCCCTGCGCGGGTTCCCGCCGGTGCCCTCCCGGTGGATCGACCCCTCTGCCGCGCCGCCCTGGATGATTCCCGAAGGCTTCGGTCCCATCGGGGCGATAGTGATCACTCCGCTGCCGGGGCACGGCGTCCCGGCCGGTGCGCTGGTCCTGCTGCGCAAGGAGGGCAGCGCCGCCTTCACCGAGGAAGAGGAAGTCTTCGCCCGCCTTTTCGCCGCCCGTGCCGGAGCGGCGCTGTCGGCGGCCCGCCTGTACGCGGAGCAGACGGCCATCACCGAGGTACTCATGCGGGAGCTGCTGCCCCCGGCCCTGCACCAGATCTCCGGCGTGGACTTCGCCGGCAGCTACCGCCCCTCGGCAGACCACGAGCGAATCGGCGGAGACTTCTACGACGTGCACCCCGCCGCAGTAGAGGGTGAACCGTCGCTGGTGACGCTGGGCGATGTGTGCGGCAAGGGCCTGGAGGCCGCCGTCCTCACCGGCAAGATCCGCAACACCCTGCACGCCCTGCTGCCCCTGGCGGACGACCACCAGCGGATGCTCACCCTCCTGAACACGGCACTGCTCACCTCGCACCACACCCGGTTCGCAACGCTGGTCCTGGCCTCCGCCGCCCGCAAGGGCAAAGAAGTCCATGTCCGGCTGACCAGCGCAGGCCACCCGAACCCGCTGATCATCCGCGCCAACGGCACCATCGAAGAAGCCGACACCCGCGGCACCCTGATCGGGGCCCTGCATGAGGTCCGCGCCCACACCACGACCGTCACGCTCGCCCCCGGGGAGTCCTGCATCCTGTACACCGACGGAATCACCGAGGCCAAGGGCGGCCCGCTGGGTGACGCCCTCTTCGGGGAAGAACGCCTTCAACGCGCCCTCGCCGGATGCGCCGGCATGCCGGCCGAGGGCATCGTGGAGCACGTCCAGATGCTCGCCTCCCAATGGGTCGGCAACCGCCGCCACGACGACATGGCCGTCCTCGCCATCTCCGCACCCCGCACCCATCATCTGAGCGCGGTGAACGGCCACACCCGGGGCAGGTACACAGCATGAGCACGAGCACCCCGCCCCGCCTCCCCGAAAGCGCCCACATCCGGGAACTGGCCGACCAGCTCTGGCACGCCGTGGCGGTCGCAGACGAGTACACCGCCACCGACATCGTCCTGCGCGCCCTCGACGACGGCATCGACCCCGAGTCCGTCCTCCTGGATGTGATTGCAGCGGTCCAGGGCACCGTCGGTGAGGAATGGGCTGCCGACCGCATCAGCGTCGCCCAGGAACACGCCGCGACGTCCATCAACGAACGCGCCGTCGCCGCGCTCTCCCTGCACCCCACCGCCCGCCGGACGCCCTACCGAGGCCGGATCACGGTGGCCTGCGTGGACGGTGAATGGCACGCGCTGCCCGCCCGGCTGGTAGCCGAGGTACTGAAGCTGCGCGGCTGGCAGGTCGACTACCTCGGAGCGCAGGTTCCCGCCCCGCATCTCATCTCCCACCTGCACACCACGAGAGCCGACGCGGTCGCCCTGTCCAGCTCGATCGCCACCAGGCTGCCCACCGCCCACGCGGCCATCACCGCGTGCCAGGCCATCGGCGTCCCCGTCCTGGTCGGCGGCGCCGCGTTCGGCCCCGACGGCCGCTATGCGCAGCTGCTGGGCGCCCAAGCATGGGCCCCGGATGCCCGTGCCGCTGCCGACCGGCTCGCCGAGGGGCCGCTGCCACGACCGCAGGCCGACCACCAGCAGATGGACGATCTGCCGCACCTGGCCGACCAGGAATACACAATGGTCGTCCGCAGCAGTGACTCCCTGGTGCGGACCGTCTTCCTCGCCCTTGAGGACGCCTTCCCCGCCATGCGCGCCTACGACGACGTGCAGCGCGAGCGCACGGCGGAAGACCTCGCGCACATTGTGGAGTTCCTCGCCACCGCCCTCTACCTCGGCGACGAAAACCTCTTCACCTGGTTCATCACCTGGACCGCCAAGATCCTCCAAGCGCGGGGCGTGCCCGCACAGTCCCTGCCGCCGGCCCTCAGCCTCTTCAATCGTGAGCTCAAGGACTTCCCCCGGGCGTCCCGCACACTCCAACGCGGCATCGAAGCCCTCACCACCGATCACCCCATAGCTGGAACGCCCGCATGACCACTTTGCCCCCCGCACTCCACCTGACCACCATCGACACCGAGGACACGGTCCGCATCGAGATCACCGGGGATCTCGACTACGACACCGCCGACCTCCTCCTGGACGAGGTCACCGCCCAGCTCTCGGCCCGGCCGGGTCTGCACGACCTGCACTTGCACTGCACGGGAATCGGCATCGTCGACTCCATGGGACTGTCGATTCTGCTGATGATCGGCCGCCGCACCACCGCGGCCGGGGCACGTCTGCACCTGGACGACCGGCCCGCGACACTGGACCGGCTCCTCAGCATCACCGGTACGCTCGACCACTTCACGGCAACGACCCCCACCGACGCCGCAACCGCACACCAGAACACGGCAGAACCCCCGACGACCACGGGGACAGCACAAGCGGCCCGCCCCACCGGACCGGACGGCACCACCTGAGCCACGCCCGGCCGACCACCCGGCACAGCACCCAGCCACACGGGGGAGTCATGCCCGCATCCGAAGCCACCCCTAGCAGGATCTGCTCCGAGGCCACTCAGAGCGCCAGCAGCATCGCCGAACTCCTCGAGGTCCTGTGGACGCGCTCAAAGGACGCCACCGCACAGGCCACCGCACCTGCCTCCCCCTCGCAGCTGCGGCTGATGTATGTCGTCGACCGGCAGGACGGCATCAGGATGCGCGCCGTCTGCAAGCTGCTGGACTCCTCACCCCCGAGCGTCAGCCGTATGTGTGACCGTCTCCAAGCCCTCGGCTTCCTCGAACGCCTCCCCTGCCCGGCAAGCGGCCGTGAAGTCACCCTCTGGCTCAGCCCCGCCGGAAAGAGGCACCTGCAGCGCATCCGTGAGCAGCGCGAGGCCATGCTCCATCAAGCCATCCACAACATGCCCGCCAGCGAACGGCGAGCCCTGGCACGAGGCCTCACCCAACTCGCTGTACAACTCACCGCCACCGACGGCAAGGAGCACAGCAGACCCGGCGCCCACTCCGCAGCCTGAATCCCGCGCGCAAGCCGGGAGCACCGCTCACTCGCCGACTGGACTCGCCCGCCTGTCCGCAAATGATCGTTTGACGAAAGGCGGTGTCCAATGAACCTGTTCAGTCTGGGGGCGCCCCGAACCCAATCAGATCTGATGGTGATTGCCGACAGGTAGGGACCGATCCTCCGCACGGAAGAGGCCCCTCGGTGGCGAACCTGGTCTAGAAGCGCGTCCGACCGTCCAGCAGTCCACCGCCCGGCAGAATCTCATCGTGGACGAGGACGGGATCGAGGAGCCGGTCTTCTTCGAGGAAGACGGCGGCACCTCCAGCCGCCACCCCTCCAACGCCCGGAGTTCCGCGAGCTTTTCGACTACCCGCGGCCCGGTGCACGTCCCCGAGATGTTCCGCCTCGTCCGCGGACCGGCCACATCCTCGACGGACTCGACGTCCTCCACCCCGACCAGGTGGCGCTGTACATCCACGGCCGCGCGTTCTCCGCCATGGACCTCACCGCCCGCCACCCACGCACCGGATCACTGCTGTCCACCGTGAAGTTCATGGCCCAGACCCTCGCCGCCGGCGAATTCCAATGCGAACTGACCTATGACGGGCTGCGCGGGCCGAGTGCAGTCAGGGCGGACCACGCCCCGCCGTGGCGGCCGACCAAACCGATTGCGCGCGCACCGCGTACCTGGAGGGCCGCTCCATCGCCGCCCTCGTCCGCGACCACGGCGGCACCCGCGGCGCGATCCGCACGGCCGTCGCCGACCTCCCGCCCGAGCACACGCCATCGAGGAAGACGCCCCGGCCCCTGAGCTGCCGTCACCTCGACATGCCAGGCAAGGTCTCCGACTTCCTCCGCACCACCGTGCTGGAACCCCCGAGCAAGCCGCGCTAGACAAACGGGTGACCGTACGGCGCGTCCAGGGCTACACCCTGCCCATCAGCGCCGTCCCCGCCGTGCACCGCCAGCTCCTCGCCCGCTGCCGGCCGCTCGACGGCGCCCATGGCGTCCCGGCTCAGCGCAAGGGCCGCCGCGAGTACAAGAACCGAGTCAGCACACTCCCGCCCTGACCATGATCGAGGCCGGACTCGGCCCGCCGATACCGCTACCGGCCGCCGGGGTGCCGATCGCCTGCCCAACCGCCATCGACGCCCCCTCCATCATCCAGCACGCACCTGTCGGGCTATGGCTGGGAGCGTTTCCCGTGGCCCTGTTTGCTGCGATGTCGCCGGAGGCGGTTCGCCGGCGCGCCGAGGACCGCGTGAACGGCGTGGGTCGCGTTGCCGTCCACGGTCATCGGCTCGTCGCCGCGGGCAGCAGGGCGGGCCTTTGCCGGGAGGAACGCGATTGCTGTGGCCGTTGTGCCCCCAACGGTGGAAGCGACCGGAGCCGCAGGAGTCAGGGCGGTTTCGATGCAAAGACGATGCGAGTTGTTCGTCTTGCATCGAATCCACACAGTTGGAGGTGGTAGTCGCTCATTGCGACCGATTGACCCGCCGGAGGAGTAGCCATGACGAGCTCAGAGCGAACCAGCGCGGAACTCGACGACAGCGGCCTCGTGGACGGGTTCCTCAACGGCGACGAAGCGTGTCTCGAGGCTGTGCACCGACGCTGGGCCTCCCTCGTGTACTCCCTCGCCACGCGGTCGCTGGGGGATGCAAGGGAGGCGGAGGACGTCACCCAGGTGGTGTTCCTCGCCGCGTGGCGAGGCCGCGCCGGATACATCCCCGAACGGGGCAGTCTGCCCGGGTGGCTGCTGGGCATCGCCCGACGGAAGATCGCCGACGCGCTGTCCGCCCGAAGCAGGCGTACCGAACTCGTCGCCACCGCCGGCGCCCACATGCTGCTAGGGGCTGACGACGAGGCGACATGGCCAGAGGCCGCCCTGGACCGACTGCTGCTCGCCGAGGAACTGTCCCGGCTCCCGGTCGCGCAGCGTCACGTGATCAACCTTGCGTACTACGCCGACCTCACCCAGACCCAGATCGCCGAACTCACCGGCTGGCCCCTGGGAACCGTCAAGAGCCACGCGCGGCGCGGGTTGCACCGTTTGGCGTCGCAGCTCCGCAAGGACGACATCGCCGCGTGCGTTGCGTGACAACGATGCACGATCGATTCGCCCCAAGATCTAGGCGGTTTCGTTTGGCGCATCGAGCGGACGCCTGCGACGTGGAGCCCGGCCATGCGGCGCCCGCGGCGCGATCCGCACGGCCGTCGCCGACCTCCTGCCCGAGCACACCGCGACCACGTCCGAGGAGGCCACCAAGGGCGAAGCGGGCTGATGGAGGACTGGCACCAGCACGTCTCGCAGATGTACCTGCTCCCACCCCAGCTCCAGATCACGCCATGCTTTGGGGAATCGAGAGGAGCGAGCCCTCCACCGCGGTAACCAAGTACGCGAAGGAAGCCGCGAAGCTGGGTGCGCCCGCGGAGGTGCAGTGGGCCGAAGGGTACGGGCGGATGTACGGGTGCGGCGCGCCGCGCGCCGCGGGTCAGACCTACCGGTGGACCTCTGACGGCACCCACATCTACGCGGCGGACAGCACCACGGTCCCGGCCGAAGAAACGTACTGGACGGATGAGAACGGCACGCTGACGATGGCCCGCAAGGGTGCGGCGGCGCAGGAGTGGACGCTGGCCTCGTGGACCCCTCAGCCGTCGCCGAGCAACGCAGAGCGGGCGGTGCTGCTGACCGGCCTGTTCGGCCCCCTGGGTGCTGCCATCGCTGACACCGTCGGCCTCTGACAGCACATCACCCGTACCGGTCCGGACAGGGGGGTGTGCGCCTTCGAGTGCGCGCCCCGCTGTCGTGCGGCCGGCGCGCCCGCCACGTGCAGTCCGGCCAGGTAGACAGCCGCTGTCTTCTCGTAGCGGGTGGTCTGCCACCCCGGCTGCCGCGTCGTAGGCGGTGGCCACGTTGATCTGCTGGCACGGGGATGACCGCCCGGATGCCGCGCCGCCGAGGATGTTCACGGATGGCCCGTGACGAATACGCCTTGTCGGTCAGGACAGCCTCTGGCCGAGACCGGGGCCGTCCACGCCTGCCGGGAACACGCCGGCGGGCCATCACTTCAGGGAAGACAGGCGCTCACCGGCCTGTCCGGCGGTGAGATGGAAGGTCAGCGGACGGCAGTTACCGTCGGCCGCAAGATGGATCTTCGTGGTCAGACCGCCACGGGATCGGCCGATGGCGTGGTCGTCCGGCTCGCCGGCTGGGCCCCCTTTTTGCGGGCTCCAGCCGCGTGCTGGGGAGCTCGCACGATAGTGGAGTCCACCGAGACGGGCTCTGGCCGCAGTTTCGTGAGCCCGTTCAGAAGGACCGGTAGATCCCCTCGGGATCATCGTGAGCCCATGCCGCGTACTCCTCGAAGCCCAGGTTGCCGATGCTCAGGTTCGCGTGGACGTCGTGGAGCCCTGCGGGCGTGGTGCGGAAATCGCGGCCGAACTCGGTCAGTTGTTCGTAGTCCTCTTCGTCCACGCACTCCTCCCGCGTCAGCGTGGTGACCGCCAGCAGCGGGCGGCTCTCGGCCTGCATAGTTGTACGGTCGGCGAGAAAGACAACGGCCAGGTTGTCGTCCCCGCAGACCGCAGTCAGCACCTCCTCAACGGTCGCCCCTGCCCAGGCCGGATCGTTGATGAAGTGGACGTGTGCCTCGTACTGCCTGTCTCCCCAGGGCTCCATCAGTGCCGCCGCCACGTCCTGCCACGCCTGGTCGTCGAGGTAGTCGGTTCTGACGACCAGGGCATCGAACTCATCACGGCCGGTGACGGCGGGCAACACTCTCATGGATCCTTCTCCTCGGTGACGATCGGTGAGCCGTGCCCGACTGTCTCATGGGCCGTTTTCGAGGATGCGGGTCCGGAGGAGTTCGAACGAGGCTCGGCCATACATAGCTCGCTTGAGTGTTTTCACCCGGTTTACGTGTCCCTCGACGACCCCAGAACTCCAGGGCAGGGTCAGACCGGCGGTCACCGCGTCGAGATCCTGGCGGAGGAAGCCCGCGAAGCCCTTCATCGGCTTCGGCGCGTCCTGCTCGGCCTGCCGGATCCACTCCAGCAGCAGGTATCCGCGCCGGTGACGGACCAGGTCGGCGAACGCCCGAGCGAGATCACAGGCCCGGGCGATGTCCGGGCAGGCGAGCCGGACATCAAGGAGTCGCTCGTCCTGGCTTTCGGTGAGCGTCTCCCGGGGCCGCATGATCCATGAGGTGATCTTGCGAGGGCTCGGAATGTCGGCCCGGACCGGTTCGGCGGTGCCCGCGCGAAGGGCAGCGAGGTGTTTGCGGACGACCTGACGGCTGCCCCGGTAGCCGCGAGCCTGGATCTCCAGGAACAGTCGGGTGCCGCTGACCTGGCCTTGTGCTTCGGTGAAGCGGGCGTTGAGATATGCCTTGAATGGCTCCAGGACGCCGTTGGGGCGGCGCTCGCGGGCGGAGGCCAGCAGCTCGTCGAGGTCGGTGTCGCGGAAGCGGCGCACTGTCTTGCGGTCGAGGCTCAGGCAGCGGGCGATGGCACTGATCGTCCAGCGTTTCTCCAGCAGGCGGTGGATGTCCTCGTAGCGGTGGCGGGTGCGATCGAGGATCTGAGTGCGGGGCAGCTCCGCGGGCGGTAACAGCATCGGGAGCGGCTCCGGCACCTCCGTCACCGTCTCCTCCTCGGCGCGTTTGCGCAGGCAATCGCGGTGCTGGTGGCAGGTCTTCTCCACCGCGGCGGACAGGTTCTGCAGCAGGTGCCAGCGGTCGGCTACTTCCAGGGCGTCCGGGGCGGCTTCCCTGACCGCCTTGGTGTAAGCGGTGGCCCGGTCCCTGCAGATGATCTCCGCACCGGGATGCTCGGTGAGCCAGGCCGCGAACGTCTCCGAGGTGCGGTCGGGCAGTACGTCCACGACCCGGCCGGCCTCGACGTCGACCAGCCCGGTGCCGTAGGTGCAGCCCTTACGGAAGGCGAACTCGTCCACCCCCAGGACCCGCGGCGCACGGTCCGGCACCGTCGGCGCCGTCAACAGCCTGAGCAGCCGGGTTCGGCCCGCGACCAGCCGCAGGCGGCGGCACAGCCGCGCGGCCGGACGGCCGCCCAGCTCCACCGCGATCGACCGCAGCCACCCGGTCAGTCCGGTGCTGGAGCGGCGGTGCCGCTCGGACAGGCCCGGCACCTGCTCGACGAACGTCTTGCGGGAACAGTTCTTCCGATCACAGAAGTACCGACGGACCCGCAGCCGGACTATGACTCGGCGCGGCCCCAACGGCCTTTCATCCAGGGCTCGTTGATACGTGCTATGCATGCGCCTCGCCTGTTTCCTGCAGTCTGGGCACCGGCCCGGGCGAGCGGTGGACACGGCCTCCACCACGAGGACATCGGAGGAGTCGCTGACGCGCTCCACTCGCACATCGATCCCGGGAAACAGCACAGCCTCGACCGTCTTGCTTGCCATGCCGGGACATACTCTGCCGAAACGATCCCTCGCTCACCTCCCTGACCTGGGGATTCACGGAACTGCGGACAGACCCCCGAGACGACCCAGTTCAGCTCCTCGTCGGCGTCAGCCTGTGCCAGAAGCGTGGTGAACACCTGCTCCCAAGTGCCGTCGGCAGACCACATCCGTAGCCGGTCGTAGACACCTCGCCAGCTGCCGTACTTCGCCGGCGGCTGCACCCACTGCGCCCCTGTCTGAAATTCCAGGCAACGGCGTCGATCACCTCTCGGTGCTCCCGCCACCGTCCACCCCGCTTCGGTGTCCGGTCCGCAAGCAGCGGCTCGATCCGGGCCCACTGTGCGTCAGTCAATGACACACCCTGACAAACGAGCAGACAATCCTGAGGGAGCGACTACACGCAGCCGGTGCCATCGGCCTCACCAGCAGCTGTCCACCAGGAGATCACTCGCACAGCCATCGCCTCTGGCTCTGACGGCAGAGGGGAGAGTCCGAAGTGATCCTCCAGCTTGTGCCGCAGGAACTCACCGATCTCTCCTTGGTCGCAGCCACCCCGGAGCCGCTTGAGGAGGGGAGCGAGCATGCAGTCGTACTCATCCTGCACATCGTCAGCGACGCCGATCGGATCCCACTCATTGAGCAGATGTCGCAGGCCATTCTCGGTGACGTCGGTTCCCGGTCGCATCGCTCCAGGGTGCCACCCGGAAGTCGTCGTGATCACTCACCCCCCACCATGATCCAAACGAAACCGCCTAGTACTCCAGCTGTAGATCTCGATCTTCATGTCTCGGCGGCTTGTCGCTGATAGTGGCTGGCCCGGGATCGAGTCTGGTGACGGCGGCGCCAGTGGGACCACTCGAGTCGGTGGGCCGCGCCGTGGATCGGCCAGCCGACGAGTGCGATGAACAGGTGCTGGATCTCGTTGCAGGTGAGGGGGATCAGTCCGTCCGGTTTCGGGTGGCGGCCGTGTTCGTCGGCGCGGACGACGGTGAGGAAGGCGTGGGCGAGCATCGCGAGGGTGACCCAGCGGTGCCAGGACGTCCAACGCCTGACCTGGTGTTCGTCCAGTCCGGTCAGGCCCTTGCCGGACTGGAAGGTCTCCTCGACGGTCCATCTGCGTCCGGCGACGCGCACCAGGGTGGACAGCGGCGCCGGGGCGGCTGAGTACCAGCGGTAGAAGGCGAGTTCGCCGGTGCGTCGGTTGCGGCGGACGAGTAACTGGTGGTGGCCAGGACGGCCGTCGGCGAGGTCGGCCAAGGCCCAATCGTAGAAGCGGTGCCCCTTCGCTCCGGCGCCGGCGGGGAGTTTCTGCCAGGCTCTCCGTGGCAGCTTCCTGATCAGGGCGTCGGCGCGGAACGTGCCCGCGTGGGTGGTGATCTGGTGGTCACGGGCGACGGCGAGTACGTAGCCGACCTGCCGTTTCCCCAGGGCGGTGCGCAGGTGCGGGTTGGCTCCGTAGACCTCGTCGCCGGCCATCCAGGATGCGCGGACGCCAACGTCCAGCGCGCGGGTGATCATACGGACTGCGAGGGCGGGTTTCGTGGCGAAGGCGACGTCGTCGGGTATCCCGGCGGCCTGGCAGCGGGCCGCGTCCTCGGTCCAGGAACGCGGGACATACAGCTCCCGGTCTATCGCCGCGTGCCCGAGCGGAGTCGAGTAGGCAAGGTAGACGGCGACCTGGGAGTTCTCGATGCGCCCGGCGGTGCCGGTGTACTGGCGCTGCACCCCCACCGTGCCCGTGCATTTCTTCAGGTCGCCGGTCTCATCCACGACAAGCACCGCATCCTCGTGGTGCAGGTGCTCGACGACGAAGCCTCGGATGTCATCGCGTACTGCGTCGGCATCCCACTTGGCCCTCGACAGCAGGTGTTGCAGACCGTATGGGTTCGCGTCCCCGGCCTGCTCGGCGAGTGTCCAGCAGTTCTTGCGCGGCAGGTCCGACAACAGTCCGAGTACGAACGCACGTGCCCGGCGGCGGGGTTCGACCCGGACGAACCGTCCCGCGATACGGCCCATCAGGACCTCGAACGCCTTCTGCCAATGGGCAGGATTTATGCTGTGACCTGCGGCCACCGCCTGATCTTCTGTCTTCACACACTGATGATCACCGGTGGCTGCATCCGTTCCGGAACCACCCCGACCAGCAAGATCAGGATCTGGACCCGAGCACCAACGCTGGAGTTGAATCGGCTGATGGACATGTCCTCCCGAGAGATCCGCATGCCCCTCAGCGAGGTCGTCGCAGTACTGCAGGACCTGAACGAGTTCGTCGTTTCCCTCGACCGACTCGGATCCCGCCAGGCATCCGGAACCGCCGACGAGTACACCGTCGGCAAATTCATCGCCGACTGGGATGTCGCCCGGCGATTGGCCCGCGCCCGACATGTCATCAGCGTCGCGCTGGATGCACAACTGAGCGAGGAAGACAACGCCGAGATCGACACCCTGTGCGACGAAGGCCGCTTCTACGGCACGGACAGCGCCGGCAGGCCCCCCACTGACCAGCCCAGTTGAGACAGGAGGCGCATCGGACCGGCCCAATCCAGGCGGCAAGATCGCGATCTACAGCTGGAGTACTAGGGAGCTTCGTTCACTTGGCGATAGCCGCCGCCCGCCATCGTCCTGCGGCTGGTTAGCCGCTCAAACACGCGCCGGCGAGGCCGCTGCACCCGCCCTGTCCTCGTTCCGACCACGTGGCATCCCGATGGAGACCCCTGCCCGACCGGAGACGACCGCCGGCCTCACCCGCCCGGTCCGAACCAGCCCGGCCGGTGACGGCCCCACTCGGTGGAGACGATCGGTGCGCTTGGCGTCATCCTGCGCAGGGCGCACCACACCGCCGGCCCTGTGCCGACGGAGTCAGTCGACCAGCGTCGACGCGTAGAGGTCCGCGGTGCTGTCGTCGATCGGGCTGACGTCGAGGTGAAGCCGGTTCTTCACGGTCTTGCCCTCGGGCACCTGGATGAAGAACAGGGTTGGCGTCATCTGGCGGGCCCGGGCATCCCCGACGGTCGGCACGCAGGAGCCGATCTCGATCTTGTCCTCGCTCCGGTCGATCACCGTGAAGTCCAGGCCTATGCACCTGAAGGCCGCGAGCCTCTCCGGATCGGGGTAGTCAACGACCAACTCGGTGAACCTTCTTGTATCGAGACTTCCCAGACGGTGCGGCCAGGGCTCAGGCTATGCCGCCCGTCCGACGGAGCCGGGCGGGTTTGACCCTGCATCAGGTTTCCGTAGAACCGGGCTGGCCCTGGGCCCTCGCCCAGGAACGTGCCTCGCCGGCATCCACGTCGAGGAGCGCGCGGCATCCACGTCGAGGAGCGCACGGCATCTACGTCGAGGAGCGCACGACGAGATCGGCCACCACATGCTCGACACGACAGGCTCTACGGCCGTTCACCTGCTGAAGGAGAAGCCGGGCGGCGCTCCTGCCCACTTGCTGGGCCGGGTAGCTGATCGTGGTCAGCCGTGGTCGCACGAGCGAAGCGAAGTCGATGTCGTCGTGGCCGATGACAGCGATGTCTGCGGGTATGTGCACCCCTGCGCGCTCGGCACCGTCCATGACGCCGACGGCGGTGACGTCGTTGACGCACATCACGGCATCCGGCCTGAGGCGAGTGGCCATCAGGCGCTCGAAGCCGAGCACTCCGGCTCGGCGGGTGTGCTCTCCCGGGATGATCAGGTCCTCGGGAATACTCAGTCCCGCCGCTGTGGCGGCATCTTTGATGCGTTCCAGGCGGGGATCTCCTCCGGTCGCGTCCTTGGGCCCTGCGATCACACCCACACGTCGCCGCCCGGAGGCGGCCAACAAGGCCAGCGCCTGCCGCACCGCGGATGCGGAGTCCGGCATCACGAGATCGACATCGCTGAACTCGACGTCGGCACTGACCACGGCGGGGATGCCCGCCCCGCGCAGGTCCTTGAACGCGTCCCGGTCAAGACGGAACGGCGTCATGACGACGCCGGCGAACCGCTGGTTGACGGCCTCGCGCAGCAGGTCCTCCTCGGCTTCACGGCGAGCGGCTGTGTTGCTGACGACCACGTGGTAGCCGTGCGCCTGCAGTTGGTCCTGCAGCGAGCTGGCCAGGTGCGCGTAGAAGGGGTTGGCGATGTCCGGGATAATGAGGGCGACGAGGGTGGACCGTCCGGTGCGCAGGCTGCGCGCCACCGGGTTGAGGGTGAAACCGAGCCGCCTGATCGCCTCTTCGACGGCCTGTCGTGTCTCGTCGGTCACGGGACGTTTGCCGCTGAGGACGTAGGAGACAGTCGCTGAGGAGACGCCGGCCGCACGCGCAACGTCGGTCATGGTCACTCGGCGCTGCATCGACACTCCTGCCCGTTTCCGTCACCTCCCGCTGCCCCGGCCCCGGCCGTGACCGGGGAACGCGGCACCGCGTCGCCCGTGACGGCTGCCACTGTATGCGGTCATCACCGGCGTGGTTAAGACCTTTCCTTCGCTGAAGCGAGGTGGTCCTCGGCTGTGTTCGGGGCTGCTGCCCGATCCTCAGCAGGTTGTCTTCGGACCGGCCCGCGCGGTGGGAGAAGGCGTGTCGGGCTCAAGGCAGCGGCGGCACCGTCGGGTCGCGCCCGGCAGGCGCGGCAGTGGACGAGTGCACCTGCCGCGGGCGCAGTGGACGAATGCGCCTGCGGCGGGCGCAGTGGACGAGTGCGCCTGCCGCGGGCGTCGCGTCGACCGCAAGGCTGGATGACATGGAGACCACCGGTGTCGCGGCCGGCCGGTGGACAGCCATGCGGACAGCGCGGTCGCTGGGGCCGGATCGCCGTGACCGCTCTGCTGCGCGCGGCGATGCTCGCCGCACTGTGCAGGGAGTGTGTCTGCACACCCGCAGGACGCCCAGCCGTCCCAACCCTCGGGTGGCCCGTGTCTTCGCCGGTCAGGGGGTGAGAAGCAACTGGCCGAAGTGAAGTTCCAGGGACTGGATGCGCCAGCCGTCGGGAGTGCGGATGTAGCGCAGATCCTCGCTCTGGTGGACCTCGTTGGGGGTGCTGTTGCCACCGATGGCAACCCACAGGAGCCAGTTGCCGGTCGCGCTGTCCCCGTTGACCTCGATGATCGGGTTGGTGAAGCTGTGCATGGCGAAACTGCCTCCGGCGGTCTTCTCGGCGAGCATGGCGATGATGCTGTCGATGCCGTGAACCGCGATGCCCACGGCGGCGCAGGTCCAGCTGGCGTCCGCGGTGAAGACGTCGGGGAGCTGGTCGAGGGCGACTTCCTTGCCGATCCAGCCCTTGTTGACGCAGTCGGAGTAGGTGGCGGTCAGTTTCTTGATCTCTTCGATGTCTTCCAGCCGCTGGATGCGCTGCTCAAGGGTCGTGGTGTCGGTCACTGCCGTGTCCTTTCTCGGGGTCGTGCGGGGTGGCGCAGCAGCAAGGCGGAGGCGAGCTGGGATGTGGCTGCGCCCTGTTCTGCTGCGAGGGCGGTCAGTTGGTGGATCGCGTGCCTGCTTTGCTCGAAGTCGCCCGGGCGCCAACAGGGGGCGGTGGCCGACGCCGGCGTGACGGCTGTCGGCAGTGCCGTACTGGCCGGCGACCTTGACGGGGTCGGGTATCACTCTCTTCGGCATCGCCACGTGATTCCTCCGCACTTTCTCGTCATCGCATGCTGAAACCGGCAGTAAATGACAACTGAGGCGGACCATGATGTGCGTCATGGGACTGGGGAGCAGACGCGCCCTGCGTACACAACGCCAGCGCCGGTAGCTCCCTGGCGCACTCGGAGTTCTTTCCGCTACTTCCCTGCCAAGGAAGACGCCGTCATCCCCGATCCCGCAGCCCCGGCCTGCTGCTGAGACGCCCTTGCGGGCCATGCATGTCGCCCTCCAGTCGGTCGTTCAACTCGCCGAGGCTGACGCCATCCACACGGAGCGCGCCCTGCACATCATCAGATTGGCCTCTCCGCGGGCATCGCAAAGCATGTGCGTCGTCAGGAAGAGGCGACCGGTGAACGCCATCGTCACCGCCGCCGGTTCCCCCGGTGCCCGGTCCGGCGCCAGGAATGTCCACGCAGTCCGGGCCTGGCCGTCTCCGCCAGTTCCTCGGGAGATGTTTGCGGGTTCCCGGCTTCGTCCAGGGAGTGCTCGGAATACGCTTTCAACCCGTAGCCGAGTAAGGCGGATACGAGTGCGCGTCCGGGAAGGTGGTATAGGGCCTCCAGTTCACGCACCGCGTCTTCGCATCGCATGCAACTTCTTCGGTGTTCGGAGAATTGCGGGCTGATTTCCAGTTGGGACCGCCGTGCGGCAGTGTCCATTATGCGCACGTATCCTCGGCATTCAGGACTTGAGTCGTCCATCTCCTGATAGGCCTGTAGATAGTTACGGCTCAGCGTGAGCAGGGCATGGTCATGGTGGTAGTTGAACTCCTCCACGGCCGTTCCCGCATGCAGACTGGCCTTTTCGGGGCTGCTGCCTTCGACCTCGACGTACCAGAGCAGTTCTTGCTCGTGCTGAGGCGTGCGCCGCAGGGCTCGCAGCATGACGTTGCGACGTGCCCATTCAGGAACGGCGAGAGTCGGATCGACTCCGCAGCTCATCAGCCACCGGATGAAGTCGGGGTGCAGGCGTTGATTCCGCTCGTCTGCAGCCCACTCTGCGGCGAGCTCCTGGACCAGGATCAGCATGCCGTGGCGGACGGCCCGTGGCCTGAGACGGCCGGCGGTCGCGGCCGTCTCCGTGATGGAAATCGCCTGCCACGCGAGCTGGTTGGCATACCGTTCTTCGGGTGCGCACTGCCACGCATGACGAAAAAGTGACGGCATATGGCGGCCGCGAAATAGCCGTACAGCCTCGTGGGCGGGTGGTTCCGTGCTGGCCAGGTGAGCAATCAGCTCGCCATCTGAGACCGGCAGCTGACTTTCCCAGTCACGCGGGTGGTTGTTCTGTCCAAACATGAACACCCCTGGCGAATCGTGAGGAGGTCGGCAACGTCGAATGCGCGGCCCGCGGCCTCGGTCAGAGTGCCTCAAAAACTATGACAGGAAGCCTCGTGCTGATTCGGGAGGATAGCGATTCCTGTGCTCGGCTCCCATGCTGCTGCGCGCGGAGCAAAAGTCTCCTGGCGGAATCTCGAACGCTCAGGAGACCACGCTCGGTTGCTATGAGACGGTGCACGGGCAACCTGTGTGTCGAAGCGCTTCACGCGGTTTCACCAGTGCGCGAGAGGCCCGGTCTCACTATTCGCGCCTAACGTCGAACGTGGTGTCACCGATGCCGACCGTCACGCGCTGTGACAGTTCGTCAGGTCGTGGTGTGCGGCTCGGCCGGCCACGCTCCTCTTGTAGCGTAATCGATTACGTCATCGACGACAGCCTTGACGGATCTGCGTCTGAGCTATCTCGGCACGTCAGTCGGGCTGCGTCTCACCGGTCACCTGAACCACCGAGGAAGCGGTCGTCGAGTGTGGCTTCAGCACGATCTGACCGAGGCCCCGCTCGGTGGATGGCGTCGGTGTGGCGGCTGTAACAGCAGATCACGCTGCCGCCGTGCCCGCCGGCGATGGCGACTGCGGGATCCCGCCGCGCCTGAGTCCAGGAGGGTGCCCCGTTCCGGCCCGCGAGGGGAGCCGGGCCGTCCCGCTCACGCAGTACCGCGTGCCGCTTGCGCTCTCTGGCCAGTTCCTTCAGGTAGGCCGGCGCGTCCACCTGAATGGTGTGCCGGGCCGAGGCGACGTAACGGCGCCCTGTCCGGGCGCGTGCTGTCGGGACTGGGGACGGGTTCGTCTGGAGCGCACGCCGGTGGTGCCGCCTGCAGGCCTGTGGGTGTCGACCTCGCCTGCTTTCATGCGTGGGGGAGTCAGTCGTCTTCGTCGTGGATCCGTGTTCCCAGGTCCTGTGCCCATTCCAGTGCCCACGCTGTGAGTTCGGCGATCTGCTGGGCGTTCAGTCCGTAGGCGGTGTAGTTCTCGTCCTCGTACCAGTCCGCGCCGGTGAGCCGGTCACGAAGGTCTTCGAGGCTGAATTCATCGTGGGCACGTCGGCGGCCGAGTGCTTCAAGGTCGGCGATGAAGCGGTGGCGGGAGGCGGCCTCACGTCAATGAGGTCGCGGACGTCGCCACGGTCGGCAAGAGCGCGGACCTTGGTGCCGATCACATCATCGAGGGAGAGGACAGGATCGTAGGGGGTCTGGACATGCGTGGTCCGCCAGCCGCGCGCGGTGAGGCCGGCCGTCAGTGAGGCGACGATCTCATCCATCGGGGCGGGATTTTCGGTGGCGACGTCGAGGTCGCGGCTAACGCGTTCGACCAGACCGTGGGCCTGCACCGCGTATCCGCCGGTGAGCCCCAGGGGATAGTAGGGGGAGCCAAGGTCGAGGATGTCGGCGAGGAGGCGCTCGTAGCGAGGGAAGCTTCACGCGGCCGTCATGCCGCGGCAGCAGTGCGCGGCAGATCGGGGAAGGCATCCTCCCAGGCGTCGGGGATGTAGGGGCTGACCAGGCGACGCAGAACGGGCCCACTGCTCGGCCGGCAGCCGACGGTGAAGGAAGGCGGCCAGGTCCTCGCGCAGGCCTTCGGCCAGAACGACCCGCTAGAGGGTCATGCTGGACTTCGGGCGGTCCAGGCTGTAGCTCGTCCGTCCGGACTAGACGATGTGGAGCGGCAGGTCAACGGCGCCCTCGACGGGGCCCGCCAGCTCCCCGAGGCTCCCGGGCAGCCGGCTGCGGTAGTGGTTCCTCAGCAGCTCGGCGCGGAGGGGAGCGGTCGTCGCATCCACGCTTCCAGCATTGCTGATGGAAGACGG
>NZ_JBSFJE010000029.1:0-55167 GCF_053597895.1 Streptomyces sp. NPDC001220
TCCACGGCCGAGTACTCACACCGTCCCGAACGGCTGAATCGTCACATCGGTCACGCCCGACCAGGACACCTCAACAAGATCGTGTTACAAGCTCTATGAGGCAAATTCGAGATCCGCATCACAGATCTGTAGATCACTACCCGCTTGCCGGTCAGCGCGGCGGTGAGCTGGTCGGCGATCTCGGCGAACGGCGGTGCCACCCCGGAGACCATGGCGTTGGTGATGCCGTGCACGGCGGTCGCCTCCGGCGGAATCGGCTCGCCCGGATCGACGAGCGTGCTCATCACGACGTCCCCGGACTCCCGTTGCACACCGATCTCCACGATCCGCGCCTCGGCGTGGATGCCCGTGGTCTCGGTGTCCAGCACGACCGTGTCCGGGTCGTCGAGAACCTCCCGCGCCCACACGGCCAGCTTGCGCTCCTGACGGAGCCGGGCCTGCAGTCGTCAGCCGTACGGCCACTGCTCCCAGGCTTTACGCCCGCTCAAGGCGGCAGCGGGGACGCCCAGTTCGATCAGCGCGCCGGGGTACACGCGCTCGTAGGCCGTGTTGTAGGCACTGGCGAGGGCGGCATCGCCGAGCAGCCACGGTGCTGGGGCTGGGGCGTGATCGAGGTCGAGCACAGCGAAGGCGCCTTCGAAACGGATGCGGCCGTGAAGGAGGCCGCGCTCCAGCAAGGTTTGCCAGCCGCGCCCGACACGCTCGATCTCGGTCATGCCCTTGGGGGTGTCGATGACGGAAGCAACGTCGAACCGGCGGGGTGGGATCCGGGCGTAGAGCTTCGCGACCAGCCAGGGCAGGCCCAAGATCCCCCCGCACTGCGATCCCGTGTGGAATATCAGCGGTTTTGGGGCAGCTGAGTCCGTACCCTGGACGTCCGAGAGTTTCAATTCATGCCAGGTGAGGACAAGTTGAGCGGAGAAGGCGTTGTCGTCGTAGCGACGTCCGTTGGGGTCGCTACGATCGACGAAGTGCCCGGCTTGATGCAGAAGATCAGGCCGGACTGGCAGGCAAAGAACTTGATCGAGAGGGTGCGTCGCATCCTGCCTGTCGATCCCAGCAGTGCCTGTCAGCGTCTGTTCAACGCCGCAGTCCGGGACCTCAAGGACAAGATCCTGATCGTGGGCGTTGGCATTGCCGGCGAGGCCGCTAGGGCGGCGAACCCGAAACTCCCGCCGATCCAGACCGCTGAGGACGTTGAGCATTACACGACCTCCAACTTGATCAAACTCGCCTACCGCATCGGGCTTCTCAGCCGCGCCGAGTGGCGCAAGATGACACGGGTATACGACATCCGCAAGGACCTGGAGCACGAGGACTCCGAGTACGAAGCAGCCTTCGAAGATGTCGTGTACACCTTCGTGACGTGCATCGACGCCGTGTTGTCGAAGGACCCGATCACGTTGATCGAGGTGCACGAGGTCAAGCAGATCATCGAGGCCTCCGGCCCTATCACGCTGGACACCCGCCTTCTGGCCGACTTCGAGCATGCCCCGGACCAACGGCAGCAGGAGATCGTCCAAGTCCTCGTGAGTACGGCTCTGAGCAACTCAGAAGCCGATGTCGTCCGTGAGAACGCCTATCTGGTGCTCCAGGAGCTGCGCGAACTCATACGAAACGGTGTGCGCCTGGCCGTCGCCAAGATCCTGCTGGACCGGCTCGGGCGTACCTCGCTGGATGAGCTCACCGTGCGTGTGGCCCACGCCGCTGGGCTGCTGCCCTACCTCCACAAGGGGCAGCGGAAGGACTTTTTCGCGAAGCAGCTCGCCAAGCTCAACGACATCGGCCACCACTGGAAGCAGCACGAGGCCCACGGCCCCGCGCTGCGACTGTTCGAGGAGTTCGGCGGTCTCACTGAGGTTCCGGACGACGTCAAGCCCGGGATCGTGAAGTGGATGGTGCGCTGTTACATCGGCGAGCCCGGTGGATACGGCGCCGGGATCAACCGGAAGGTGTTCTACAGCAACCGTGCCGCACCCATCATCAAGGAGCTGTTTCTCAACAGCCGCAGCGACATCCAGAAGATCGTTGAGGATCTTCAGTCCGATAAGGACATTCGCCGCTCCTGCGAGAACGAGCATGTAAACCGCCGTTTCCAGGACCTGCTCGACATCGTCAGCAGCTGATTGAGGTCCACGCCCCGGCCGCCGCCCCCGTGGAGGACCGAGGAGTCCTAGCGTCGCCCTTCCCGTCGGTGTCGGCCGTCGGCGTGGACTGAGCTGCGGTGGCCGAGGGTGAGGACTCGGCGGCGGGCTCCGGCTCGTCGACCACTGGCGCGGCCTCAACGGCCGTGAGTACAGCCTCCGCCTCTGCGACTACGGCTTCCTCCGTCGCGGGCGCAGCCTCGGAGGTCACAACCGTGGCCTGGGAAGCGGCGACGGCGCGGCGGTCGCGGTAGTCCTTCAAGACCTTCCACCCAGCCACCGGCACGCTGACGGCAAGGGCACCGAGAATGAAGGCTCGCCGCTGGCCTAGCCGCCGCCCGAGCTGGACGTAGGCCGCCCGTAGTGCATCAGGGCCTCCTAGCTTGCGTGCCTCCGCGCTGAGTTCCGAGTAGTCCCACATCGCGCTCCCCGCACCTTTCGCTGCTGTCCAGTAACGGCCTGATCATCCCAGGGCCAAGCTGACGCGGGGGCGGATCAGGACAACCGGCCTACCGGACCCTGGATCTGAGGGCGGGGCGTTGCCGAAGCTGCGACCGCGCTCTCACTTACAACCCCCGCTCCCCGGCACAGGAGCGCCGCCGAAGCTGCACCCGTACCGGGAGGCTCCGGTCGGGCGGCCGGTGCGCTGCGCGGGGAGGACCTGACTCCCCGTCCATCCGTGACGTTCAGCGGGGGATGGAACCAGACACTGGCAAGAAGGTCCCGAGGTTAAGACCGTGTCCTAGCGCTACGCCCGGGCTTGCGGTCCGCCGCTTCCTTGGTCGTCGTCTTCTTCGCGACCGACGTCTTCTTCGCGGTGGTGGTCTTTTTCACGGGCGCCTTCGTCGCGGGCGTCCTGACCAGCCTATTCTTCGCGGGCATCTCGTCAAAAACCGATCCCTTCGAACCGTGGCGACCGACGGGGAGTCCCGCCGACCGCCACCTGAATGACCGCCTCGGTCCGAGGCTGATGCCCCTCGGTCGGCACATCCTCGAACGCCTCGCCCTCGTCCACGTACTCCCGGGCCATGGTCAAACTGCGATGAACAACTGCGGGAGGGCGGCAATCGTGGCGTGCGCGGCACGGTGCCGTTCACGTCGCTCTGCCTCTGTTCGCACCGCCTGAGCTAGGGCAGCGACGGTATCCGCATGGCTGCCCCACACGGCCACTTCGCGTTCCAGGTCGACGCAAGCGGAATGGAACGCCTGTTGTGCTTCCTTGAATGCTTCCTGTGCGCGGGTCACTTGCTGCTGCTTGGTCTCCACCGTCTCAAATGGGCCAGGCGGATCACTCAGCTTGCTCCGCGCGTTAGCGAGCGACTGCGTCCGCTCGTTCAACACGCCCCTGGCCGCGAGGGCGGCCATCGCTGCCTCCGATGCGTCTCCCGTGACCTTGAAACCGTGAGTGGTATTCATGGTGACGGTGTCGCTCACACGATCCCCGGTGTAACTGGGGACCTTCAACCACTGCTCGTCGGTCCGTCCCGTCAACCATTCCAGGACATGGCTCGTCACGTGCCGGTCCGCCGCCGCGCTGTGGAAGGTCTGGGGCACATGGCGCAGCGGACCGCGGTCGAACTCTGGAGTCTGAGGCACTGCAGCGCGAAACAGGTCGGTACCGTGCTGATAGACGACGTGCCAGTGGTGAGCGGCATCGGCGCACTTGTCGGGGTGGTAATTCACGACACCCCAGAGTTCGCCGTTGAGGGTGCCGTCCTCGCTGATGAGCGTTCCCTGGCGGAGTTGCCGGAACACAGCGAGGGTGACCTGCTTGCCGCTGATCGTGAGCGTCCTCACCTCGACCGAGGCAGTCGTGATCAGCGCATTCTGGGTGGTGAGCTGCTTGCCTGCCACTGCTTCTCCTTGCTGGTATATGACAATGAGCACGGGAGATCTGTGCGGTGTTCACCTCGCGGTCTCGGAGCGGACAGCCCGGGGCCGTGTGTGCCCAGGTCTCGGTCACAGTCCGATGCCCTCGGTCGCGTTGTCTTCCCAGTCCCGCCCTCGTCTACGTACTCCCAGAAGACAACAGGGCAAGCTACCCCGGGGGAAAGGGAGTTACCTCCGCCGCCGGCGCAAGCAGAGCGTTTTCCGGCCGTCCTCGTCGGTGAGCGGAATCTCCTTGCCGGCCACCGCTGCGCGCGGCTGCCTGCCTTTCGCGGTACAGGTTCCGCAGCGTGACCAACATGTCGGGGTCGGCGTCGGCTGCCACGGCGTCCCAGGCCGTGGCAGCCGGGGCAACTCCGGGAGCGGCCGCGCGGTGCAGTGCCTCCCGCAGCGCCGTGCGGGCGTCTGCGACGTCCCGGGACGCCTGCTCCAGGCGATGCAGCGCCTTCCAGGCTTTGGGACTCAGGGACTTGTACCTGGCGACCGCGTCGACGATGCCCTGCACTGAGCTGCATGTGGGTATCCGCTGGCCGCTGAGCGCGTTCAGGAAAGTGCTCCGGCTCAACGACCCCGCCTCGGCGACGCGGGTCACCGACCCGCCGTCGCTCGCCGCGCCGCGTCCCGCGGCCTCCCGACAGGTTCGTCGAAACCCCTCTCGACGGCGCCGCCGGCCTTCGGGAGGCTCCGCCGCCGCGGCGCTGCCTGTGAGCCGGTGCGCGCTGCCCTCACGCGCCGCAGTTAGACCTCGATGTAGGCGACGACAACCACGGTGCGCAGCGCGGTGACGAAGTACAGGATGCGGACGGCTTCAACGTCGTCGGTGTACTGGCGCAGCTGGGGGCCGTCGATGTCACTGGGCAGTGGTTCGCCGATGTCGGGGTCGACGAAGATGACGACCACGGCGCGGTCCAGGGCGTGATGTCCGCCTCGCTGGTGATGTTCTCCAGCTGCGTGGCGGCGGAGTCGGAGAAGACGATCCGGGCACGGCGGGGCCCGTGTCCTTGGGGCATCAGGCGACGGCCGGCCGCTGGGATGCAAGCCGGGCGAGGTGCGCCTCGCGCAGCTCCTCCCACGGGGTGCAGTCCTCCACCGGGGCAGCCCGCTGGCTGCGATGTCTTCCAGGACGGCGGCGAACTGGTCGGCGCGCTCGCGGGTCTGGGCCGCGTACGCGCGGACCACGTCCGCGGCCGCGAGCTCCAGCTGCTGCCGGACAACTCCGTCAGCGGGGACCGGCTGGTCGGTCACACCTCCGCGGGCGCGGAGCGGACAGGAAGCAAAGTTGGGGCTAAGCCGTGCAGGACCAGCGACCGGTCACGTGGAACAGCGGCTTCTCCTGGTCGTTCTCCTGCTCGAAGGGAGCAAGCCAGGCGTCCAGCGTGCCGGAGGTCAGGCCGGAGTCAATCGTGACCTCCGCCTGCCCCTTGTTCCGGTCGTCGGGCAGGTAAAAGGCGTACTGGAAGTCGCCGGCCCCGTTCCCGATCACGGTGCTGTCCGGGGCCTTGTCCGAGGAGACCTCGAAACTCAGCGAGTTCTTCACGAACCCGACATCGGTCTCGTGCACCGCCGGGTACTTGCCCGGCTTCGGGGCGCCGAAGGAGTCACCGTTGCTCACGGTGATCTGCCAGTCGATACCCTTCAGGCGCACGATGATCTGCGCGCTCCAGGCACCGTCATCGGCCGGCATGACGCACTGGGTGACCCCATCGTCCGTGTTGTAGTCGTAGTGGGCTCCAGTCTTGACCGACTGGATCTTCAGCGCTCCACGTACCGTCCCCTTGATGTCCCCGCTGAATCGAAGGTCGGTGGTGACGGGCCGCGGCGCGGGTCTCTTCTTCACGGCCTGGTGCGCCTTGGCGGACGGATGCTTGCTGGACCCGTGAACCGGCGCCGACGAGACCGCGTGGGAAACGGTGTGGGACGCCTCTGGAGCAGCCGTGCACGCGCTGAGCGCCCCCAGCACTATCGCGGTACCTATGGCCGCCCCCGTAGCACCCCTCATCGCTCCCCCACGCGTAGGTGTCTTCTGCACGTCAGCTCCCCTCCGAGTACGCCTGCACGCACTCCTTCTTCACCGAGGGCGCGTACGCAGCCAGCGCGTCCACCGTCGTCGCCCGCTGGCCCTGCGCCAACTCCCGCACACCCATCTTCTGGTACTCCTCGTGGATGTCCCACGTCGGCGTCCCCTGCGCCTTGACGCCGAACTCGGCGAACGCCTCCTCCTCCGAGGCCGTTCCGGCAGGGGTATCCCCCTTCACCTTCCCGAAGACCAGCCTCAGCGCCTTGATCACCCCGACGAAGCACTCAGTCGCCTCCGGGTTGGCCTCGGCCTTCGCCGCGGTCGACTTCGCAGACGACCCTCCGCCGTCTCCCCCGCCGGCGCAGCCAGCGACGAGGAACACCGCGGCCACGGCCGCAGCGATCATCCCCTTGTTCACGAACCCCCCCAACGTCGTTCAGTCCTCTCTCGTAGCCAGCTCGGCCTCGCGCGCGTGGAGCGCCTTCTCCAGACGGGCCTCGGTCTGACTCGCGAGCGCGGTCAGGACCTGAGCGACCACCGCGTCCGGGAACCTGCCGGCCTCGTGCTTGATCTCGGCGAGCACCCACTCGGCACCCCTCCGGTACTCCTCCACCAGGCGCCCACCGAGAGCGGCGTTCATCTGCTCCATAGCCTTCTCGCCGGGCGTCAACTCGTCCGTCATTCCCATCTCCCAACTTCCCGGCACGGTTTTCAAATCGTCGATACTCGCCGGCCCGCCAGGGCCTACTTGCTCAACTCGCCCGGACGAATCGGGTGGTAGGCCGGCGGATGCACGGTCATACGGCCGGTGACCGACCGAACCGGCTCACCGTCCGCGCTCCGCGCTGCCCCGCCGTACAGCACGCGGAACGACTCCGCCTTCAGCGCCCGCCGCAGCAGGCTGTCCTCCAGCGTTCGCCAGTCGATGCTCACCGGGACACCTCCGGCAAAGCCGGCACCGCCGAGATGGAGTTGATGGTCGACTCCCACTCCCCGGTGTGCGCGTTCCTGTACCGAAGGTGCTGCAAATGGCTCATGTGTTCGTCCGGCACCCACTCGAACTCTCCGACCTCGTCCTGGTCGGAGTACTGGTGCTCCGCGAACAGCCTGGCCAGCTCGATGTCCGTGGATGTCTGCATGACGTACTTGCCGGTCATCACGACGTACGACACGGGGTTGCCCAGCGCCTCCCTCGCCCTGACGCTCTCCCAGAAGGGCTGGTACCTCTCGGCCGACTTCGTCAGTCCGACCCACTCGTCAATCCGCGGCTCGCTCACTTCGACCCCTCCAGCTTGCTCGTCATCGTCCGCCCCTTCGCCCCAACAACATGATCACGCCGTAGAGCCCGGACAGGTACAGGCTCATCCCGAACGCCGCTACCGGACCCATCACAAGCGCGACGTACAGCCACCGCCACACTGTGGGCGTCGGCATCACGCTGAGGCAGGTCCACTCCATCACGACCAGACTGAGGAAGTAGCCGGCGAGGTACGTCTCCAACCACTTCGGCATGCGCTACTCCGGCCCCTCGAACTCGTACCAGTCCATCGCCCCACCCTTCGTCATTCTCAACCCCCACGCGCGATCCCTATCGCAGCAATGAGTCCGAGTGCTTGCAGCGCTTTCCGGGATCGGGGTGCCGAGGACGGGGACACCTCCGGGGGCGCGGAGCGGACTCCGGGGCCTTGTCCGCGGAGGTCACGCATCTCGGAACACCTCCGCGGGTGCGGAGCGGACCTCGGGGGCGGCCCGCAGGACGTCGACGACATCGGGACACCTCCGCGGGCGCGGAGCGGACCTCCGGCGTCTGACCCTGCCCCATGCGAGCGGCGGGACACCTCCGCAAGCGCGCAGCGGACGACACGCGTCTCCTGAAGACGTACCAGAAGGACGGGACACCTGCGCGAGCGCGGAGCGGACCCTGGAGGTGGCCTGATGCCTGAGATGCAGATCGGGACACCTCCGCGAGCGCGGAGCGGACGCTTCGTCGGAGCGTGGCGCCGCGCCCTCTGACGGGACACCTCCACGAGCGCGGAGCGGACTCCTCCTGCCGGGCGACGACATCCTTGAACACCGGGACACCTCCGCGAGCGCGGAGCGGACCTCCCCTCGCTCTCCTCGCGCGCGTCCAGCGTCGGGACACCTCCGCGAGCGCGGAGCGGACTTCAACCAGCGGACCGCGCGCGCTGCGGGCGGCGGGACACCTCCGCAAGCGCGGAGCGGACGAGGGTCCGATGGGCGATCCGGCGCGCAGAATCGGGACACCTCCGCGAGCGCGGAGCGGACCGCTACTGGCGGCTCCGCGAGTCGGCCGGCACCGGGACACCTCCGCGAGCGCGGAGCGGACGACGACGGCCTCAAGGTCTGGTCACGGGACGACGGGACACCTCCGCGAGCGCGGAGCGGACCTTCCGACCCCGGCCGTAGATTTTGTCGACCGCGGGACACCTCCGCGAGCGCGGAGCGGACTGTACAACGCCGAAGACCACGCCCTGTACCGCCGGGACACCTCCGCGAGCGCGGAGCGGACCGGTCCAGCGCGATGGTGCCCGGCTGCCCCCACGGGACACCTCCGCGAGCGCGGAGCGGACACGGGCGCCGGCGGCACGGGCGGTTCCTACACCGGGACACCTCCGCGAGCGCGGAGCGGACTCGTTCGCCTTCGACAGAGCCCCCGTCGAGAACGGGACACCTCCGCGAGCGCGGAGCGGACGATCTCGTCCCCCTGGCCCCATACCGCGAGCAGGGGACACCTCCGCGAGCGCGGAGCGGACGGCGCGGGCATCTGGCCGGGGGCCGGGGGCTGCGGGACACCTCCGCGAGCGCGGAGCGGACCTCCACCTCGCGGCTCAGGCCAACCCGGGAGCCGGGACACCTCCGCGAGCGCGGAGCGGACCTCTCGGCCGCTGTTGGCGAGGTCCTCGGCGGCGGGACACCTCCGCGAGCGCGGAGCGGACCGTCGGACAAAGACACCGTCGGGACACTGGGGCGGGACACCTCCGCGAGCGCGGAGCGGACCCGGCCATCTCCTTCATCGAGCCGCCGAGGACCGGGACACCTCCGCGAGCGCGGAGCGGACCTGTTCCTTGCGCTACCGCGGGGGCGCAGCGACGGGACACCTCCGCGAGCGCGGAGCGGACTTCGCGTCCGGCGCGGTGTACATGGGCGACAGCGGGACACCTCCGCGAGCGCGGAGCGGACCGTTCCCGGTACGCCATCTCCCGGTGGCCAGGCGGGACACCTCCGCGAGCGCGGAGCGGACGGCATGGTCCGACTGTAGTCCTGCTGCGGGGACGGGACACCTCCGCGAGCGCGGAGCGGACGACGTGCCCAGCGGGCCCGAGGGGGTGCCGGACGGGACACCTCCGCGAGCGCGGAGCGGACCTCGGCGCTCTGCTCGCAGGCGGCGCGATCATCGGGACACCTCCGCGAGCGCGGAGCGGACCGCGGGATGGTCATCGTGGGTGCCACAGTTGCCGGGACACCTCCGCGAGCGCGGAGCGGACTGTAGACATAGTGAGGATCGAGGGCGCCGAGGCGGGACACCTCCGCGAGCGCGGAGCGGACTCGGTGACGACCTTGGTCTGCGGCGGGCTCGGCGGGACACCTCCGCGAGCGCGGAGCGGACTGCGGCATCGTCTCCCTGCCCGTCCAGATGAGCGGGACACCTCCGCGAGCGCGGAGCGGACACCAAGCTCATCGCGCTCGTCTCCGGCGACACCGGGACACCTCCGCGAGCGCGGAGCGGACATCCGCTTCGGGGTCTTCTTTGTGATCCGGAACGGGACACCTCCGCGAGCGCGGAGCGGACGCCCGCCATTTCCCTCGACTGCCCGGGAGTTCCGGGACACCTCCGCGAGCGCGGAGCGGACCTTCGGCCGCAAGCAAGTCGGTGAGCCCAGGACGGGACACCTCCGCGAGCGCGGAGCGGACACTTCGTGACCTGGTCTTCTAGGAGGGGTTTGCAATTTCTTGACTGGCGTTGGCGCGTTTGAACGCGATGAGGGTGAGGCCTTCGAAGTCGAGTGGGTCGCGGCGTTGGGGGCCAGCGGTATGGAGAGTGAAGCCTTGCTCGTTGGCAGCGGGATACGCCAGGACAGCGCTGCCTTCGGTGAGGCAGTCGGTGAGGGAGTTCCAGAGTTCGGTACGAACGCGAGCTGAGATGGTGCCGATGTAGAGGGTGGGGGTGACTTCGAGGAGCCAGCGGGTGAGGGCGCCGCGGAGGTGGTCTGGGACGGCGGTGGCAGAAATGACGGTCATGGCGGGCATCGCGGCGGGGCCTCTCGGTCAGTCGGGGGCGTGGTTGGTGCCGCCGGGAACGGCGCCGGTGACGGGGTCCCAGAGGTCCACGAGTTGCTCGTCAAAGTCCGGATCGTCGTGGGGTGAGGTGTCGGGTGCGAGCAGAGTTTGGAGGTCGCGTGTGATGCGGGGCATGAGGCGGAAGAGGCGGAGGCCGTCGCGGAAGGAGCGGCGGGCTTCTGCTTCCGGCTGGGTGGAGGCGTGGAGGGAGAAGGCGAGCGGGAGGGTGAGTTCGGCTTTGTAGAGGTCGGCGATGTCGTAGACGAAGGCTTGCTGGTTGCCGCTGTGGACGAAGCCGAGTGCGGGGCTGCAGCCGAGGGCGGTGATGGCTGCGTGGACGATGCCGTACAGGCAGGTGTTGGCGGCGGAGAGGGCGAGGTTGACGGGGTCTTGGGTGTCCCAGGAGTCGGGGTCGTAGGTGCGGCGGAAGCGTCCGATGCGGTGCTGTTTGGCGAGGAGTTTGTAGAGGGCTTTGACGCGTTGTCCTTCGAGGCCTCGCAGTTGCTGGAGGGTGGCGCCTGGTGGGGCTTGCCCGGGGCCGAATCGGTGTTCGTACATGGCGGTGGCGACGGAGAGGCGGCGGGTGTCGCCGGCCCAGGCGTGGGCCTGGTGTTCGAGCCAGGTGGTGGTGAGGTTGGCAGGGGTGGCGGTGGCATAGCTGCGTACGCCGCCCATTCCGCAGATCACGACCGTGGTGCCATGTCGGGCGAAGGTCGCCAGTGCGGGTGCGGTGATCGAGGTGCCGGGGCCCAGGAGGACGCAGGCGAGGGCTGCCGTGGGCAGGTAGACAGTTTCCCGGCCGCGTCGCTCGGTGGTGATCTCGGCGCAGACTCCGGTGTCGTCCTGGTGGACGCGCACGACGTCAAGATAGAGGAAGGACAGGGAGTCGATGACGCGCGGGAGCATGGCGATGGTGGGGGCGGCTAGGCGTCTGCGGCCTTGCCCTGACTGGGTGGGTGCGCTCATGTGGGGTCCGGTGCTGGGGCGATGCTGAGCAGGCCGCAGCCGTATGCCTTGCCGCGGCCGATGCCGTTGTGGATCGCGATGCGCAGCAGGTCGGGGTCGATGACGGTGGCGGTGCCGTCGAAGCGCACCCGGTGGTGGCGTACGCGGTTGCCGCGTTCCTTGCTGGTGGGGGTGTGGGGGCGTTGGTGGTCGTGGACGGTTTCGGCGGGCTGGGAGTGCAGGGTCAGCGGTTTGAGTCCGGCTTGGTCGGCTTGGCGGTGCCACCAGGCGTCGGCGGCTTCTCCGTGGAGGTCGACGACGGCGGGCAGTTGGTAAAGGGAGCGGGTGGTGGCTCCGGGTTTGCGGACGGGTGAGGCGGCGCAGCGGTAGCGGAGGGTGCGGCCTGGGGTGAGGGCGTCGAGGAGCTGGTCGAGGGGGCGGCTGATGAGGGTGCCGTAATCGTGGGGGAGGCGGTCGGTGGTGGGTTGTTGGTTGCTCTGGATGAGCAGGTGGCTGCCGGCCGGGGTGTCTTCCACGCGGAAGAGGACGCCGAAGCGGGTGCGTGCCTGGTCGGGGATGCCGTCGGGGAAGAGAGACATGACCCGGCGGTGGAGGGAGATCTGGCCGGCTGCGCCCAGTTCGCGTCGGGCCAGGGGGGAGGCGGGGCTGGGGGTGAGGCGGGTGAGCCACAGGGTCACCGGGGGCTCCTTTCCTGGAGGGGGCGCAGGGCGGGGGTGTAGGTGTCTGAGGTGTAGGCGGCCAGTGCGTGCAGTTGGCGGGTTCCGTAGCCGTGGCAGCGGTCGGTGGGGAGGGTGAGGGTGCGGCGGTAGAGGGGGCGGGAGCGGTAGCGGCGGCGGGCGGGGGTGAAGTCGAGGGGGGCGTCGAGGACGGTGGAGTGTTCCTGGCCGACGTCGTCGTGCGGTGGCCGGTCGGGGTCGGGGAGGCCGGTCAACGGCTGGTCGGACAGGAAAAGGACCGGGAGGGTCTGGTTTTCGGGGTGCTGAGTGCGGGGGGCGGGTGCGGCAAGGGGCAGGTGGATCAGGTCGTGGAGGGCGTGGGTGCTGTGGCCGAGGAGGAGGGGTCCGGCCGGGGGGCAGGAGCGGCGGCCGAGGTAGAGGGGCCAGCGGGGGGTGTTGAGGGCTTGGGTCCAGGTGGTGGGGGGTGGGGTGTGGTCGGGGCGGGTGAGGGCGATGGTGAAGGCGGCGTCGGCGAGGTACCAGCGGGTGCTGGTGAGGGTGGCGGTGTCGGCGCTGCGGCGGGTTCCGTCGGCGGTGATGACGCTGCGTGGGCCGCTGAGGCCGCCGCCGACGGTGTGGAAGTCGCGTAGCCGGGTGCCGGGGCGGTCGACGCGGACGGCGAGGCTGATGTCCGTGAGGTCGCCGAGGGGTTGGCGGCGTGGCCGGCCGAGGGCTGCGGCGAGCAGGCCGGTGACGGCGGAGCGGGTGGGGAAGGCGAGGGTGTCGCGGTCGTTGAAGTGGCTGTGCTCGCCCCAGGACTGCAGGGGTCCGGCCAGCCGCAGCAGGAGACCGGGCACGGGCGCTGGTGTGTTCATGCGCGGGTGTCCTGGAGCTGGCCGGTGGCGGCGTGGGCGACGGCGGCGGTGATGAGGGCGTCCAGTCCGTCGGTGCGTTCACCGAGAGTGTCGGGCAGGTCTTTGAGTTCGGGGCTGGTCCAGGCGCGGGTGAGGAGGTGGCTGGTGCCCAGGAAGGAGGCGGTGGCCTCGGCGTACTGGGCCAGGGCGTCGATGGAGGGGGCGGCGTTGCCGGTGTGGGCTGCTGCGCGCACGGGCTGTTCGAAGGCGGCGGCGTAGGAGACGGGCCGGTCGGCGCGGACGGCGAGGTGGACCAGGTGCGGGAGGGTGTGGGGGGCGGTGGAGTTCTTTTTGGCCTGCGGGACGGCGAGGGTGAATGCGGTCAGGAAACCGGCCAGGAGGGCCTGGATGTCGGTGTCGGAGCCGGCGAGGTTGGTGGTGAGTTCGTCGAGGTCGACGGTGGCGTAGCGGTAGAAGGTGCCGGCGCTGAACTCGGCGTGGCCCATGTGGGCGCTGCCGGTGGCGTCCTGCCACAGGGAGGAGACGTCGTCGACGGCGGTGAAGTAATCCAGATCGACGTCGGCCGCGTGGGTGGTCATGGCGTGGGCGACCTGGACGGCGCCGTCGACGCCGGCCTGGTCGACTTCGGCGAGCATGCGGCCGAAGAGGTTGATGACCGCGTTGCGGCTGCGCAGGATCGTGTCGATCTGCTGCTTGGGCAGGATCGAGGCTTTGATGTCGCCCTTCTTGGTGATGTCCTTGGCCCCCTCCAGCTCCTCACGGTGTGCGTCGGCGAGATCGGCGAGCTCGGTCACCGCGATGCCGGGGACGTAGATCATGGCGTTGGTCACGACCCGGTTGGGGACGGGCTTCTTGGGTTCGCCGGCTTCTTCGAGTTCGAACTTGCCGACAGCCGCCGCGACGTGGGCGCCGGCGCGTTCCGCAAGAGCTGGGGGCCAGTTGCGTGTGGTGAGTTCGGCGGTGACGGCGTGGGCGATGCGGCGGGTGCGCAGGGTGCTGTCGCCGGTGAGCCGCTCGAACTCCGAGCGGGTGGCGCGCTTCCAGCATTGGCTGCTGACCCTGGTGCGCAGTGCGTTGCCGTACAGGACGGTCTTGACGGAGTTGGTGTCGTCGCGGTTGAGGTTGGCGAACGGCACGGACTGGATGATGTGGATGTCGATGAAGCGGGCGTGGAGTTTCATGAGGGTTTCTCCCTGCGGTTGATGAGCTGGCGGGGAACGGCTGTTGTGGCTGGTCAGTCGGTGTCGGTGGGGTCGTCGGGCTGGTGGGTGTCGCGGGTTCGGGCTGCTGCTTCCAGGGGGGCGCGGCGGGTGCGGTAGTAGTCCTTCAGCCAGCGCCGGGCGGTGGTTTTGGAGCGGTAGGGCCAGGTGGCCAGGTCGTCCAGGAGGACGGCGAAGTCGACGTCGGCGCCCGCGTCCCGCAGGTGGCGGATGCTGCCGGGCAGATGACGGTGGATTCCGGGCAGGCTCTGCCGGGTCAGCAGGTTGAGGCGGGCTTCGGCCGTGTTCTCGGCGAGTCCGCGGCCAGCCTGGGCAAGCACGGCCCGGGCGTAGGAAGCGCCCAGGCTGTCCCTGGGCGGCCACCGGGGGCCGGCGGCTGCAGCCTGTCCGGCGACATCGGTGGCTGCGGCGGCGGGTTCACTGCCGGAAGGTGCGGTGGCATCCGGGCTTTCATCGCTGTCGGCGGTGGTGTGGAAGGAGTGGCGGGGCCGGTCTGCGATCATCGCGGCGACGGCGTAGAAGGCCCGCTCCTCGGCCTGCGTGCAGTCTTCCGGCAGCCAGGCGGCCACGATGCGGTGCAGGCCGCGTACGTCGTCAAGGTCACGACGCAGTCCTTTGCGCAGGGCGACGCGCACCCCGGGATCCTGGGCGCATCGGGTGGCGATGTGTTCCACGAAGGCCCGGTACAGGCCCGCGCGAGGCGGAGCTGGGGCGGGTGCGGGTGCGGGTGCGGTCATAGGGTGAATCTCCTTGGGCGGTCGCACAGGGATCGGGCGTGGAGGGGTCAGCGGCTGGTGCGGCGGGGGCCGTAGAGCTCGATACGGGCGTCGGCGACGGCACGGGCACCGCGCTGGACGTGGCACACCGGTGCGGTGACGGTGTCGTAGGCGGCTTCGGCGATCTTGAGAAAGGCGGCCCGGGCCGTGGCCGCGTCCAGACCGGCGTCGACCAGGAGGGCCCCGGTGCGGTCCAGCCCGGCGAAGCGGGCCCAGAACTCCTCCTCCGCCCTCGGCCAGTACAGGGCGGATGCCTGCTCGGCCCAGGCGTCGGCTTCCTTCGCCTTGGACTCGCGCATGTACAGGGTGCAGGCGCGGCGGGCGGCGTACTCGACGCGCCGTCCGTACATCTCGCCGTAGTTCCTGAGCCGGCCCACCGCCGACGCGGTGCCGGGGTTGTCGTTTTCGGCGTGGTCCAGGACGGGCGGGGTGAGTCCGGTGACGAACTGGCGGTCCTTGGCCTGGCCGTCCTGGTCGAAGCCGAGGGCCCGTACCGCGAGCGGCCTTACGGCAGCGTCGGAGATCTCCAGGGCGGTGCGGAAGACTTCGGGCCGGCGGGCCTGGGCGGTGCCGCCGGGCTCGGCGAGCAGGAGGGCGTCGACGTCGCGCCACAGCGCGCGCCCCGCGTCCGCGGGCCGGGGGTAGGAGTTGCCCTGCTGGCTGACCTGCCAGATCAGGTACGGGTCGGTGCGGGGCAGGCGGCCGTCACGGTAGGCCCAGGTGATGAACGCGTCCGAGACCATCGCCTGCTGCTGCGGGTCCGGGATCAGGAGCAGCGCGTGCTGGGAGGCGGCGGTCAGTCGTGAACAGGGACCTGCCGGGGCCGCGGGTGCGGCGGTGGGGTCGGGGAGGTCTTGCCGCTCCCACATGCAGGGGTCCTCTTCGCGCCGGACGTGCGGGTCGGGTTGCAGCAGGCCGGCCAGGAGTGACTCGAAGAGGGTGGCGCCCTCGGGGTGGTAAGAGAGGGCTCCGCGGAGCGGGCCCGCGATCATGCTGGCGGTGCTCTGGCCGTTGACGGTGCGGGCCGAGCCCCGCCCGGAAGGACCGTAGTAGTGCCAGGTCAGCAGACTCAGGGCCGCCTCAGCGGCCGGCGCCGGGTCCGGGGCTGCGTCCTGGACGTGGGAGAACCAGGCGTGGTTGTTACCCGAAGCGCGGGTGGGCACCAGCTTGTTGACACCCGCCGACTTCTGCGGGTCGCACTGCTCGAACAGGCGGGGATCCTGCATCCACGGGCGTACCGGGTCCAGCAGGTCGAAGCGCGGGCCCCACGTGCTGAAGTAGTCGCTGATGCCGTCGGCGGGCAGACGGCCAGCGTCGAAGATGTCCAGGCGCCGCTCCGACCAGTCCCGGCCGCTGCCATCGTCGTCGACATCGAGCCCGCACACCCGGGCGGTCAGCGCGTACAGCACCCGCAGCACCGCGGAGTAGGCGGGCGGTTCGGTGATCGCGAGCGCGCTGATCTGATGGCTGCGCTCCAGGACGGTCCGCAGCCCCACGCTCTCGGGAGGCGTGCCGTCCTCGGCCGTGAGGGCGGAGGCGATCCACAGGGGCGGCAGCCAGCCGGCTGTGTCGAGAGGGAAGGACGGCACCGTGACACTCACGCTCCTGACGGTGTTCGGACACAATGAGAGGCGGGGCTCCGCGCGTGCGGAGGTGTCCCCAGCGCGTCATGGACAGCGCCCCGGGCGATTCCCCCTTGTGGCCCGCGCGAGCGGGCAGTTCCACACCCGTCCCCTCTGTTCACCGGTCCGAGGGGAGGATGTGTGCTTCCAGTGAAGAGCGCTTCATGAACAGTAAGCAACCGGTTCGGGAGAAGTGGTCAGATACGTTCCACTCCTGTCGTGCGCGTGAACTGGATTGATCTGCCTGTCAGTTGGCCCGTCCACACCGGGTCACCGCCTTCGCTGCCTGAGCGGGTGAGGTGCAGGAGAACGAGGTCACGCAGGTGGGACTGGGTACGCCAAGCCGCCGGCAGAGCCGGGCGTTCGGCGGTGGGGGGCAGCCAGGTGCCGGGGACCGGGACGCTGCGGGCGACGATCCGGCGCAGCGCCGTCCGCGCCAGCGCGGCTTCGCCGGGCAGGGGGAGCGCCCCGTTCTCGTCGAGCGACGGTGTGCCGTCGTCCTGGGTGAACAGGAGCAGCAGCCGTCCGGTGTCGGCACCCAGCCGCGTGGTGAGCAGGTCGCCGACGGCCTCGGCCGTGCCCTGGCTGAGCCGGGAGAAGTCACCGCGGACCTGGTAGGGCGCGCTGATGCCGGTCATGGCGGCGAGGGTCTCCTCCGCGAGCCGGCTGCCTTCACGGCGCTGGTCCAGCAGATGCAGCCGGCGGGCCGCCGCGCCGGCGTCCTCACGGCCGGCCTGCTCCAGGTGCAGGGTGAAGTCCTCGGCGTAGACGGCGTCCACGAGGTCCTGGACGTCACCGGGCACGGCGACACCGGATGCAGTCTTGTCCCGCAGCAGGGCGGCCGTGCGCAGCAGCAGCCCGTGGTCGTACACGTCGCCCCAGGAGCGGGGCGGGTCGGTGGCACCGGCACTGTCGACGGGTTCCAGGACCACCAGGGCCGGCCGCTCCTCGGCCGCCGCCCACGCGGGCCGGCCGCGGGCGCCGCGGGCATGACGACGCCCGCGGCCAGCACGCTGCAGCAGCAGGGCGAGCGGTGCGAGGTCGCTGACGACCAGGTCGAAGTCGAAGTCGAGGGACTGCTCGACAATCTGTGTGGCCACCAGAACCGACGCCGGCCTGTGGGCTGCGGGCAGGTGAGGGGCGGGTTTGCCGTAGGCGGCCTCGCAGGCGGCGGTGATCTCCTGGCGCAGCAGACCGGGATACCGCGAGTGCAGCAGCCGGATCCCGCCCTCACGCCGCGCGAGATCCGGGAACGCCTGCTGCAGGTCACGGAAGGTCCGCTGGGCCTCCGCGACAGTCGTGCAGCACACCAGGGCCGTCCCGCCGTAGGCTGCGACCGGTGCCAGGACCTCGCGCAACGCGCTCCTGCGCCCGTCCGCCCGCAGCACCGTGCTGGTGTCCTTCACGTCCCAGCCCACCGGCCGCAGCGACAGATCCAGGGTGCGGGAGCGTGCTGTCCCCACCGCCCGCACCCGGGCGACCGTCCCGGTGCGCGCACCCGCGAACAACCACCCCGGATAGGCCGGGGAGACCTGGCTGGGCTCGGTGAAGCCGGCACCACGCCGGTAGGCATCCACCAGCGCGGTCACCGTCCGGCCCGTCAGCGTCGCGGACAACAGGACGACCGGGGCCCGCAACGCGCCGAGCCACTCCAGCAGCCGCACCATCAGCGTCTGCATCCACGGACCGTAGGCGTGCGCCTCGTCCACGATCAGCACCTTGTCCGCCAGCCCGAACAGCCGCAGCACGTTGTAACGCAGAGGCAGAACACCGGCCAGGACCTGGTCGATCGTGCCCGCACCCAGCGGGGCGGCGAACCCGCGCCGGCTCTGCCGCAGCCACGCATCCGCCTCCAACGCCGTCGCCCGGGAAGCACTGAAACCGCCCCCAGGCAGGCCGTCCTCGTCGGGGCCGGCCGGCCCCGGCGGAATGGGAATGGTGGCGTGCGGGGCGGGCGGGGGCGGCAGCCAGCGGTCGGCCGGCTCCACAACCGTGCTGGGTGCGCTGTCCATCACGGTGCTCAGCCAGGCCGCACCGTGCATCAGCAACAACGCCCGCTCCCCCGTCAGCACCCGCTCCGCGAAAGCACCGACCCGACCGAACATCGCGTCCGCGGTCGCCATCGTCGGCAGCGCAAAATACAGGCCCCGCGCCCCCGAGGCCCGCCCCATCACTGCTGCCGCGAACAAAGCCGCCTCCGTCTTGCCGTCCCCCGTCGGCGCCGTCACCACCACCAGCCCCGACCCCTCCCCGGCCACCGCCCCCGGCAGAGCCTCCGCAACATCGCGCTGCAGCGCGTTGGGAGGAAACGGGAACAGGTCACCGAAGTCCAGACCCGACTCCTGCGGGAACCGGGCCCGCCCGAGCCGGGCCGCCCACACCGCGCCCGGCGCCGCCTTCACCGCCCGCGCGAAGTGCTCATCCAAATCCCGCGGCCGTCCCGCCCAGTCCCGGCCCGGCAGCAGACGCCTGATCCAGCCGACATCACTGGCCAGCCAGTCCGCCAGCACCACCAGCCCGTACAAACGGACCGCCGTCTCCGCCGACAACTCCCCCGCCGGCACCGCCACACCCCCCACCACCCGGCGCAGCTCCAGCAGATGCCGGCGCCGCTGCTCCTGCCAGCCCCCCTCCCCCAGCCCCGTCTGATACCGCGACGCGGCCGCCGCCTGCCGCAACGGCACCACTCCTGCGAAGCATCCGTGATGGCCGCCCAGCCACTGCGCCACCTGATGCGCAAGACTCCCCGCCGGTGACCGGCCCACCCGATAGCCGATCTCCCCCAGCAGCCCCACCAGCGACCAATGCGTCCCCTGCTCATGCCGGAACCCCCGCAACCCCTCCGCACCCGCAGCCGCCACATACGACGCATCCCCAGCCACCGCCCTGAATGCTGTCGGCACCTGCGCCTGGAACACCGGAGTGATCTTCCCCAGATCATGCAGCCCAGCCCAGAACGACAGCACCGGCCGGGCATCCTCCACGCTCAGGCCGAGCCCGGAAGCGATCCGCCCCCGCGCCCCGTCATCCAGCAGCCCATCCCACAACGCCCCGAACACAGCCGCCGTATCCAGCAGATGACAGACCAACGGATACGGCCACGGCAACCCGCGCTCCTTACCCCACAACCGCACATCGACCAGCGGAGCATCCACGTCGTCCATAACACGCTCTTCTAACACCACCCACTGACAACACCCCCCGACCAGCACAATCCCAACTCACGGCACCGCAAGAAGAATTACCCTCGATGCCGAACTCAACGTCCAACCCGAACCACGACGTCGTGATCTCTACACGCCACCCCATAACCAGACCCACCACCCCACACAAGGCAAAGAAATGACCAAGACGCTCTAACACCGCAGGTGGCGAAGGGTCGGCTCCGCGCGAGCGGAGGTGTCCCGCTGCCCGGCCGCCGGGTCGGCATGTACTGCAAGTCGGCTCCGCGCGAGCGGAGGTGTCCCGCTGCCGAACCGGCGCAGGTGTGCCTCCTGTTCGTCGGCTCCGCGCGAGCGGAGGTGTCCCGCCCTCGATCGTGGTCTTGTAGCCCCGGTCGATGTCGGCTCCGCGCGAGCGGAGGTGTCCCGGTGACCATGGGGACCATCGCGTTCGTCATGGTGTCGGCTCCGCGCGAGCGGAGGTGTCCCGCTTGTCGTCATTCGCTGCGATCTCCCGGTCCTGTCGGCTCCGCGCGAGCGGAGGTGTCCCGTTCGGGGACTTCGTGAAGGAGTGGATGGGGGCGTCGGCTCCGCGCGAGCGGAGGTGTCCCGCGGCGCCTCGGGCTCGACGGTCGGCTGGTGCTGTCGGCTCCGCGCGAGCGGAGGTGTCCCGGAGTCGGGTACCCGCAACGCCGCGGTGACCCTGTCGGCTCCGCGCGAGCGGAGGTGTCCCGTCCAGTGGAAGATGCCCGACCAGTGGAACAACGTCGGCTCCGCGCGAGCGGAGGTGTCCCGCCCGGGGTCATGGTGTGCCGGGCGATGGCGTCGTCGGCTCCGCGCGAGCGGAGGTGTCCCGGCGGTCGTGCGGCCGCTGGCGACCGTCGTTCCGTCGGCTCCGCGCGAGCGGAGGTGTCCCGCTCCCGTCCGCCCAGTGCTGCCGGCCGATGACGTCGGCTCCGCGCGAGCGGAGGTGTCCCGCTGGCCGACGCGGACGGCGTGATGTTGATGAGGTCGGCTCCGCGCGAGCGGAGGTGTCCCGGCCGAGTCCGAGCCCGAGCAGATGGCGGCTCCGTCGGCTCCGCGCGAGCGGAGGTGTCCCGTGAGTGGGTTTCATGAGGGGACCCTGAGTGATGTCGGCTCCGCGCGAGCGGAGGTGTCCCGCTGCTGATGCACGCGCGCACGCTGACCGAGCCGTCGGCTCCGCGCGAGCGGAGGTGTCCCGTTGGTCCTGGGAGAGACCTGCCTGGTTACGAAGTCGGCTCCGCGCGAGCGGAGGTGTCCCGTACACCCCCGCCGACGTCAACGCTCTGACGCTGTCGGCTCCGCGCGAGCGGAGGTGTCCCGGTCGAGGACGCCAAGGACGCGGTCTCGAGGGCGTCGGCTCCGCGCGAGCGGAGGTGTCCCGTCGTCGGCGGGCGGCTGGGTGAACTCGGGGCGGTCGGCTCCGCGCGAGCGGAGGTGTCCCAACCGCGTCATGAGCCACATCGCCCCCGTCTTCGTCGGCTCCGCGCGAGCGGAGGTGTCCCGTCCCTGCTGTCCGGCGCCTGGAACATCATGAAGTCGGCTCCGCGCGAGCGGAGGTGTCCCGAGCTGGCCTACGCGGGTGCTGGCGCCCTTGCCGTCGGCTCCGCGCGAGCGGAGGTGTCCCGTCGTCGAGCCAGTGCAGGACGTAGACGCCGTCGTCGGCTCCGCGCAAGCGGAGGTGCCCCGTCGCCCTCGTTCACCGGGTCGCGTGGCATGGCATCGGCTCCGCGCGAGCGAAGGTGTCCCGATGTTTACCAGCTTGTCGGGCCAGTGGTGTCGGTCGGCTCCGCGCTAGCGGAGGTGTCCCGACGGGCCGAACACCGCGGCTCCTACCTCGCCGGTCGGCCCCGCGCGAGCGGAGCCGACCTCATGGCGACGACTTGCTTGATCAGCGTCATGTCAGATTTCGATGTAGGCGATGACGACCACGGTGCGCAGGGCGGTGACGAAGTACAGGATGCGGACGGCTTCGACGTCGTCGGTGTACTGGCGCAGTTGGGGGCCGGTGGTGTCTCCGGGAATCGCTGCACCGATGTCGGGGTCGACGGAGATGACGACCAGGGCGCGGTCCAGGGCGTGGATGTCCGCTTCCCTGGTGATGTTCTCCAGCTGCTTGGCGGCGGCGTCGGAGAAGGCGATCCGGGCGCGGCGGGGCCCGTGTCCCTGAGGCATCAGGCCACGGCCGGCCGCTGCGCGGCGAGCCGGGCGAGGTGGGATTCGCGCAGTTCTTCCCAAGGGGCGCAGTCCTCGGGTGAGGGCAGGCCGTTCTCGGCGATGTCCTCCAGGACGGCGGCGAACTGGTCGGCCTGCTCGCGGGTGCGCGCCGCGTACGCGCGGACCGCCTCGGCGGCCGCCGGCTCCAGCTGCTGCCGGACGGCTCCGTCGGCGGGGACCGGCTGGTCGTTCATCGGAGCCTCCAGACGCGGTACGGGGCGTGTGACACCACGGTATCGCCGAGCGGGTCAGCTGGGGGACCTCCTGGCGGTTTGGGCAGGGGTCCTGGTGAGGCCATCGCGACCGCGCCTTCCAGATCGCACGGTGGTACAGGCGGCGAGGGGGAACCTGGCGGGTCCGGGGTGGTGTCCAGGGGAGCATGAACGCTGACCTCCTCAACCCACTCGTCAGTGCTGCCGGTGCCGTGGCTCTCGTGTTCCTCGGGGCGGTGGGGAGCGACTGGCAGACGCGCCGTACGGAGGCGCGCAAGCAACTGGCCGATGACCAGGCAGAGTTGCAAGCTCAGGCCGATGAGCTGCTCGCTGCGGTGATCGCGGTCAAGGTGGCAGGCAATATGCACGATCGCGGGGTGGGCGGCTGGAGAACGCGACTGATCGTCAGCGCGCACGCGCTAATCCGGGCGACTGCGGCGCGGGAACGGGCAGGGCAGGGCCTTCCCGGCTTCCTCGCCCAAACCGGCGAGATGGTTGCGGTGCTCCGTCAGTGGGACCAGGAGTTCTCGGCAGCGGCGGACAGGCTGACCGCGCCCCTCAGCCGTCTCGGAGCTGCTGCCGCGCCGCTGATAAGGCGCCCGGAGCAAGCACTAGCCGAGGCGGCCCAGAACGTGCTCGCTGCGGTCGTGGACCGCTTCGACGACGAGGAGGTGGCGACGCAGGCCCTGACTGCGTTCCGCCGGGAGCTGCTCCTCGTCCTGGACGCGCCCGCCGCGCCTCGGCGCCGACTGTCCCTGCGCCGAAGCAGCGATAGCTAGGCGGCGAATCCGATGTTGGTGACGTACTCGTACTGGCCCCACTGGGAGCCGAGGTCGACCACCGCGTCGTCCACCCACGCGTTGTCCAGGGCGTCGTCATCGTCAGCGGCCCATGCGGCGACGATCCGGTCCCACCGCCGGACGTTCAGCGTCCGGTACTCCACCACGCGCTGCTGGGGCCGGGAGACTTGCGACTGGTTGAGCGGGTGGAACTCCACGCGGGTGCCGCGGCCGTCGCGGTTGAGGCGGGCCAGGAGGTAGCGGGCGACGTTCTCGCGCCGGACCGCGCGGTAGGCCTGCTCGATCGCGGCGAGGCTGGCGCGGGAGGGCTGGCGGGTGCCGGCGAGCCAGGCCCGGATCGTGCGGGGCGTGGCGGTCAGGCCCGCGGCCGCGGCGGCGGTGCGGGCGCGGTCGGATCGGGTGAGGTAGTGCAGGCGGGCGAGCAGGCCTCGGCGGGCGGTGATCGGGGTGGCGACGTACCCGGCGAGGGCGTCGAGCTGGCGGGCGACGGCTTCGTGGCCCTTGATGCCGCGCGCGCCGAACTTGCCGAAGTCGAGGTTGCGCTCGGGCATGTCAGGCCTCCTCCGGGGTCGTGGGGTCGGCGCTGCCGACGGTGTAGACGTCCTTGACCTTCACCTCGGTCACGCCGCGCCCTTCGGGAAAGATAGCGCGCCAGTCACCGGCCACGTGCAGCTCGTCGGTGCCCATCGCCCGCACCACCATCAGCCCCTCGTCGTAGGCGCGGTGAGCTTTGAACCACAGGTTCGCGAACGCCTGGGAGCGGATCAGGTGCATCCAGTCGGTCCGGTAGAGCTCCCGGTTGTAGTTCGACTCCCCCATGGTGGAGACGAACTTTGAGTACATCGCCTTGACGTACTCCAGCGTCACGTCGTCGCCGTCGGCGATCGCCTGGTCCCGGGCGTCCTTGAGGGTGATGCGGAACTTCTCCAGCAGGCCCTCCGTGGCCCCGGACGTCCAGGATTCGTGGATGACGGGCGGGTCGCACAGCCCGTACTTCGGGCCGGAGATCCGCAGCAGCAGGCGCAGGGTCGGCTCGGTCACCCACAGCGGGCCCGGTTCGTCACGCTGGCCGATCGGATTCGGGAGGTATGCGTCGTGGTCCCAGTCGGGCGGGGTGATCAGGTGGATGCCGGCGCGGCGCCGGTCGTGCTGGCCGCCCTCGGAGTGCTCCAGCTGTCCGAGCGGCAGATGCGTCTTCAGCGCCGACAGGTACGCCCCGTTGACGTCCAGCGCGGTCACCTCGTGGACGCCGGCCGGGAGTTCGGGACGGGTCCACTTCGGGCGGGCTTCCCACACCTGGTCCGCGCCCCGCGCGGTCTGCTTGCGCAGCACGTCCGGCAGCCACGGATGCGCGACCACGTCGTAGCGGCCGCCCTTGCGTGACTGGTCCAGCAGGGCCATCGCGTCCGGGATCGCCCGCTTCACCAGCGCCGCCGTCGCTTCCGCGACGTCCCCGCCGTGCTCGCCGAGCGCGGCCGCGACCGCCGAGATGATCCGCCCGGCGAGCGGGTCCGGGGCGTCGGCGGGCTGTACCCGGCGGCCGGCCGCTACGACCTTCACCCCGCGCGAGGCCTGCCGCGCCCCTTCGGCGCGGCCCCGACCAGGCACGCTCGCGGCCGGAACGGCCGCCGCGGGTGCGGGTGCGGGTGCCGGCTGCGGGGCCGGGGGTGTGGTGGCGCACTCGGCCGGGTCCAGGTGCTGGGGGAACCCGGCGACCTGGTGGTGGGCCGGCTGCCCGCACAGCACGCACGGCTGGGGCACGGCGAGTTCGTGCTGACCGTCGTCGCCGTCGCCCTGGCCGCCGGTGGCGGTCACAGCTGTCTCCGTCGGGCTGGAGCTGTCGGCGGCCGCCGCCGTGCGGCTGTCGAGCTTGGCCTGTGCCTGTTCCAGGAAGTACGCGTACCGCTCGCGGGACTCGCCGCCGGGTTCGCGGCCGGCTTCCCAGCCGCTCAGCGTCGACGCGCTCACGCCGACCGCGCGCGCCACCTGAGCCTTCGACAGGCCAACGCCTTCGCGCAGTTGGCGCCGAAGCTCCGGGCTTGGCAGCGGGACCTCTTCCTGCACCCCGGCGAGCAGCGCATCGATCGCCGCGTGGCCGGTGGTGGTGTTGTCCCGGTCCATCGGGACTTCCTTCCTTGATCGTCTGTGTGGGCGTCTGAGGGGCGTCCCCGGGGCCCGGCGGGGTTTTCCCCGCCGAGGTGCCTAGCGGGGCCGCACAGGGGCGTCCAGCAGGCCTACGGGCCCACTACGTCCGGGTGGCAACGTGGGCACTTCTCCCCAGTCCCCAGCTCTCCGAGCGTCCGGAACCGCGGATTGAGCCGGGCAGCAGGAGTGCCCTCGCCGCACTGCCCGCACCACTCCGGCACGACGGAACGGCCCTTGCTGACGGCAACCGGAGCGAGGGGGGCCTTGGACATTTCCACGTGCCGGTGCATGTCCGTCCAGCCACGTCCGGCCATCTCCTGGGCCCGGTCGCACAGCCAGGTCTCGGGGAGGCCCTGGCCCAGCAGCTCGACGGCTTGGCCCAGCAGCTTGGCCCGGGTCCCATTCAGCACCGGTCGTCCAAGAGCAGCAGCGTACGCAGCCACGATCCGGTCCCCTGCTGCTGTGCTCTGGTCTGAGCGCTCCCGCTGATGCGGGACCTCAGCCCCGGAAGGGTTCTCTCCCCCCATCGCAGCCTCGATCTCTCTCTCTCCGTCCGCAGAGACGTCTCCAGAGACCTCAGCGTCACCCCCGACAGGAGAGAGACCAGAGGAAGATCCAGAAGGAAAAACCAGAGGAACAACGCGTTTGACCTGGTCAGATGCCGCGAGCGGGTCGGAAATCCGACTCAACGGGTCGGAAATCCGACCCGCCGGGTTCGAAATCCGACCCGCCGGGTCGGATTTCCGACCCGGTTCCGGCTGCGGGTCGGAAATCCGACCCGCAGCCGGAGAGGCACCGCCTGAAGCCGGAGCGGTGGCGTGACTGGTGTCGTCTTCGACAAGGTCGGCGAGGGCGGTACCGAGGGCCTTCAGCTTGTCTTCGGAGTTTCGCCAGCCCGGGTAGCCCTCGGGAGCTCGGTCGTTGATCCGGATGCGGAGCGGCTTGTTCATAGCGCTTGCTCGGGACGACGTCTTAATGGGCAAGCCCTCCGGCGTGGTGACCAGACCGACCTTGGTGAGACCGTCGAGACAGCCCCGGATACGGGTCAGACTGCTCGGGCCACCGCTCGGACTGGGGACCAGCTCGCACAGCAGCTGAAGCGTGAGCACACGGACGTGGTTCTTGAACTTCTCGACCACCAAGCTCCGCAACACCAAGTAGACGCGCACGTCGGCGTCCTTGAGATGCTCGCACAAGGCGATCCAGTCCATGACGCGGGTGTCGTACCAGCCGTCCGTCTCTGGGCCGTACAGCTCGACTACCTGCTCAGGGGCGGCGGCCGACGCCTTTGGACGCGTCGGGGAGGACTTACGGGGCTTCGACGCGCTCATACCGCCCCCCTCGTTGGGAGGCCAGCGGCTGCCGGAACGGGAGCGGTCCGCGCGGTCGGCGAACGGTAGAACAGGCGGTGCAACTGGGTCATCTCCCCAGGTAGGGGAGTCGTGGCCAGTGAATGTGATCTAGTGCCTGGCCCGGAGTAGTGGCGTTGCGCTATGGGTTGCGCATACTCTGGGTATAGGTGACCACGCGGGCCAACGGCCCACGGGCATCACCCGGCAGACGAGGTCACCTCGCTGCTCACGACTCGGAGCTTGGTAGGCGAGCGAGTCGGACTTGGAAGCGGCTCCTGTTGTGGCGACAGGGGCCGCTTCGCATTTAGGGAGATCGGGAGTGCATCGGTCTTCTCAACCTGCCTCTTGGTGAGCCGGTTCCGGGGCGGACATCACTTCTGGGTACTTATTAGCCCAGCCTTCCAGAAGTCGGGCATAAGCTTCCAGGCGGCGACGGTGCGGCTTGGCCGTTCCGGTCTCCCAGCGGTGGAACGCGACCCTGGTGACACCGAAGACCTCGGCGACTTCTTCCTGAGTGAGCCCGTCGGCCTTGCGGAGACGTGCCCGGACTTCCGGCGGCGGCATGGTGTCCGGCCGCGCGAGTAGAGCGTCGACTGCATCAAGTAGGTCAGCCACTGTTCCCTCTCTCCTCACGTGATCCAGAACTATACATAACTCTGCACTCAGTGCTGTTGAGTTGGCGGCGTGTCGGGCGACGACCTTGCCGAACTAGGGGGTGCCCGAAGTAGCTAACGGGAGCCCGCTTCGGCGGGCAGAAGGCGGCCTACGAATCCGGCATCGCAGAGTCGCCTGTATGCGGCGGTCACGTGGTTAGGAACCGTCATTCTGATCATGAAGCCCTGCTCTGGGTAGATCAGGAGGCGCTGGAGCGAGCCGACAAGCATGTCGATGACAAGCCGTGCATCTCCGATTGATTCGACGTACTCATTGAGTGCTACGGGCGTGGAGGCACTGATGACCTCGACTTCCGGCCACAGCTTGCGGGCTGTCGCGTACGCTCGCCGCTCTTCGTACGGCTTGGTGACGAGTAGTACAGAGGACACGTCGACGCCAGCAGCCTCCAGCAGTTGCTTTGAGTACACGATGTTCTGCCCGGTGTTTCGGGCGCGAGGTTCGACCAGAATTGCGGAATCTGGCACGCCGAGCTCCAGAGCCCGCTCCCGGTAGTGCACGGCTTCACCACGAGGCATCACCGCTTGTGTGGTTCTGCTGGTCGCTCCGGTAAAGAGAATCAAGGGTGCTAGGCCACGGTGATACAGAGCGGACGTTGTCTCTGCGACTCCGAGGTCGTGGCTTCCAAGGCCGACGGCGACGGAGCACGGCCGAAGTTCATGGTGCATCTGCTGGAAATCCCAGAGCACACGGGCGTCGGACCACGACTGAGCATCGATCACTGCGGCCTCCTGGTGGCATTGGCCGAGTCAGGGACGGCGAAGGTGTACTCCCAAGCGAAGCGCGAGGCGGCATGCACCCCAATCGCGAACTCCACGAGGGTGCCATCGGCTGTATAGGTACGCCGGTGCAGTTCTACTACCCATTCGCTGGCGGCGAGTTGAAGAAGCGCAGCTTCGTCTGATGTGGCTGGGCGCGCGAACAGTTGTTCGCTCATGTGGTCGATTTCGTAGCCAGCGTCGAAGAGGACTCGGAATCCTCCACCTCGGCCGGCGGGGCCTGGGGTTGGGTCGACGAGTCGTGTGCCTTGGACTATCTCGGGCAGGTAGTAGCTCGTGAGGGTGTGGGTTGGCTGGTCGCCTTCCTTTACGAGACGTGCCCGGGCGTATACCTCAGCTGTGTCGGTCAGGCCGTAGGCGGATGCCACAGTCGGCGGAGCAACGATCCGTTCGACGGTCTGGGTCTGCTCATTTCTGCGGTAGGAGCGTCCTGAGGCAACTCGGTCGGCGATGAAGGCCACCTCGTCGCTGTCGCGCCATTTGGCCTTGTCGTAACGCTCGATCCCGAGCCGCTTGAGAGGGGTGGGTGGCCGTACGACCGTGCCGTGACCGCGTGACGATGTAACGAGGCCTTCGGTCTCGAGTGCCTTGTATGCGGCGTGCACTGTCGACTTCGACCCTGCACCAGCTTCTACAAGTTCACGGATGTGAGGAAGCTGCTGGCCCGGCGTGTACTCCCCGCTTCTGATCTTTTCGGCGATCCGGTCCGCTAGTTCCCGCCACTTCGGCGCCATCCTCACCCCTTTCGTTGAGATCAGTGAACCACAGTCCTGGGACTGTTGACAGTCCTAGGACTGTGGTGTCACAGTCATGCCAGTAACTCGACAGTCCTAGGACAGTGGAGTTGGCTAGTGCTACTGCAAGACCGCAGGAAGCCCCTTCCCCTGGTAGTTGGGGAGGGCCGAGGTGATAGCACCACCAAATCCCCCGGCTCATGGCTCCTGTAGTGCACGAAGCAGCGCAGATGTGCTGTCCGTCCGTCAGGACGCCCGGGCCACGGCCTGTGCGCCTGGCGGGCCGAGAGGACACCGCGACGCGTCCCGCCCCTCCGATACGAGGAGTCATCGTGACCACGACCGCCACCCCGACGGCCCGCAAGCGGTGCCGCAAGACCCGCACCAAGCGCGTCAACCCTCTCCCGCCGATCGTTCTTTCCACTTTCCCGGCCAACGAGATCGACCTTGCGCCCGGCCGGGAGCACATGGTCTGCCCCGAGTGCCGCACCTGGTGCCCGATCACCGGCATGAACGGCACCCCGAAGCTGGTGCCCCACCACACCGACCCCGCCGGCACCCCGAACGCCCGCCGCTGCACGGCCGGCAGTGACCGCCAGGTCGACATCGACATCACCCTCGAGGACTGGCGCACGCGGCTGATCGAGGCCCGCCCCACCACCGCGTCCCGCCGCGCGACCAAGGTCCTGCCCAAGCCCAAGACCACCTCGACTCCGGCCGCGAGCCAGCTCACGCCCGCCCCGCTTACTGTCGAGACGGTCCGCCGTGTGTTCCGCCAGCACCAGCAGCAGTGCCGGGCCTGCAGCGGTGAGATCACCGGCCGCGACGGACTGCCGCTGCCCTGCCGCGACGGCGAGTGCCTGGCTGTCACCTTTCTCCGCATGCTCCGCCAGGAACCCCGACGCCGCGCCGTCCGCGACTTCTTCGCCCAGGAGCGGCGCCGGTTCGACCGTCAGTACGCGGCCGACGCGTTCGCGCAGAGGGCCTCGCAGTGGGCCACCGTGCTCCCGAAGGTCCGAGACGCCGACACCACGCGCGCGCAGCTGCCCGCCGGGGACGCCCCGACAGACAGCCCCGCGGTCCCGCTCACCACGCTTCACCCCGCACGCTCAGCGCGCTGACCATCCAGACGAACACCACGGCCCCGGGCCATCCCGAGCAATCGGGATACCCGGGGCCGTGGTCGTCCCTGACATCCCAACCCGCAGTTCCTGCGCTGCCCGTCGTCGACCAGCCCGCTTCACTGCGGGCCTGGTAGTCGGCGGAGTGCGCAGGACGCACTCACGCGATGGACCCCCGGGGTGGCCGCCCCGGGGGTCCTGTCGCAGGTCACCCTGTCTGAGAGGACGACCCGCATGCACAGCATGTCAGCCGTACCGACCCTGGACACCCGGCCTCCGCTGCCGAGGCGGCCGCTCCCGCACGAGAAGACGCCGGACCGGCCCGCCCCGAGCGGCGGCCGCCCGCACCCGCAGCGTGACGCCCGTGTCGATGCCGAGATCGGCCCCCGTGCGGTCGGCGCGATCTACCAGACCAGCATCAGCGCGTACGAGGTCCTGGCAGTCATCCGCGACCCCGAGCGTGCGAGCGCACTGCTCAAGCGGACCGCGCTGTGGGCGGTGATCGTGCGCGACATCATGCGCGCCGACGCCGAGCCGTACGCGGTCGGCGACACCTGGACGACCTCGGACCACCTGGTCCGCGAGGGCCGCACCCCCGCGTCGTACGTGCCGGCTGCCTGACGATCCGCCACGGTCCGCCTCCCGCCCCACGGCGGGTGGGAGCGGGAGACGGGCCGTGGCTGGCTGTCCGGCCAGTCACATGCGGCGGTCCCGGAGGTAGAGCTCCGGGACCGCCAGTACAGGCACTCGTGAAGGGAGTCCCTGTGATCGACAGCATGACACGCACCCGCCCCGCCCCGGCAGACCAGGACGCCAACCGCCGGCTGGGTGAACACCTCCTGGCCGTCGTTCGCGAGCAGGACGCCCGGATCCCCGCCGGGCGGCGCGCCCCGCGCACCGTGGCGGAGATGCGGGCCCGGCTCGCCGCCCTCAACCTGGACGACACGGAGCAGGACGCATGCGGCATGTGCGGGCGCTGGTCGACGTGTAGCGCGTGCCGTGGTCAGCAGCTGGCCGTCGCCGTCCCGGCCGGGACGGAGGTCCGCTGATGACGCGCCGGTTGATCGCTACCGCGTTACGTCTGGTCGTGGCCGTGAGCGGCCAATGCTCGGTGTGCAGCGCGCGGTTCGAGGGCTGGTCGGGCGGAGTTTGCGATGCCTGCCGGAACGCCGGGCACTGACGCCGTGCCCGACGACCTGCTCACCCGCTACCAGGCCGCGCACACCGCGTACCGCACCCACCGCGACACCTGCACGTCGTGCACCGACACCAGCCGCTGCCGCACCGGGCAGCGGCTGTACGAGTCGTTCGCCGCGTTGCAGGACGCCTACCTCAACCGTCTGCGCCAGCAACGGCGTTGACGGTTTCCGCCAGTCCGGCATCGCCACCTCTGCCGACTGCCTGACCCGCCCGGCCCGGCCTCGCCCCCGTCGGCGGCCGGTCCGGGCGCGGTCTAGGGGAGCCGCGCAGCCGCGCGACCGACTACCTGCCGGGAGGTCTTGATGCCCACCCTCACCCCCACCGTTCCCGCCCCGACCGGGCGCCTGCCCCGCTCGCTGTGCCGGCACCCCGAGCTGTGTCCGTCGGCGGACAGCGCGGACCGGGAGGCCGCCGTCGTGCAGGTTGCCCACCCCGAGCAGGGCTGGAGCCTGCTCTGCAACGGCGTGCTCGTGTTCGAGGATACCGGTGACTTGCTGCCCGACGGCCGGGTCGTCGCCCCGCACCGCCCCGTCTGACTCCGCCCGCTGCGCGGCCGTTTCGGCTGCACCGGCCGCCGTTTCGGACCCGCCCGCCCCCGTTTCGGGAGCGGGCGGATTCGTTTCGGGCGCGCCCTGACCGCCCCCTTCGGAGGCCCCCATGACGATCACTGAAGTACCGCGCCAGGCGGTTCCCGACACCCCCGTTTCGGCTCCACCGGCCGCCGCTTCGGACGCACCCGGCTTCGTTTCGGGAGCGCCGGAGTTCGTTTCGGAGACGGACAACCGGAACACGATCAAGCCCGGCCGGGACCGGCTGATGCTGGTCCTGTCGGCGGCCGCTGCGATCGGCGGCACGCTCGTCGGGATCATCGGTTTCGCGATGTCCTACAGCACCCTCGCCGAGGTCGCCCTGAACTGGGGATTCAGCCCCAAGCTGGCGCCCTGGTTCCCGGTGGGCGTGGACGCGTCGATCATCGCGTTTCTCGCGCTGGACCTGTACCTGATCCGCAAGGACACTCCGTGGCATCTGCTGCGGGTGGCCGCGCACACGATGACGGCCGCGACGATCTGGTTCAACGCCTCTTCTCAGGGCGAGATCGGCGCCGACCCGGTCCGGGCTGCCAGCCACGGTGTCATGCCGCTGCTGTTCGTGATCGGGGTGGAAGCCGCACGGAAGCTTTTTATCAAGAAAGTGCAGCTCGAAGCCGGTACGGCAACGGACCGGATCCCGCTGCACCGCTGGATCCTGAGCCCGCTCGGGACGCCGCGGATCTACCGCCGGATGCGGCTGTACGGGGTCACCTCCTACCCGGAGATGACCCGCCGGGAGCGGGACCTCAAGGGCTACGAGCAGTGGCTGAGGCGCAAGCACGGCGGCAGCCTGGACGTGGCGAGTGAGGATGAGCGGCTGCCCATGACGATGGCCGCCTACGGCTACACCGTCGCCGAGGCCCTCGCGCTGCCCGAACGACAGGAACGCGAGGCGCAGGAGCGGGCGGAGGACGCCGAGCGCCGGCGCCTGGAGGCACAGACCCGCCAGGAGCAGGCGCAGGCGCGGGCGGAGGCCGACCGGCTGAAGGCGGAGGGCATGCTCGAAGCCGTCCGCGCACAGGTTGAGGCGGAGACGGGGCAGGCCCGTGCGCAGGCCCGTGCGCAGGTCAGCGCTGCCGAGCGGGCTGCCGAGCGGGAAGAGGCGGCGCTGGAGACGGCGTTGCTCGCCGAGGCCCGTGCCCGCGAGGCCGCCGCCGAGCGCGAGGCGGCACAGGCCCGTGAGACGGCCGCTGCCGCGGATGTCCGCGCGGCCGAATTGGAACGCCAGGCAGCCGAGAAGCGGAGGCTCGCGGCGGAAGCCGATCGGGCGGCCGCCGCCGAGACGCAGGCGATCGAGACAGCCACGATCGCCGACGCCCGCAGGCGTGCTGCCGAAGCCGACAAGGCTGCTGCCGAAACCGAAGAGGTCGCTGCCGAAACCCGTCGCCGCGCTGCCGAAGCCGACCGGCTGAAGGCGGACGAAGAGGAGCGGGCGGCGACCGCGCGGGCCGCCGCGCAGGACGCTCGGGAGCGTGAAGCCGAAACGGAGCTGCGTGTTGCCGAAAGGCGGCTGGCCGCTGCCGAAATCGAGCGGCGTGCGGTCGAAGCCGAGGACGCCGCGCGGCTCACCCCGCGTGAGCGCGCGGTCCGCAGGGTCGCCCGCCTGGCGCTCGCGGCAGGCCTGGTCCCGATCGGCCTGTCGGACTTCGAAGTCCAGCGTGAGCTGTGCCGGTTGATCTCGATCGCCGACGTGCAGAGCGCGTGCGACGTGTCGTCCACCGACACCGCGTCCCGCTACCGCGCCGAGGCCGCCGCGCTGATCGCTAACGGCTACCACGTAGAGCAGTGACCAGCACGGACACACCGTCCGGCACACACCAGTGAGGGCCAGCCCATCGGAAGTGGGCTGGCCCTCGCTGCGACTGCCGGAAGCAGTCGACAGCCCCCAGTAGACCAGGAGGAATCCCCACGTGACCAGCAAAGACATCGCATCCCGCGTCACGCACGGCGTGCAGGCTCTGGCCGTGCCGGGACAGCGCGAGGGCTGGCAGGCCGTGCACCGCGGCAGCCTGCTGAACGATGCGCAGTCCTACGACGGGCTCGCCGACGCGCTCCAGGCCGACGTGAAGGCCCGCCGCCTGCCCGGTGACCTGCCCTTCGGCCTGTCCGCCGCGTCCCGGGCCCGGAAGCGTGCCAAGCCGTTGCGGGACGCGGCGCGGGCCCTGCGCAAGGCCGCCCGCGCCATCAACTCGACGGCGGCCGCGTACGAGGAGACCATGCCGGAGGTCGTGCTCCAGCGCCGCAAGGACAAGGCGCTGGCCAAGGCGGAGCGCAAGGCGGCCGTGCACGCGGCGGCCCGTAACTCGGCTGAGCAGACGCTCCAGCGGCTCGCCCCGGCCGGGCAGAACGACGACCAGCCCGGCGGGGCGCCGAAGCTGCTGGGTGACTTCTTCGGCCAGCAGAAGCGCGGTGCCTGATGGCCGCCGGCCTCTCGCCGAAGCAGGCCGCGCACTGGAACCGCCGATTCGAACAGGCCCGCGCCGAGGGCCCGGAGAGCTTCTTCCGGGCCTGGCACGACCTGGTGAAGGTCGCCGCGCTCCAGAAGGTCAAGAAGTCCGGCGACCACAGCACCTTCAACGTCCTGTCGCAGGAGTTGGAGCGCCTGTACCGCGCTCACTGCCAGTGAGCTTCAGCGTCATCATCACCGTCATCATCACCGCCGGAACGTCCTTGACGGGGGGGCCCAACCACGTGTACGCGTACGCGTGCGAGGCCCTTCCCTCTCATCACGGACGGTTACCAGGAAGGGAGGGGCCGTGTCCGACGACGAACGCCCGGACAACGTCCTCACACTCCCCCGGATCGGCTCCCCGCCGCCTCCGGATCTGCCCCCCGCACCCGACCTCACCACCCCCGCACCCGCCGATCCCGGCGACGGCGCGGGCGTTCGAATCTCACCCTGGGACGCCCCCGAAATCCCCCACGCGCCAGCCGCCCCGGACGGGGCGGCGGTACTGCGCAGCGAGGGCACCAATCCGCCCAGCCCGCCCGACGCGGGAGCACCCCGGGCGGGCGCACTCTCGCTCGCGGCGGTCCTCGCTATCGCCCTCGCGGCGTTCGAGGGCATGCAGACCTGGATCACCGAGGCGGTCCCGCTGCGGGCGGAAGCCGCCCGGCACCGCCGCGAGATCGAGCTGCTCGCCGCGAAAGCCACCGCCGACGCGCAACGGCTGGGAGCCGAAGCATCGGCGATCCGCCGCCGAGGCGTGCCGTCCGGCCACGACTACGGCCGTTCTGTGTTCGGCAGCGGCGGTTCCGGCGGCCGCGGCCGGGGCGGCGCCTTCGGGAACGGCACCTTTGGGCGCGGCAACGGCACGGGCCCGGGAGGTCGGTCCGGACCGGGCCGGGCCAGCGGTTCGACGCTGGGCAGCACCGGCGCCGGCCGAACCAACACAGGCCGGACCAGCACCGGCCCGTCCGGCCCGTCAGGCCGGGGCAGCGGAGGTTCCGCCGGCGGCGGCTCCAGCCGCACCTTCGCAGGCGGCACCCGCAACGGCGGCCCCGGCGGCGGTCCGGGGAACGGTTCCCGGGGCGGCGGTACGTGGGCAGGCCGCAACGGCGGCGGGTCCGGCGGTAGTTCCGGCGGTTCGAGCGGGAGCGGCGGCCGCCGGTCAATGGGCCGCAAGGTCGCCGACTGGTGGTCCAAGGGCAGTCAGGGCAAGGCTGCTGGCGGTGGGGGCGGCGGCTCCAGGCCGTCCGGCACCTCCGGGGGCGGTTCCGGCGGCACCGCGTCCAAGGGCGCTCTGCGCAACGCCGTGCGCCGTGCGCAGAAGGGCAAGGGCGCCCCGACGTTCTGGGAGGCGGCCGGGGACCAGCTGAGGAACCGGTGGAAGGGCCGCCAGACGAACACGGGCGGCACTGTCGGGGGTACGGGCGGCGGCTCCGGCCGGGCTGCCGGCGCAGGCCCCGGGCCGGTCAACAACGGCTGGAAGCCCGGCGGCCGGACCACGTTCCGGCAAGCCGTGTACGAGACGATCGGCGACCGCTGGAACAAGCGCAGGGAGGACTGGAAGGCCAACGGCGGCCCCCGCCGCAAGCGGACCGACTTCCGCCAGTCCCCCGGCGCCCGCCCCAGCAGCAAGGGCACCAGCGACAAGGGCAGCCGCGGCGGGGGCGGGGACGCGGACGGTTCCCCGGGCTGGACCTGGGCTCGGTCATCGGCGTTCGACACCGACGACGGACCGGACGTGGTGATCACGGTGGAGCAGGCCGGTCCGGCCCGCTCGCACGGCACCCGCTGGGAGCCCACCCCGATCGCCCCGCCCGGCCCGCAACTGCCGCGCACCGGGCCCCCGGTCCTGCCCCGCGCACCGCAGCGTCCGGCCGGGTCCCGGCCCGGCACCACCCGCCCCAAGGAGGCCATCCCCATGCCCGCTTCCCCCGCCCGCACCGGCACGGCGGGTGTCCCGGCCGCCGTCGGTATCCCCGGCCGGATGGCCGCGCAGCACGCTACGGAAATTACTCTCGGGGGCGCGCTCGATGCCCTGTCGAAGCTGGTGTCTGCCGGGCTGACCACTTACGACGCCTGCGTCGAACTGGGCAGGCAGGCCCGGCGTCTGCTCGCCGAGCTGGAGGCGATGGCCGCGGACCTCGCCGTGAACCACAACGTCAACGGCACCCGTACCAGGACCGCTCACGCCGAACTGATGGAAGCCGTCACCGAGATGGTCGGGTACATCGACCGGATGGCCCGGTCCTCGCTCGCGGCGGCGGAAGCCGCCGAAGCGGAGGAAACGGCGATGGCCCGGCACTACCGGCCCACTCAGGCAGCCGCGCAGGACGCGGGTCTGCACACCCCGTCCGCACGCGTCCACAACGAGAACTGAGAGGAGACGTCGTGGGAGAGATTGCACCTGCGGTCGGCGCGGACGGCGCCGCCAACGGCTACCAGGCCGTTGCCGTGAAGTTCCGGGCGCTCCAGAAAGCCAGCGCCGACCTGTTCGACGCAGCCGAGACCGTCGCGCAGTCGATGCGCGACGACTCCCGGTTCGCGATCGACGTCGCTGAGCTGTGCGCGCTGGCGGAGGTCGACCCCCGTCACGTCATGACAGTTGTCGAAGTCGGCGCCCGGTTCGGTGAGGTCGTCGGCGGCTGTACCCAGCTCATGGGTGCCGCCGACCGGGTCCACCAGGCCGCCCGGCAACTTCAGCATGAGCACCAGGCGGAGTACGGCGGTGTGTGGGAAGCCGTCACCACCAGCCCGGCCCGGCAGGCCAAACCCGGCTTCTACCGGTCCTGACCGCCGCCTGCACCCCCACCCCGTACCACCCGCCCCGAAGGGGCCGCACCCGCACAGCGGGACGCGGCCCCTTCCGCTTTCCGGAAGGACTGAACTGCTGTGATGCGCAGGATGCCCACGCGGGCGAAATGGGAGATGGGCGCCTACGGGGTATCCACCGCAGCCCTCGCCGTGCTCCCCAACCTCCACCAGCCGGCCGCCCACCTCACCGCCGCCGCGATCGGCGGCGCCAGCATGTGGCGCCTGTACCGGCACACCAGGACCGGCGACCTCCGCCGGACCGTGCGCAGCGCACAGCGGCTGCTCGGACCGGTCACCGGCAGCGCCGTCTACGCCGCGGCCGCCATCACCCCGGGCACCCGCTGGTGGGAGATCCCCCTCGCCCTCGGCTGGGGCGGCCTGATGTCCGCCTGGCTGCCCGCCACCCGCTCCACCTGGACGCCCGGCGACATGACCGCCGTCGCCTACCCGACCGGGTTCGAGGGACTGGTCATGCGGCTGTGGGACCAGCACCAGGTCGCCCCCCACACCCACCTGGAGAACATCCGCCAGACCATCTCCAGCGCGCACCCGGACTTCGAGTGCGAGATCGTCGCCCCGCAGGGCACCCCGGTCGGCCGCATCGAGGAGGAGGCCATCGCCGCGGCATTCGGCGTGCCGACCCTCGCGGTGACCATGCGCGAGACCACGCACGGGCCCGGCCGGATCCTGCTGACCGTCGCCCCCACCGGGGAGTCCAGCCGGAGCATCGAGTCGCTGTGGGAGACGCTGGTCGCCCGCCCCGGCGGCGCGATCCCCGGCAGCCGCGTCCTGCGCATCGAGCAACGCCCCGCACAGAACGGCATCCCCGCACGCGGCATGATCCTGGCCGAAGTCGAGCCGGGACAGGTCGCCCGCGTCTCCCACGAGCAGCTGTGCACGGCGTTCGGAATCCGGTCCGAAGAGATGCGGCTGGTCACCGAGACGCACGGCAACGAGGTCCTGGTGACGGTGTACGAGTCGGCGCCCCTCGCGTCCGGCCGCAAGGCCACCCGGGAACTGCTCACCCTGGACGCGTACGGCCGGTACACGATCGGCACCACCCCCGACGGCCGCGACGCCAAGGTCCACATGCGCAGCGCGTCCGGCACCCTGCACGGCTTTCTCGTCGGCGTCACCGGCTCCGGTAAGACGGTGGCGCTCGCGCTGATGTGCGCGGCGTGGGCGCTGGCCGGTCTGGCGACGTGGGTGACGTCCGCGCGGCCGGACGCGCAGATGTCCGCTGTCGGCCGCTACGTCGACCGGCAGAGCGCCGGCGCGGCGTTCACCTGGTGGATGCTCAAGGCCGCCGTGGCGCTGATGGACCTTCGGGGCGAGATCAACGCCGAGGCCGGCCACGACTTCTCCGCCCACTCCCCCTACCCGGGCCTGATCCTGGTCCTGGACGAATTCAACAGCCTGGTCGGTGACGACCTCCTCGGCGACGACATCGCGTTCATGACCGACGTCATCGCCCGCGAGGGCCGCAAGTTCGGTATCGGGATTGTCTTCGCCGGACAGTCCCTGAACCTGGACAAGCTGGGCGGCGCGGCCTCCCTGCGGGACCAGGTGCAGGGCGGTATCGGCGTGGTCCTGCGGATCACCGGCGGGATCGCCGCCCGGCAGGCCACCGGCGGACTCGCCGGTGACCACGACCTCGCCCCCATCCCCGACCGGCTCGGCTCCCACGTCTCCCTGCTCGACCGGATGATGGACACCGCGCAGGACGTCCCCGGCGCCGCCACCCAAGGCATGGGCCACACCGTCACCGGCTCCAGCGCGCAGATGATGCGCACCCTGTGGGCGCACCTGCCCGACGACGGCAGCCCCGACGGCCTCGGCGACCTGTTCCCTGAGGGCGGCATCTTCCAGCTGACGGACCGGGAGATCGAGCGGCTGACCGAGCTGGGGTTGTGGCACGACTGGACGATCGAGCCTCCCGTGGGCAAGAAGAAGTCCGGCGGGGACGACGACGACTACGGCGACGGCGACCTCGGGATCGGCGTGTTCGCGCCGCCGCCGGTCGTCCAGCCCGCCCGCACCAAGGCGCCCACGGTCAAGGAGAAGATCCTGGCGGCCGTCGACCGGGAGATGACCACCAAGGACATCCGGGACCTGGTCGACGCCGCCGCCGGCACCATCCGCAACGCCCTGTCGGACCTGGTCGCAGACGGCCGACTGCGCCTGGTCGACCACGGCGTCTACGGCCCCACCACCCCCATCGCGGGCGAGACAGGCGAGGGCGGTGCAGGCCCCCTGGACACCGCCGCCGACGTCCTGCTCACCGCCGCCGAACTGGTCATCACCACCCAGTTCGGTTCGGTGTCGATGCTTCAGCGCAAGCTGCGCACCGACCCGGGCACCGCGGCGCGGGTCATGGTCGCACTGGAGCACCTCGGAATCGTCGGCCCCGCCGACGGCAGCAAGCGTGAGGTTCTGGTCGCCGCCGACGCCGTTGACGAGGTCCTGCGCGAGATCCGCGCCGACCTCACCATCACCGTCGACTGACCCCCGCAACCCCGCCCGTTATGCCGCCCGGCCCGCCCGCCGGGCGGCACCCACCCACACCCCGGAAGGGACCACCCCGTGGTCGTCACCGTCTCCCTCGCCCTGGTGCTGTTCGTGATCGTCGTCGCCCTGCTGCGCGGCGGCTCCGTCACCACCCCCGCCGCGCTCACCTGCATCGCGCTCGGCTTCGCCCTCGCCTCCACCGGCCTCGCCCCCGCGATCAGCGACGTCTTGAGCGCTGTGGCCGGCCTGTTCTCCCGCACCTGACCGGAGCCCCCCCGCCATGACCGTCTCCGTCCGGCCCGCCACGGCACCCCCGCCTCCCGCAGCCCCCGCCCGCACCAAGGCGGAACCCGGACTGGAGGCCCGGCTCGCCGCCCGCCTCGCCGACATGACCGTGCGCCTGGAAGAAGCTGCCGTCGCCCACGAGGTCCGCACCGCGCACCTGTCCACCGACCCTGTCGACCTCGCCGACGTCATCACCGCTCCCTACGCCCCCGCCACCGCCCCGGCCACGGTTCCGGCGCCCACCTACCGCACACCGGTCGCCGCGCTCCTCGAGCGCGCACAGCACCGCATGGAGACGGCCGGATGGTGCAAGGGCGCCCTCACCGACGAGGCGGGCGCCGTCTGCCTCATGGGCGCCATCCGGATCGAGGCCCGCGGCGACGCAGGCCTCGCCGGGCAGGCGGAGACCGTCCTCCTGGACGCGATCCGCCGCGAGTTCGGCGATGACGTCCCGTCCGTGCCCTGGTTCAACGACCGGCAGCACGACGGTCGCATCCCGCTGCGGATGCTGCGCCGGGCGGCCGGCCTCGCCGACGCCCGGATCCTGTAGCCCGGTCAGTCCAGTTCGATGACGAGGCGTCCGTCGCCATCGACCCACGCCGGATAGACCAGCCCGCCGACGATCGCACGGTTGACGTACACGATCACGTCCGCGTCGACGTCGATGAACAGCACCCCGTCCTCATCGGTGAACGCCTGCCAGACCACACCGTCATGGTCGATCACCGCGTCGAACTCCACGGCCATACCGGCGCCCCCTCATCCGTTCTCGCCCCAGCGTGACGCACACGGCCTCACCCGGCCATCCCCTTCCCCCGTCCGACCCCACGTACCCGCACGCCACCCGGACACCCTGCCCGGCCCTCGCCTCCGGCCATCAACCGGCGGGCGAGGGCCGGACAGGCCGCCCGGCCTCCCGCACGATGGTCCGCCCGCTGGTGGCGGAACCGCCACAAGCAACGACCGCACCCCGCCGGCCGCCACGGCCAGGCGGCGATGCGTCATGTCCCCAACTTCTCTGGAGGACCCGCCCGTGCTCATCCCCCGCCCACGCCGCCGGATCGGCCGGCCCCGCCCCCAGCGCCCCGGCCCCCGCTACCCGCACCGCCCGGCACGACTGCCCGGCACCTGGAACCGGTGATGCCACGCACCCGGAAGCGGCGCCGCCGGGAAGTGGTCCGGACAGCGCGCGACGCGGCCCGGCTCCCCGAGTACGACCGCACCGCCGTCCCGGCCGGGCTCGTCACCCGCCGCCAGTTACGCGACCTCGGACTCAGCCCCGGCGGACACGACCCGGTCGCCGTCCTGCGCTGCAAGTGGTGCTCCTACCGGCCGCAATGGGCCTGCAACCACCCCACCCGGGCCTGGCTGTTCGCCGTCGCCGCGGCCGTCCCCAAGCGCGTCCCGAGCCTCGCTCAGGAGCGCGCGCTCGACCACGCGATGGCCGCCCGGCAGACCTGCCCCGGCCCGTGCGGCAGGCGCTACTACCACTGCCTTCCGCTTCGGACCCTCGGCACCTGCCTGGAGTGCTTCGACGGCACCCCGGCCGCTCCGGACAGCTACACCCTCGCCCGATAGCTCTGCCCTGGGGCAGGCACAAGGCGTCCAAACACATGCGCCTGCCCCGGGTCCTCTGCCCGCACGAGACGAGAGAGACCTCCCAGTATGAACCCGGCCTTACTCGCGCATGCCCGGATCGGGCAGCGCACCCTCCTGATCACCACGGCGGCCGTGCCGCTGACCGGCTGGACCGTCCACGCGGTCGCGCTGCACCGGCAGTTGGCCGCGTCCCGCCGTGACCCGCTGACCGGCCTGCTGCGCCGCGACGCCTACACCGCCCGCGCCCGCCGCATCCTCGCCCGCCATAGCGGCCGTGCCGCCGTGGTCCTGGTCGACGTCGACCACTTCAAGACGGTCAACGACACGTACGGGCACCCGGCCGGGGACGCGGTCCTCGCCGCGACTGGGGCCCGGCTCACCGCATGGGCGGGCCCGCACAGTGCGGTCGGCAGACTCGGGGGCGATGAGTTCGCCGTCGTCCTGGAGCTGGAGACCGGCGCCCGCGGCCGGCGCTTCGAGCAGCTGCTCCGCATGCTGTGCACGCCGGTCGTCCTGGACGACGGCTACACCGTCGACGTCGCCGTCTCGGTTGGCGCCGCGTCCCCGGCCGCGACCGGCAGCCGCGACCTGAGCACGCTGCAGCGGGCCGCCGACGCGGCCCTGTACGCGGGCAAGCACTCCGGCCGTGTCACCCTCGCGACCCGCGACGACGTCACAGTCCCGTCCGTCAACGGCCGCCGCGACGGCCGCCCCGGCACTCACGCATGGGGGCAGGCCGCATGACCCTCTACCGCCACGGCACGGAAGACCCGCGCTTCCCCCGCCCCCAGAGCACGATCGCCACCCGCTGCCAGCGCACCCCAGCCCTGTTCGACTTCGAGCGAGGCGACTACGCCCGCAAGGTGCCGGAGCTGGCGCAGGCCCGCAGCGCGTGCGCACGATGCCCGCTGGCCGCCGACTGTCTCCTGTGGGCACTGGTCAACAAGGACGTGACTCCGGTCGGGATCATCGCGGGCACCACGCCCCGACAGCGCACCCAGCTGCGGTCCCGCCTGGCGGCCCGGCTCGGTCCTGACTGGGTCGACGTCCTCGCCGACCAGGAGCAGGCCCGTAAGGATCGGACCATGGCGCCGGACCGTGCCGCATGAGCACCGCCACCCGGGCCACGGTCGCGGCAGAGAACGGCGCAGTAGAGGACCGACCCGGCAGGAAGTCGCTCGTGCCCGGCCTGGTCCCCGCGCCCGGCGCCCTCCTGGACCGGCGCGATCCCCGCCACTTCGACCACCGCAGGACCAAGCCGTGCGCGCTGTGCGGCAGTCCGACACCGATGCGCTCCCATGCAGGCGAGGCCACGCACAAGGTCTGCGCTGAGGCCTGGATCACCAAGAACCCCGGGGAAGCGAGAGCGTTCGGCCGGTTTGCCTCCGATGCCCAGCCCAAGTCCAGCGACCCCGGCGACCACGCCTGACCCCTGCTCGATCACTCCGCACGGAGGGCTCACCCATGAGCAGCACCCCCCGCGACCGCGCCCTTGCCTACCCCGAACCGCCGGCCTCGCTGTGCTGGCACCGCCACGGGCCGACGCCCCGGCCGCTCACCCCCGAACAGCAGCGCCGCAACCGCGAGCTGCTGACGCTGGCGCTCGCATCGCGTACCCCCCGCCCCCGCACCTCGCGCACCACGTCCCGATCGGAGACACGATGACCAGCCCGCTGCCCCGCACCCGCCCGTTCGCGCCGGACAGCCCGCTCGCCGTCCTGCTCGGCATCGCCACCGACACGGCCGGACCGGACGACGACGAGCAGCGCGACGACGCCGAAACCGCCGCCGCCCACCACGTGTACTACGCCTACTCGGAGACGCTCGCCTGCGTGGTCGACGCGGTCGACTGGCAGGGCTACCCGTCCGTCACCGTCGACGGCCGCCGTCTCGAACCCTCCGCCGTGGCCTGGCTGGACGGCGGCGCGTGGCTGCACCACACCCTCCGCATCACCGTGGACGACGGCGCCCAGGACATCCTGACCCTGATCGTGCCGTGCACCTGCGGACGCGGCTACGTCGACATCACCCTCGACACCGAGGGCGTTCTGGTCGACGTCCTCACCGACCTCGCCCCCACCCAGGGCCGCTCACCGCACCTCACCGAGTGCGCCGTCGACTGCGGCAGCATTCGTACCGCCGCGGCCCTCTACCCGGCCGTCTCCTGACCACCAGGGCGGCCCGCCCTGCGCACGGTGGGCCGCCCCCCGTTCCTGCACTCCGACCGGAAGGACCCCTTGCCCACCGACCCCACCTCCCGCCCGGCGATCGTCGTCCTGTGCGGATCCACCCGCTTCTGGGAACAGTTCGCCGAGGCCGCCCTGTACGAGACGGCCGCCGGCCGCATCGTCCTCGCCCCCGGCTGCAACCTGCGGGAGCCGCACGCCCTGTGGTCGACGCCCGACCGGGCCGACCGTATGAAGCGCATGCTGGACGACCTCCACCTGCGGAAGATTGACCTCGTCGACGACGTCCTGGTCGTCAACCCCGGCGGATACATCGGCGACAGCACCCGCCGCGAGATCGAATACGCACGCACCCTTGGCAAGGAGATCCGCTACACCCAACCCGTACCCGACGGGAGCGACCATGCCTGACCGTGTACCGATCGTCTTGGTGTCGTTTGGGTTCCTGCACCTCGAAACCGACCACCAGGGCCGCCCCGTCTTGCCGGAGGCTGACCGTGTCGAGGACGTCCGAGACCGGCTGCACGAACCCGCCGCCACCCGCGACATCCTCGACCTGGACGGCCACCACCGACCCGGACGGATGACCCTTGGACGCCGTTTGACGTCCTCGCCCGGGTCGGACCGTTCCCAGCTACGGTAGACGCCCATGAGTGCCTACGACCGTGCCGTGCAACGCGCCCTCGCCGCCACCGGCCACACCGACCTCACAACCGGTCAGCTCGCCGCGCTCCTCGACCGCACCGAGGAAGCCACCCCGCACGCACAACACCTTCAACGTCTCCACCCCGGACACGCCACCACCCGCAACCGCCTGCACGCCGCTGGCATGACCTGCGCACAGATCGGCCTCCACGACGACGGCGACCCGGAGTTCCTCGACGCACTGCTGGAGGAACTCGCCCACACATAAGCCCGGCAACAGCCCTTCACGGCCCGGTACTTCCGCAGCTTCGGAAGTACCGGGCCGTGAAGATCGGGCCAGGGGACGTGTCCCCTGGCCCGATCTTCACGAGCACAGGGCCCACTTGCTAGCCCTACTTCTCGATGACGAAGTAGATGGCCCGGTGCTCATCCACCCTCTCCAGCAGGCCACTGTCCGCCAGCCGTCGGTACACCTCTCGGATGTACTTCTCGGAGGGGTGGTAACCGGCGTCTCGCAGGGTTTGCATTCCGCGGCTCGGGTCCCACGTTCCGCCGAGCGCGCGAACGGACTTCTCCAGGGACTCTCGCTGGGTGTTCTCAGCCTTCTGCACCTTGGCCATGTGGTTGCGGATGCTTTCAGGGGCGCCCTTGTATTCGCAGTGGTCGCACTTCTTCCAGGCGCCCGCTTCGACGGCTGCGTCGGTGACGGGGTTGTCGGGGCCGTAGCCCTGGCTCTTGAGGAGTTCGGCGACGGAGCTGTTGTGGTGGACGGCGAGGTAGGCGGCTTCGGCGATCTTGTCATGACCGGCGGCGAAGGTGCGTCCGTAGCCGATGGCGGTCTGGCAGCCGCAGTAGCAGCGGTTGGTGGTCGCGGTGTCTGTCATGCCGTCAGGTTAGCTACCCCGGAAACTCCTAGCAAGTCTTGGAAACCCTTGGATGTCTAGGGTGATAGAAGGCGGGTGGGCTATGGAAGCAACAACTCGCAATGGGCGAGAGAACAGGCGGCCGGCACCGCGCATGCGCACTCACCAACCTCCTCGCGCAACGCCTCACCGACCGGAACATCCCCACAGCAACTCCAGTACCTGCACGCTCACCTCCCACGCGTCCTGAAGAACTGAACTACCAACAAGGGCCCGGTCCCCCGCATCCGCGGGGACCGTGCCCTTCCTGCGTTCCGGAGTCAGTCATAGGGCGGTGCATCCTGTGCCGACAGGGCGTTCGTCAAAGCGGCGTAAAAAAGGATCGGCCCCGTGAGCGGCACCGGGGTGCTGCGGAGGCCCGTGCCGGACCGCACCACGGCCGGCGACGCAGCCGCCACTGCTCTGACCTGCGACGGCACTCCTGGGGAGGAAGGCGAGGGTCGCGTCTAAGCTCCCCTTATCCGACGCGACAAACCGGGATATGACGCCGGGTCAGGATGAAGGGCGGGGACCGTATGACGCCGAGCGGAAGCACTCGGTGCGCAACGCCAAGATCCGCTACGCGGACGACCCCGAGATCTGCCCGGCCCGGGCCTGGATCGCCTACCGCACCCGGCTGGCCGCCGAGCACGGCGAGTCGGCGACCGACCCGTCGGCGCCCGCGTTCGTCGGCATCGACCGCTGGGGCCACCTCACCGGCGGCATGGGACCCGACTCGGTCACCCGTGCCATCAAGAGGATCTCCAGACGGGCCGGGATGCCGATCGCCTGGACCGGGCGTTCCCTGTGCATCGGCCTGGCCTCCGTCGCCCGCCACCACGGCAAGGACAGCATCACCATCGCCGACCAAGGCGGCTGGGCCCGCCACTCCCGCTCGATGCTCCACTACATGCAGATCAACAACGGATGGAACGACAACGCCTCCGCAGGCGCCCAGTCCCGGCTCGGAACCGCGGGCGCCCGCCTGTAGCCCTTGCGCCGCCCGAGTCATCAGTGCCGCAGTCAACCTCTTCGAGCTCAGTCTGGAGGCATCCGGACTCCCCGTCATAAGACGTGGCTTCAATTCGCCGTCGCCGCGTTCGGTGGGCCGCACAACCGTGACGTAGTGGGTGCACTGGCCCGTCGCCTTCAGGTAGCGGCGGGCCAGTGTCTCGTACGGATGGTGTCACCGGCCGACGGTGCCCAGCCGCGGTGTTTTCTGCGTCGTCCCAGTTCAGGGCTATGGATGTCACCGATCACAGTTCCGCAAAGGATCTCTGAGGTTCTCTTGCGGGCTCCGAGGGGGCCAGCGAGGGAGGGTGGTTGCCGGATTGGTCACATCTCGCAGGGATTGCGTCTGCTGATCTCTTGGTCGGTATACAGCATTCAAGGTCATGAATAAGTCAAGGATTATATAAGACAAGAGATTTGAGGAAGATCTGAGCGCGCGTTAGCCCAGGTCAGAGCCGGAGTCGTTAACCTCCGCGACAGATAGCTCCTCTTACCTCACCCTCCACACGGGATGCGCACGCATCCCTCACGGTTGTCGGAGGGGCATAGATGAGACACAACCTGTGGCGGGAGGGGTCGCCACGCCGAACAGTCCGGCTCAGACGGACTGCCATGACGGTGGCTGTCGTACTGGCGGTCGAGACCGCGCTGATGTCGCTGGGGACGGGGGCGGCCTTCGCGACTGATTCTGGTACGCCGGAGGCGACGACGGCTTCGGACACGTCCAAGCCTGCGGCCTCGTCGGCGGATTCGGAGGCCTCCGCTCTGCTGATGGCGCGGTTGCAGGACCGGAAGATCGAGGTGCTGTCGGAACGGATGACGGACTCGACGACGTATGCGCTGCCCAGTGGGGAGCTAGAGACCGACGCGTACGCCGGTCCAGTGCGGGTGAAGGAGGACGGGGCCTGGAAGGACATCGATACCTCGCTGTCCGACACCGGCGCGAACCTCACTCCGGACGCGGCCGCGGCAGACATCGCGGTTTCCGACGGCGGGGACACGCATCTGGCATCGGTGGCGAAGGGGAAGGATTCCTTCGGGCTGGGCTGGGAGGACGCGCTGCCCACGCCGTCGGTGAAGGACAGCACTGCTTCCTATGATTTGGGCAGCGGCCAGACCCTGTCCGTCACTGCACTCGCGCAGGGCTTCTCCGAGAACATCAAGCTGACCCAGCAGCCGGATGATGACACGGTCTCGTACCGCATCCCTCTGGAACTGGACAGCCTGAAGTTGTCCCAGACCGAGTCTGGTCATCTGCTGCTCAAGGACTCCGACGGCAAGCTGGTAGCTGAGGCCCCAGCGCCGATGATGTGGGACGCGTCCAAGGACGAAGCGTCGGGTGAGTCTGCGCACCAGTACCAGGTCGCGACAAAGATTGAGACTGCGGACGACGGCTCCCAGACCCTGGTCCTGACCCCGGACAAGACCTTCCTGTCGACCGCGACGTATCCGGTGACGGTCGACCCGACCACCACGCTTGCGGTCACCACCGACACCTGGGTGCAGAACCCGGACTACCCTGACTCACAGATCTCCTCGCAGGAGCTGAAGTCGGGCACGTATGACGCCGGCAGCGACACAGCGCGCTCGTACTTGAAGTTCGACACGTCGAAGTTCAAGGGCACGCACATCACCTCGGCCACGATGTCGCTGTACTCCTACTACTCATCCAGCTGCTCCAGCTCCGCGTCGACCCAGGCCAAGCGGCTCACGTCCGCGCTGGACACCACGACCCTCACCTGGGGGGCGCAGCCGTCGACCACGACGATCAACATGGCCTCCAACACAGGCCACTGGGGCTACGACTCCTCCTGCGCCGCGAACTGGTCGAACTGGACAGTCACCGGCATGGTCCAGGACTGGGCTAACGGCATTGCGAACAACGGCATCCAGCTGCGCAGCTCGGACGAGAAGGACTCCACCAACTGGCGGCGCTTTCGCTCGGCCAACTACACGACCTCTGGCTACGCGCCGAAGCTCTCGGTGACCTACAACTCGTATCCGTCGGTGCCTGCTTCGGTCGCGATCTCGCCCTCGCAGGTCAACGCCTACAACGGTGTCCGGTACGTCACCTCGCCCACCCCGACCCTGTCGGCCAAGGTGACCGACCCGGACGGCTCCAGCACCAAGGCCCAGTTCGAGATCACGGCGGATCCGGCACACCCGGACACTACCTACTCCTACACCGGTACGTCGTCCTCGGTGGCCTCCGGTTCGACGGCCAAACTGACGATTCCGTCCGCCTCCGCCCTCCCCGCCGACACCCATCTGCGCTATCGGGTCCGGGCTTACGACGGCACCGACTTCGGCTCCTGGTCCGGCTACACGACGTTCACGCTGAACACATCAGCCCCCGCCGCCCCGACGGTCGCCTGTGACACGTACGAGGAGAACGGCTGGACGACGAAGGCAAGCGGTGCGGTGTCATGCGCGGTCGACACTTCGTCCTCCGACGGCGCGGGCTACTACTGGGGCCTGGACGACAGCACCCTGCCGAACAAAAAGCTGGACACCACCGACGGCAACGGCGGTGACGCGGCCACTATCAGCATCGACCCGGTCAACGGCTGGCACACGCTGTACGCCCGCACCGTCGACTCCGGCGGCAACCTGTCCTCCGCCACCACCAAGTACTCCTTCGGCGTGGGCACCGACGGCGCCGCGGTCCTGTCTCCGAAGGACGGCGACACCACCGCCCGCCGGCTTACCCTGTCCGCGAAGGGCCGGACCTCCTACACGGGCGTGACCTGGCAGTACCGCCGCGGCGAGACCGACGACTGGCACACTGTCCCGGTGGGCGACGTCACCGCCTCCGGTGACACCGTCTTGTCCTGGCCGGTCTCCGTCACCGACGGCACCGCCACCAATCTGGTCTGGAACACGGTCGGTTCCCTCACCGAGGACGGCGCAATTCAGCTCCGTGCCGCCTTCACCGACGGCACCACCACCGGCCACTCGCAGACAGTCGAGGTCACCATCGACCGTGACGCCGGGGCCGCCCCGACCGCTCAGGTCGGACCCGGCACCGTCAACGAGCTCACCGGCGACTACACACTGTCGGCCACCGACGCCTCAGCTTTCGACGCCGATGTCGAGCGCGCCTATTCCTCACGGGCCAACGACAACGACACCGAAGGCCAGGCTCAGACCTTCGGCCCCGGCTGGACGTCAGCCGTCGACGCCGCCGACAGCACCTACACACAGATCCGCAAGACCTCCGGCACATCGGTGGAGTTGCTCAGCGCGGACGGCAGCTCGATCGCCTTCACCGCCACTTCCGGTGGCGGCTGGCAGCCCGAGACCGGCGACGAGAACCTGACCCTCACCGGCACTCTCTCCGGATCGAAGTTCACGCTCACCGACACCGACGCAGACACAACGGTGTTCAGCAAGGCGGCGGACACGGCCACCACCTGGACGCTGTCCTCGTCCGCGACCGCAGTGGACGACTCCACCGTCACCACTGTCTCGGAGACCGTCCCCTCGGGCAGCCAGACCCTGGCCCGCCCCAAGTACGTGATCTCGCCGACGGCCGGCGTGAAGGAATCGACCTGCCAGGCCGATCCATCCACCAAGGGCTGCCGAGTACTGGAGTTCGTGTACGCCACCACGACCACCGCCACTGACTCGGCATTCGCCGACTACACGGGCCAGGTCAAGGCGATCACGCTGTGGGCCACCAACCCGGGCGCCTCCGCCGCCACCGCCGAAACCATCACCTCCTACGCATACGACGCCTCCGGCCGGCTGCGTGAGGTGTGGGACCCGCGCATCAGCCCCACGCTGAAAACTCGGTACGCGTACGACTCCGACGGCCGCGTCAGCACCCTCACCCAGCCCGGTGAGCTGCCGTGGACCTTCGCATATGGCAAGGCCGGCTCCGCCGCGACCGCGGGCGCGGGAATGCTGCTGAGCGCCTCCCACGCGGCCCTGGCCGAGGGCAGCGCGAGCACCACCTCGGGCACGGCGACCACCAGCGTTGTCTACGACGTCCCGCTCAGCGACGGTAACGCGCCCTACGCCATGGATGCCGACACGGTTGCAAGCTGGGCCCAGCAAGACGCCCCGACCGACGCGACCGCCGTCTTCCCGGCTGACTCCGTGCCGTCGTCCCACACCGGAAAGGACCTGGCGTCCGGCGACTACGGCCGCGCCACCATCACCTACATCAACGCCGACGGCCGGGAAAGCGACTCGGCGGCGCCGGGCGGCGCCATCACCGCCACCGACCACGACGTGTACGGACACGAGATCAGCAGCCTGACGGCCGCCAACCGCGCGCTCGCGTTGGGTACTTCCAGTGGTGCCTCCAGCGAACTGGCCGGACTCGGACTGACCGACCTGGCTACCGCTGACCGCGCCCGGCAGCTCGCCACCGTCTCCGAGTACTCCACTGACGGCGTGCGGCTCTTGGACGTGTACGGACCGCTGCACGAGGTCACCCTCACCGGCGAACTCAAGGGAGACGGCGGCACACTGCCCGCAGGCTCGGTGGTTCCCGCCCGGTCGCACACCTCGTACACCTACGACCAGAACCGCCCCGGTGACGCGGCGGTCTCGGACCTGGTAACCACCACGCAGACCGGAGCCTCCGTCGCCGGATACTCCGCAGACGGCGACACCCGCACCATCACCACCACCTACGACTGGTCGACAGGCCAGCAGCTGGCAGTCGCCGGCGGCGCCACCACCAACACCGTGACGGCCTACGACGACGCCGGCCGGGTAGCCACCACCCGCACCGCCGGCTCCTCCGGCTCGGACGCGGACACGCTGAACTACACCTACTACACCGCAGACGGCTCGGGCACCTGCGGCAGCCACCCCGAATGGGCCGGGCTGCTGTGCCGTACCGCACCCGCGGCCGCGATCACCGGTGGCGGCAATAACCCGACTGAGGCGGTCACCACCACCTACACCTACAACCGTTGGGGTCAGGCCACCACCAAGGCGGAGACCGCCAACGGCGTGACCCGCACCACCACCATCACCACGGACGCCGCAGGCCGGACCCTCAAGAGCGAGGTCACCGGCGGCACCGGCAAGACGACCCCCAACACCAGCTTCGCCTACGACAAGGACAACGGGCAGATCGCCTCCCAGTCCTCAGGCAGCCAGACCGTCGCCTACACCTACGACGCTCTCGGACGGCTCCTGACCTACGACGACGGCACGGGCAACACCACGACCCGGGCCTATGACGCCCTCGACCGGACGGTGAAGACCACCGACTCGGCTCCTTCCACCGTGACATACGCGTACGACACGGCGGGCAACGTGAAGAGTCTGGCGGACTCGGTCGCCGGCACGTTCACCAGCGCGTACGACGCCGACGGCATCCTCACGTCGCAGAGTCTGCCGGGCGGGTACAGCCTGGCGGTCAGCACCGACACAGCGGGCAACGAGACCGGCCGGCAGTACACGGCAAGCGACGGCACAACCGTCGCCGCAGACACAGCCGCGTACTCGGCGGACGGACAGCAACTCGGCGACACCCAGACCGACGGGCCAAGCGTCGACACCGCCTACACCTACGACGGTACCGGCCGCCTCACCCAGGCCGCCGACACCACCGCCAGCGGCTGCACCACCCGCGCCTACACGTTCGACAGCAACAGCAACCGCACCCAGCTGAAGACCAGCTCGGACGACTGCAACAGCAGCACCGACAACACCACCACGATCACCACGCCTTACACCTACGACTCGGCAGATCGCCTGGTCAACAGCGGCTACGCATACGACGCCCTTGGCCGCACCACCACCGACGGCACCACCGCCCTGTCCTACTACACCAACGACTTGGTCGCTTCGGAGACCGTCGGATCCACACGCAACAACTGGAGCCTTGACGCCGCTTACCGTCTCGGCACGCAGACGACCCAGACTCAGGGGGCTGACGGCACCTGGACTGACACCGCTTCGGTCACCAACCACTACGGGTGCGGCTGCGACAGCCCGACCTGGAGCAAGACCGGCAGTACCCTCAGCCGCGTTGTTCGTGACGTCACGGGTGATCTGGGGGCCACGACGTCGGCAAGCGGGAACATCGTCCTCCAACTGACCAACATCCACGGGGACGTCACCGTGCAGCAGCCGCTGGACACGTCCGTCGCCAGCACCGTCCAGCACTACGACGAGTACGGCAACGCGCTGGACAGCACCGCCGGCGGCACCTACGGGTGGCTCGGAGGCTACCAGCGTCCGTCGGGCACCCTCAGCGGCGCTGTCCTGATGGGTGTCCGCCTCTACGCGCCTGCCGTCGGCCGCTTCCTCAGCACGGACTCTGTCTACGGCGGCAACTCTGATGCCTACACCTACCCGAGCGACCCGGTGAACGATCTGGATCTGACGGGCCAGTGGACGTGGTCTACGCACTACTACGGCATCCGATTCCGGCTCAACAAGAGCGAGACCTTCCACGCCGAGAACTACGCCTGGTGGGCCGACCACGCGGTCGGTTTCGCCGCGGTCGTCGGGCTGGGAAAGAACGCCTGGCTTGACTTCTTCACGCTGGACGCCGTGGTGATCGAGCGCAAGGCGAAGTGGGCCAACAAGGTTCACCACTGCCTCGAACTGCGCTGGCCTTGGGCGTACCCGGGACTGATCCCCTACACCTACTGGGGCAAGAAGAACGGCTGTAAGTAAGCCGGCCGAAAGCTGAAAGGGTGGCGGGAGGGAGGATCACCCTTCATCCCGCCGCCTCCCCGACCTTTGAGAGGTACCCATGTTGATCATTGAAGTGGTGCAGGCGGTTTTCATCATGGCTCTGCTCGTCACCGACGGCAGATCCGCCATGAAGCCCCTGGCGGTATGGACCGCGGTGGGGTTCACCGCGAGCCAGATCCTCACCGGCCGCGACGACGGACTGGCCGACATCTTTTTCAGACTGTGCATCGCCGTGTTCGCCACCATCGCGATAGACCGCTGGAGGTCCGAGCAAGAACGGCCCCTATGGTTGGCCGGAGCAGCCTGCCTGTTGAGCGGTGTCCTCATCGGCTGGGTTGCCTGACACCGCACGCGTTGAGACGACCGGCCCCTCGGCCAACTACACCGCCGGGAAAGCCGGCGGCGCCGGTGGCGAGCAGGACGTCGGTGACGACAGCAGGGGACGCAGAACGCAGGATGTGACGTCCTCGGGCCTGCGAGCACGGCAGGGTATTGGTCCGCAAAAGCGCATGCGCACTCACCAACCTCCTCGCGCAGCGCCTCGCTGACCAAGGCATCCCCGCCGCAACTCAGCACCTGAACGCCCACCTCCCACGCGTCCTGACGCACTGAAGCACCGGCTACAAGGGCCCGGCCCCCGCATCTGTGGGGGCCGGGCCCATTTTGCGTTCCGAGCGTGGTCAGGCAGCTTCGCCAGTGGCCTGCGGGCGGTCGTCCAGGACGATGGTGGTGACCTGCGCACCGGCAGGACGGCCGTGGGTGGTGTCGGTAACGGCCAGTTGTGTGCGTCGGTAGATCGCGCAGGCCAATGCCCAGGTCGCCATGTCCTCCTCGTCTTGGACGCTGGTCTCGCGGACCTTGCGCATGGTGACGAGGTCGGCCAGCACCGAACGCCCGGAGAGGAAGGTCTCGATCATTCCGTCGTCGAGGTCGTTGATGCGCTCGGGCACGCGGAAGTGAGAGTGCTGCGAGGTCTGCTCGATAAGGAACGACCACGTGTCCCGATGGCAGATCACCTTCGCCGAAGCGATACCCGCGGCCTGCAAGACGCTCTGGGTGTGGTGATCGCGGTCCTTGCGCCGCTCCTGGTCGCGATGCCCCAGGGGTGCGATGGGTGGCCTCCAACTTGGGGCCCGCCTCCGCACCGGCCTTGACACCGGGAAAGCCGACTTCGACCTTCACCTTGCCGTCACCGCCGCGGCGGAACTCCACATTCAGCGTCAGCTGTGCCTGCTCCACCTCGAACCGCAGTTGCTGGCCGGCCCCGTCGTCCTGCGCGGCATACAGCTCACGCCGCAACTCCATCAACGCTTCCGCCAACGTGACCTTCGCGTCCACGCAAACCCCCCATGCACTGCGCCGAACTGGCGCCCCCGGAAAACAATCAGCATGTCGTAGCCGTGATACTTCCCGCAGCGCTTCCGCACCGTCGCAGTGGCGGGCCCGGCCCGCGAGCCGCCCCGTGCCGACCGAGAGTGCATCTCCCCGGTCGGCGTCGGTACGAGCTCCGCAGCGTCCAGTGGCCAGCCCAAGGTGTCAGAGTCACACCGACGATGTCGGCACCTGCTTGACACCGAAAGACAACCTGATCAAGGTTCTCGTCGAGTGGACGCCTATGCACGGCCGATCCCCCACACAACGCGGTTGCTCTCAGCTCCGCCTCATCCAGCGCTCGTTGTGCGCAATTGCCAAGGCCGTCTGCGCCTGGCTTTCGCGGTGGCGGTCGCCGGTGTTGCGGAAGATGGTGGCGGCCTGGTTGTGGGCGTTGATGGCTTCGTCGAAGCGCCGTACCCTCTGCAGGACGGTGCCGAGGTTGATCAGCGTTGTGCCTTCGCCGTGGCGGTCGCCGAGTTCGCGACAGATGGCCAGGTCCTGGTTGTGGGCGTTGATGGCTTCGTCGAAGCGCCGTAGCTGTTGCAGGGCGTTGCCGAGGTTGTTCAGCGCCTGGCCTTCGCTGTGGCGGTCGTCGGTGTCGCGGTAGATGGTGGCGGCCTGGTTGTGGGCGTTGATGGCTTCGTCGAAGCGCCGTACCTCCTGCAGGGCGGCGCCGAGGTTGTTCAGTGTGGTGCCTTCGCTGTGGCGGTCGTCGGTGTCGCGGAAGATGGTGGCGGCCTGGGTTAGGGCGTTGATGGCTTCGTCGAAGCGCCGTAGCTGTTGCAGGGCGTTGCCGAGGTTGTTCAGCGCCTGGCCTTCGCTGTGGCGGTCGTCGGTGTCGCGGTAGATGGTGGCGGCCTGGGTTAGGGCGTTGATGGCTTCGTCGAAGCGCCGTACCTCCTGCAGGGCGAGGCCGAGGTTGTTGAGCGCTCCGCCTTCGCGGTGGCGGTCGCCGAGTTCGCGGTAGATGGTGGCGGCCTGGGTTAGGGCGTTGATGGCTTCGCCGAAGCGCCGTACCTCCTGCAGGGCGAGGCCGAGGTTGTTGAACGCTCCGCCTTCGCGGTGGCGGTCGCCGGTGTTGCGGAAGATGGTGGCGGCCTGGGTTAGGGCGTTGATGGCTTCGTCGAAGCGCCGTACCTCCTGCAGGGCGTTGCCGAGGTTGTTGAGCGCTCCGCCTTCGCGGTGGCGGTCGCCGGTGTTGCGGAAGATGGTGGCGGCCTGGGTTAGGGCGTTGATGGCTTCGTCGAAGCGCCGTACCTCCT
>NZ_JBSFJE010000029.1:55267-60601 GCF_053597895.1 Streptomyces sp. NPDC001220
GCAGGGCGTTGCCGAGGTTGTTGAGCGCTCCGCCTTCGCGGTGGCGGTCGTCGGTGTCGCGGTAGATGGTGGCGGCCTGGGTTAGGGCGTTGATGGCTTCGTCGAAGCGCCGCACCGGTTGCAGGGCGAGGCCGAGGTTGTTCAGCGCCTGGCCTTCGCGGTGGCGGTCGCCGAGTTCGCGGTAGATGGTGACGGCCTGGTTGTGGGCGTTGATGGCTTCGTCGAAGCGCCGTACCTCCTGCAGGGCGAGGCCGAGGTTGTTCAGCGTCGAGCCTTCGCGGTGGCGGTCGCCACGCTCCTGGCAGATAGTCAGGGCGGTAGTGGTGAGGGTGATCCAATCGTCGAAGTAACGGCGGTAATTGAGGTACTGGGCGAGGGAGAAGACGAGGGAGATGGTGGTGGCGGGGTAGCCGAGGGCGGTGGCGATCAGGCTGGGGTGTTCGGTATCCAGCCATTCCAGGGCAGACACACGGTCGGGGAAGCGGGGCGCGGGAGAGCCGGGCAGGGTCCTCAGGTGGGCGTCGGCGGCTTGAGTGGTGTCCTGGTAGTGGGTGAACAGGCGGGTGCGGGCGATGTCGCGTTGGTCGGGGATGGCGTGGGTGCGGCCGTGTTCGTCGGCGTAAAGGCGGACCAGGTCGTGCATGGCCCACCGGTGGCCGCTTCTCCGTTCGATCAGATGGGCGCGTGCCAGGCGAGTCAGGAGGTGTCTGGTTCCGCGTTCTTCGAGGTCGGCGAGGTGTCTGGTGGCTTCGGTAGAGATGCTGGGGCCGGGGTTGAGGGGAAGGAGTCGGAACAGCCGTGCCTGTTGTTGATCGAGTCGCTGGTAGGACAGATCGAAGGCGGCCCGCACCGCGCGTTCTTCGTAGCTGAGTTCGTCCAGCCGGGTGTGCTCTGCCCGCAGCTCTGAGGCCAGGTCAGCCGCCGTGTAGTCCATCGTGCCGTCCTCGGCCACGGTGTCGTTCTCGGCCAGGAGAGAGGCGGCGATGTTCAGGGCGAGGGGCAGGCGCGCACACAAGTCGGCGATCTTCGCTGCTTGCCCGAGAGCCTGGGTGATGCGGGTATCGCCCTCGCCGCGGGCCACGCGCAGTTCGGCTTCCAGCATCTGAACGGCTTCAGGCTTTTCCAGGACGTTCAGGTCGTGCAGTCGGGCGCCGATGGCGAGGGTGTGGCGAGAGGTGACGAGGGCGGCGTTGATGCCGTCGGCGGGCAGCAGCGGGGCGGCTTGGTCGGCGGTGGAGGCGTTGTCGATGACGACGAGGATGCGCCGGCTTTCCTCCGCGTAGGCGGCGAGGACACTCCGGTAGAGCCGCTGCCGGTCTTCCAGGCCGTTGGGGATGTGTTCGCCGGGAATGCCCATGGCGCGCAGCAGTCCTTCCAAGGCCCGTTCGGGGGTCAGGCGGCGTTCGGGGTCGTAGCCGGCCAGGTCGATGAACAGCACCCCGCCGGGAAACCAGCCCCGCTCCTTCCACGCTTCCGTGCCGGCCTTCTTCGCCAGTTCGGTCTTGCCGACCCCTGCAAGCCCGGAGACCGCGCTGACCAGCACTGCCTGCGGCCCGCCGTCCGGGCTCCCGCCCGGAGCCAGGACTCCGAGTACCGCCTCAAGGTCCTTCGTGCGGCCGGTGAACGCGGGTGAGGGCGCCTCCAGCCCTCCCAGGGCCGGAGTGATTTCCGGCGGCAGCTGCACGGTGATGTCACGTCCCTGGATGACCGCGTGGAAAGAAATCCCGCCGCTGAACGTGTTCAGAGTCTGGCCGCCGCCATCGGCGTCGACGCTCATGCCGGTCACCGTGCGGGGCCGGAAGCATCCTCACCGGACGCTGCGGCAGGGGGCGATGTAGGGAGTGGGGGTGGGGTGGTGAAGTTCAGGTTGGAGAAGTCCCGGCCCTGGAGGACCGGTCCGTTCTGGGTGCCGCCGCTGACGGTGTTCGTCACTGACCCGTCGCCGGTGCGCACCAGTTTGGCCTGCTCGTGCCAGGCCGTGAGGTGGGTACGGAAGTCCTCATCCACTGCGGCCCGTACCGCCAGGGCCGTGCTCAGCGCCTGCGCCCGGCTCTGATCGTCCGGAGCGGAGGCAAGGTGCACCAGTTCCGTCTCCCCGGAACTGACCGCCGGAGCCTGCCCGCCGCCGTCGCGGCGGAACGGGCGCCGTACCAGTGCACTCAGTCCCGCCCACGCCTGCTCGCCGAACTTCCCGCCAGCACCGCCGGCCAGTGCCGCCAGCAGGCCCACCGATACCGGATCCATCCCCCACCATCCTCGCCTTACGCAATCATGAACTTGCAGTCAGTGACGAATGGGAGGGTCTGACGGTTCCCGCCCCGCATGGCGCAACCCGCTTCCTGCGGGCGGCGATCGGTCCTCGCCGTGGCCGACCTGCCTAGCCGGTGCAGGAGGCTGCTGTCGAAGCCCCTGGCTGGCCGGTACGGGGACATGCGACTGGCTTGAGTGTGCGGCTCTGATGTGAAGGGTGACAACCACCCATCCTCGACCCGCGCCTCTCATGTTCGCCCTGCCCGTGGACTGGTCCGTCATCGTGAGTTGTGTGATCGGATCGGACGCCGTACACAGCACCAGCCCCGCCTTGCGTTGCCGATCATCGTGCAACCGTGTCCTGACCAACGGAGACCAGCCTGTGGGGGACCGGATTGAGATGGGATGGTCTGTCTCCGAGGCAGGCTCCTACGATCGCTCATTACCCGGTAATAGTGTGCGGTCTGGCCGGGTCCGGCAGACGGGGCTATTACCGGGTAATGGCGCGTGGCTTCGCTGACTCCCCAACAGGTCCTCCAAACTAACGCGTCGATGAAGCTATCGATCATGAACGTTAGTAAGGTGTCCCGTATGAGTTCGCCAGCCACCTCTAGCGACCGCGAGAAGGTCGTCTCCAAGCTGCCGGGATGGCTCCGGCAGAACCTCAAGATCAGAACAGCCCAGCACGGCATCGAGATCCAGACCGCCGTCGAACAGGGCATCAACGACTGGTGCAACCTGGCCTCCGCCAGGGCAACCGTCGATACCGCAGGGGCCGACCCCTTCTCTACCTGGCTGCCTACCGGACAATGGGAAGGCTTCCGCGAAGTCGTCGCGGACCGCCGTGTCTCCCTCATCCAGGGCCTTGCCCAGGCCGTCCAGTTGTGGCTCGACTCCAACCCCGCCCCCGATGTTGAACGCCCCGAGGTCACCCGCCGCATCGTCGTCTGCAACCAGAAGGGCGGCGTCGGTAAGACGGCCATCACAGCCGGACTCGGTGAAGCACTCGCCGAAGACCCCAACGCCCTGCACTCGGTCCGCGTCGCCAAAGCACTGGCGAAAGCACTCCGTGCGAGTGACGACCCGTCCGGTGAGGCACTGGCAAACGACCTCCTCGACATCGAGAACCTGCCCGGCCTCGGCCTACGCGTCCTCCTCGTCGACTTCGACCCACAGTGCCACCTCACCAACCAGCTCGGCGGTACCCCACTGCCGATGGATGGCGACAGCCTCACCAACCACATGGCGGGTGCCCCCAAGGGCGACCTCCGTGACCTCATCGTCTCCGTCGACGACGACACCTTCGGCGGCCGGCTGCATCTGCTGCCCGCCTGCAACGACGCCTTCCTTCTTGACGTACGCCTGTCTGCCGTACGAGCCCGGGAATCAGCCCTCGAACGCGCGCTCGCACCACTCGAAGCCGACTACGACGTGATCCTTGTCGACTGCCCGCCCAGCCTCGGCCTCAGCATGGACGCCGCCGCCTACTACGGCCGCCGCCGCGACGGAGAAACACCCGGCCAGTCCGGCGCCCTGATCGTCGTCCAGGCCGAAGACAGCTCCGCCGACGCCTACGAACTTCTCACCAGCCAGATCGGCGACCTACGCGCCGACTTGCAAGTCGACATCGACTACCTCGGCATCGTCGTCAACCTCTACGACTCCCGCCGCGGCTTCATCGCCACCTCCTCACTGCAGGGGTGGGTCGACATAAAGGATCCCCGCGTCGTCGGCCTCATCGGCGACCTCAAGGAACAGAAGGAAGCAGTCCGCATGAAGCAGCCGCTGCTGTCGTACGCCCCCAAGTCACAGCAGGCAATCGGCATGCGCGCACTGGCCAGGGAGATCGCATGAGCAAGGCCGACCAGCTGGGTGCAGGACGCTTCGGCGGGGGAGTGCGGCCCGTCAGCGCACGCCGACAGGCCGTAGCCGCCGCCACAGGAGTCCCCACCGAGGGCATTGCCCCTCCCACCGAACTCCCCCCGAACCGCATCAGCCTCAACCCCGACAACCCCCGTTCCAGTCTCGGCGACCTCACAGACCTTGTCGGAAGCCTGAAGACCCACGGCCAGAAGCAGGCGATCACGGTGATGAACCGCGACGCCTACATCACCGCCAACCCTGCACGCGAAGCCGACCTCGAAGCCGACACCACTCACGTCGTCATCGACGGCAGCAGCCGCCTTGCTGCCGCCCGCGAAGCACAACTGACCACCATCAAGATCATGGTCAGTGACGACCAGGGCAGCACCTCCGAGGAACTCCTGGAGTCCGCTCTCGTCGCCAACATCCACCGCCAGGACCTCGAGGAACTCGACGAAGCCCGTGCCCTCGACCGACTTCTGAAGATCCACGGCAGCCAGACCGCGCTGGCCAAGAGGCTGCACCGCACCCAAGGCTGGGTCTCTCAACGCCTGGCGCTGCTCAACCTCACACCGGAACTTCAGGCCAGGATCGGCGAAGAGCCCATCAAACTGCTGCGAGCAGTGGGCAACAAGCCGGCCGCCAAGCAGGAGGCAGCCCTCAAGGAACTCAAGGACGAACGGGCCCGTCAGGAAGCAGAGAAGCAGAAGCGCGGCCAGAAGAAGAACGACGCGTCGGCCCGCCAGGACTCTGAGCGGTCGGACAGCCATTACCCGGTAATAGACAGTGCGGCGAACTCGTTGCCCTCCAGCGACTCGGCAGCCGATGGCAACAGGGAAGACGGCAACGCTCACCTACCAGGTCGCGATGATCCCGGTACGGCAACGCGGGAAGCAGCCGATCAGGAAGACGGGACGCAGCAGTCTGTTCCCGAACCGCGATCTCACACTGATGAACGAGCCGAGGAAAACCCGGCCTCAGAACAGCCGCGGCGGCTGTTCCCCTACAGCGACGGCGTGGACGCCGCGATGCACCTGATCCAAAAGATGGCACCTGACGAGTTCCACAAGATGCTGGACCTGCTCATCAAGCACAGGGAAGGCCAGACCAACACCGCCAGTTGAGTCCCCTGCCTGAGCCGAGTGGGCCGGTCACCGCGCGACTGCAGTAGAACCGACCGCCGTGCCGGGCGGCGGCACGGACACACAGCCAGCGGTGGCC
>NZ_JBSFJE010000030.1:0-55429 GCF_053597895.1 Streptomyces sp. NPDC001220
ACCCTCGCTCGGATGAAAACCCCCCCCACCCCGACCCACACCACCCACCCGCGCCCCCGGCTGCCCTCACCCGCCGGGGCCCCCCCCCCCCGGAGTCCGGGTGCGGGACGCCCACCTTTGCGTGCGTCAGCCGGTCGTCACGGCGGTGTCGTCGACGACGAAGCTGGTCTGGAGCGAGGAGTCCTCGACGCCGGTGAACTTCAGGGCCACGGTGCTGCCCGCGAAGGAACCGAGGCTGAAGGACTTCTGCACGTACCCGGTGGCCTTGTTGAGGTTGGAGTACGTGGCCAGGGTGGTCGAACCGGCGGTGACCGTCAGCTTGTCGTAGGCAGTGCTGCTGGTGGTCTCGGCGGTGTCGATGTGCAGGTAGAACGTGAACGTGGTGTTGGTGCAGCCGCTCGGGATCGTCACCGACTGGGAGAGCGTGTCGGTGTGGGTCGAGCCGTAGCCGTCCAGCCACGCCTTGTACGAGCCCGCGTGTGCCGCCTGACCGGTGTCGTTGGTGATGACCCCGCTGGTGGCGGTCCAGGTGGTGTTGCCGGACTCGAAGCCCGCGTTGCCGAGGAGCTGCGTGGCGGTGCAACTGCCGCCGCCCCCGCTGGAACTGACCGTCCAGGTGAAGGAGGCGGTGCCGGTGGCGCCCGTGGAGTCGGTCACCGTGACGGTCGTGCTGTAGGTGCCCGCCGTCGTCGGGGTCCCGGAGATGACACCGGTGGAGCTGTTGATCGACAGGCCGGTCGGCAGGCCGCTCGCCGCGTAGGTCAGCGAACCGCTGTTGGTGCTGCTGGCCGAGACCTGCAGGCTGACCGCGGTGCCCACGGTCGAGGACTGGCTGCCCGGGTTGGTGACCGTCACCCCCGAGGTCGGCGGGGTGACGTGGCTGCCGACGTTGATGCCCGCGAAGGCGTTGGCCACACCCGCGTACTGGGCGGAGCTCGCGCCGTACAGAGCCGTCGCGGCGTTGAGCGCTGCCGTGCGGGCGGCCGCGTAGTTGGTGCTGGACGTCATGTACGACGTCAGCGCCTTGTACCAGATCTGCAGGGCCGCGGCCCGGCCGATGCCGGCGACGGCGACGCCGTCGGAGGTCGTGCTGTTGTAGGTGACGCCGTTGATGGTCTTGGTGCCGCTGCCCTCGGAGAGCAGATAGAACATGTGGTTCGCGGGGCCGGAGGAGTAGTGCACGTCGAGGTTGCCGACGCCCGAGTACCAGCTGTCCGCGGAGCCGCCGTCCTTGCTCGGCTTGTCCATGTAGCGCAGCGGGGTGCCGTCCCCGTTGATGTCGATCTTCTCGCCGATGAGGTAGTCGCCGACGTCGGAGGAGTTGTTGGCGTAGAACTCCACGCCGGTGCCGAAGATGTCGGAGGTCGCCTCGTTCAACCCACCGGACTCACCGGTGTAGTTGAGACCGGCGGTGTTGGAGGTGACGCCGTGGCTCATCTCGTGGCCGGCCACGTCCAGCGAGGTGAGGGCGTGGGTGTTGCCCGAGCCGTCGCCGTAGGTCATGCAGAAGCAGGAGTCGTCCCAGAAGGCGTTGACGTAGCCGCTGCTGTAGTGGACCCGGGAGTACGCGGCGACGCCGTCGTTCTTGATGCCGCTGCGCCCGAAGGTGTTCTTGTAGAAGTCCCAGGTCTCCTGGGCGCCGTAGGCGGCGTCGGCGCCGGCGGTCTGGGTGTTGGAGCCGGCTCCGGTGCCCCAGACGTCGTCGGCGTCGGTCATCAGGGTGCCGGTGCCCGACGTGCCGTTGTTGAGGCTGTACGTCTTGTGGCCGCCGCGCGTGGTGTCGTACAGCTGGTACGTCGAACCCGACAGGGTCGTGTTCAGCGTCACCGTGCCGCTGTACTGGGTGTTGCCGGTACCGGACTTGACCGCCTGGTAGCGGTACAGCTCCGCGCCGGTCGTGGCGTCCGTGACGACGTGCAGCTGGCTGGGGGTGCCGTCGTCCTGGAAACCGCCGACCACGGTCTCCCACGCGAGCTTCGGGGTGCCGTTGCCGGCCCAGATCACCTTGCGGGCGCTGTCGGCGGCGGGCTTCTCGGCGTCGAGGGCCTTGGCTGCCTTGAGCGCCTTGGCCTGGGCGGCCGACTTGGTGAAGGCCGCCGTCGTGGAGGCCACCTTGATGGTGCGCTTGTTGTTGAAGGTGGTGCTGACCGTGCCGGCCGCCAGCGTGGCGGGCGGGGTGTGCACGACCAGGTCCCCGCCGAGGACCGGCAGGCCGGCGTAGGTGCGCTCGTAACGGGTGTGCACGGTGCCGTCGTTGTCCTTGACGACGTCCTTGACGACCAGCTTCTCCTTGGCGCCGAGGCCGATGGTGCGGGCGGTCGCGGCCGTCTGCTGCTGGGCGCTCCTGATCAGCGCGGTGTGCTGGGCGGGGCTGAGCTCGGCCTCCAGGCCGCCGGTGCGAAGGGGGCTGGGGTGGGGGGTGGCGGGCTTGGCGTTCGCCGGGACCGACTGGATGCCGACGGCGAACAACGCCACGGTGGAGACCAGGGCGGCTCCGACCGTGGCGCGTCTGTGGGGAAGGCGTCTCACTCGTACTCCTCCTGCTGCGGCCGCCGGGTCGCGGCCGGTGACAGACCGGGCAGACGGGGGTGTGCTGTCCGGGACGAGCTGAGCTGTGCGGGGCCGGGATCGGGGGACCTGGATACGGGGTCCGTGATCCGTGGACACGCCATGGAGAAAGCGTGTGCTGAGCGAGGATTCCAGCCTTGACCCGCGCATGTCATTCAAGTCGAGGTCAATCGAGGGTTTTCCCTATGCCACCTGGGGCGGTTGAGGCGGAGCAGGACTCACGACGACGGTGAGCGCACCATGAAGACGTCCACCGGATCCTCGGTCTCGACGGTGAATCCGTGCCGCTCGTAGAGCCGTCGGGCCGCGCTGCCGCACAGGACGTTCAACCGGACGCGGACGCCGTCACGGTCGCACCGCGCCAGCAGCTCGCGCAGCACGCCCGAACCGATGCCGGCACCCTGGAAGTCGGGGGCCGGATAGAAGTGTTCCAGCCAGTGGGCGCCGTCGGCCGGCCGCAGCGCGACACAGCCGGCGAAGGCGCCGCCCACCTCGATCACCCAGGTGTGGGCCGCGTCGAACCCGTCCCGCAGCCGCTGCCGAACGCGCCACGGGTCGTAGCGCCCGAGCCGCTCCAGGTCGGCCCGCAGCACGACGGCGCGCAGTTCGGCCACCGCCTCGACGTCCACCGGCGACGCCGGCCGCATCGCCCAGTCCCCCACGACCGGCCAGGCTACCCAGTGGTCCGGTGTTCCTTCCCGGCATCCCGCGCGTACGGAGCGCGCTCCACCGTGTGACGGCGAAACACTCCGCACCCGGCCCGAGTCGCGACCGGTTTGCCGATTCATCCCGTTTATCCTGATTCACCTCCCACCCCACGGAAAGGGCTCCCCATGCGGGTCTTCATCGTCGGCACAGGCAACATGGCGGGCGGCATCGCCACCCGGGCCCTGGCGGGCGGGCACATGGTCCGGCTGGTCGGCACCGATCCGGCGAAGGCCGCCAACCTCGCGGACGCCCTGGGCCGGCGGATGCCCGGCGCCGATGTGGCACCCGCCGTTCCGGACGCGGTCGGGTCGGCCGACGTGGTGGTGCTGGCCGTGCCGTTCGACGTGGCCAGGCAGGTGGTGGCCGAGTACGGGGACCATCTCGCCGGGAAGACGGTCGTCGACATCTCCAACCCGGTCGACTTCGCCACCTTCGACTCGCTCACCGTGCCCCCGAACAGCTCCGGTGCCCAGCAGATCGCGGAGGCCGCGGCGCCGGGCACCCGGGTGGTGAAGGCCTTCAACACCACGTTCGCGGGCGCGCTGGTCGCGGGCGAGGTCGGCGGGCTCCCGCTGGACGTGTTCATCGCGGGCGACGACGCGGCGGCCCGCGACCAGGTGGCCGAACTGGTCTCCTCCGGCGGACTCAACCCGGTGGTCGTCGGCGGGCTGCGGCACGCCCGCGAGCTGGAGGGCATCCAGTTGCTGCACATGGCGCTGCAGACCCGCCCCGAGGGGCACGGCTGGATGAGTGCGCTCAAGATCGTCACTCCCTGAGCCGGTGCCGTGCCCGGACCGAGAACGGCCGGTGGAGAAGGTGTGCCGACCCGTGGCGCTCGAGAGGCGGCCGAAGTCCCGCTGAACGCCGGGGCGCACGCCCCCCGGCGCGTAGTACCGTCCCCCCAACAGTCGTGGCTCTGGGGGGAGTTGCATTTATGCACGGCACGACGAGCGGGTTCCACTACGGCGCGGTCACTCCGGTCGCGGCCTATCTGATGGCCTGTCTGGGCGGAGCCCTGGGGCTGCGCTGCATCGTCCGCTCGCTCCACCACAGCGGGCAGTCGTGGAAGCCCGGTTGGCTCGCGCTCGGCGCGGCCTCGATCGGCTGCGGCATCTGGACCATGCACTTCATCGCGATGATCGGCTTCCATGTCCAGGAGACCGAGATCCGCTACGACGTGGGCCTGACCCTGCTCAGTCTCGCGGTGGCGATCCTGGTGGTCGGCATCGGCGTCTTCGCGGTCGGCTACCGGGGCGCGACCGCCGGGACGCTCTCGACCGCGGGTGTCGTCACCGGTCTCGGCGTGGCCGCCATGCACTACCTGGGCATGGCCGCCCTCCGCCTTGACGGAACGATTCACTACGACCGGGTCACGGTCGCCCTCTCCGTGCTGATCGCGATCGGGGCGGCGACGGCCGCTCTGTGGGCCGCCGTGTCGGTCCGGGGCTTCCTGGCGAGCCTGGGCGCCAGCCTGGTGATGGGCCTGGCAGTGTTCGGCATGCACTTCACCGCCATGACGGCGGTGAGCGTCGACGTGCACCCGGCGTCCGCCACCTCCTGGTCGAGCGCGTCACCCACCTCGCTGCTGCTGCCGATGCTGCTGGGCCCGGCCGTCTTCCTGCTGCTGGCCGGGGTGGTGGTGATGTTCGACCCGCTGCTGGTGCTGGGCGAGGGCGACTGGGACCGGCAGCCGGGAGCCGGGAAGTACAGGCCGGCGAACCCGCCCCGGGCGGCCCGCTCACGGCCGCCGGGCCCGCGCGGCGGGCGCACCCCCGGCGGCCGGCACGGCCGTGCGCCGCACCCGGCACCGGGCGGCGCGGCCCAGCCGGGCTCGGCGGCGGGCCCGGCCGCACGCACCGCGCCGCCCGCCCCGGACCGGTACGGCACTCCGGGCCGGTACGGCGCCCCGGACCGCCCGGCACCCGGCGGCCCCGGCCGGCCCGGGACCCCCACCCGCCCCGACGACCCCTACGGCGCCCCCTCGAACCCGTACGAATGGTGACCGCCCGCAGCACGCCAACCCCTCCGCCGCACCCGGTCGTTGATCATTGCTACGGTGCCCGCGTGTCTGACTCCTCACGCGAATCCGCAGAAGGCGCCGGCTGGGGCGAGGCCGAGCGCGGTGCCTATCGCCGGCTGATGCCGAGCCATGTCGAGAAGCTGTTCTGGTTCAACCCAAGAACCATGTGGGCCGCCCGCAACGGCGTGCTGGCGTCCTGGTTCGGCGACCCGACCGGCCGTACCCGCGGCCGCTGGGTGGCGCAGCGGGCGGCCGCCGGGGCGGCGGCCGACAAGGTGATCCGGCGTACCGAGGCGGACCGGTTCTCGTTCATGGTGATCGGCGACACGGGCGAGGGCGACGACTCCCAGTACGCCGTCGTGCCCGGCTTCCTGAAGGTGAGTCAGGACACCGACTTCGCGGTGATCGCGAGCGACGTGATCTATCCGGTCGGCGCCACCGACGACTACGGCACCAAGTTCTTCCGCCCGTACCAGGACTATCCGGCGCCGATCTACGCGATACCCGGCAACCACGACTGGTACGAGGACCTCGGCGCGTTCATGCGCGTCTTCTGCGAGGACGCCCCGCCACTCCCGCCCGAGCCGAAGCCGCGCCCCCTCTCCCGCGCCTGGTGGCGTGACCTGCTGTGGCACCGTCCGAGCCTTGCGGACGAGCAACTCCTTGCGGAGGCGCGCAAGTTGCGGCCGAGGCCGGAGCAGCATGCCGTACAGCCCGGCCCCTACTGGGCCATCGACGCCGGCCCGGTCCGGATCATCGGCATCGACACCGGTCTGCTCGGCACGATCGACGCCGAACAGGGCGCCTGGCTGCGCGAGGTGTCCCGGGGGCCGCGCCCGAAGATCCTGGTCACCGGCTCCCCGCTGTACGTGGACGGCGAGCACCATCCCTGCCCGATCGACGGCGGCGGCACGGTCGACGACATCGTCCGCGACCCGGCGCACCACTATGTGGCGGCGATCGGCGGCGACATCCACAACTACCAGCGCTACCCGGTCGACGTGGCCGGCCGCACCATCCAGTACGTGGTCGCGGGCGGCGGCGGTGCCTTCATGCACGCCACCCACACCATCCCCCGGGTCTCCGTGGCGAACGTCACCGAGGACGACTTCCGCTGCTACCCGCTGCGCGGCGACTCCCTGGCCTTCTACAGCCGGCTGTACGGCCGCAGGCTGCGCATGCCCCGGTTCTTCACGCTCACCGCGGCGGAGGCGACGGCCGTGATCTCCGAACGCCTCGGCATCAAGCCCAGCCGCACGCCAGGCCCGGACACCAGGGGCACCCGCCGTACCCGGCTGGTGGCGAGCCTGCTCGGCGCGGGCGGCCGCCCGGACCGCACCTCCCGCTTCCGGCTGCCGGTGAAGAAGATCTACACCCAGCTGTTCTCCCCGGGCTCGGCCACCTACAGCCCGCCCTTCTTCAAGTGCTTCCTGCGCCTCGACGTGAGCCCGGAGGCGGTACGGCTGCGCTGCTTCGCGGCGACCGGGAACCGTGTGCAGGAGCTGGATCCGCCGGTCGAGGACGAGATCATCATCCCGCTGACCTGATCCGCAGCTGATCACACTCCCGCAATGTTCGGGTGTCACAATCGGGGCAGAACTGACGTACGACCGCTGGAGGACCCGTGCCGTCCACCCCCCGCCCGCTGCGCAGACTGGGCTTCCTCACCATCGGCCTGTTCGACGGGGCCGATCCGGGCAAGGGGCACGAGTCCACGCTGGAGATCATCGGGCTGGGCGAGCGGCTCGGCTTCGACAGCGCGTGGGTGCGCCATCGCCACCTCCAGTACGGCATATCGTCCCCGGTGGCCGTCCTCGCGGCGGCCTCGCAGCGCACCAGCCGTATCGAACTGGGCACCGCCGTGATCCCGCTGGGCTGGGAGAACCCGCTGCGGCTCGCCGAGGACCTGGCGACCGTCGACATCCTGTCCGGCGGCCGTCTCAACCCCGGCGTGAGCGTCGGGCCTCCCATGCACTACGAGCAGGTCAGAGAAGCCCTCTATCCGGACACGGCTCACGCCGAGGACTTCAGCTACGAGCGGGTGCGGCGGCTGCTGGACTTCGTGCGGGGCAAGCCGGCCACCGACTTCAGCGGGGTCGAGGGCTTCGAGGTGTTCTCGGACGTGGTCCAGCCGCACTCCCCCGGCCTGGGGCGGCGGCTCTGGTACGGCGGCGGCAGCCTGAGCTCGGCGAGCTGGGCGGGCGAGCACGGCATGAACTTCCTGACCAGCAGTGTCGTACGGGCCGGGGACCCGAAGGACGCGCACGACTTCGCGGAGATCCAGCTCTCGCACATCCGTGAGTTCCGGGCCCACCACCCGGACGGTGAGGCGGCCCGGGTCTCGCAGGGCCTGGTCGTCATCCCCACCGACTCCGCCACGCCCGAGCAGCGCGCCAAGTACGAGGCGTACGCGGCCAAGCGGCTGCCCCGCACCACGGCCCCGCAGGGTCCGGCGCGGCTGCTGTTCGCGCCCGACCTGGTGGGCACCTCGGCCGAGATCGCCGAACAGCTGCACGCGCACGCCGCGTTCCGCGAGGTCGACGAGGTGGCGTTCGCCCTGCCGTTCTCGTTCGAACACGAGGACTACGTGCAGATCCTCACGGACATGGCGACCCACCTGGGCCCGGCGCTCGGCTGGCGGCCCGCGGCCGCCTGAGTCACCAGCGGCCCGCCTCCGTGCCGGTGACCGGCTGCGACGGCCTGCCGTCCACTCCGACGGGCACCTCGCCGTGCAGCATCACCCGGTGCATGACCCGGGGGAAGCCGAGGTGGGCGTTGTCCCCGGGCGCGAGATGGATGGTGGCCCGGTTGTCCCAGAAGGCGACGCTGCCGGGCTCCCAGCGGAAGCGGACCGTGTACTCGGGCCGTACCGCCTGTTCGAGCAGCATCTCCAGGAGCGCGGCACTCTCCGGCCGGGAGACGCCGGTGATCTGCTCGACGTAGTAGCCGTTGACGTACAGGACCCGCTCGCCGGTCTCCGGGTGGACGCGCACCAGCGGGTGCACCGAGGCGACCTGATGGTCGAGGAGATGGCGGAGGTAGGCGTCGTCGCCGGGCCGGGACTGGTAGCCGACGCCAAGCCGGTGCTCGGCACGCAGTCCGTCGACGAAGGCGCGCACGGGTGCGGAGAGCCCGGCGTAGGCGGCGGCCAGGTTGGCCCAGGTGGTGTCGCCGCCGTACGGCGGGACGGTCTCGGCACGCAGGACGGTCGCGGCGGGCGGGTCGATGCGGGCGCCGTGGTCACAGTGCCAGCCGCGCAGCAGGGTGTGCCGGCGTCGCTGGAGCCACTCCTCGTGCTCCATGCCGAACCGTCCGCCCAGCTCCAGCCGGTCGGCGGTGGTCTCCACCTCGGGGAAGCCGGCGGGCGAGGCGCTGCCCCGTCGCCCGAGCACGACCGGCTCGCCGAACCGCCGGGCGAAGGCGACATGCCCGGCGTGGTCCAGCCGCTGCCCCCGGAAGAAGACGACCTTCCAGCGCAGCACCGCCTCCCGGATCAACGTGACCACGGCGTCGTCGAGGTCCCCGCCGAGGTCGACGCCGGTGATCTCGGCCCCGATGTGCCCGGCGACGGGTTTCACCTCGGCCCCCGCGACGCGCTCCGCCTGCTCCGCCGTGCCCCTGTCCGTCGTCATGCGTACTCCGATGCTCGCCGGTACCGCCTTCCCCGAAGATCGTGACAGCCCGGCGCGCCCGGCGACAGACGCCACGGAACGCGTCGCCCCCGCTGATCGTCTGGGACCACGGCTGGTACGAGCCGCTCAGCCACGACCGCCAGGGCCGGCCGGTCGGCTTCGCACCGTCGCTGGAGCGCGGGCACGCCACGTTCCGGCTGCACGGTTCCAAGTTGCACGGCGAGTACGCGCTGACCCGGTTCCGGGGCAGCGACGGCGAGGACGCCTGGCTGCTGGTGAAGAAGGGGGCCGCACGGTCGGGCGGTCACGGCACGCCCGATCCCCGGCGGGCCCGCTCGGTGACCTCCGGCCGCACCCTCGCCCAGGTCGCGGCCGACGCGGGCACGGAGTGACGGGCCGTACCCGGTCCCCGGCTTCGCCTACCGGGGCACCTGGTTCGACGGGCCGGAGGACGCAATCCCGGTGCACCGGGATTGCGGCGTTCCCGCCCCGGGCGACCCCGTGGGGGCCTATGTTCACGGAGGTACTCGATCTTCGGCTCAGGAGGCCCTCCGTATGCGCACCGCGCTCCGTACCGCGCTGGCCGGGGCGGTCGCCGCCGGCACTCTGCTGACCTGCGGCACCGCCTACGCCACCCCCGCCGGGCCGGGTGTGACCGGGCGGGTGATCAGCCAGACCACGATCGGCGGCACGGACTACGTGCTGCGCGAGATCACCGTCCCGCCCGGGCAGAGCACCGGCTGGCACTTCCACGACGGCCCGGTCTACGGATACGTCCAGAAGGGCACGCTCAGCCACTTCCACTCGGACTGCGCGGCGGACGGCGTCTACCGGCAGGGCGGCACGGTCTACGAGCCGGGCGGGGCGGGCGATGTGCATCTGGGCGCGAACCTGGGCGACACCGACCTCGTCCTGGACGTGCTGTACATCCTCCCGCACGGCTCGCCGTACTCCGAGTCGGTGCCGAACCCGGGCTGCGACTTCGAGTAGGCCGGCTGCCGCTTCAGGCGTCGATGACCGGCAACGGCCCTTCGGGCAGCGGCTGTTCGGCCCAGATGGTCTTGCCGGTGCAGGTCTGGCGGCTGCCCCAGCGCTGGGTGAGCTGGGCGACCAGGAGCAGGCCGCGGCCGCCCTCGTCGTAGGCGTGCGCGCGCCGCAGATGCGGTGAGGTCGAACTGCCGTCGGACACCTCGCAGATGAGCGCGCGGTCGCGGATCAGGCGCAACTGGATGGGCGGTTCGCCGTAGCGGATGGCGTTGGTGACGAGTTCGCTGACGACGAGTTCGGTGACGAAGGCGGCCTCGTCCAGGCCCCAGGCGGCCAGGCGTTCGGTGGCCGCCTGCCGGAAGTGCGCGACCTCGGCGGGGTCGGGCGGGACGTCCCAGGTGGCCACCCGGTCGGCGCCGAGCGCACGGGTGCGGACCAGCAGCAGGGCGACGTCGTCGGAGGGCTGTTCCGGCAGGACGGCCTTGAGCACGTTGTCGCTGAGGGCCTCCAGCGAGTCGGCGGGCGCGCTCAGCGCCCGGCACATCTCCTCGGTGGCGCGGTCCACGTCCCGGTCCCGGTCCTCGATCAGGCCGTCCGTGTAGAGGGCGACGACGGCGCCCTCGGGCAGGTCGAGCTCCACCGCCTCGAAGGGCAGACCGCCGACGCCGAGCGGCGGTCCCGCGGTCATCGGGACCAGTTCGGCCTCGCCGTCGGGCAGCACCAGGGCGGGCGCCGGATGGCCGGCGGCGGCGAGGGTGAGACGGCGCGAGACCGGGTCGTAGACGGCGTACAGGCAGGTGGCGCCCAGTTCGGCGACCTCCTCGCCGTTGCCGTCGGCGGCCAGGTGGCTGACCAGGTCGTCGAGGTGGGTGAGGAGTTCGTCGGGGGGCAGGTCGACGTCCGCGAGGGTGCGTACGGCCGTGCGCAGCCGGCCCATGGTGGCGGAGGAGCGGATGCCGTGGCCGACGACGTCGCCGACGACCAGGCCGACCCGGCTGCCGGAGAGCGGGATCACGTCGAACCAGTCGCCGCCGATGCCGGCCAGTGACCCGCAGGGCAGATAGCGGTGGGCCACCTCGACGGCGGCCTGCCCGGGCAGTCCGCTGGGCAGCAGGCTGTGCTGGAGCGCTAGGGCGGTGGAGCGCTCGCGGGCGAAGCGGCGGGCGTTGTCGATGCAGACGGCGGCACGGCTGCCGATCTCCTCGGCGAACACGGTGTCGTCGATGGCGTAGTCGTCGGGGTGGCGCATGCGCACGCCGACGACGACGCCGAGCAGGACGCCCCGGGCCCGCAGAGGTACGGCGATCATGGAGTGGACGCCCCGCCGGTACTTGCGGCCCTCGGGCGCGCGGGCGTTGCGCTCCGCGACCCAGCGGCGGAACTCCGGCTCGCCGGCCTGGCTGACCACAGCGCGCCCCTCCCGCAGCGCCCGGGCCGGCGGGGACGACGCCAGATGCACCTCCGTCTCGCCCAGCCGTACCGCCGCCTCGGGGGTGCCCTCGGTCACCGAGCCGTGGGCGACGCGCCGCAGTTCGATGTCCCCCTCCGGGACGGTGGGAAGTTCGTCGGCGGTGAGCACCCAGTCGAGCAGGTCGACGCTGGCGAAGTCGGCGTAGCGCGGGACGATGAGTTCGACGACCTCCTCGGCGGTGCGCACCACGTCCAGGGTGGTGCCGATGGAGGTGGCCGCCTCGTTGAGCAGGGCGAGCCGCAGGCGGGCCAGGTACTGCTCGGTGCTGTCGAAGGCGGCGAGGGCGACGGCGGTCAGCTCGCCGTCGGTGGCGTGCAGGGGCCACATCTCGATGTTCCAGGCGTGCTCCCGGTTCAGGCCCGGGGCGCCGGTGAAGCTCTCGTAGCGGGTGGGCCGGCCGGTCTCGACGACCCGGCGCAGGTGGCTCAGGAAGCCCCGGTTGTGCGGGGCGTCCTCGACGGTGTCCAGAAAGAAGCGGCCGCGCAGGGCCGCCTCCGGGACGTCCTTGAGCTGGCAGACCTCGTCGTTGACGCGGAGGTAGCGCTGGCGGACGTCGAAGACCGACATGGCCATGGAGGCCTGCTGGAAGGCCTGTTCGGCCAGGGTGGGCCCGGCCTTCCCGGGCGGGTCGGCGGTGAGGACGTATCCGGTGGTTTCGCCGTCGGGACCGAGGACCGGGCAGGCGGTCAGAGCGATCTCCATGCTGCGTCCGTCGGCGTGGCGCAGAGCGACGGTCCCGGAGCGGGCAGCGAGCGCCGCCGCGGGGACCGCCTCCGCGAGCAGGTCGGCGGCGGGCCGGCCCACGACCTGCTCCGCCGGTCGTCCGGTGAGTGCCCGCGCGCCTTCGCTCCACCCCGTCACCCTGCCCAGGGCATCGATGATCGCCGCGGCCGCGACACGCTCCATACGCCCCAGGATGGGACCTATGCCCGACCGCATCAAGCGCGGGGACGGCCTGTCTCAGCCCTGCTGACCGCGCAGTGCGGCGAGCGCCCGGTCGGCGTGCGTGTTCATGCGCAGCTCGCTGCGGACGACCTCCAGGACGGTGCGGTCCTGGCCGATGACGAAGGTGGCCCGCTTGGTGGGGGCGAGCGCGAAGCCGCGCTTGACACCGAACCGCTCGCGGATCGTGCCGTCGCTGTCGGAGAGCAGCGGCATGCCGAGCGTGTGCTTCCCGGAGAACTCCTGCTGGCGTTCGACGCTGTCCCCGCTGATCCCGACCGGCCGGGCGCCGGCGGCGGCGAACTCGGCCGCCAGGTCCCGGAAGTGACAGGCCTCGGTGGTGCAGCCGGGCGACAGGGCGGCCGGGTAGAAGAAGAGCACGACCGGCCCGTCGGCCAGCAGTTCCGTGAGCGTCCGTGTCGTGCCGGTCTCGTCCGGCAGCGCGAAGTCCTCGACCTTGCTTCCGACCTCGACGGTTCCCGCCATTTATCGGCCCTCCTCGTTGTGGGCGACGTTGTGGGCGACAGCGCGCGCCCACAGCACCAGGGGGATCTGGAGCGGCAGGCGGGCGAGGGCCGCGGTCCTGAGCGGCTGGGGCCGCTGCTGCCAGTCGGCGGCCATCTTCACGTTGGCCGGGAACACGCCGACGAAGAAGGCGGCGGCCGCCCGGGCCGCCACCTTGCGGGTGCGCGGCAGGGCGATCCCGGCCGCCAGCGCCAGCTCCACGGCCCCGCTGCCGTACGTCCAGGCCCGGGGCGAGCCCGGCAGTGCTTTCGGGACCGTGGCGTCGAACGACTTCGGCGCCGCGAAGTGCGCGACTCCGGCGGTGGCCAGCAGGCCCGCCAGCAGCAGGGGTGAACGTTGGGACCGGGCCACGCCGCCTCCTCTGAAGATCTGGCGCGCATATTACCGGGCGGTACCGACCCCGATCCCCGCCGGGGCGTGCGAGCGTGCCGCTCCTTCACACGGCGCGTCCGGAGGACACCGTCTCGCCGGGCTCCGGGCCGGACTCGTCCTCGACCGCGTAGTCCAGGAAGTCGTCGACCATACGGTGGAACAGCGTGGCCAGCTGGCGCAGTTCCTCCGGCTTCCACTCGCCCAGGGCCAGCTGCATCCCGCGCGCCCCGGCGTCCCGGACCCGGTGGACGGCCTCCCGTCCGGCGTCGGTGAGCTCGATCCGCTGGGCACGGCGGTCGTCGGGATCGGGGACCCGGGTGACATGGCCCGACCTCTGGAGCTGCTGCACCGTGCGCGTCACATGGGACGCCTCGACACCGAGCCGTTGGGCGAGCTCCCCCGGGCGCAGCGGCTCGGAGTCGGCGACCTGGCGCAGCAGAGCCACCGCGGCGCGGTCCAGCGGGACACCGGCGAGGGCCATCAGCCGCTCGTGCTGCCTGGCCCGGGTGCTCAGATAGGTGATGCGCGTCAGCGCACGCTCGATCTCGACGACCTCCGGGGTGGCGGCGGGGACGGCCGGCACGGGTTCTGTGGACATACCGACCAGTTTACCATGTCATTGCGTAACTCAAGTAAGTTGTCGCGTGCGGGTACGCCCGGTACTGCGCGCGGCCCCGGGCCGGGCCCGCGCGATCATCTCGCGGACCGGGCCCGCGCGATCATCTCCCAGAATGCCTGCCGCGGGCCCGCTCCCGCTCACACCGGCAGTGCCACACCCAGCCGCTCGGCGTGTTCCGTCAGCTCCCGCCAGACCTTCGGCGCCACGGGGATCCCCTTCTCCGCCCGCTGCCCGGCCACCATCGCACTGCGCTCCCCCGGGTAGAACACCCCATCGGCGCCGTCCGCGACCGGCAGGTCCTTCAGCGTCCCCAGGGTGTCGTCGACCGCCGCCACGAAGGCCTCCGGGTCACCGAAGGCGGCCGGGTCCAGGGCGATGAGCAGGGCGTTCTGGCGGTGCTTGCGGTCGCCCGCGTGGAAGGACGCGAAGATCGGGGCTCCGACCAGCACGCTGGTCAGGAGTTCGAAGGCCAGGGACATGCCGGAGCCCTTCGCGCCGCCCAGCGGCAGCGGCATGACCGCCTCTTCCGGGTCGGTCGTCGGGGTGCCGTCCGCCGTCGCGGCCGCGCCCTCGGGCAGCGGGGTGCCGCTCGCCCTCGCCTGACGGATCCTGCCGAGGGCGATGGTGGCGGTGGCCATGTCGAGCAGCAGTGGGGCGTGGTCGCGGGCCGGCACGGCGATGGCGAGGGGGCTGGTGGCGACGGCCGCCCCCCTGACACCGCTGTAGCCCATGTTGGGCATGCCGGCCACGAACCCGAGCCCGACCAGGCCCTGGCCGGCGATCCGGGAGACGTAGTAGCCGATGGCGCCGGTGTGCACCGTGCGGCGGACGCCCACCGAGGCGATGCCGGTCTCGCGGGCCCGCCGTACCGCCTCGTCGGCGGCGGCGGTCAGGGCCACCGGGCCGGGGGCACGGTCGGCGTCGAGGACGGCGGCGGCCGGTGCCGTGGACTCGACGGTGAGCCGCGGGCCGGCGTTGGCGACGCCCTTGGCCAGCAGGTCGAGGTAGGCGGGAACACGCGCGGTGCCGTGCGAGTCGACGCCGCGCTGCGCGGCCCAGACGAACACGTCGGCGGTGGTACGGGCGTGCTCGGCGCTCAGACCGCCCTTCTCCAGCAGGGCGGCGGAGAAGGTGCGCAGGTCCTCGGCGGGCACCAGGATCCTGGGGGGTGTGTCGGGCATGACGGCGAGAGCCTCCTGGGCTACAGGGCCCCGTCGGGGGCGCGGGACCGCGTCGATCCGCGGCTGCCGCCGCGCGGGCGCGACCGGCCACGGACGGCGGGGGGATGGGGAACGGCGTCTACGGCGCGGCGCTCAGCGGGTGACGAGGACGTCGACCACGGCGGTCGTCCCCTCGGTCACAGCCTTCAGCGCGCGCTCCAGCGCCGGCGCGAGCGCCTCCGTCGTGTCCACGGTCTCGGTGTGCATGCCGAACGGCTCGGCGAACGCGGCGAGCCGGGGCAGCCGGTGCAGGTCGGTGCCCAGCCACTCGCCGGTGTCGGCGGCCGCGCCGTCGGGGTAGAAGCGGCGGTGGTTGAGGTTCATCGACTTGTACATGCGGTTGTTGAACACGACGATCAGCAAGGGCAGTTCGTACGCGTTCGAGGCGTCGTACGACGGGATCACCGGGTTGTAGGTGAAGGCGCCGTCGCCGATGGTGAGCACCACCGGCCTTTCCCTCGCGGCGAGTTTGACGCCGAGGGCGACGGCGATGCCCTGGCCGAGTCCGCCCTGGACGTAGAAGTAGGAATCGGGGCCGGCGACCTGGAGATGGCGCCTGACCACCCGGCTGTGGGTGATCGTCTCGTCCACGACGATCGCGTCCTGCCCGTGCAGCAACCTGCGCAGGGTGGCGGCGACCAGGACCGGGTCGACGCCGGTGGCCTCCTCGGCCCGGGTCTCCGTCGTCGCGATCGCCGACCGCTCGGCGGCGTGCCGCTCCGCCTGCGCCGCCCGGCGGACCTCGACCGCGCGCTCGTCGAGATCCTTCGCCCGCTTGGTCAGCTGGCGCAGCGTGTTGGTGACGCCGCCTTCCAGGTACGTGTCGGCGAACAGCACTTGGTAGACGACGTGCGGGCGCTGCGGGACCTCGTCGATGACGACGACCTTCGCCTTCCCGGGGCGCCTGGACGGCGGGTAGAAGGGGGCCCGGCAGTTGACCAGGAGGATGAGGTCGGCCTCGTCCATCCACGGCCCGATGTCACTGCCGGCGTGCAGTGGGTGGGTGCGCGGGAAGTTGCCGCACACCGCCGAGTCCGGCTCGACGACCGGGATGTTCCAGGCCTCCGCGAAGGCGACCAGCGCCTCGAAGCCGCCCGTCTCACGCCCCGCCGTCTCCGTGACGATCACCGGGTTGGCGGCCTCGCGGATCAACCGGGCCACGGAGTCGGCCTCTTCGGGCGAGCTGTGCGTGGAGCCCGGCGCGACGACGGGCATGGCCTCGCGGCCGTCCCACTCCTCAAGGAGGATCTCCAGCGGGATGTTCAGGTACGCCGGTCCGGCCGGTGCCCGCCAGGCCAGCTCCGCCGCCCGGGTGATCATGGTCGGCAGCGTGTGCACGCTGGCGGCCTCGGCCGACCACTTGGTGAACGGCTGGGCGATGCCGTGCGGTCCGCCCACGATCGAGAGGTTGCGGTACCACTGGCCGCCCGGGTCGTGCCCGGGGGCGTCGCCGTACGTCGTCGACTCCGAGGAGGCGACGACCATCGGCACGCCGGCCAGCAACGCCCCGTGCACGGCCATCGAGCCCTGGAGCAGACCCGGCGCCGCATGCAGCAGCACGCCCTGCGGACGGCGTTTGACCAGTCCGTAGCCGGTGGCCATACCGGCGGCCACGGTCTCGTGCGTGAGGTCGAGGTACTCCGGCGCGGGTTCGCCGTCGCGGTGTCGACGGGCCAGCGCCTCCCACACCGGGGCCCACTCGGACCCCGAGGAGCAGAAGAGGTAGTCGGCGCCGACGGCGTTGAAGGCGGCGACGAGCGCGTCACCGCCGTCGGTTTCTGGAGTGTTGGTCATGGCCGGTGTCCCTCAGCCCTCGATCGGCCAGTTCAGGACCTCGGAGATACCGCGGCCCAGGATCCATTCAAGCTCCTCGGGCGTGAAGTCCCAGTGCTTGGTGAACTGCTCGATCGTGTCGGTGTAGGTGATGCCGTGGCCGAGCAGCCGGGTGATGTCGGTGCCGTAGAAGCAGCGCTGCGGGCCCATCCTGTCGACCATCTCGCGCACGTACTTCTGGATGTTGCTGTTCGGGAAGGGCTGGGTGGAGTAGCCCGGCAGCGCGGACACCTTGACGTAGATGTTCGGGTGGACGTGCAGGTCGGCGGTCTCCTGGACCCAGTAGCCGATCGCGTCGTCGACGCAGCGGGCCATGATGCCCATGTGGTCGATGATGATCTTCAGCTCGGGGTGCCTGGCGGCGATCTCGCCCAGCTCCCGCTTCCAGATCGGGGCGTGCACCATGGTCGGGATGCGCAGCTCCTCGGCGATGGGCCAGTACCAGTCGTTGGTGCCGTCGATCATCCAGTTGCGGTCCTGCGGCCGGTGGAAGGTCAGCCGGGTGCCCTTCACATGCGGGTTCTGCGCGAAGTCCTTGAGCATCGCCCTGCCCTCTTCGGGCTTGTTCTGCGGGATGCGGGCCATGATGCCGAACCGGTCCGGGTGGGCTTCGCAGGCCTCCAGGGCGTAGTCGATGCGGTCGCCCTCCCAGGACGGCGGCAGGATCAGTGCCCGGTTCACACCGGCCTCGTCCATCAGCTCCAGGGCCTCCTCGTAGGAGAAGGGGTCCTCGCGGTGGCCGTTGAGCCGGATCCGCTCGCGGGCGCCGGGCACCCAGGGGCGGTCCGGGGTCTCTTCCTTCCAGATGTGGATCTGCGTGTCGACGACGAACATGGCGCGAACTCTTTCTCTAGGAGCGGGGCTCGGGGTGCTGTGGAAGGAACGCTAGGCGGCTGGTGAGCTCTTGCGGAGATCCCGGAGCGCAAGCTGTTGTTGCGCGGAAGTGCGCTGTTCGCGGCGCCTGTCGGGGCGCCGCGAACAGCTCGTTCAGGAGTCGCCGAAGACGGCGGCGGTGATGTGTTCGGCGATCGCCATGGAGGCCGTGGCGGCCGGCGAGGGGGCGTTGCGTACGGCCGTGATCCGGCCGACCCGATGGATGCGGAAGTCGTCGACGAGCGTGCCGTCGCGTTCCAGGGCCTGGGCGCGCACGCCCGCCCCGCCGCGCACCACGTCCCGGACGCCGACACCCGGGACGTACAGCCCGGCGTCCTTCATGAAGGCGGCGGCGGAGAAGGAGCCGCGGTACTCCTTGACGCCGGTACGCCAGTGCCGGGCGGCCATCCTCCAGGCGCCCGGGTAGGCGGCGAGCCCGAGCAGGTCCCGGGGCGAGACCCTGCTGCGCCGGTAGCCCTCCCTGGCGAGGGCGAGGACGGCGTTGGGGCCGACCTCCACGGAACCGTCGACGCGCGGGGTGAAGTGCACGCCGAGGAAGGGGTAACGGGGGTCGGGCACCGGGTAGATGAGGCCGCGCACCAGATCCGTCCGGTCCGGTCTCAGCAGCATGTACTCGCCGCGGAACGGGACGATCCGGGGCTCCTGTCCGTCCTGCGCGAGCCGGGCGACGGAGTCGGACTGGAGGCCGGCGCAGAGGATCAGCCGGTCCACGCGCACGCGGTCCTGCCCGGAGGCGACCTCGATGCCGCCGGGCACGGTGGTGATGGAGGTGACCGGGAAGCCCAGCCGTACCTCGCCGCCGGAGTCGGTGATGTCCCCGGCGAACGCCCGGGCGACGGCCGGGTAGTCGGTGATCGCGGTACGCGGCGAGTGCAGGGCCGCCATGCCGCCGGCGTGCGGCTCCAGCTCCTTGATCTCCTCGCGGGAGATCTTCCGCAGCTCCGGCACGTGGTTGTTCCTGGCCCGCTGGTACAGGTTCTCCATCCGGCCCAGCTCGTCCTCGCGGACGGCCACCACCAGCTTGCCGATCTCCTGGTACGGCAGTTGCCGGTCCTGGCAGTACGCGCGCAGCAGCGCCACGCCCCGCACACACAGGTCGGCCTTGAGGCTGCCCGGTGTGTAGTAGATCCCCGCGTGCACCACACCGGAGTTGTGGCCGGTCTGGTGCCGGGATACCTCCTGCTCCTTCTCGAACACCACGACCCGGGTACCGGGGCGGCTCAGCGCGATCTCACGGGCCGTGGCGAGGCCCACGATGCCGGCGCCGACCACGCCGATCGTCTCGTCAGCCATCGGCGTCCTCCTCTCTCTCGTGCGGTGGTCATGTCTCTCCTACGGTGCTCACGCGCCGAAGTGGACGGCCACCGTCTTGACGCGGGTGGAGAACCTCAGGACTTCCTCCCCCTGCTCCTTGTAGCCCGTGCCGGAGTCGTGGAATCCGCCGAACGGCAGGTGGACGTCCCAGCCGGTGGTGGTCGTGTTGACGGCGACCTGCCCGCACTCGGCCTCGTCGGCGAAGCGGTACGCCAAGGCGAGGTCGCGGGTGAACACGGCGGCGGCGAGGCCGAAGGCGGAGTCGTTGACCGCCGCGACGGCCGTGTCGAAGTCGTCGACCGCGCGCACGGCGAGGACCGGCCCGAAGACCTCCTCGCGCCAGACGGCCATGTCGGGGGTGATCCCGGCCAGGACGGTGGGCTGTACGTAGCAGCCGTGCGGCCGTTCGGAGTCCGCCCCGCCCCCGGCGAGGACGGTCGCCCCCTGCTCGACCGCCCGGCTCAGGTCGGCGAGGACGCTGTCGCGCTGCTTCGGGCTCGACAGCGGGCACAGGGTGGTCGCCGGATCGCTGCCCGGGCCGACCGTCAGCGCCGCCACTTCCGCGACCAGCAGCGCGACGAACTCGTCGTGCACCGGCCGCTCGACGATCACCCGGCTGGTGGCGGTGCAGCGCTGCCCGGCCTGGCCGAAGGAGGCGGCCGCGACGGCCTTCGCGGCGGCCGGCAGATTGGCGTCGCGCAGCACCACCGAGGCGTTCTTGCCGCCGAGTTCGCCCTGGAAGCGGACGTTGCGGTCGGCCAGGCGGCGCCGGATGCGGTTGCCGACGGCGTTGGAACCGGTGAAGGTGATGCCGGCGATCCGGGGGTCGTCGAGGAGCGCCTCCTCGATCTCGGCGGTGCGGCCGGTGACGACGTTGAGGACACCGGCGGGCAGGCTCGCGTCGTGCAGGGCGCGGGCGAAGTGCAGGCCCGACAACGGTGTCTCGGTGGCCGGCTTGAACACGGCCGCGTTGCCGGCGGCGAGCAGCGGGGCGAGCTTGCGGGCCGGGGTGATCAGCGGGTCGTTCCAGGGGCTGATCACCAGGATCACGCCGATGGGCTCGCGCTGGGTGTGGGTGCGGTGGTCCGGGCGTACGTCGTGCAGGAGGGTGCCGTAGCCCTGGCGGGCCAGACCGGCGTAGTACTCCAGGAAGTCGGCGGCCTTGAGCGTCTCGCCGGTCGCCTCGGCCAGGGTCTTGCCGTTCTCGGCGGTGACGTCGGCGGCGATCTCCCCGGCCCGTTCCCGGATCAGCTGGGCGGCCTCGGTGAAGACCCGGGCCCGCTCGAAGGGGCTGGTGCGCTTCCAGCCGGCGAAGCCGCGCTCGGCGTGGTCGTAGGCGCGGGTGACGTCCTCGGCGGACAGGGCCGGGACCCGGGCGAGCGGGGTGCGGACGTCGGCGGGGTCGTGGACGTCGATCCATTCGCCGGTCCTCGTCCACTCCCCGCCGGAGAGGGTTTCCAGGGTGCGCATGGAGATCACTTCCTTCGTCGGCCACGGCGCCGCCGGTGCGGGCCGGATGCGACAACACACCATGTGGGAGGGGGTCCACCAGCCCCGCGGTGGCAGGCATTGGTTGCGCCGTGCGCGGGTCGGCGGGCGCGTGATCCATGCTGGAATCGGCCGGCCGGACACGATCCTTGGAGGAACCGCATGGCATACGCCGTCGTCGCCCGATACCGCTGCGCACCCGCCGACGAGGCGACGGTGCGGGCCGCGCTGTTGAAGGCGCGGGAGGCCACCCGCACGGAGCCCGCGGGCCTGATGTACGAGGTGCACGTGATGGAGGGCGAGCCGGGTGGGTTCCTGCTGTACGAGCGGTATGTGGACCGGGAGGGATTCGAGGCGCACCGGGCCTCGGCCCACTTCGCCGAGGTGATCGTGGGCGTGGTGCTCCCCCTTTTGACGGAGCGCACGGTGACTTTCGCCGAGGTGATTTAGCGTCTGCCGGGCTGGTGCGCGTGAAGAGGGCGCGAGTGGACCGTGGTTGCTCGCGCAGTTCTCCGCGCCCCTGAATGAAGGCGGTGCTGCACGAGCGCCCCTGAAGGGGCGCGGGGAACTGCGCGACCGGCCACGACGGCGCCGCAGTCGGCAGACGGCGGATCGTGGCACTTCCAGCGGAGCGGGGCGCCTAGAACTCGTTGCCCCAGCAGTACCGGGCGATGGTCTCGACCAGTACGAGCTTGCGGCGCTGGTTCTCTGCGCTCAGGAGCGGCCGTGCGGCCACGTCCGCGAAGCCCCGTGAGGGGGAAACGGCGCCGTCCTCCAAGTCCTTGACCTCGCCGACCGCGTCGATGCGGGACATCACCGTGTCGATGTCCTCCAGTGCGGCGGTGGTCGCGTCGACCACGCCCAGGCAGAAGTCGCGGTCGTCGGGCAGTGCCTTGACGAGGTCGAGTTCGGACTGCGTGCCCTGGTCGAACGGGAGGATCCAGCGGTCGGCGCCGACGGTGGCGTACAGCCGCTCGACGCGAGCCCGGTCCACCTCGGCCGGGGCGGTCCAGCCGGGGGCCAGGCCGATCCGTACCGCCTCGGGGCGCTCGTCCAGGCGTACCGCGAGCGCGTCGACGGCGAGCGAGTCCTCGAAGGAGAGTGCCCCGGGGTCTCCCGGGTCGGTGCTCAACTGGTCGAGGAGGAGCGGGTTGTCGAGCTGGATCAGGCGGACGCCCCGCGACACCAGCAGCCCGATCTCCGCCCGGACGATCTCCGCGAAGGCCTCCCCCAGGTCACGCGCCGAGCAGACGCCGAGCCCCGGCTGGTAGGTGGTGGCCGCGAGATACCCCGGGGAGGGCAGCGTGACCTTCGGGGCGATCACCGTCAGTTCGGCGAGCCGGGCGGCGGAGTCGGCGAGCAGCGGGCCGTCGGCCTGGGGCAGCGACTCGGCGACCCAGCGCACCAGGCCGTCCGGCCCCGTCTCGCCGGTGCGGCGCAGGCCCGACACGCCGTCGAGGACCGCGCTGCGGAAGTCCTCGCGGGGGAAGTCGCCGTCGGTGACGACGGTGGAGCGCAGCCTGCGCTGGTGGGCGACCGCCTCCCGGACCGCCGCGGCCACGGCCTCCGGGTCGTCGGTCGACAGGCCTGCCGGCCGGACCAGGCTGCCGTGGTGGTCGATGCGGTAGTTGAACGTGTCCGCCATGGTGTCAGTCCTTTCCGCCGGTGACGCCCCACGCGGCGAACTCCAGCTCGTAGCCGAGGTCCTTCAGGACCTCCTCGGCGATCCGCTGGTCCTCGTCCGCGGTGCCGCCGGCGATGCCGAGCCCGCCGATGATCTCGCCGTCCTTCTTGATGGTGACGCTGCCCTCGGCGGCCATGATCGGCAGGGCGGCGCCGGGGAGCTGGGAGAGCTGCGAGAAGAAGACGGGCTGGCTCTCCTGCCACTTCTTCAGCATGGGGCCGGGGCGCTGCATCACGGCGGCGGTGTAGGCCTTGGCGCGGGCGATGTCGGGGGTGAGCGGGCGGGCTCCGTCGGGGCGGCGGATGGCGACCGGGAAGCCGCCGGCGTCCACGACGGCGACGCTCACCGCCTTGCCGATCTCCCGGCCGCGCCGGTGGGCGGCGTCGATGATCTCCTCGGCGGCGGCCAGGGTGAGGCTGCTCATGCTGCTTCCTTCGGTGCGGTGAGGGTGCGGCGGAGCCGGGCGACGGCCGCGTTGTACGGCTGGGGCGTCTCCCAGTACATGGAGTGCGGGGCGCCCGGGACGATCTCCAGGTGCGAGCCGGGCAGCAGTTCGTGGGCGCGGGTGACGGTCCTGACGCTCAGGACGGCGTCCTTCTCGCCCGCGAGGAAGGCGACCCTGACGCCGGAGCCCTGGATCTCCTCCAGGGAGGGGCCGTCGGTGTCGAGGTTGCGCAGGTCCTGCATCCTGGCGACGTTGAACGTGCCCATCTGCTGGAACAGGAAGGTGAGATCGGCCCGCTCCCGCTGGAACGACCTGGTGAGCAGCCGGTCGATCACCGGCAGCTGCACGGCCTCGGCCCGGTCGGCGGCGGCCAGTTCCCTCAGTTCGGGGTGGCTGATGCCGCCGAGGGAGTGGCCGAGGACGACCGAGGAGACCCGCTCGGGGCGCAGCAGGCCGGCCCGCAGCGCGGCGACGGACCCGATGGACTGGCCGACCAGCATGGCGCCGGTGATGTCCTCCTGGTCGAGGACGGCGACCACGTCTGTGGGGAAGTCCTGGCCGTCGAACTCGGGCCTGGACGAGTACGGAGGGGTAGGGGCGTCGGACTTGCCGAAGCCGCGCAGGTCCACGGTGACGACCGTGAACTGATCGCGCAGTGCGGCCACTTGCTGCCACCAGGCGGCGTGGTGACCGCCGCTGCCGTGCACGAACAGGATCGCCGGGCCGCTGCCGTGGCGCTCGTAGTAGATGGAGGTGCCGTCGGAGTCGGCGAAGGGCATGGGGTGGACTCCCGTACTTGCGCGTCTAGTTGGGACGGCGGCCGTGGTGGACAAGTTCGATCATGGTGTGGTCGGGGTCGTGGATGTAGCAGAACTTGGACTGGTTCTCGGGGCGTTCGATCGGCCGGGTGTGCCGGATGCCCAGCTCCTTGAGATGGGCGAGGAAGTCGTCCCAGTCGTCGACCTCGACGGCGAAGTGGTAGGGCGCCATGCGCTCCATCTCTTCGACAGGAGTGAAGTGCAGGTCGAAGTTGCCCCGGGTCATGAGGACGACCCGTGTGTTGGACCTGGGCATGATGCGCTTCATCCCGAAGACCTTGGTGTACCAGGCGGCGGTCCGGTCGGGGTCGGTGGTGGGGAAGTTGACGTGGTGGATGTAACGGGGTTCCGCGCTCATGAGTGGTTCCCTTCCAGGTGTACGGGGTTGGACAGCACGCCGATGCCGCTGATCTCGACGTCCACGGTGTCGCCGGGCTCGATCTGGCAGGTGGACTCGGCGCCCATCCACAGCACGTCCCCGGGGTGCAGGGTGATGTGCCGGGTGATCGCGACGATGTGGTCGAAGGGGTCGAAGACCATGTCCCCGGTCGGGAACGCGGCACGGACCTCGCCGTTGACGCGCAGGGTGGTGGTCTGGGCGAGGGCGTCGACGTCGGTCTCGATCCACGGACCCATGGGCTTGAACGTGTCGCTGTTCTTGCTGCGCCAGAAGGTGCGGTCCTGGTGCTGCCAGGTGCGGGCGCTGACGTCGTTGCCGATGGTCCAGCCGAAGACCGACCTCCGGGCGTCGTCGTAGGTCGCGTGCCGGACCGTACGGCCGATGACGGCGACCAGTTCCGGCTCGGCCTCGAACCGTCCGGTCACCCCGGCCGGTTTGACGATCGGCGAACGGTGGCCGGTGAGGGCGTTGTTGGCCCGGTAGCCGACCTCGGGGCGGTCGGGTGTCGTGGCGCCGGCGTGCTCGATATGCCGTGGGTAGTTGTGGCCGACGGCGTAGAACACGCCGGGCACGACGGGCGGCAGCCAGACGGCCTCGGCGGCGGCGACGGTGCCGAGGACATCGGGGTCGGCCACCAGCGGCGAGCCGGCGAGGAGTTCGACGTCCGGCTCCCCCACCCGGCCCCACACCGCCCGGCCGTCGACCGACACGCGCGCGTACCTCATGGCGTCAGCAGGTGGGAGACACGCTTGGTGACCAGGTAGGCGTCCAGCGCCTCCGGCCCGCCCTCCCGGCCGTACCCGCTGTCCTTGACCCCGCCGGAGGGTGCCTCGTGCACCGAGCCGCCGCAGTGGTTGAGGGACAGGATGCCGGCCTCGAACCCGTCGGACAGCTTCTCGGCGGTGGCGGCCGACCTGGTGAAGCCGTAGGCGGCCAGGCCGTACGGCAGGGAGTTGGCGACGGCCAGGGCCTCGTCCAGGTCGGTGAAGGGCACGATCGGCGCGACGGGCCCGAACGGCTCCTCGGACATCAGCTCCGCGTCCGGGCCCACGTCGGTGAGGACGGTCGGCGCGAAGAAGTACCCGGGGCGGTCCAGGCGTTCGCCGCCGGTGCGCACGGTCGCCCCCTTGCCGACCGCGTCCGCGGTCAGCCGCTCGACCGACCGCAGCCGGCGCTCGTTGGCGAGCGGGCCCATGGTGGTTCCCTGGGCCAGGCCGTCGCCGACGACGACCGCCTCGGCGGCCTTCACGAACGCGGCGGTGAAGTCCTCGACCAGGGACTCGTGGACGAGGAAGCGGCTGGGCGAGGTGCACACCTGGCCCGCGTTGAAGAACTTGGCCTGGGCCGCGCGCCGGGCGGCCTGACCGGGGTCGGCGTCGGCGCAGACGATCACCGGCGCGTGGCCGCCGAGTTCCATCAGGGTGGGCTTCATGACCTTGCCGGTCTCGGCTGCCAGGAGCTTGCCGACGGGCACCGAACCGGTGAAGGCGATCATCCGGGTGACCGGGGAGGCGATGAGGTGCGCGGAGACCTCGGCGGGCTCACCGAAGACGAGGCCCAGCACTCCCGCGGGCAGGCCCGCGTCCGCATAGCACTCCACCAGCGCGGCGGCCGTCGCCGGGGTCTCCTCGGAGGCCTTGACGATGAGTGAACAGCCTGCCGAGAGCGCCGAGGAGATCTTGCGGTTGGGGCCGCCGACCGGGAAGTTCCAGGGGACGAAGGCGGCGACGGGGCCGATCGGTTCGCGGCGGACGGTGAGGACCGTGCCGGGCGCGGAGGGGACGATACGGCCGTAGGCGCGGCGGGCGTCCTCGGTGTGCCAGCGCAGGGTGTCGGCGGTGCGCCTGGCCTCGCCGGTGGACTCGGCGAGGGTCTTGCCCTGCTCCAGGGTCATCACCCTGCCGATCTCGGCGGCGCGTTCGGCGATGAGGTCGGCGGCGCGGTCGAGGGTCGCGGAGCGGCGGGCGACGGAGGTCGCGCGCCACACCCTGAAGCCCTCGGCGGCGGCTTCGAGCGCCCGGTCGAGGTCGGCGGTGGTCGCGAGGGGTACTTTGCCGATCGGCTCCCCGGTGGCCGGGTTGACGACGGGGGCGGTCCGTCCGGTGGAGCCCTGGCACCACTCGCCCGCTATGTACATGCGGACGGCGGGATAGCCGTGGTCGGTGGTCATGAAGGGGTGCCCTCTCAGGGTCAGGACGCGGTGGGGGCTTCCTGGTCGCGGTTGGTGCGCAGGGCCCAGATGTGGTGCGGCGGGGTCGTCTCGTGAACCCGGGTGCCGTACTTCTCGTCGGCCCGGTCCATGTCGGCGGCGTACTCGACGCGGCCGCCGCAGGGGGCGTACAGGAAGCGGAAGACGTTGGAGCCGATGGTGTGCCGGCCGAGCCTGCGGGCCTCCCGCCAGCCCTGCTCGATCATGTGGTTGCCGCCTTCGATCACGTCGTCGAAGCCGGGCACCTCGTAGGCGATGTGGTTGATCCCCGCCTGGTCGGGCCGGTGGCACAGCAGCATGGTGTGCTGGTCGTCGTCGCCGGGCGCCTGCATGAACACGCCCATGGGTTCGACCACGTCGGTCGGGCGGAAGCCGAGCCGGTCGGCGTAGAAGCCGACGGCCTGTTCGCGGCCCTGCTTCGGGATGTTCAGGGCGACATGACACATGCGCAGCGGGCGGACCCGGGTGATCGGCTCCAGGGCGGTGTTCCAGCGGTTGACGGTGCCGAGCGTGTTGGCGGCGCGGGGCGTGACGGGGGCCGGCCGGGGGCGGGCCAGGGTCAGGCCGACACCGAAGCCGGTCTCGTCGACGGTGTGGTGGACGCCGTCGGCGCTCTCCCGGATCTCGCGGTCCCGGCCCGCCGCCGCCACCAGCCGCTCCAGTTCGGCGGGCGTGTCGACGCCCCAGACGACCTCGCGCAGGGTGGGTCCGTCCTCGACCGGGGCCGGCAGCAGCGGTCCGGGCAGGGTGTCGAGATGCAGGGTCTGGCCGGTGCGGGTCTCGAACACGGCGTGCTCGTCGGTCCGTTCCCCCGGGAACAGCCCGAAGTCGTCGAAGAACCGTACGCAGGTGTCGAGGTCGTCGATACCGTAGGTGACCGATTCGATTCTCTGGATTCCCATGGATTCCTCGTTTCCAGGTCGCCTCGCGAGCGTAGATTTCGGCCGGCGAGGGCCTCAATGGCCTGAGCTCTACGGAATGCGCAAGCGTTTCTTGCGGCCCCGGTTACGACCGGATCGTGGGAATCGGGTTCTGCGAGAACCACTCGGCGAGGAATTCCAGGAACACGCTGATCTTGCGCGGGGTGTCCTGCCCGGGACCGTAGATCGCGTACAGCGGGCGGTCGGGTACGGCGAGGTCGGGCAGCAGCACCTGCAGGGCGCCGGAGACCAGGTCGTCGTAGGCCGGGCGCTGGGGCAGCAGGGCGATGCCGCGGCCGTGCACCGCCGCCTTCTGCAGGGCGATGTAGGAGTTGGACGAGAACGCGATGTTGCGGATCTTGTGCAGGGTGCTGGCGTGCCCGTGACCGATCCGCCAGACCGGGTCGTTGAGGTGGACCAGGCAGTCGTGGGCGGCGAGGTCGTTCGGGTGGGCGAGCGTCCCGCACCGCTCGACGTATTCCTCGGAGGCGCACAGCACGAACGGCAGCGAGGCGATTTTCTTCAAGCGGACACTGGAGTCCCTCAGGTCCCGGGTGTGGAAGGCGACGTCGAAACCGCTGTCCAGGAAATCGTAGGTGCGGTCGGACATCCCGCCGAGTTCGAACCGCACCTGGATCTTCGGATGGGCGGCCGAGAACGCGGCGATGGCGTCCCCGAGGTCGAGACTGCCTATCCACTTGGGACAGATGACGCTGAGGGTTCCCTCGGGCCGGTCGTGGAGCTGGGCGATGCCGGCGTCCTCGGCCTCGATCTCGTCGAGGATGCGCGCGGCGAACTCGGCGTACCGCTGGCCCGGTTCGGTCAGGCTCACGGAGCGGGCGGTGCGGTTGACCAGGCGGACACCGATCTGCCGCTCCAGTTCCGCCACGTGCCGGGAGACCAGGGATCCGGAGGAGCCGAGTTTCTTGGCGGCTCCGCTGAAACTGCCGACCTGGGCGACGGTGACGAAGCTGTGCATCAGGAGCAGGCGATCCATTTTTTCCTCCGAACGCGCGTGCGGCTCGCGCCGGTCACCCACACAAATCGAATGTCGGCAATCCTGTCAACGGTTCTTCGCTTAAAAGATCGGCCGCGTTTCTCATGGTCAGGCCCTGGATGGGGCCTGGGGTCAAGCACCGTCCGGGGTGATCCGGCGGTAGCCGCGGACGTCGGGGAACGGCGGCTCCCGATCGGCCTGGAGGTCCACCTGGAAGGTGTTGAGGCACATGCCGAGCATGGTGAAGTTGCCGAGCGCGCCGACGGTGTCGACCAGCCGCTTGGGGCCGAAGTGCGCCAGCGCGCGGGCGAAGGTCCCGTCGGTGACGAAGTGCTCCTCCAGGATCTCCCGGCAGAACTGGTAGAAGGCCTGGTCGGCCTCGTCGTCGAAGACCGCCGGGCGGTTCTCGGCGATGGCCTTGACGGCGGCTTCCGGGATGCCGGCCTCGATCGCCTGGTGGACATGGGCGTTCCAGGAGTACTGGGCGTCCCAGTTGCGGGCGGCCATCAGCAGGGTCAGTTCGCGCAGGTGTCGGGGCAGGCTGCAGTCGAACCGGGCGAACGCGCCGAGCGATTCGGCGCGTTCGCACATCTCGGGGCTGTGCAGCCAGACCCGGAACGGGCCGCGGACGGCGCCGCGGCGGCCCGCGATCCGGGCGGCCAGCTCCTGCTGCCGTGGGTCCATGTCCTCTTCGCCGAGTACGGGGAGCCTCATGGGGGCCGGTACCTGCTTTCTCTCGCCGGCGGCCGTGGGATGCCAGGTGACGCTACAGCCGGATCCGGTCGCCTCACCCCTCCCGGAGCGCAAGGTAAAACTGCACGCCAGGGGGCACCCGATCGCGTGGACGCGGCCTAACGTCGGTCGGCGTATCGCATCGCAGTGGAGAGGAATCCCCGGATGACCACGATCATCAAGGCCGCGTCCGTGCCCCTGCTCGACCGGGGCGGCTCGGTCGTGACGACACCGCTGATCACCACGCCGTCGGCGGGCGGGGAGAACCTGATCACGAGCGGGATGAGTGTCTATCCGGTGGGTTCCGGTGCGCCGTTGCACTCGCACAACTGCGACGAGCACGTGACCGTCCTGGAGGGCGAGGCGGAGGTGTGGGTGGACGGCGAGGTGACCCGGCTGGAGCGGTTGGACACCACTTACGTCCCGTCCCCCGTCCCTCACCTGTTCCGCAACGTCGGCGACACCCCGCTGCGGATCCTGTGGGTGTATTCGTCGGGGTATGTCACCCGGACCTTCACGGGGACGGGAAAAACGGTCGAGCACCTCTCCGCCGACGACCGGATGGGCTGAGTCCCGTCCCCGGGGACGTCCCAGGCGTCCCGGGGCACGCGGGGACGACATGACGGCCCTCGGCCATGGCAATCCTCCGAATCGTGATCGCGCTTCGTGGTCACGAGCACGACAGCACGGAGGTTTCCATGTCCCGTCGGATCCTGAAGAGCGGCCTGCTGGCCACGGTCGCGGTGTTCGCGTTCCTGCCCACGGCCGGGGCCGCCACCGCGAGCGCCGCCACGATCCCCGCACCGCAGGGAATCGTCCAGTACTACGACTACACCACCCTGCCCGCCCCCGCGGTCCAGCGCCACCACGGCTACTACCGCACCGTCGGCCGGGTGACCACGCGCCACGTCCGGCTCAACGTCCGCTCCGGCCCGAGCACCCGCTACCGCGTGGTCGGCCACCGTCACAGCAACCGGCTGGTCCCGGTGGCCTGCAAGACGTACGGCGGTTCGGTGCGCGGCAACCACACCTGGTACCGGCTCCCGCACCGCAAGGGGTACGTCTCCGGCCGCTACGTCCGGGTAGGCCACGCCGTTCCGTGGTGCTGACGGGTCCGTCCCACCGCACTCCCTGACCGCCGAAGGCCTGTTCGGGAACCTCGTTCCCGAACAGGCCTTCGGCATGCACCCCCTGATTCACCGTCTTCACACCTGTTCGCCGATTGCGGCCCCGGTATCCATGGGAAGCCATCCCGACAACAGGGGTGAAACGCCCATAGCGTAATGAAGTCGAGGCACGCAACATGCGGCACTCCGAAGGAGCGACCACCACCCCACCCGACGAGTCGCCGGCGGCGAGCCTGCGCGAACTGAAGGAGCGTACGGGGCTGAGCCTGGCGGCGCTGGCCGCCCGCACCCCGTACAGCAAGTCCGCCTGGCACCGCTATCTCACCGGCGCCAAGCGGCCGCCGCGTCCGGCCGTGGAGGCCCTGGCCCGGCTCGCGGGCGTCGACCCCGCGGCCGTACTCGCGCTGTGCGAGACCGCCGAGGAGCAGCCGCCCGCCGCTCCCGCACCGGCGGCGCCGCGAGCGCGGCGGTGGTGGCGGCTGCCGCTGACCGCGCTCGCGCTGCTCGCGGTGGCCGGGGTGACGGCGGCTGCGGTGAGCGTGTCCGACCGGCGGGCCGCCCAGGGCGCGCAACCGGTGTCGGGGGCGCCGCGCTGCCACGGGCGGTCCTGCCAGGGCGAGTTGCCGGACGCCTCGGCGTGCGCCCGGGACGCGCAGACCAAGAGCAGGGTCACCGGCAGCGCGTACGACGTCCGGCTGCGCTACTCCCCCGCCTGCCGTACGGCCTGGTCCGAGGTGCGGATGCACACCCCGCACGCCCGGGAGGTCTCGGTCCGGACCGGGCAGGACGTGCTCTCCGCGAGCTATCCCGCGGAGGACTCCGTCGGCTACACCAGCCCGATGCTCGCCGTGCCGACGCCCCGTGGGGTGGAGGCGTGTGCGGACGTCGGGGGGAAGCTGGCGTGCACCGGCCTCGAGGCCGAACCCGGCGACCTGGAGGAGTGAGCGGTGGCGCCGCGCCCGTGGCGGGAGCCCGGCGCCGGACCGGCCGAAGCCACCGGTCAGTGTGCGGCGACCACTTCCTCCTGGTCGTTGCTGCGCTGCGGCTGCCCGGCCGAGCGCAGGGCCGCGATGCCGATGAACACCATCGAGGAGACGCCGGCCAGCGCGAAGGCGGTGAAGCCCCAGTCGCCGTTGCCCGCGGCGAGCAGCTGGCCGCCGAGCCAGGGGCCGAAGACGGCACCGAAGCGGCCCATCCCCGAGGTCCAGCCGACGGCGGTGGCCCGGTTGGCCGGGGTGGAGCGGATGGAGACGGTCGCGTAGATCATCGTCTGGGCGCTGTTGAGGAAGACGCCGGTGAGGAAGACGACCACCATGGTCACGCCGGTGGCCATGTGGATGCTGAGCAGGTAGACGCCGACGGCGGTCAGGGCGAACCAGACGGCGGAGATGCGCGGGGCGCCGAACCGGTCGGCGGCGCGGCCGGCGGCCAGCATGCCCACGATGCCGCCGAGGTTGAAGACGACGACGAAGGTCAGGGCGCTGCCGAGCTCGTAGCCCTCGCCGCGCATCAGGGTGGGCAGCCAGGTGGCGACGCCGTACACCAGCAGCAGACCGCCGAAGGAGGCCAGCCAGTACAGCAGGGTCTGGATCCACTCGCCGCCGCGGAACAGGCCGAGCAGCGCGTCCCAGCGGTCGGCGGCGGTCTTCCGGCCGACGGCGGCGGGCAGTTCGACCTCGTAGCGGTCGGCCAGCGCGCGGGCCTCCTCGCCGCGCCCCTTGGCGACCAGGAAGCTCAGCGACTCCGGCAGGAGCTTCAGCAGCACGGGCACGAAAAGCAGCGGGAGCACGCAGACCCAGAAGGCGGCGCGCCAGCCGACCGGCTCGACCAGCCACTTGGCGACGTAGGCGGAGAGGATGCCGCCGGCGTGGTGGGCGGTCATCAGCATGCCGATGGTGATCGCCACCCGGCCGCCCCTGGCGTAGTCCGAGACCATGCTGATCGCGGTCGGCAGCAGCCCGCCGAGGCCGACGCCGGCCAGGGTGCGGCCGAGGCCGAAGACCGCGACGCTGCCCGAGACCGCGCAGATGCCGGAGGCGAGCGAGAACAGCGTGACGCAGCCGGTCATCAGCTGCTTGCGGCCGATCCGGTCCGCGACGGTGCCCGCGGTCAGGGCGCCCACCAGCATGCCGAAGGTCGCGTAGGAACCGAGGTCGCCGGCCTGGTCCGCGGTGAGGCCGAACGTCTTGGTCTCCAGCAGGTGGGGCAGCACCGAGCCGTAGATGAACATGTCGAGGCCGTCGAAGAGCACGGCCAGCCAGCACAGACCGACGACCAGCAGGGCCAGTCTGCTGCCGCGAGCGGACAGGGCGGGGGAGGAGGACATCTTTGTTTTCCTCTCGTCCAGGAGGCGTTCCCTGGAGGGGAAGCGGTGAGGGGTCGACGCGGCTCGTGCGGCTGACCCGTGGTGCGTAGACGCTAAGGATCGGGACCCGAAGGCGTCAACGTTTTTGTCAACAATCTCAGCAACAACCCAGACACCGGCCCGGCCACCCGGTGGACGGGGCAAACACCCAGGTGGCAAAGGGGGGTGGGTGACGCACGGCAGCGCGTCACCCACCCCCCTGCTGACCGAGACGGGTCAGTCGACCGGCGGTGTCCCGTGGGTGTGGAAGGACTCGATCGTCTTCAGGCCCCAGGCCTGGCCCTTGGCGCGTTCGGCCTCGGTCCAGGTGATCAGCGGCCAGTCGGGCGCCAGCACCAGCCTGGTGAGCGGGTTGCAGAGCTCGATGCGGTTGCCGCCCGGCTCGTAGACGTACAGGAAGAACGTCTGCTGGATGGCGTGCTTGTGCGGGCCGGTCTCGATGAACACCCCGGTGTCGATGGCGAGATCGGCAGCCCGCAGCACGTCCTCGCGGGTGTCGGTGGCGAAGGCGATGTGGTGCAGCCGCCCGGTCGAGCCCGTCCGGTCCGAGGTGTACACGACGTCGTACGACTTGTTCGTGAAGGTCAGCCAGCGGGCCGCGACCTTCCCGGTGTCGAGCCGGATCTGCTCGGTCGGCCGGGCCCCCAGCACCTGTTCCTGGAACTCGGCGTTGGCGAGCACGTCGGCGGCCAGGAAGTTGATGTGGTCCAGGCGGCGTACTCCGACGCCCCGGTTGGGCTTGGCCTGCGGCTGGTTCTTCAGCGCGGGCCTGAGCCCGTCGGGGGCCCGGTAGTGCTCGCTCTCCCAGTAGAGGGCGTGCTCGTGGCCGTCCGGGTCGGTGGTGACGTAGAGCTTGCCGAGGCCGGGTTCGTCCTCGGCCCAGTGGCCGGTGCCGCCCGCCTCCTCGACCGCCCTGACACGCCGGTCGAGGGCCTCCTCACTGGAGGTGCGCAGCGCGATCCGGCCGAGGCCGGGCCGGTCACGGGCGGTGAGGACCAGGCTGTGGCGCTCGTAGTCGTCGAAGGTGCGCAGATAGACCGTGTCGCCGTCCCGGCCGTTGACGGTCAGGCCGAGGTAGTCGGTGAAGAAGGCGACGCTGGCGTCCAGGTCCGGGGTGAACAGCTGGGCGTGGCCGATATGGGCGATGTCACCGAGGGGCGGAGCCATCGTTGCCTCCTTGGGGCTGTGCGGGGATGGCGGCGGCGCGGGGGAAGACCGTGCCGTCGAAGATCTTGCGGGCGGTGCGGACGACCGCGGTGCGGCGGGCGGCCGGCGGGGAGCCGTCGGATCCGGGGTCGACGCTGGTGTCGATCTCCAGGAATCCGGTGGGGTGTTCGATGCGGATCCGGTCACCGTGTTCCGGGAGCCGGGCGATCCCCTCCCCCACGCTGCCGGGCAGCCTGAGGCCCGCGGCCACGCTCGCGGCGCCGAGGACGCCGATCGAGGTGTGGCAGCGGACCGGGATGAAGGTCCGGGTGGTGACCGCGCCGCCGTCGCGGGGCGGGGCGAGCAGGCTGAGCTTGGGCACGGTGGCGGTCTCCACGTCCCCGAGGCCCATCAACTTGCCCGCCCCCAGCCGGATTTCGTGCAGGCGGTCGGCCAGCGCCAGGTCCTCCTCGAGGTCCTTGGGCGTCTCGTACCCGGTGACCCTGAGGTCGCGCGCGGCGACGAGCACGGTGGGCATGCCGTTGTCGACGCAGGTCACCGCCGTACCGGCGACGGTGTCGCGGACGTTCCCGGTGGGCAGCAGCGGGCTCTGCCCGGCCGGGAACTCGATCACCACCGGGGCGGCCGTGCCGGGCACGCCGGAGATCTCGGCGTCCCCGGTGTAGTCGACGCGGCCGCCGGGTGTGGGGAAGCCGGCGATGGCCAGCTCCCCCGTGTTGAGCATGCGGATCCGTACGGAGGTCGCACCGTCACCGGGGGCCACGAGCCCCCGCTCCACGGCGAACGGGCCGACTCCGGCGAGGATGTTGCCGCAGTTCTGACGATCGGTCACTTCCGGCCGGTCGACGGCTACTTGGAGAAAGAGGTAGTCGACGTCGGCCTCGGGGTCGGCGGACGGCGCGACCACCGCGACCTTGCTGGTGAGGGGGTGGGCACCGCCCAGGCCGTCGATCTGGCGCGGGTCGGGGCTGCCCATCACCCGCAGGAGCAGGTCGTCGCGGGCCGCGGGATCGGCGGGCAGGTCCTCGGCCAGGAAGTAGGCGCCCTTGGAGGTGCCGCCGCGCATCAGCATGCAGCGCACCTCCGCGGGCCCGCTCACGGGGCGGACTCCTCGTGCTCCTCGGGTCCCTTGTACTCCTCATATGACCGGTACTCGACCCCGAGCCGCTTCAGGGTGTCCCGCAGTCCGTAGCGGTCCAGGCCGAGCTGGCCCTCGACGAACGCGGCGCGGGTCGCGGCTTCCTTGGCCTCGCGCGCCTCGGACCTCTCGGCCGTCTCGCGGACCCGCTCCCGGGGTACGACCACGACCCCGTCGTCGTCGGCGAGGATCACGTCACCCGGGTTGATCACCTGGCCGTCGATCGCGATCGGCACGTTGACCGAGCCGCCGGTGGCCTTGACGGTGCCCTGCGAGGAGACCGTCCGGGACCAGGCGGCGAAGCCCATGTCCCGCAGCTCCTGGGTGTCGCGGATCCCGGTGTTCAGGACGGCCCCGCGTACGCCGCGCTGCCGCAGGGCGGTCGCGAACAACTCGCCGAACAGCCCGTCCGTGCAGGGCGAGGTGGTGGTGACGACCAGGATGTCGCCCGCGCCGCACTGCTCGACGGCCGCGTGGATCATGAGGTTGTCGCCGGGCCAGCTGAGCACGGTGACGGCCGTGCCCGCGACCCGCACGCCCTGCTGGACGGGCCGGATCCCCGGACCCAGCAGGCCGGTCCGGCCCATCGCCTCGCTGACGGTGGCGACACCGAAACCGGCGAGGGCGTCCACGTCCTTCAGCTCCGCCTTCGGCGGGTCGGTGACGATCACGCCGCTCATGCCAGCTCCTTCGCGATCTGCGGGAACGGCCGCATGAAGGCCTCAGCCATGGTGTCGTGCGCCAGGCCCAGGTTGGGGCCGGCGTTCCGCCTCAGCTGGACGCCGCGGCGGACGGCGAGGTCGGTGTAGTAGGCCCAGAGGTGTTGCTGGGCGCCGAGGCACTCCATCGCCTTGCGCTTGGTGTCCCAGACCTCGGTGATGTCGAGGAGCAGCTCGGGCCTGAAGCCGCTCATCTCGGGCTGGTGCGGCTCGAAGTAGAAGACCGGCGGGGCGCCGATGATGTCGCCCTCGCCCGGGTACCCGATGGCCTGGGCCAGGATGCGCGCCTCCAGGGCCATCCGGTTGGCGGCCGGGTGGTCGCCGTTGTAGGGGTCCTCGACGGGGTGGGTGAGCACGACGTCGGGCTGGGTCTCGCGGTAGACGGCCACCAGCCGGTCGGTCAGCTCGGCGGAGGCGACCAGCGGGTAGTCGCCGGCGTCGAAGAAGCGGACCTCGGCGCCGAGAGCGGCGGCGGCCTTCTCCGCCTCCTCCCGGCGTATCGCCTTGATCTCCTCGAGGTTCTTGCCCTCGCGCCACGCCTTGGCGGACTCCCCGCGCTCGCCGAAGGTCAGACACGCGATGGTGACCTTCTCGCCCCGGGACGCGGCCAGGGCGATGGCTCCGCCCGCCCGCCACACGAAGTCCCCGGCGTGCGCGGTGACGACCAGGGTGGATCGCGGTGGGGTGGAAGGCGCGTTGGCGTGCGTCATTGCAGAAATCTCCTTGGTGGACAGGTGTGCGCCCACCCAGCCCCGGGCGTCTCAGTCGCTCAGTGCGTCGATCACGCTCGTGAGGTGGGCGCGGACGGCCGCCTCGGCCGCCTGCGGGTCCCTGGCCCTGATCGCCTCGATCATCGCCAGATGCTCGTTCAGGGATTGCTGCGGACGCCCCGGGCGCAGCGCCAACTGGAAGCGGTGCCGCACCAGTTGGGCGTTGAGCCGCTCCAGCAGTGCCACGGCGGTCTGCTGGCCGGAGATCTCCCGGATCCTGTCGTGCAGCGCGTGGTTCAGCTCGGAGTAGGTGACCGGTTCGCCGTCCGCGACGGCCTTGGTCATGGCCGTCCCGAGGTCGGCGAGTTCGGCGAGGTGCTCGTCGCCGGCCGCGACGGCCGCCTTCGCCGCGCACAGTCCCTCCAGGACCATGCGGCACTCCGTGATCGCGACCGCTTCCTCCACGGTCACCACCCGCACCCGCGAACCGCGGTTGCGGATCCGCTCGACCAGTCCCTGGGCCTCCAGATCGATCAGTGCCGCACGGATGCTGGCCCGCGTCACACCGAACTCCTCGGCGAGTTCGTTCTCCACCAGCCGCTGGGCCGGGGCCATCTCGCCGTGCAGGATCGCCTGCCGCAACAGCGCGAGCGCATGCTGCTTGGCCTGCTCTCCGGTGCTCGGACGGGCTTCTTTCGGCATCGTTTGCCCTCCCTGAGTGAGTGCCTGTCGAACGTAAATCTAGCCAAACAAGATTGTCAACAATTTTGTCCGCCGTATTGCCGGGCGAACCGGCGGCCCCGTGCGCTCAGCCGGTGCGATACAGCTCGCTGAGCAGTTCCAGAACCCCCTGGCGCGCCGGGTGCGGATCGTCCCGCCACCAGGCCAGCCGGACGGCGACCGGTTCGGCGTCCCGCACCGGCCGGTAGACGATGCCGGGCCGCGGATACTGGTGGGCGGTCGATTCCGGGGTCACGCCGGCACCGCGCCCGGCGGCGATCTCGGTGAGCCAGTCGTCGACGGAATGCGTCTCCTCGACGGCCGGGCGGGATGCGGCCGGCCACAGTTCAGCAGTGGTGGTGCCGGTGCGCCGGTCGGTCAGGACGGTCCAGCCGGTGAGGTCGGCGAGCCGCACGGAGCGGCGCCGGGCCAGCGGGTCGTCGGATGCCACCGCGCACAGCCGCCGTTCCAGCCCCACGATCGCCGTGTCGAACCGCCGGTCCGCGAGCGGCCGCCGTACGACGGCCAGGTCGCAGGCTCCTTCACCCAGTCCGGCGGAGGCCGTGTTCACCCGCACGAGATGCAGGTCGGTCCCGGGGTGCGCGGCGGTCCAGCTCCGCTGGAAGGACACGGTGTGCCGCCCCACCGCCGACCAGGCATAGCCGATCCGCACCCGGGTGTGCCCCGAGCCGGCCTCCTGCACCAGGTCGGCGACGTCCGCCAGCACCCGGCGGGCCCGCTCCACCACCCGCAGCCCGGTCGCGGTCGGCGTCACCTCGCGCGAGGTGCGCCGCAACAGCCTTACGCCCAGGGCCCGTTCGAGCCCCGCGAGGGTGCGGGACACCGCGGCCTGGGACACCCCCAGGGCGATCGCCGCGTCGGTGAAGGTGCCCTCGTCCACGATGGCGACCAGACAGCGCAGCTGCCGCAGCTCGACGTCATCCATACGTGAAGCGTATAGATCCGGGAAGGCATGCATTTTGCGCAACGCTCGGCGGCGCGGAATCTGCTGTCATGCGACGAGTCCTGATACGCCCGGCCCCTACGACCACGGCCGCCGCCGCCGAGCCGGGACGCCTGGCCGGCGTGGCGACCATGTTCGGCAGCGGCCTGTCCAACCAGACCGGCGCGGCGATCGGTGCCCTGGCCTTCCCGGTCCTCGGCCCGCTCGGCGTGGTGGCGGTACGGCAGTACGTGGCCGCACTCGTATTGGTGGCCGTCGGCCGTCCCCGGCTGCGCGCCTTCACCTGGCGGCAGTGGTGGCCGGTGCTGCTGCTCGCGGCGGTCCTCGGCACCATGAACCTGACCCTGTACACCGCGATCGACCGGGTCGGTCTGGGTCTGGCGGTCACCCTGGAGTTCCTGGGCCCGCTCACCATCGCCCTGGCCGCGTCCCGCCGCCGGGTGGACGCGGGGTGCGCGGCGCTGGCGGCGGCCGGGGTGGTGGTGCTGATGCGCCCCCAGCCGTCGACGGACTACCTGGGGATGGGCCTCGGCCTGATCGCCGCGGGTTGCTGGGCGTCGTACATCCTGCTGAACGGAGTGGTGGGGCGGCGGATACCGGGAGCGCAGGGGTCGGCGGCGGCCGCATCCGTATCGGCACTGACGTTCCTGCCGATCGGAGTCGTGGTGGCGCTACGGCACCCGCCGACGGCCGGGGCCGTCCTGTGCGCGGTGGCGGCGGGTGTCCTGTCGTCGGCGGTGCCGTATCTCGCCGACCTCCTGACCCTGCGCCAGGTTCCGGCCCGGACGTTCGGCCTGTTCATGAGCGTCAACCCGGTCCTGGCAGCGGTGGCCGGCTGGGCGGTACTGGGGCAGAGCCCGGGGATGCCGGAGTGGGCGGGGACAGGAGCGGTGGTAGTGGCCAACGCGGTGAGTCTGACGCCCCGATAGGGGCGCGGGGCCGTATCGACATGCGGCTCCGCCGCGTGGGCGCGACCAGCCACATCCGGCCCGCACCTCACCCACCACCGAAACCGCCGTCTCAGTTCACGGCCTCCCCCCACCCCGCTCCGACCGCAATCGCCTGCCGCCATCCCCGAAGAACCTTCGGCGCCACCCCCACCGCGAGCACCCCGCTCAACCGCTCCCCGGTCCGGTACCCGGCGACGAACCGCCCCGCCGTCAACTCCCCCTCCACGACCCGCACTTCGTCGTGACCCCGCAGATACCCGTACGCCTGGATCCTCATGTCGTACTGGTCCGACCAGAAGTACGGCACCGGCGCGAACGGCTTGCGCGCCTCGGGGTTGAGGAGATTGCGCGCCGCGGCCATCCCCTGCTCCGCCGCGTTCGTCCGGTGCTCGATCCGCATCGACACCCCGAACAGCGGGTTGTACCAGCGGGCGACGTCACCGGCCGCGTACACGTCCCCCGCGGCCTCGCAGTACTCGTCGCAGACCACCCCGTCGCCCACGGTGAGCCCGCTCCCGGCCGGCCACTCCACGTTCGGCAGCGAGCCGACGGCGACCAGCACCTCGTCGGCGTCGATCGTCTCCCCCTCGGCGAGCCGCACCCCGTCATCGGTCACCTCGGCGACGGCGACCCCGGTCCGCAGGTCCACGCCGCGCTGGAGGTGGGCCCGGGCCAGCACCCTCCCCACCTCCTCACCGACCGCGTGCGCGAGCGGCACCGGCGCCGGTTCGAGGAGGGTGACCCGCGCCCCGAGCTTCCAGGCGACGGCGGCGGCCTCGGCGCCGAGGAACCCGGCGCCGACCACCACCAGCCGCTGTCCCGGCCCGATCCGCTCCCGGAGGGTCAGCGTGTCGTCGAGGGTGCGCAGCACGTGCGCGCCCTCCCCGGGCAGCCGGCGCGGCCGGACACCCGTGGCCACGATCAGCCCGTCGTACGGCAGCAGGGACCCGTCGGCCAGACGTACCGTACGGTCCGTCACGTCCAGCCCGGTCGCCGGGCGAGGACCTCGGCGATCCGGAAGGGCTTGGTGACGTAGTCCCGCTCACCGGCGCCGATCTCGGGCACCAGCCGGGCCAGGGACTCGCAGGCGGCCAGCAGCAGGACGGGCGGGCGGTACACCGGCTCGAAGCGCCCCCGGGCCAGGTCGGCCATGCCGGGCAGTTCGGCGTCCAGGACGACCAGGTCGAACCGCTGCGCCACGAGTCGCCGCGCCACCTCGGCCCCGCCGCCCGCCACACCGGTCCGGTAGCCGGCCAGCTCCAGGGTGGTGGTGAGGAGATCGGCGGTGTCCTGGTCGCCGACGGCGACCAGGAGCCGCTGTCCGCTGCCGCGGGCCGGCGGCCGGGGTGCGGGAGAGCTGTCGTACATGGGTTGACCCATTCGTTCGATGCTCGGGCAATTAGCTTGCTTGACTCAAGTAAGCCACATGTGCTTGCCTAACTCAAGTAACCGGGGCGCCACTGAGCGGCGGCCGCCCCGAGGGTCTGCCCCGGCGGACAGGCCCTGGCGCCGGACCCGTGGGGACGGGGACCTGCGCCGCCCTCGGGCCGGGACACCGGCCCACTCCCCCCGGCCCGGCACCCGGCCCGAGGGCACCTCCCCGGTCGCACCACCGCCGGGCGAAGCCGGACGCCCGCCCGCGTCAGCACCCCCAGAGAGCGAGAGTCACCCCATGGCCACGATGAAGTCCGTACAGACCGGCGGCGTCGGCAGGATCGAGGTCGTGGACGTCGAACGTCCCGTACCGGGCCCCAAGGACGTGCTGCTGAAGATCCGCGCGGGGGGCATCTGCGGCACCGACGTCACCTTCCTGCACATGGGCGGCATGCCCTCCCGTGCCCACCTGGGCGGCGACCTGGTCCCGATCGCCCTGGGCCACGAGCCGGCCGGCGAGATCGTCGAGGCCGGCGCCGAGGTCACGGGGCTGAAGGTGGGCGACCGGGTGGTCGTGAACCCGCAGGACGCGCCCACCGGGATCATCGGCTGCGGCGGCCGGTACGGCTCGCTGAGCGAGTACCTGCTGATCGAGAACGCCGAGGCCGGCCGGAGTGTCGCGGTGTTCCCGGACACCGTGCCCTTCGAGGTCGCCTCCCTCAACGAGCCGATGGCCGTCTCCCGGCACGCGGTCAACCGCTCCGCCGCCGGACCCGACGACAAGGTGGTCGTGTTCGGCGCCGGACCGATCGGGCTGGGCGCGGCGATCTGGCTGAAGCTGCGGGGCGTCAGACACGTGGTCGTCGCCGACGTCATCCCGGCCCGGCTGGAGAAGGCGCTGGCCGTGGGCGCGGACGCGGTCGTCAACTCGGCCGAGGAGGACGTCACCGCGCGGCTGACCGAGCTGCACGGGCAGAGCGCCAACGCGCTGGGCCAGCCCCGCCCGGGCACCGACGTCTTCATCGACGCGGCTGGTGCGCCGGCCGTCTTCGACACCGTGGTGGCCAACGCCAGGTGGCACGCCAGGCTGGTCATGGTCGCCGTCCAGAAGAGGGGCGAGGTCGATCTCGGCGGCATGCTGCGCAGCGAGCTGACCCTGGTCGCCTCGCAGGGCTACCCGACCGAGATCTTCGAGGTCACCCCCGAACTGGTCGAGCACCACGAGCGGTTCGCGAAGCTGATCAGCCACCGCGTCCCCTTCACCGAGGTCCACCACGCCTTCGAGCTGGCCCTGACACCGGGCGCCGCGGAGAAGGTCGTCGTCACCTTCGATGCGTAGCGGTGACGGGCGCCGGCCACAGCCCGAGGAGCGCGTCGGTGAGCCCGGTGGCCGCGTCGCTCCCTGTCCCGCCGTCTCCTTGTTCTGCCGGCTCCCTGTTCTGCCCTGTTCCGCCTATGGAGGCCCTCTCCCATGTCCGAAGCCCCTGTCCGGTCCGTCGGGTCCCCGAGACCGGCACGCCCCAATCCGAACGCGGTGGTGGCGGTGCTGGCCCTGGCCGGTATCACCGTCTCGCTGATGCAGACCCTGGTGATCCCGATCCTCCCGGAGCTGCCGAAGTACCTCGACGCCTCCGCGTCCAACGCGGCCTGGGCGGTGACCGCGACCCTGCTGGCCGCCGCCGTGGCCACCCCGGTGGCCGGCCGTATCGGTGACATGTTCGGCAAGCGGCTGATGCTGCTGATCAGCCTGGTGCTGCTGGTCTCGGGCTCGGTGGTGTGCGCGCTCAGCGACGAGCTGGTCCCGATGATCGTCGGCCGGACCCTCCAGGGTCTGGCGGCCGCCGTGGTCCCGCTGGGCATCAGCATCATGCGCGACGAGCTGCCGCCGGAGCGTCTCGCGGGCTCGACGGCGCTGATGAGCGCGTCGCTGGGCGTCGGCGGCGCGCTGGGCCTGCCGTCCGCGGCCTTCATCGCGGACCACTTCGACTGGCATGTGCTGTTCTGGACCTCGGCCGCCCTCGGTGCCGTCGCGTTCGCGCTGGTCCTGTTCCTGGTGCCGGAGTCCAAGGTGCGCTCGGGGGGCCGCTTCGACGCCGTCGGCGCCGTGGGCCTGGCGGTCGGCCTGGTCTCGCTGCTGCTCGCCGTCTCCAAGGGCGCCGACTGGGGCTGGGCGAGCGGCACCACGCTCGGCCTGTTCGCGCTCGCGGTCGTGGTCCTGGTCGCCTGGGGCTACTTCGAGCTGCGCACCACCCAGCCGCTGGTCGACCTGCGCACCACGGTTCGCCGTCAGGTGCTCTTCACCAACCTCGCCTCGATCGCGTTCGGCTTCTCGATGTTCGCGATGTCCCTGGTGCTGCCGCAGCTGCTCCAGCTGCCGGCCCAGACCGGCTACGGCCTCGGCAGGTCGATGATGACCGTCGGTCTGGTGATGGCCCCGCAGGGTCTGGTCATGATGGCCTTCGCCCCGGTCTCCGCCGCCATCACCAAGGCCAGGGGCCCGAAGATCACGCTGATGACCGGCGCGGTGATCGTCGCCGCCGGCTACGGCCTGAACATCGTCCTGATGTCCGAGGTCTGGCACCTGATCCTGGTCTCCTGCATCATCGGCGCCGGTGTCGGCTTCGCCTACGGCGCGATGCCCGCGCTGATCATGGGCGCCGTCCCGGCGTCGGAGACGGCCGCCGCCAACAGCCTCAACACGCTGATGCGGTCCATCGGTACGTCGGTGGCCAGCGCCGTCGCCGGCGTGATCCTGGCGCAGCTGACCATCAGCCTCGGCGGCGCCACCCTGCCCTCCGAGAGCGCGTTCAAGGTCGTCATGGCGGTCGGTGCGGGCGCGGCCGTGCTGGCCTTCGTCCTCGCCTCCTTCCTGCCCGGCCACCGGCCGGTGGACGCGGAGCCCGACTCGGCCCCGGCCGAGCCCGCGGCCGAGTCGGTGCACTGAGCGACCGGGCGGGGAGCGGGCCGTGCCTTCGGGGGGCGGCCCGCTCCACGGGCCCCGTCCGGCGTACCCGCACAGCCCCTCACATCCACCGGGCGATGACCAAGCCGGACGCCCGCGGCCGGGCCCAACGCGTGGTGATGGCCCATCAGACGGGTTGGTGCGGCTGCGGCCCCCGGCGAGCGGCTCCTGACGGCTGTTCGGGGGAACCGGCGCCGCGGGACGCGTGCCGCTGCCGTACTCGGTTCACATCTCCTGCCGTGACCACCGCCCTGCCGCTGATCCCGCCGATGCTCGCCACACCCGGCAGGCTGCCGCCCGCCGCGCAGGACGCCCGGTGGGCGTACGAGACCAAGCAGGACGGTCAGCGCGCGGTCGTCTATCTGCCCGGTGACGGCGGTCTGCGGCTGCGCGCCCGGTCGGGTGAGGACATCACCGCCGCCTATCCCGAACTGCGCCCGCTGGGCGCGATGCTGGGAAGGGTTCCGGCGGTCCTGGACGGCGAGGTGCTGGCCCTCGACGAGCACGGGCGCGCCGACTTCCAGCTGCTGCAGAGCCGGATGGGTCTGGCCCACGCCCCGGCCCGGGCGGCGCGGATGGCGGCCCGGGTCCCGGTCCATCTGGTGCTGTTCGACGTGCTGCACCTGGAGGGCGGCCCGCTGCTGCGGGTGCCCTACGCGCAGCGGCGCACCCGGCTGGAGTCGCTGGGGCTCGACGGCCCCTACTGGTCGACGCCCGGGGCCGTCGTCGGGCACGGCGCCGAGGCGCTGCGGGCCACCCGGGAACACGGCCTCGAGGGTCTGGTCTGCAAGCGGCTGGACTCGCCGTACGAGCCGGGGGTGCGGTCCCGTGCCTGGATCAAGATCCGGAACATGCGCGCCGAGGACGTGATCGTCGGCGGCTGGCTGCCGGGCAAGGGGCGCCTGACCGGGCTGCCGGGCGCGGTCCTGGTCGGCCAGCGGTCCGCCGACGGACGGCTGCGATACGTCGGCGGGGTGGGCACCGGCTGGAGCGAGGCGAAACGGACCGAACTGGCCGCGCTGCTGCGGGTCGCCGGCACCGACGCGTGCCCCTTCGACCCGGTCCCGCCGGTGCCGGGCGCGCACTGGGTGCTGCCCCGGCTGGTCGGCGAGGTCAACTACAGCACCCGCACCCGGGCCGGACTGCTGCGCCAGCCGTCCTGGCTGCGGCTGCGCCCGGACCTCACGCCGGAGGAGTCCGCGGCGGACCTGCCGGCCGGCGTCGACTGACCCTCGCCGGCACTGATCGGGCACACATCGACCCGGCGCGGATCCGGCGCACACCGACCGGCGCGGATCCGGCGCACACCGACCGGCGCTGATCCGGCGCACACCGACCGGCGCGGATCCGGCGCACACCGACCGGCGCGGATCCGGCGCACGCCGACCGGCGCGGATCCGGCGCACGCCGACCGACTGTTGGGCGGGGCTTCACCGGCGGGACGCCCAGGCCGTCTTGGCAAGGTCTTGACCGAAGGGGAAGCTGAACGTCCCTTCCCCCCACCGCAGTTGGAGGACCCCGTGTCGTCACGGACGTTCCGCATCGGTCGCCGCAGATGGCTGACCGGACTCGCCGGTGCCGCCGCCCTGGTCGTCGCCTTCCCCGCCGCCGCCTTCGCCGCCCCGCCGCAGGCGCTGCCCGCCAACGCCGAGACCGTCGAGAAGACCTACCAGCCGGCCTTCGACTACGACACCGACGGCTGCTATCCGACGCCCGCGATCGGCCCCGACGGCACGGTCAACGGCGGCCTCAACCCGACCGGCGCGCTCAACGGTTCGTGCCGGGACGCCTCCGACCTCGACAACACCAACAGCTACTCGCGCTACAAGTGCAACAACGGCTGGTGCGCCTACCTGTACGGCCTGTACTTCGAGAAGGACCAGGCGATAGCGGGCAGCAGCATCGGGGGCCACCGGCACGACTGGGAGCACGTCGTGGTGTGGGTGCAGAGCGGCCAGATCAAGTACGTGTCGACGTCCAACCACGGCTCGTTCACCGTGCACGCGGCGTCCGAGGTCCGCTTCGACGGCACCCACGCGAAGATCGTCTACCACAAGGACGGTGTCAGCACGCACTGCTTCCGGCTGGCCAACTCCAACGACGAGCCGCCGGAGAACCACAAGGGCACCTGGCAGTACCCGCCGCTGGTCGGCTGGAACGGCTATCCGGCAGGCCTGCGCGACAAACTGAGCGCCTACGACTTCGGCAGCGCCAACTTCGGCCTCAAGGACGCGAGTTTCGCCTCCCACCTCAGCTCGGCGAAGCCGTCGGGAATCACCTTCGACCCGGCAGCCTGACCCGGGCGCCCGGCCGGGCGCCGTGACCTGCGGCAGGCCCGTCGCCCGCTGCGCACGGCACCCGGCCCGGCCACGGCGGCCGTGCGCGGCGGCCGACAGCATGTCGGAATGCGCGGTCGGCACGAAGGTCTATCGTGTCCCCATGTCCGTGCCAGAGTTGATCCGTATCGTCTCCCGCGACTCCCCGATGGCGCTCGCTCAGGTGGCCCGGGTCCGGGCCGAGTTGGCCGCTCTTCATCCGCAGGTGCGCACCGAGGTCGTGCCGGTGAAGACGACGGGCGACAAGTGGCTGGGCGATCTGTCGCAGGTGGAGGGCAAGGGGGCGTTCACCAAGGAAGTGGACGCCGCCCTGCTGGCCGGCGAGGCGGATCTCGCCGTGCACTGCGTGAAGGACGTGCCGGCGGACCGGCCGCTGCCCGCCGGGACGGTGTTCGCGGCGTTCCTGAAGCGGGACGACATCCGTGACGCCCTCGTCCACCCGGGCGGCCTGACCCTGGACGAGCTGCCGCCGGGTACCCGGATCGGCACCTCCGCGGTCCGCCGGGTCGCCCAGCTGTCGGCCACCCACCCGCATCTGGAGTGCGTGCCGTTCCGCGGCAACGCCAACCGGCGCCTGGAGAAGCTCGCCGCCGGGGACGCCGACGCGCTGCTGCTCGCGGTGTCGGGCCTGGAGCGGATCGACCGCACGGACGTGATCACCGAGGTGCTGGACCCGGAGGCGATGATGCCGCCGATCGGCGCGGGCATCCTCGCCCTGCAGTGCCGGGAGGGCGACTCCGAGCTGATCGACGTGGTCAGCGGGCTCGGTGACCCGGACACCTACCGGGAGGCCACCGCCGAGCGGATGTTCCTGCACGTGCTCCAGGGCCACTGCAACAGCCCGATCGCCGGCTACGCCCGGGTCGACGGCGGCGGTGAGCTGTCGCTGCGCGCCTGCGTGTTCACCCCGGACGGCAAGACCCGGCTGAACGCGCACGAGTGGGCGGGCCGGCTCGACCCGGCCACGCTCGGCACCTCGGTCGCCGTGGCCCTGCTGCGCCAGGGCGCCCGCGAGATCATCGACGGCATCCCGCACTAGGGGCTTCGCTGGTGGCGCCGCGCCGTGATGGGTCGTCGTTCGGGTGCGGCGTCGTCGTGGCTGGTCGCGCCCACGCGGCGGCAGCCGCACATTCAATACATCCCCGCGCCCCTTCCGGGGCGCGTTGTCGCTCAGGAAGTGGTCGGTCCTGGTTCCGTCTGGTCCTTGAGGAAGGCGGTCACCTGGTGGGCCAGGCTGCCCGGTGCGGCGCTCTGGCAGGCCGCGGCGGTGGTCGACTCCAGCACGCCGATGCCGCCCGCCCACAGCCGGCGTTCCGTCCACTCCTCGTCGACACGCAGGTGGACCTGGATGTCCACCTGGGTCAGGGCGGCCTCCGGGCCGGCGGCGTAGAGGACGGCGGTGGCGCGGCGCAGCGGGTAGACGTCGAAGCCCTCGATGAACTGGGAGTTGCGCCAGTCGATGAACGCGCCCTCGCCGTCGGGGCCGACCCGGACGTCGATCTGGCCGTCCTCCAGTTGCACGCTGAAGTGACGGGAGCCGCGGTTCTCGATGGTCACCCGGGCACTGAAGTACGTAAGCCCAGCCGCGGCGTCGTCCCGGCCGCGTGGCGGCTCGGACTCCTCCAGGCGGTGGACGCGGACCCGCAGACCGGCATGCTCGTCGTACTCGTGCCAGTCCCCGACCACGTTCGGCTCGTACACAGTGCCCCTCTCGACCCCCGCTGTTTATCTGTGCGCTCAGCGCACTGTCAAATGAGCGGAATGCGCTGTGGCCAGGGGGTTCGCCCGCTTTGATCGCTGATCAAGCGTTGCGCAGCGGTTATCCCGCCCCGGGGGCCCGGGACGGGTCGCGGCCGCGTGCCGCACATCACGTCGGCGTCCGTCAGCCCTGCGGCCGGCTCAGCGGGCCAGCCGGCCGAGCAGCGAGGAGGCCGCGGTGATGCCGAGGACGGCGGCGACCGCCAGCACGGCGAAGTCGAGGCCGAGGTGCGAGGGCGTGCCGAGCAGCAGCCCGCGCAGGGCGTCGACCTGGTAGCTCAGCGGGTTGATCTTGCTGACCACCTGGAGCCACCCGGGCATGATCGCCACCGGGTAGAGGGCGTTGGAGCCGAAGAACAGCGGCATGGTGATCGCCTGCCCGATGCCCATCAGCCGGTCACGGCTGAGGACGATGCCCGCGATGCTCATGGACAGGCAGGAGAAGAACGCGGAGGCGAGGACGACGGCCAGCCCGACCCCGAGCAGCTTCAGCGGGTTCCAGGTGAGCGAGACCCCGAGGATCGCGGCGATGACGATCACCACGACGGCCTGGATCAGGGACTTCACCCCGGCCGCGAAGGCCTTGCCGGTGATGAGGGCCGAGCGCGGGGTGGGGGTGACGAGGAGCTTGTTGAGGATGCCGGCGTCGCGTTCCCAGATGATCTGGATGCCGTAGAAGATCGCGATGAACATCGCGGACTGGGCGATGATGCCGGGCGCGAGGTAGTCGATGTAGGGGATGCCGCCGGTGGGTATCGCCTTGATCCGGGTGAAGGTCTGCCCGAAGATCAGCAGCCACAGGGCGGGCTGTATCGCCCGGGTGTAGAGCTCGGTGCGGTCGTGGCGGAGCTTCTGCAGCTCGACGGCGCACATGGCGACGACCCGGGCCGGCAGCAGCCGCCACCCGGAGCGCGGCTGGGGCGGCGTCAGCAGCAGGGATGCTGCCGCCGTGCGCTCAGCCGACGCGGTTCGCGGTGCGGCGGGTGCTTCGGACATCGCGGAAACCTCCTGACTGGTCGTCGAGGCCGCTGCCGGCCACGTCGCGGAAGACGTCTTCGAGGGTGGGCAGGGTGTCGGTGCCCTGGCGTTCGGCGAGGCCGCGCCTGAGCTCGTCGGGGGTGCCGAGGGCGCGGATCCGGCCGCGGTGCATCAGCCCGACCCGGCCGCAGTGCTGGTCGGCCTCATCCATGTAGTGGGTGGTGACCAGGACGGTCATGCCGGTGGCTTCGCGCACGGCGTTGATCTGGTCCCACACCCCGGTGCGGGCGATCGGGTCGAGGCCGATGGTCGGCTCGTCGAGGATCAGCAGCCGGGGCGCGCTGACCAGGGCCTGGGCCAGTTCCAGCCGGCGGACCATACCGCCGGAGTAGGTGCCGGCGAGCCGGTCGGCGGCGTCGGCGAGGTCGACGGCCTCCAGCGCCTGTGCGACCCGCTCGGCGCGCTCGCGCCGGGGGACGTCGAAGACCCGGGCGAACAGGGCGACGTTCTCGCGTCCGGTGAGCCCGCTGTCGGCGGACAGCTGCTGCGGGACGTAGCCGAGCAGTCTGCGGACGGCCATCCGCTCCCGGCCGGTGTCATGGCCGAAGACGCGGACCATCCCGGCGGGGACCGGAAGCAGGGTGGTGATGCAGCGGATGGCGGTGGTCTTGCCGGCGCCGTTGGGGCCGAGCAGTCCGAAGACCTCGCCCTCGCCGACGGTCAGGTCGAGCCCGTCCACGGCCCTGGTCTCCCCGAAGGTGTAGGAGAGCCCTGTGCAGGCGACTGCGGTGGTGTCCGGCGTCATGATTCCTCGGCCTCCTCGTGCAGGGTGACGGCCAGCTTGCGCAGCGCCGGAAGCGCGGCCTCGAGCGCCGCCCGGTCCGCCTCGTCGAGCCGTGACACATGGCTCACGACCAGGTCCGCGCGGCGCCGCTGCCAGTCGGCGAGGCGTTTCTCGGCGGCCTCGGTCAGCAGCAGCCGGGCGGCCCTGCGGTCCCCGGGGTCGGTCTCGCGGAGCAGGAAGCCGTCCCTGGCCAGCTGGTTGACGAGGGTCGACACCGAGTTGCTCGCCAGGTACAGCTCCTTGGCCGCGTCCGAGATGCCGATCCCGGGCCGCGCCTCGACCAGCCGCAGCAGCTCCACCTCGGCGCCGCGCAGCCGGGGCAGCGCGAGCCCGCGGCGTAGTCGGCGGCGGATCAGCCGCTGAATCCCGACGAGCGCGTCGGCCAGCTCTTCCGGGAACGTCTCCGATTTCACACCTGGAAGATTACCTCTGCTACAGAGGTAATCCCACCCAAGGGACGGTCAAGAGCCGGAGGCCGAAGTGGCGACAGCAATCTCGCCCTTTCAGGCGGATTGTTTGGATTTGCCCCATTCGGGGCATCTGCTTGTCAGTGCTTCGGACCGGAGGCACGTGCGTGGGAGCCGCCTTCCGCCGGTGCCCCCGTGTTCTCCCCGGGGTCCGAGGTGCGTTCCTCCCACGGTGTCCGTCCACACAGCACCCGTTGAGGGAGGTGCGCCCCATGCGTGCCACCACCGTCACCACCAAGCCCCATCCACACGACGACGCCCCCGACACGGCAGCGGACTTCGTGCGGCTGGCCGGGCTGCCCGAGGGCCCGGAACGCCGGGCCCTGCGGGACGGGCTGGTCGAGCTCTGGCTGCCCATGGCCGAGCGGATCGCCGTACGGTTCCGCGGCCGCGGGGAGGCCCTGGAGGATCTCTGCCAGGTCGCCGCGCTGGGGCTGGTCAAGGCCGTCGACCACTACGACCCGGCGCGCGGGCGGGCCTTCGAGGCGTACGCCGTGCCGACGATCACCGGTGAGATCAAGCGCCACTTCCGTGACCACATGTGGACCCTGCACGTGCCGCGCCGGGTCCAGGAACTGCGCAACCGGGTCCGGGTCGCCCTCAAGGAGCTGGACCAGGCCTCCCCGGGCGGCATGCCCACCGTCGCCGAGATCGCGGAGCGGACCCAGCTCACCGAGAGCGAGGTGCGGACCGGGATGGAGGCCCTGGACTGCTTCTCGGCGCTGTCGCTGGACGCCGAGGTGTCCGGCGCCGACGGCTACGCGCTCGGTGACACCCTGGGCGGCCCCGATCCGGGCTACGACCTGGTCGTCGACCGCACCGCGGCCGAGCCCTGCCTGCAGAGCCTTCCCGAGCGCGACCGGCTCATCCTCTACCTGCGGTTCTTCCGCGGTATGACACAGAGCCGGATCGCCGAGCAGCTGGGCGTGTCGCAGATGCACGTGTCCCGTCTGCTCACGGCCTGCTTCGAGCGGCTGCGCGAGGAGCTGCTCGCCGAGACGGGCTGAGTCTCACCCGGACGGTGCGCCGGGAATCCGCGTAGGCCCGTACGAGTCGGCGGCGTCCTGCGGTTCGGCACGGATCTCGGCGGGCATCGCCCCGGTGGAGGGCCGAGTCCGCCCCCGCTCTCGCCCACTCCCCCGTCGTCGTCACTCGCCTGGTGGAGTGCCACCGGGGTACTCGGCAGGCATCCCGGCCGCTTCCGGTTGGACACTGGTGTCAGACCGGTGGTTCCCCCGGCCGGCCCCGACCCCAGGACGCGAGTGCCATGAACAACGACACGCCTGCCCCCGGCCCCGTGAAGAAGCAGCGAGACATCGTCTCCACGCACTCGGTCTTCGGCGCCCCGTGCTGGGTGAGCCTGACCAGCCGCGACCTGCAGACGACCGAGGACTTCTACAGCGCCGTACTCGGCTGGCGATGGCGCAGTGTCCGGCTCGGCGACCACTTCCGGATCGCCCTGGCGGACGGGGTGCCGGTCGCGGGCATCGCCGCGGTCGCCGCGATGTGGCAGATGGCGGTGGCCTGGACGCCGTACTTCGCCGTCGAGAACGCGGACGAGGCGGTCGCCCGGGCCCGTGAGCGCGGCGGTACGCCGGCGGTGGGGCCGCTGTCCTTCCCGCCCGGCCGTGCGGCACTGCTCGCGGACCGGGACGGGGCGATCTTCGGCATCTGGGAGGGCCAGCTGGTCTCCAACTGGGAGATCTGGCGGCAGGCCGCACCCACCTTCATCCGCCTGCACACCCGCAACGCCTTCGACTCGGCGATCTTCTACGGCGAGGTGCTCGGCTGGGCCTCCGAGAAACAGGGCTGCTGCGAGGTCGAGTACGACGGCGGCGAGGTCGTGCTGCGCAGCCGGGGCGACGCCGTGGCCCGGATCGACTCCGGGGCGGTGGAGGCGGCCCCCGATCCCACCGTACGGCCGCACTGGCAGATCCACTTCGCGGCCAACGACGTCGCCGAGTGTGCCCGCGCGGCCGAGAAGCACGGCGGCAGCGTCCTGCAGGAGAAGGACACCGAGGCCATCCTGCGCGACCCGGACGGGGCGCAGTTCACCGTGACCGCGCGCCCCTTGCGTCCCTGATCCCTCCGGTTCCTCAGCCCTTGCCGCGGGAGGGCCGGGACAGCAGGACCAGGCTGCGGGCCTCGGCACGCAGCCTGGTCCCCGCCTTGCGCTCACGCTCGTCGGGGATGCCGTCGGGTTCGGCGGTGTCGATGAGGGCCGTCCAGCGCTCGCCGTAGGAGTCGTCGGGCAGCCGGAAGTCGACCGGTTCCCAGAAGCTGTTGAGGAGCAGCAGGAACGAGTCGTCGACCAGGCGCCGGCCGTAGGGGTCGCGTTCGGCGATGGCGTCGCCGTTGAGGAAGACACCGACCGAGTGCGCGTCGGGACGCTCCCAGTCCTGGTCGGTCATCTCGCTGGCGTCGGGCAGCAGCCAGACCAGGTCGGGCAGCGGCTGTCCGCGGTGCACGGCGGTCTCGCCGCGGAAGAAGCGGCGCCGGCGCAGCACCGGGTGGGCGGCGCGCAGCCCGATGACGTACCGGCTGAAGTCGCTGAGCGTCCGCTGTTCCTCGGTGAGTTCCCAGTCGGTCCAGGAGACCTCGTTGTCCTGGCAGTAGGCGTTGTTGTTGCCGCGCTGGGTGCGGCCGAGTTCGTCGCCGTGGCTGAGCATCGGGATGCCCTGGGACAGCAGCAGGGTGGCGAGGAAGTTGCGCTGCTGACGGGCCCGGAGTTCGAGGACCGCCGGGTCCTCGGTGTCGCCCTCGGCGCCGCAGTTCCAGGACCGGTTGTGGCTCTCGCCGTCCCGGTTGTTCTCGCCGTTGGCCTGGTTGTGCTTGTCGTTGTAGGACACCAGGTCGCGCAGGGTGAAACCGTCGTGCGCGGTGACGAAGTTGACGCTCGCGCGCGGCCGGCGCCCCCGGTGCTGATAGAGGTCGGAGGAGCCGGTGAGCCGGGAGGCGAACTCACCGAGCGAGCCCGGCTCCGCCCGCCAGAAGTCCCGTACGGCGTCCCGGTACTTGCCGTTCCACTCCGACCACAGCGGCGGGAAGTTGCCGACCTGGTAACCGCCCTCCCCCACGTCCCAGGGCTCGGCGATGAGCTTCACCCGGCTGATCACCGGGTCCTGCTGGATCAGGTCGAAGAACGCCGAAAGGCGGTCCACCTCGTGGAACTGCCGCGCCAGGGTGGCGGCGAGGTCGAAGCGGAAGCCGTCGACATGCATCTCGGTCACCCAGTACCGCAGCGAGTCCATGATCAGCTGGAGGACGTAGGGGTGGCGCATCAGCAGGCTGTTGCCGGTGCCGGTGGTGTCGTAGTAGTGCGCCCAGTCGCCGTCGACCAGCCGGTAGTAGGAGGCGTTGTCGATGCCCCGGAAGGACAGCGTGGGGCCCATCTCGTTGCCCTCGGCGGTGTGGTTGTAGACCACGTCGAGGATCACTTCGAGGCCGGCCGCGTGCAGCGCCTTGACCATCGCCTTGAACTCGTTGACCTGCTGGCCCCGGCTGCCGAAGGCGGCGTAGGCGTGGTGCGGGGCGAAGAAGCCGATGGTGTTGTAGCCCCAGTAGTTGGACAGGCCCCGGTCCTGCAACACCCCGTCCTGCACGAACTGGTGGACCGGCATCAGCTCGACCGCCGTGACGCCGAGCGAGGTCAGGTGCTCGATGACGGCCGGGTGCGCGAGACCGGCGTAGCTGCCCTGGAGCCGTTCGGGTACCTCCGGATGGGTGCGGGTGAGGCCGCGGACATGGGCCTCGTAGATCACCGAGTCGGAGTAGGCCCGCCGGGGCGGCCGGTCGTCGCCCCAGTCGAAGTAGGGGTCGGTGACCACGCCGAGCATGGAGTGCCCGGCGCTGTCGGCCGGGGCCGGCCCGCCCGGTGTGCGCTCGTACAGGGACGCGTGGTTGTCGATCTGGCCGTCGACCGCCCGGGCGTACGGGTCCAGGAGCAGCTTCGCCGGATTGCACCGGTGGCCGACCTCCGGGTCCCAGGGGCCGGTCACCCGGTAGCCGTAGCGCTGCCCGGGCCCGACGCCGGGCAGGTAGGCGTGCCAGACGAAGCCGTCGACCTCGGTCAGCGGCACCGGCCGCTGGGTGCCGGCGTCGTTCACCAGGACCAGCTCGACCCGCTCGGCGACCTCGCTGAACAGGGCGAAGTTGGTGCCCTGTCCGTCGAAGGAGGCGCCCAACGGGTAGGGGTGCCCGCTCCATACGGGCACCCCTTTCCGGGACTTCCGAGCCGTCACCGGGCGCCCTCCAGGACGCCTTCGGCGGCTGCGGCCAATTGGGCGACGGGGACGGCGCGGGGCACCCGGAGCGTCCGGCGCAGGCTGGGCGCCGGCGCGGTCGTGACCAGCGGGACGCGCTCACCGGACCGGGCTCGCTGCGAGAACCAGATGATCTTGCTGCCGGTCTCCGGGGCACAGCACCCCCAGCCGTCGCTGGTGGCGGCGAGGTGCGCCAGGCACGACCGCAGGTCCTGATCGGGGCGCAGATCACGGTCGTCGTCACCGATGGCGGTGATGAGATGCTGCCCGTTCCACCACATCTCGATGGACATGTGCTTGTCCGTCGCATGCTGGTCGATGGCGGTCAGCAGCAGTTCGGCACCGCGGCAGACGGGGTCCACGAGGTTGTCGAGGTCCCAGTAGCGCAGATGGGCGGCCAAGATGCGGCTGACCTGTCCCACCCGTTCCGGGCTGACCTCCACGTCGAGGTGGTAGTAGCAGGGCACTGCGGTCTTCATTGTCGCTGGCTCCTCACCCGGCGCGGCTCCCGCTCCCCTCACCCGTCCGGAAATCCGTTCCCGACGCGTAGCGTGAGCACTGATCGCTTCTGAGTCACCTCCCACAGTGCGGGCGCTACGCCATTCGTGCAACACGAGAGCCGCGTGGGGTGGTTGAAGATCCAACAAGACGCTCCGTCGTCATCCGTGCACCATGAGTGAAAGCCTCGATTCGCCGTAACGGCTCCGTGCCCTTCCGTGCCCGGACGCTCCCCGACCGTCGGGGACACGTGCCCACTCGAGAGCGTCGGAAGGAAAGACACGGCCATGCTGCTACCCGCGAAGGCCGAGGTGGCCCGGCAGCTGCGGCGCTACCGGGCGTGGGAGCGCGTCATGCTCGCCTCGCCGCAGGACCGCGAGGTGCGGTCCACCTTCGAGGACTCGGGCTACACGCTGTGTGTGCTGATGGGCAAGCGCTGCGCCCGGGAGGCGGTGGACGCGGCCGAGCGCTATCTGCGCACCAGCCTCGTCACTTATCTGCGGGAACAGGGCGGGCGGGCCCAGCTGAGCGGGAAGGTCCGGCGGGGTCCGCCCTCGGACCGGAGTTCCGCGCGGCAGTGATCCGCAGGCGGACCCCGCGGGAGGACACCTCGTCCGCCCGCGCACTACGGACCGCGGAGCCGGGCCACGGGCCCGGCTCCGCGCATGGCGGAGGTGAGACCCATGAAGGCGACAGAGGCCATCGGCCGTGTTCCGGTGCGTGACGTGCAACCGGCCGTGGACGGCGGCGGGCGTCCGGCGAAGGCGGTCCCCGGCGAGACCTTCCGGGTCACCGCCACCGTCTTCCGCGAGGGTCATGACGCCGTCGGCGCCAATGTGGTGCTGTGCGACCCCGCGGGCCGGCCCGGTCCCTGGACCCCGATGCGGGAGCTGGTGCGCGGTACCGACCGCTGGGGCGCCGAGGTCACCCCGGACGCGACCGGCCGCTGGACGTATCACGTGGAGGCCTGGAGTGCCCCGCTCACCACCTGGCGGCGGCACGCCCGGATGAAGATCCCGGCGGGCATCGACACCGGTCTGGTCCTGGAGGAGGGCGCCGAACTGTACGCGCGCGCGGCCGCCCGGATGCCCGCGGGAGCGGAGCGCGAGCGGGTCGCGGCGGCGGCCCGGGCCCTGGGCGACGACACCCTCCCCCTGCACACCCGTCTGGCGAACGCGCTGACCCCCGAGGTCGACGAGATCCTGACCCGGTATCCGCTGCGGGAACTGGTCACCTGCTCCGAGCCGTTGCCGCTGCTCGTCGAGCGCGAGCGGGCCCTGTACGGCTCCTGG
>NZ_JBSFJE010000031.1:0-34477 GCF_053597895.1 Streptomyces sp. NPDC001220
CCCCGGACCCAGGCCGTCACCGCCTTCCGCGACGGCGCCGCCCTCGTGCTCTACACCGACGGTCTGATCGAACGCCGCGGCGAAGACATCGACACCGGCCTCACCCGGCTCGCCGACTCCCTGACCCGCCACCGCGCGGACGAATGCGAAGCCCTCGCCGACGCCGTGCTGACCGACCTGCTCCCACCCGGCGACGCCACCGACGACACCGCCCTGGTCATCGTGCGCCTGTGAACCGGCTCCTTTCGCATCACCGGCGGCTACCGGACCAGTTCCCAGTCCTGCGAGCCGTCCGTGGTCGCCGTCTGCAGGGCGAGCTGTCCTCCAGCGGTCGCTCCGGTCACGTACAGGCTCGTGTTCTTGACCGACTGCAGCTTGTGGAGGCCGTCGCCGGTCTTGACGAGGTTCCAGCTGCCGGTGGAACTGTTGTCGACCCACTGGCCGATCTTCTGTCCGGCCGTCACGTTGCCGGTCCAGATCGCCGCCGCGCGGCCGCCCGACTTGTTGAGCAGCGTGGTTCCGCCGCCCGGCTCGGTCACCACGTGCCGGAACTGGGTGTCGGGGTTCGCCGCCGAACCCGGGTCCTCCAGACGGACGTCGGGCACGTCAGCGTTGCCGAGGTCGGCGTCGTTGGTCTTGTTCCCGGTGCCCATGACCTGGTCGGTCCTGCGGTTGAACAACTGGTGGTAGGCGCCTGCCGAGTTGCCGAGGTCCGTGGCCGACCCCTTGAAGAACTCCAGCGGGTTGCTCGCGATCTGGTAGCGGGTGTTGGCGCCGCCGCCCCAGTACTCGTAGGTGATCATCCACTTGCCGTCGGTGGTGCGGACCACGTTCGTCATGCCGGGCCGGCCGCCGCCGATCTCCGACTTGCCGCTTCCCATGTCCTGGGTCAGCCCTGCGATGTCGACGACCGGGTCGCTCCACTGTGCCGCGTGGCCGTCCCAGGTCCCGTGCACGAGGACCTGGCCCTGCGAGTCCGTGGCGGTGTCGTCGGCGGGGTCGAGAGTGGCGACGCCGGTGGTCGGGTCGAAGCCGGTGTAGTCGTTCTCGTCGGAGTAGCAGCAGACGAGCCTGCCCTTGTAGACCATCAGGTACGGCTCCCAGACGGGGTCCACCTGGTGGTCGGTGTTCGCCGAGGAGACGTTCTGGCCGATCGCGCCCGCGCTGCCGCCCTGCCAGCCGCCGGCGACGAGGCGTACGTCTCGGCAGAGGTACGCAAGCGGGTTCTCGACGCGGCCGACGAACTCGCCTACTTCCTGCTGCCGCTGTTCTGGCTCGCCGTCGCGCCTGGGCCGGTGGTGGTCGTCATGGGCCGTGCCTGGCCGTCAGCCGAGTTTGCGCCGCAGTTGCAGGATGTAGAGCAGCAGGAGCGACGGCGCGACCAGGACCGCGGCGACGCAGGAGACCACGAACAACTGCCACAAGGTGGCCGACGGGGAAGCCGCCTGCTGGATGGTCAGGTGGGTGCCCAGGAGGTACGGGTACTGCGCGACCCCCCAGCCCGCCACGACCGCGGCGATCGCGACGGCGGCAAGAGTTCGGACGACGGTCGGGCTGCCCCTGCGCAGCAGCAGCAGCGCGGCCAGACCGCACAGGGCGGAGACGACCAGCAGCGGTACGCCGACCCGGCTCAACTGGTGGAACAGCCGGGGAGCGTCCGCACGCAGGATGAACACGCCTGCCAGCGCCACCAGTCCCGCGACGATGCCGGCACCGAACGCGCGGTGGCGGAACGCCGTTTCCAGAGAGGGCTGTGCCCGGTGCCGGGCCTGTCCGGTGAGGAACACGGCGGCAAGGTAGGCACAGACGGTGACGGCGAGTACGCCGCCGAGAACGGACGTCGGATTGAGCCAGCTGGACAGCGGGTCGCCGTGCCCCGCCGCGGGGACACGGCCGGAGGCGATCCCGCCGGCGACGGCGCCGAAGAAGAATGGCGTGAGCACCGACGAAGAGGCGAAGGCGACACCGGCGACCGCCTCGCCCCGGCCGCCCGCCAGCGCATGGCGGAAGGCGAAGCCGGCGCCGCGCGCCACGATACCCAGCGCCGCCAGTCCCAGAGGAATGTAGAGCGTGGTGGTGATGGCCGTGTACGCCTGCGGAAATCCCGTCCAGATCATCACCAGGATGAAGACCAGCCACGTGTGGTTGGCCTCCCACACCGGGCTGATGGAGAGGTTGATCAACTCCCGCACGGGGCGGCCGCTACGACGGCTACCGGCTGCCAGATCCCAGAATCCGGCCCCGTAGTCGGCGCCCCCGAAAAGGGCGTACGCGATCACGCCGACGAACAGGACCACGGCGGTCAGCGTGCTCATACGTCATCAGCTCCGAACCCGCGCTCGCTCGTCGCCGGCACCGGCTCGGGACCGTACGGAACCGCGACGGCCGCGGTAGCCTCACGCAACCAGCGCCGATGCATCGCCCGCAGGACAAGCACCGCGCCCGTCCCGACACAGAGGTAGATCGCCAGGACCGTGGCGAACAGCGGCCACAGGTTGCCCACCGTGGTGACCGCGTCCCGCGTCAGCAGGAGTCCGACCACGGTCCACGGCTGCCGGCCGACCTCCGTGACCACCCAGCCGCTCCACAACGACAGGAGCGCGAGCGGTCCGCACACCGACGCGACGCGCAGGAACCAGCGGTTCACCGGGACCTCGCGGCGCCGCCACCACAGCCAGCCGAACCACAAGGACATCAGCAACAGCAGCGAGGCGGTGCCGACCATGACGTCGAACGCGAGGTGTACGACGCTCACCACCTCGTCGTCGGGGCGCACGGCCGGAGGGATGGCCGCGAGACCCTTGATCGTGGTGGACGGCTTGAAGCCCGCGAGGATCGATGCCACGTCCGGAAGGGGGATGCCGTAACGGACCTTGCCGCCGACCAGGATGCCGCCGAGCGTCTCGGGGATGTGGGCACCGGTCTGGGGGACCATTTCGATGGTGGCGAACTTGGCGGGCTCCCGGTCGAAGACCTGCCGGGCGATCGTGTCACCGACCAGGAACTGCAAGGGCATGGCGATCGACCCGACCGTGAACGGCACGAGGAAGCCGAGTCGGTGGTAGCGGTCCCGGCGGCCTTTGAGGAGGCCCCACGCGTACACCCCCGCGACCATGAACCCGGCGACGATGTACGCCGCCAGGAGCATGTGCACCATCTCCCACCAGAACGCGCCGTTGAAGAACACCTGGGACGGGAAAACCTGGACGACACGGCCGTGACTGACGACGATACCCGCGGGCTGGTTCATCCAGCTGTTCGCCGCGATGACGGCAGCCGTCCCGCCGACACTGGCCAGGGTCACCGCCACGCCCGTGAAAAAGTGCGGCCACGGTGGAAGCCGCTTCCAGCCGTAGATGTAAATGGCCACGAACACGGCTTCCAGAAAGAAGAAAAGCCCCTCATAGGCGAACGGAAACCCGAACGCCGCCCCGTACCTGCCCATGAGCCCGGGCCACAGCAGCCCCAACTCGAAGGAAAGCACCGTACCGGATACTGCCCCCACCGCGAACAGCACCGCGGCCACCTTCGACCAGCGTTGTGCGAGAAGCAGCGCCTCGTGATCGTCACGACGCAGCGCCCGGTAGTGGCAGACCAGCATCATGAAGGTGAACGCGACGCCGAACGGCACCAGAACGATGTGGAAGCCCAGGGTGAACGCCATCTGCTCACGCGCAGGGAGAAGCTGTGGCGGGTCGGCGGCTGCCAGCAGCGCGGACAACGGCATGGATTCTCTTTCCGGCTCGGACAGCGGCGGACGGCTCGCGCGTCGGTCACGTGCTCACCGCCAGGGGGAATCAGGGAGAACGGACACCGAAGAGCTTCATGGAAGCCGGTCGTCACAGGCGCGACCGTCATGCGCGATGTCCCGCGGAATGCACGCGCCGATACCTCTTGAAACCTTCACGTCCCTTACTCCCAGGAAATTCCACATCACGCGAGGATGGATCTCGCGCATGCTAGTCAGCGCCCGGAACCTCACTTGCCGCGACGGTCGGCGGCGCCGACGTTTCCCCCTTTGGGGCCATCTCACGAGTGCCAACCAGACGAAACAGCTCAGGGACCGGCAGCTGTCGCCGACCCGCCGACAGGCACACCTCGCGCGGCGGGCGAAAGGACGGGTCCAGGAGCCGCCGCCGTGAGTCACCACGAACTCGGAACCCCTACAAGCAGGACATTCGGAGGTGAAGGAACTGGCTCAGCTCGGGTTTTCAGCTCCGAGATCCCAACGCGCGGTGCCACGGCCCTCATTGCCCCGGCCCTGCGGCCACCGAGCGGCAGGCTGAATCCCGAGCGCCGACCCGACGCGGGCACGGGGCAGTGCCCAGCCAAGCCTTTTCCTGGTCTTCCCGGGCCTGCGCACGCTCATCGGAGGCGAGACCCGCGATGTCCCGCTGCCGCCACTGCACCCCGGTGACACCTTGGTCGGCCCCGCGGCCGGCGAGGTGGTCGACGGGCCACTGGAACAGGGTCAGCCGGTGCTGCACCTGCGGGGCTGGCGGGACTACGCGACACCCGGCGTTGCCCAATGCCGGATCTTCCGGAGCGGGGAGAGCCGCTCCGCCTGCCCCGGTACTGTCGCTTCGCATGACCGACCCCGAGATCGAGATCACCGCGGATCTGGTCCGCGAACTGCTCCAAGAACAGCATCCAGACCTCGCAGGGCTGGCCATCCGCGAGGTGGTGGGCGGCTGGGGCAACCAGATGTGGCGTCTCGGGGACGAGTTGGCCGTGCGCATGCAGCGCATGGACCTCACTCCGGAGCTCCAGCTCAAGGAGCGGCGGTGGCTACCCGTGCTGGCTCCGCGCCTTCCGCTCCCGGTGCCGACGCCGGTGCGGTTCGGCGAACCGTCCGGGCGCTTCCCCAAGCACTGGACCGTGATGACGTGGGTTCCCGGTGAGCCGCTGGACCACGGTTCGATCAGCCGCGGCGACCACGCGGCCGACACGCTGGCGGGCTTCCTCAACGCACTCCATGTGGAGGCGCCCGCTGACGCGCCGGTCAGCGGGGACCGCGGTGACCACCCCGGGAAGTGCACGGACGGCTTCGAGCAGTTCTTCCACGCCGTCGCCCCCGACGACCTCGCCGACGACGTCCAGGCCGTCTGGGACGACGCCGTTTCGGCGCCCGAGTGGGAGGGCCCTGCGGTATGGGTGCACGGCGACCTGCATCCGGCAAACGTCGTCGTCGCCGACGGGACGCTCGCGGGCGTGATCGACTTCGGTGACATGTTCGCCGGTGATCCGGCGTGGGACCTCGCGGCCGCGTGGGTGCTGCTTCCCGCGGGCGCCGCCGCACGGTTCTTCGACGTGTACGCGCATGCGGACGTCGCGACGATCCGGCGCGCCCGAGGGCTGGCCGCTCTGAAAAGCCTGTTCCTCATGCTGATGGGCCAGAACGGAGACCGGGGCCTTCCTGGCGGCAAGCCGACATGGGGACCCGCCGGCCGGGCCGCGCTCGAGCGTGTTCTCCAGAGCTGAACCCGCTCCACGGCGTGCGGGCCGACGGCGGAGGGGATGGGAGCTGGGGTGAACTCATGACCAGGCGGATCGTACGGCTCCGTCCGGACTCACTGACGCCCGCTGGTCTCGACATGGGCCCTGGTCAGCGCGAACAGGATCAGGAGGTCGAGTGTCATCACAGGGATGGACCACAGCGGGTAGTACGGAACGAACATGAACTGGGTGATCAGGCTGATCACTGCCACCGCCACGCCGGCCCCGCGTCCCCAGCTCTGGTCCGTCAGCACTCCCAGACCGGCGACGACGAGTACCACTCCGATCACAAGGTGAATCCAGCCCCACGCGGTCAGGTCGAACCGGTAGGCGTACCGGGACGCGGCGAACAGGGTGTCCTCTGCGATGCCGGCTGCGCCCATCAGAATGCTGAGGGGCCCGCTGAGCATCATCAGGATTCCGGCGAACGAAGAGGCGCCGGTGATCGTTGCGCCGCTGTCGGGCCCGCCGTGCCCTCGCCCTGTCCTGTTCGGAACCGTTGTCATGGCAGCAGCCTCCCTTCCTGTACGGTGCGGTCACCGACGCACACGTCCGTGCGAAGCCGGCTACGCCCCTCTGCCAGCATCACCGCAATCGGTCGCCACCGCGACTTCACCCCGCGTGACCAGCGCTGACAGCCGCACGTGCCACGAGGGGCGCACTTCCCACGGTCCGGCCAGTTCTTCGTCCCGTTCCGTCGTCCTCGCCTACAGGTCGCAGTCGTCGTAAGCGGAGTCGGAGTAGGGGACGAGCAGCCAGATCGCGTCGCTGTCCCGTGGCCGGGCACAGGCTTTGGTCGATTGGCTGTGCCTCGTCGAGGGGTGCGAGGACGAGTCCCCGAAGGTTTTGGACTCGTTGAGGATGACTCCTGGCTTGGGATCCGTTCAGAGTTTCTCGGGAAGGGCATGATGAAACTTCTCCTCACCGACTCCGGTATCAAGAACGCGAGCATCCGGGATGCCCTGGTCGACCTCCTGGGTAAGCCGATCGCCGAGTGCAGCGCCCTCTGCATCCCCACAGCCGGATACGGAGCCCCCGACGCCGATCCGGGCGGCCCATGGCGATTCATCAGCGGACGATCCTCCAGCCCCATGATCGAACTGGGGTGGAAGTCGGTGGGCGTGTTGGAACTCACCGCACTGCCCAGCATCGACGAAGCACGATGGGTCTCGTGGGTCCGGGAGGCCGACGTCCTGCTGGTCAACGGCGGTGACGCGCTGTACCTGGGCCACTGGATGCGGGAGTCCGGGCTGGCCGAACTCCTGCCATCGCTGCCCGACATGGTCTACGTGGGACTCAGCGCCGGGAGTCTGGTGATGACACCCCGCATCGGCGAGGGCTTCGTGGGCTGGGAGCCGCCCGTCGGCGGTGACAGCACGCTGGGTGTGGTTGATTTCTCGATCTTCCCGCACCTGGATCATCCGGCTTGTCCGGAGAACACCATGGCCTTGGCAGAACGTTGGGCGGCCGGGATCACGGGTCCGGCATACGCGATTGACGAGCAGACCGCCATCAAGGTGGCCGACGGCACCGTCGAAGTGGTCTCCGAGGGCCACTGGAAGTTGTTCGACCCGACCTCATGAAGCTTTCCTCCGTGGCGCAGTACCGGTTCGGGAGTCACCCCTCGCGCTCATGCCGTTGCCGGCATCGCATTCCTGTCGCGTCGTTCGCCGGCGGCGGCCCCAGGGAGCCGCCGGCAGTCCCCCAGCCCCAAGACCGTCAGGTTGCGCGGTGGCCGCCTACTATGGGCACTCAGGCCGGGGGCGTCGGCGACCTCGCCGGTCAGTTCAGGGACTTGACGAGGTGTTCGATGCGGGTGGCGGCCTTCTCGGCGGTGCCCTCGGTGTAGAAGCCGTCGCGTGCCTCGTAGGTGAAGTTGTCGTAGTTCCAGCGGTCGGGCATGTTCTTGGCGCCGCCCTCGAACATCGACATGACGAAGGTGCTGGCGAAGGGGGACGCCCTGCGGATGGCGTCCGCCGTGCTGGTGGACAGTTCCGGCGCCACGCCGGCGAACACGCCCTTGCCCACCTGGAAGACCCAGATCGGTACCTCGGCGGTGTCGGTGGGGGTGTAGGTGGTGGTCTTCACCGGGCCCGTGGGATGGTCGGTCTCCATCTCGGTGGTGGTGACGTCGTCGGTGAGCAGCCGCACCGTGACGTTCTTGCCGCTCTCGTACCTGGTGATGGCCTGGGACACCCGCACGATCTCGTCGCCCAGGCGTTCGCCCTGCGCGGTCAGCAGGGCGAAGCCGGCGTCGTGCAGGTCGACGCCGTAGGACCATGCCTTGTTCTTGTCGATCGTGTACCGCTTCGAGCGGTAGGCCGGGAACTGGTCGCCGCAGGCGCCGACGAGCCAGAAACCGATGGCGCCGGGGAACTCGCTCTCCACGTGCGCGGTGGCGGCGCCGGCCAGGTCGGCGGTGATGGGCAGGTTGCCGTCGCTCATGACGGAGTCCTGCATCACGCAGGACTGCACGTTGTAGTTGGCCAGGACGGCGATCGGGTTGCCGTCGAGATCGTTGAACCGGGCGACGTACACGCCGTGGTCCGAGGTGCCCTGCTCGTTGACGCCCAGCCAGTAGCCGTCCGCGGTGAGCACGTTGCGGTTGACGTTGACGCCGGCCTCACCTCGGCCGTAGCCGACCTGGGCGTCCTGAAGGTTCCCGACCGCGTCGGCTACCGCGCTCTTGGTGGCGGTGACGATGTTCCGCACGTACGTCGCGGCGCCCGCCGACGAGCTGCTGTCCGCGACGTGCGGTGCGGAGAAGCAGTGCGTGACGGTGACCATGATGTTCGCCGCCGCGATGCCGGTGGCCGCCGTGATGGCCTCGCGTATCAGGCCGATCGCCTCGGCACTGATCGAGGTGAGGTCCAGCACGGCCAGGGCGACACGGCGGGAGCCGGACACCACCAACAGCACACGCGCGTACAGCTCGTCGTGCACCGAGGTGAAGTTGTCCAGGGGCAGGATCGAGGCGCTGGGCGTGAACGCGGCCTTCCCGGCACCCACCTTCAGCCCGGTCGCGGGCTTCGTGGCGCCCCCGGCGGTCGTCGCGCCGCCCACGACGGCCGTGGCGGCCACCGCGAGGGTCGTCGCCGCGACGAACGAGCGCCGGCTCATGTCCCCGAAAGAGGCCGCTTGGTCCATCTCGTTCTCGTTTCGCTCAGACATGGCAGTCCTCCACTGGAAGGGGTCGGGTCCATGAGCGACCGCCGGCGCTTTCGGTCGGTTGACCCGGCGTGCGTCGGGGGCATCGCCACAACACCGAGGAAGCATCACAGTGCCCCCGGGAATCGGCAATTCGCAGGACGCAAGCTCAGCTTTCACGACGGGTGTCGACGGCCCGATTTCGTGGGGAGCCTTCTGACGTGCCCGGTAAAACGCCGGTGGGACGCATGCTGCCGGCCCAGCCGATCCACATCACACGGAATGCAGTGCAAACTCACAGATTGAATTCACAATGCCGGACCAGACCGGCTGTGGCCGGAATCGCGCGCCCCTCGGAGCGAAGTCCGCCGCCTGGAAGAGAGCAGGGACTCGTGGTCAGGGCGGCAGCGACAACAGGCATCGGTGCCGCACTCACCGTCGTCGGCACGGCGGGTGCGTCGGCACATCAACCGACCCCACCCACCCAACTGGTGGGTCTCCCCGGCCGCAGTCCTAATATCTGCCTGGGAAACGTCTGTGCGTACCGGGGGGATCGAGCGCTTTGAGACGATCAGGCAGAACGCGTCGGGCGGCCGCCTTGCTCTGCGCCGTTGCCGTGCTGTTCCTCGGCGGGTGCGGGACACAGGTGGCCGGTCAGGAGGACGAGAGGTCGCCCTCCGCGGCGGCAGCCGAGCCGATCCCGTGGACCACGATGCAGCCTTCCACGGTCACCGGAGTCCAACTCGGCGGGGACCGGCGCACGCTGCTCATCGACACGCAGGTGCCCAGTGGCGCTCATGCCTGCGTGCGCAAGCTGAAAGCGGTGCTCACCGACCCGATGACGGACCTCGTGTGGGTGCAGGTCACCTTCACCTCGCCGTCCGGGGACAGGGCTTCGGGGTGCACCAAGGAGAACACGGCCACGGCAAGGGTCACGCTGCCCGAGCCGCTGGGCGACCGGGACGTGATCGTCGACCACTACACCCGCTTCACCGCCGACGGCGCCAAGCCGCCCGCGCTGCGGTTGTGCGGAAAACTGGGCTGCACACCGCCGGCCACCGGCTGCACCCCCGCCTCCTACGATCAGGCGTTGATGGCGGTCGGCGCGCCCGAGCACACGTACCGCGACTCGGAGAGGTGCGACGGGAAGTGGCTGGTGCTGGACTTCTCCTGGCGCACGGGACCGGCCTGCGGCGACTCGACGGACTCGGCCTGCTCTTCCCGGCTGGGCGACCGTTGGTTCTTCCGGGCAGAGAAGGCGGGCTGGAAGCCGATCGTCCGGACCTCCGCCGGAGGCTGCCGGGACGTGCGGCGCGAGGAGCCCGCCTTCCCGTCCTCGCTGTGCGAGTCGCTGGCTCCGCTGTCCCCCTCGCTGCACCCGAGTTATCCGCCGCCGTCCGCCTCACCGACGCCCGGCGTGCGTTCCACCGTGACGGCCAGCCCGTGACCAGGGACCGCCGCGGCCTCGTCCGACCGTCTTCGTCACGTGCGTCGGACGACCAGTACGGCGAGGTCGTCGCGGTGGTTGAGTTCGGTCGCCGCGTCGAGGATTCGGTCGGCGGTCTCCTCGGCGCTCAGTCCGTCGTGGAGGGCCTTCGCGGCCAGTTTTCCGGTTCGCTCGAGTCCGACGTCCAGCACCAGGTCCGGTCCTTCGACCACGCCGTCGGTGACCATGACCAAGGCGGTGTCCTTGTCCAGCGTGAACGTGTCCTGCGGGTAGTCGGCGTCCGGCAGGATCCCCAGGAGCGGACCGCCTGGCAGGTGGTACACGTCGTGGCTGCCGTCCGCGCGTGCGCACAACAGGGGCACGTGGCCGGCGCTGGTGCCGGTGACCTGTCCCGTGCGTGGATCGATGTGCAGCATCGTGCAGCTGGCGAACCGCGGTACGTCCATCGCGACGAGCAGCTGGTTGGTGTGCGTCAGCACGTTTCCGGGGCTCGGCTCCCGGGCGGCGATCGCGCGCATGGCGCCGCGCACCTGTCCCATGCAGGCGGCCGCGTCCGCGTCGTGTCCCTGGGCGTCGCCGATCTCCAGGGCTACCTCACCGTCGGGCATGAGGAAGGCGTCGTACCAGTCTCCGCCGATGTCGAGACCGGAGCGGCAGGGCTGGTAGCGGGCAGCGACCTCCAGGCCCGGCAGGCGCTCGGGCAGCGTCGGGAGCATGCTCCGCTGGACCGCCGCCGCCAGTTCGAGGCGGGCATCCTGCAGTCTGATGCGCCCCAGTGCCTGGCCTGCGAGTTCAGCCAGTGTGATCATGAAGGCGCTCTCGTCCGCGGACGGGCGGTGCCCGCTGTCGTAGGTCACCACCCAGGCCCCGAGCGGCTGTTCGCCGGTGGAGCCGAGGGGGGTGATCGACACGGCGGCGGGGCCGGGCCACGGCAGGGGCGCGGCATCCCCGTGCGGCCACCGGCGGAGAAGTTCCTCCTGATCGGGGATGAACTGCGGCTCTCCCGTGCGGATCGCCTGAGCCAACGGACGCTGCTCGTCCAGGTATCCGCGATCCAGGACACCGACGTCCCACAGGGTGAGCCCGGCATCCGAGGACACGACCAGATGCCCGTCGTCGACGAGCGCGAGGGCCGCGCCGGTGCCGCCGAAGGTCGCGGCCAGCCGGGTCAGGACGACCTGCTGCAGCTGTTGCTCGGTGGCGGTGCGGACGAGGGCGGAGGAGAACACGGCGATCTCGTGGGCACGGTGCCGTTCGGCTCCGAGCGCGGCCAGCATCTTCTGTCGGCGCGCCTCCTGCCGGGTGTCGTCGCGGATCGTCCCGAAGACCTGCTCCGGACCGTCGAACCCCAGCTGGATCCTCCGGGTCTGGCAGGCCAGATGGTGCCAGTCCCCTCGCTCGTCCTGGAACCGCAGGCCGGTCCAGGGGCGCCCGGGGGTGTCCGAGCCCAGGAGCTGTCGCAAGGCCCCCCAGTCATCGGGGTGCACGTGCCGGACCACCCACGGCAAAGGAAGGGAGGCCTCCGGGAACAGCGCGCCCACGGCGGGCGCCCCTCCCAGCCATTCGATCTGCTCCACCTCCGGCAGGTACACGCACAGCCCGAGGCCGGCGGACTTCGCCGACATGCGGAACGGGATCAGCAGGCTGCCGAGGTCGTTGTGCATGCTCAGCGAGTGCACCCACACCAGCTGTTCGCCCCCGGCCGTGGTCGTCGACCGCGCCTCCACGAGAGTGACCATGGACACCCGGCCAGGCCTTGGAAGCTCCAGCACCCGCATCGCCAGCTGCTGCTCGTTCGCGTGGGCCACGATGCGCCGGACCACGGAGCTCTGGCTTGCGGGCACCAGCTCCCATATGCGGCGGCCCACGCACTCGTCGATCCGCCTGCCGAGCGCGGTGGCCATCGCGTCGTTCAGGGAGTGGATGGCTCCGTCGGGGTAGAGCAGAGCCGACGGTTCCGATCGGTCAAGGAGTTCGTCCGAGAAGTCCACCTGCCGCTCCCTCGCTGTCGCCGAGCGAGCATTCCCACGCCTCCGATCATCGCATCACATTCATTTCATTGCGCCATGAGGGCGCTGCAGTGAGATGGGGGCTTTGCGGTCGGTGGGTTACCGCATTCCCTGCTGCAGGACTTTCGCGGCCCAGCGAGCGTGGAGCGGGCGGCCGACACAAGCGCCGACCACCGCCAGGTCCGTGAACTCGATGCCCTCAGTGGCGACGCCGAGGACTCCCAGTGCGCTGGCGTACTTCCGGGCCCTCTCCGCACGGCTGCATGACCGTGGAGCCGAGGTACTCGACAGCGAGCAGGGCGACCTCGAGTTCCGCACGTCCTGCCCGGACCGAGTGACCCATGATCTCCTCGGCCTTTTGGATGCGGTAATGCACGGTGTTCTTGTGCAGGCTTTCATTACCCGCCGTGGCGGTGTAATTGCATCCGGTCGTCAGGAAATCACGCAGGGTATCTCGCAACCGTGCGCACTGCTCGTCGTCGACGGCCAGCGGTCCGAGGATTCCACCCACCCAGGTACGCAAATCCGGAAGGTTCTTGCACATCAACGCGACCGGGGCGACCTCCGAGTACACGGTGAGCCGGCGGCCGGGACTCGCCGCCGTAGCGAGCTCTCGTGCTCGTAGCGCTTCCCGGTTGGTGCTGCGGAACCCCTCGACCCCGCGCCGCAGGCTTCCGGCGCAGACCCGCACGGAGGGTTCGCCGCTTTCGACGACGCTGGACAACCGTTCCCAGGAGACCTTGCCGTGGTATCCGAAGGGCAGCCAGATCCAGGCCAGTCCTTCGTCTCGGGGTATGAACAGCGGCCCGGCAGGACAGTCGAGTTCCTTCGCCATCTCGTGGGCGAGCCGGTCGAGCCGGTCCAGTCCGGCTCCGCGCTGGGTCAGCGCCGGCAGCCAGGCCGCAAGGCCGAGGTGTTTCTGTCGCAGGCGGTAGCCGAGAGCGGCTTCCGCCGCGTCGAGGTCCGTCTCGTTCCCGGCGAGGATGTCCTGCACACGCGAGGCACGTAGGTAGCTCCGGCCCAGCAGCCAGCGTTCTCGCTCCAGGTGGTACACCTCGATGACATGCTCCGTGATGCTGTCGATGTAACCGAAGCTCACTTTCAGCATGCGCCGGTTGGCGGCGAAGAGGGCGTCGTCGGCGCCCTGGCGGGCAAGCTCGTCCAGGCACCATTGCAGGAAACGCCAGTGCCCGAGCCTGTAGGCCCGGATCAACGCACTGACAGGGATATTCCGCTGAGCCAGTCTCCTGGCGTGCTCATTGGCCGCGGCAAGCCCTTCAAGATTTTCCAGAGCGATGTCGTTCTCAAAGATGTGCAGCAGGGTGGCAACATTTTCCTTGACGCTCGCCAGCAGGATTCTCTCGGCGACGTCGTCGACCCTGACCTGCGGTATTTCGATGAGCAGGTGTTCCCATACGTCGTGAGAGATCTCCGCGAGGCGTGACTCCACGTTGGCCGCACTCACGGACAGTTCCCGCCCGGGCTCCGGACTCTCCACGCCCATGCTCTGAAGACTACCGGTGTCCAGAAGACCGACGGTGTCTGGAAGACTACCGGTGCCTAGGGGGCAGCGATTTGTTTCCCGGTCACAATCCAGGCCCGGAAGATGGTGCGTTGCGCCCCGCGTTCGTCCCGGGCTGTACTCCTAACCTCTTTCTTACTGTCGTGGCCCGGATGACACCGGCCAGAGCCGCTGAATCGCCCCGGCCCGATTCTCAGCAACCCACGTGATGGGGGAAATCCGGTGACCGAGATATTTCAAGGCAGCTTCTGTGAACGGCTGGACCCCCGAGAGACACCCGACTCCGCCATCGCCATGATCGACGCCGAGGGAACGGTGGTGGGGTGGACGAGCACGGCGCAGCGGCTTGTCGGCTACCCGGCCACGGAAGTGGTCGGCCGGCCCGTCTCCAAGCTCCTGCCGCTCAGCCGTCGAACGCTGCTGGACTGGGCGTCGACCCAGGAGTGCCTTGCCCGGGGCGGCTGGTCCGGCACCGCGACCGTCCGCCACCGCGAGGGCCACGCCATCAAGGCAAGCCTGCGGTTCTCGCTGTTGTGGGGGCTGGACCGGGAGATCGGTTGGCTCATCTCCGGCACCGACATCGCCTCGCTCTCCCCGGTTAGGACCGTCGGATCGGTACGGGACTCACTTCTCACCCGTACACCGATCGGCATCACCGTTCACGATCATGACCTGAACTGCGCCTGGACCAACGACGCGATGGAGCGGCAGGACGGTATTCCTCGCGATCAGCGGCTCGGACGCCGTCTCCCGGATGTGCTGCCGGGCATCGAAGCCGAAAGGCTCGAGGGGGTGATGCGACAGGTCCTGGACAGCGGCATCGCCACGGTCCACGAGTACCGGGCGTGGCCGTCGGCGGATCCGCGCCGTGAGCACGCGATCGCGGCATCGTACTTCTGCCTCCAGGACGCCGACGGCCGGGCCACGGGGGTGTGCTGCACGAGTGTGGACGTCACCGGCAGTCAGCGGGCCCGCGAGCGCCTCGCCATCCTCAGCGAGGCCAGTACACGTATGGGCAACAGCCTGGACGTGATGCAGATCGGCCAGGAGCTGGCCGACCTCGCGGTACCGCTGCTTGCCGACTACGTCAACGTGGACCTGGCCGAGTCGATCCAGTTCGGCGAAGCACCGTTCGCCCGTATCGGACCGATGGACAGCCATCGCCGTGTGCTCCGTCGCGCGGGTATGGCCTCGATCCATCCCGGGGTCCCCGAGTCCCCGTGGGCGCGCGGTGAGCTGGTCGCCGTACCACCGAGTTCGCCCTTCACCAAGGTCCTGTCTTCCGGCCGTTCCCATCTGGAACCGGTCCTGGACGGTGCTCCCGGCACCTGGTTCGATCGAGACCCCGACCGGGCACGGACCATGCGGGACAGCGGCATGCACTCCCTGATGGTCGTCCCCATCCGTACCCGGCACACCTCCCTGGGTACGGCGGTGTTCGTACGGACCGAGGAACCCGCGCCGTTCCAGGAGGACGATCTGCTCCTGGCCGAGGGACTCGTCAGCCGTACGGCGCTCGCCCTGGACAACGCTCGCCGGTACGCGCGGGAACGCAGCGCGGCCCTGACCCTGCAACGCACACTGCTCCCGCAGCGTGTGGTGCAGGGCACGGCCATCGAGACGGCCTCCCGTTATCTGCCGGCCGATGTGGACAACGGTGTCGGAGGCGACTGGTTCGACGTCATCCCGCTGTCCGGCGCCCGGACGGCGCTCGTGGTGGGCGACGTGGTGGGACATGGCATCAACGCCGCGGCGACCATGGGCAGGCTCCGCACGGTGGTGCACGCGCTGGCGGACCTCGACCTGCCCCCCGGCGAGTTGCTGAGCCACCTCGACGACACGGTCCGGCGGCTCGCCGCGGAAGACGCCGACTCCCAGGACCCGACCCGTGTCACCGGTGCGACCTGCCTGTACGCCGTCTACGACCCCATCACCCGGAAGTGCACCATGGCAGGGGCCGGGCACCCCCCGCCCGCGGTCATCGACCCTCACGGCAAGGTCACCTTCCCCGACCTGCCCACCGGGACGCCGCTCGGCGTCGGGATGGGTGTCCCCTTCGAAGCCGTCGAGCTGGAACTGCCCGAGGGGAGCCGCATCGCCCTGTACACCGACGGCCTGATCGAGAGCCGCGACCAGGACATCGACATCGGCATGAAGCGCCTGGGCGGCGCCCTGGCGGACCCCGGCCAGTCGCTGGAAGGTCTCTGCTCCTCGGTGCTGGAGACGGTGCCGACTCAGTCACCGGGCGATGATGTGGCGCTGCTCGTCGCACGCACCCATGCGCTGAGCCCGAGCCAGACCACGAGCTGGGAACTGCCCAGCGATCCGGCCGTCGTCCGCCGCGCCCGCGCCCTGGTCACCCGACGGCTGGCCCAGTGGGGACTGGAACGTCTGGAGGCCTCCACCCAGCTGATCATCAGCGAACTGGTCACCAACGCTGTCCGCCACGCCATCGGCCCACTCCGCCTCCGCCTGATCCGGCACCAGGTCCTGACCTGCGAAGTCTCCGACACCAGCGACACCCTTCCCCGGATGCGCCACGCGTGCACCAGCGACGAAGGCGGTCGCGGCCTGTACATCGTCGCGCAGCTCTGCCGGCGCCACGGAGCCAGGTGCCTGCCAGGCGGCGGCAAGACCGTGTGGGCCGAACAGGAACTCGACCCCGGCATCTGAGAAGGGAAGCACGACGAAGAAAGCCGGTGCTGACGGCGATGCGGCCATGGCGAAGCCGATGCCGGTGACGTGGCGGCGACGGTCGCGGTCCGGAGCGCGCGGACCGACCTCTCCTCGCCGGGGCGCGGACGCGGTCGTGTGGCCGGTCAGGACCAGGGCTGGTCGGCCGGCCGGACAGACCTCGGCCTGCGGTAGCCGGCGACGAGGCCGCCGGCCGCTCCCAGGGAGACCAGACCCATGCACGCGGCGCCCATGATCCCCTTCACTCCGGCCATGGCGAAGTACATCCCGGCGGCGGTGGCGCCGTTGAACAGGAACAGGAACCAGAGCGTGCCCCGCCGCGAGAGGAACGCCTTGATCCTCGGCTTCTTCGCGATGCGCGAGCCCGTCAGGAGCGAGACACCGATTCCGACGTAGGTGGCGATGTCCTTCCCGGTGCCGTCGAGGACGGCACCGGAGGCAGAACTCGCGGCGAGTCCGCCGACGAAGCCCGACCAGAGCAGCAGATCGGAGACGAACACCTTCACACGGGCGAGCGGATGCATGGAACTGTCCTTCGGGTATCGGGATACGCGGGAAACACGGGTCGATGCGATCGGCGGATCCGTTGCGACCCCGGCCGATCTCCTGCATCCACGATCCCGGCGCCTGCTCGCCACCACGAGGAAGCCCGCTCCCGGATCCACGGTGTAGGGGGCTACACCCCCGTCCGCCCGCGTGGCCTCCGGGCCCTTCCGTTCGGGTCAGCCGGTCGGTGCGTCGGCGGCGACGGCGGAGGCGGCGGCGTTGTAGCGGGCGAGGAGGCCGCGCAGGGCCTGGACCTCCTCCGCGGCCCACCCCTCGGTGCGGGTGTCGACCTCCCGGTACATGAGGGCGTCGGCGCGGGCGAGGAGTTCCCGGCCGCGGTCGCTGGGGCGGAGCAGCTGGGCTCGGTGGTTGCGCGCGTCGGCCTCCCGTACCACCAGGCCGGCGCGTTCCAGGGCGGCGACCTGGCGGCTGATCGTGGACTTGTTGAGGCCGTAGAGGCCGACCAGGTCTGTCGCACGAGCCCCACCGCGTGCGGCCATCTCGGAGAGCAGGGAGTAGTCGACGAAGCTCAGGTCCGGATGGAGCCGTTCGGCGTTGCCCCGGAAGCGTCGGGAGAGAGTCACCAGCTCGCGGACGAGTCCCCGGAGCTCTGCGTCGTCATCGGCCACGTGCGTGTCCCTTCCATGCGGCCCGGGCTCCTGCCGCGGAGTTTCATTTTGCGACAGATGGCGGACGGATCTACAGTGGGCGTGTTGCATTATGCAACCGACCATGAAGTCCGCACAGGTCCCGCCGAGCGCCCTGGAGACACTCGACCGAGGACAGGTGCACAGCGTTTCGTCCCCTTAATGTCGTTATGTCAATCAAGGGGACGTGAGAGGCAGGCGAGAGCCATGCGAGTCGAGGACGTCATCCACGCACCGAGCACACCGCTGGACGCCCCGGCCTTTCCGGCAGGCCCGTACCGGTTCACCGACCGCGAGTACCTGAACATCACGTACCGGACGGATCCCGGGGCCCTGGAGCGGGTCGTGCCGGAGCCGCTGCGGGTGGCGGAGCCGCTGGTCCGCTTCGAGGTCATGCGGATGCCGGACGTCACCGGGCTGGGCGACTACACGGAGTCGGGCCAGCTCGCCGTCGTCGAGTACGAGGGCGAGACGGGTGAGTACAGCCTGTCGATGTACGTGGACAACTTCCCCGCGATCGCCAGCGGGCGGGAGATCGGCGCCTTCCCGAAGAAGCTCGGCCGACCCCGGCTCTACGTCGACCAGGACACCCTCGTCGGCACCCTGGACTACGGCTCGCTGCCCGTCGCCCGCGCGACCATGGGCTACAAGCACCGGCCGCTGGCCACCGAGAAGGCCCGCGAGGAGCTGACGCTGCCGACGTTCATGCTCAAGAAGCTTCCGCACTACGACGGCACGCCGCGCATCTGCGAACTCGTCCGGACCCAGATCGGCGACCTCGCGGTCAAGGGCGCCTGGAGCGGGCCCGCCCGGCTGCAACTGCTGGCCCACGCGCTGGCCCCGCTCGCCGACCTGCCGGTCCTGGAGGTCGTCTCCGCCTCGCACATCCTCACCGACCTCACTCTCGGCCGCGCCCGGGTCGTCCACGACTACCTGGCCTGACCGATCCCCGCATCCCCAGCTCCCGCATCCCCCCAGAGCCCCGACGTCCACCCTTCCCCCGCATCCCCCACGCCCCACACCCTCGCGCCCGCGCGCCGAGAAGAAGAAGAGCAGGTGTCCCGTATGTCCGAGTACGACAGCATCGCCGGAATCCGCAAGGCCACCGTGGTCGGGGGAGGTGTCATCGGTGCCTCCTGGGCGGCGCTGTTCCTGGCCCGCGGCCTGTCCGTCACCGTCAGCGACCCGCAGCCCGGAGTCGACGAGGCCGTGCGCACGTATGTCGCGCAGGCCGCGCCCGCGTTGAAGGCGCTCGGGCTGGACACCTCGTCGCTCACCGCACGGCTGTCCTTCGAACCGGACCTGGCCACCGCGGTCCGTGAGGCGGACCTGGTACAGGAGAACGGCCCGGAACGGCTGGAGGTCAAGCACGAGATCTGGCAGACCATCGAGAGCAGCGCCCCGGACGGCGCCCTGTTCGCCACCTCCACCTCGGGCATCCCCGCCACCGAGATCGCCACCGCCCTCAGGGACCCGGCCCGGCTCGTCGTCGGGCACCCCTTCAACCCGCCGCATCTGGTGCCGCTGGTGGAGGTCGTGCCGGGCGAGCGGACCTCGGAGGAGACCGTCGAACGCGCCCGCGCCTTCTACCGCGACCTCGGCAAGCGGCCGCAGGTGCTGCGCAAGGAGGTACCCGGCTTCGTCGCCAACCGGCTGCAGGCGGCGATCTTCCGCGAGTGCGTGCATCTGGTGAGCGAGGGCGTCGTCACCATGCAGGAACTGGACGACATCGTCACCTCGTCCATCGGCCAGCGCTGGGCCGTCGCCGGGCCCTTCCGCTCCTTCCACCTGGGCGGCGGCGAGGGCGGACTGGCCCACTTCATGAGCCACCTCGGCGTCGGCATGGAGCGGCGCTGGGCCGACATGGCGCACGAGAAGGTGGCCTTCGACGAGCCCACCAGGCGGCTGCTGACCGACCAGGTCGAGGACTTCGGCGGCACCGTCGACGAACTCGCCGCCGAACGCGACCGCAAGCAGCTCGCCCTGATGCGCGCGCTCGGCGAGACCTTCGACGCCTGACCCGCCCACGCCGCCCGGACACCCCCCGCCAGCACGGAGATCGCAGAACCCATGAGCGCCGAAGAACTCACCGACCGCATCCAGAAGACCCTCGCCGATCCGTCCACCACGGACGACGGCTTCGACATCCACCAGGCCCTGCGCGAGGTCCTCTCCTCGGTCGGCCTGCACCCCGAGGACAGCGGCGGGGACATCACCTTCATCGGTGCCGACCCCGTCGTCCCCAGCATCATGCGCCTGGGTGCCGTGCCCGCCCTGGGCATGACCGCCAAGTCCGTCGCCCTGGCCGCCCTCTGGCAGCGGCGCACCGGCGAGGGCCAGGACATCACCATGGACCTGCGCAAGGCCCCGCACCGGCTGTGCCCGTTCTACGACAAGAAGTGGGAACTGCTCAACGGCTACCCGGGCGGCACGCCCTCGGACCCGGCCAACCCGCTCGGCTTCGACTTCTACCAGACCCGCGACGGCCGCTGGGTCATGCCGCTCAACCCCTACCCGAAGATCAAGAACGCCGTCTACAAGCTGCTGCGCACCTGGCCCGAGAAGCAGGCCGTCGCGGACGCCGTCTCCAAGTGGAACGCCGCCGACCTGGAGCAGGCGGGCGACGAGATCGGCGTGGTGATGCCCATGCTGCGCACCACCGAGGAGTTTCTCCGCGAGCCCGCCTACGAGTACATCGCACGACAGCCGCTGATCAAGATCGAGAAGATCGGCGACAGCGAGCCCGAGCCCCTCTCCGCCGCGGCCGCCCAGCCGCTCTCCGGAGTGCGCGCCCTGGGCATGGGCCACATCATCGCCGGCGCCGGAGTCGGCCGGGACCTCGCCCAGCACGGCGCGGACGTGCTGAACATCTGGCGGCCGAACGAGCTGGAGCACGACTCCACCTACAACACCGCCAACGTAGGCGTCCGCTCGACCACCATCGACCCCTACGGCGCGGAGGGGCAGGCCAAAATCCGCGAACTCCTGCGTGAGGCCGACATCTTCTATGCCAACCGCCGCCCCGGCTACCTGGAGAAGATCGGCCTCAGCGCCGAGGAGGCCGCGGCCGTCCGGCCCGGCATCATCCACATCAGCATCTACCTCGCCGGCCAGACCGGCCCCTGGGCCCACCGCGTCGGCTTCGACCAGACCGCCGGCGCACTCACCGGCATCATGCTCATGGAGGGCGAGGACGGCGTCGCGGCCGGCCCGACCAGCACCCCGGCCCTGCCGTACATCAGCGTCGTCAACGACTACGTACTCTCCTGGCTGGCCACCACCGGCGCGCTCGCCGCGCTGATGCGCCGCGCCACCGACGGCGGCAGCTACCGCGTCACCCTCAACCTCACCCGCATCGCCACCTGGATCCTCAGCCTCGGCGTCTTCGACCGCGGCTACGCCCACACGACCGCCCTCGACCCCGACCCCGGCTCTCCGCACGCCTACCTGGACCCCGACACCTTCACCGCCGACACCCCCTGCGGCCACTACCAGGGTGTCACCGACCAGATCATCATGTCCCGCACCCCCGGCCACTTCCGCGACGTCCTCCTCCCCCGCGGCAGCAGCGCCCCCCTGTGGCTCCCCCAGCACAACTGAACACGCAGCGCCCGCGCCCACGAGCAGGGAAGACCGTCGGGCGGCGGAAGGCGTCAGGTTCAGCGGACGATGTCGAAGACCTGCTTCTGCAGGCCGTTGGTGTAGACCTCGTGCTCGATGAGCTTCAGCTTCTGGGTGTCCTTGTCGGTTGCGCTGAAGAGCCGCTTGCCGGCGCCGAGCAGCAGCGGGAAGACGAGCAGGTGGTAGCGGTCGATCAGGCCCGCGTCGGACAGGGCCTGGTTCAGCTTCGCGCTGCCGTGGACGATGATCGGGCCGCCGGAGGTCTCCTTGAGGGCGGCGACCTCTTCGAGCGTGCGCAGGATGGTCGTCTCGCCCCAGTCGGAGACGAGTTCGTCGTCGGTGAGGGTGGTGGAGACGACGTACTTCGGCAGCGTCTTGTAGTGGGCGAACTCCGCCATGTCGGGCCACACGGGGCTGAACGCCTCGTAGCTGACCCGGCCCATCAGGACCGCGGTCGACTCCTGCTGCTCCCGCCCCTTGATCTCGAATGCCTCGGCGACGAACTCGATGTCCTTGAAGGTCCAGCCGGAGTTCCGGTATCCGGGCTCGCCGCCCGGGCCCTCCACGACGCCGTCCAGGGAGATGAAGGCGGTGCTGATCAGAGTACGCATGTCGGGTTTCCTCGGGGTTGGAGACGTGTGGGGTGACTGCTCGGCGCCGGCTTCAGCCACGTCTCCAGTGTTCGACCGACAAAGAAAATTGTCAAGGAAAGGAAAGTCGTCGGAGTCGTCGGGGTCGTCGGAGAGGCTTCGTCATAGGGGCAGGGCTCCGTAGAGAGCCGCGCCGAGGGCGGCGAAGGCCGGACCAGCCCACCGAGGCCAGGACCGGTTACGGCGTCGTGCTGTGAAGTCGAGGGCCGAGGTGGCCATGGCGGGCCAGAGGATGCTGAAGACGGCACTTCCCGGGGAGAAGTGGCCGACGGCGACGGCGCCGACGGCGTACCCCGCCGCCGCGGCCGCGGCGGCGGGCAGGAAGCCCGGTCCGAACGGGTTCCAGGCGCCGGACGGTGTCTGCTGCCGTCCGGTGCGGACGGAGAGGACGATCGAGGTGATCAGCGCGATCCCGGCGACGGCGGTCCACAGCAGTGCGGGGGCGACCAGGAGGGGGCTGGGCGAACTCATGCGGGGGGTTCTTTCTCCGAAAGCCTGCTCCGGCCGGGATCCGGCCGGAGCAGGCTGTGCTGGCGGGTGAGGCGGTGCGGCGAATCGGCGGCCGTCGGAATCAGCTCCGACGACGCCCGGTGTCTACAGCTTGGTCTTGATGCATTTGTCGTAGACGCTGTCGAGACCGAGGATCGCGGAACCCGAAGTGATCATCATGGTTGCCAGGCGTTGCATGCGCAGGTAGCGGGTGCGTGCGCTCATCACGCGGGAGACGGCGGCCCGGATGCCGCCCCAGCGCCGGATGACCTGCCAGATCCTGCGGATCTTGGCGGCGGCGAAGTAGGCCGTGCCGAGGACCCAGAGAACGGCGCCCACGCACACGGTGATCCGCCAGGCGCGGCCCCAGGAGAACCAGCCCTTGCCGTCCAGGTCGTACATGGTGATGGGGTCCGGCGGATACCCGTACGCGTTGGCGCCGCCGCCGACGACCGGGTCCAGTTGCAGGAAGCGGCCGGTGGTGGAGTCGTAGACCCGTGCGCCGATCAGGGTGAGCCCGGAGAGGGTGTCGCCGGACCGCTGCTGGACGCCGAGCCAGTCGTAGCGTGCGGGTGTGCTGCTCGCCCGCGCGTTGCCGTACTCGTCGGTGTCCTGGACGGTGGGGGCCTGGGAGGAGTCCAGCGGCAGCCGGACGGTGATGTCGCCGTGGATGTCGCTGAGTTGCAGGACGGTGTCACCGGTCTTGGCGGTGGTGGCGGTGATGCCGCCGCCGAGCGACTCGACGTAGCGGGTCACGGCCCCCTGGGCGTTCTCCGTGACCCAGGCGGGACTGTCGCATCCGCAGTCGTAGTGGTTGGCCTTCGACTCGGTGGTGCCCCAGGTTCCGCCGTTGTTGGTGTCGACGGTCCAGGAGCGGATGCGCTGGGCGCCGTCGAGCTGCCAGGTCTGACGCTTGGAGCCGACGGTCTCCTGACGGATGAGATCGTTGTTGTAGTAGCCCAGGGCCACCCCGCCGGGCTTGGCCGTGGTGCGGCCGAAGGCGTCGTAGGTGTATCCGGTGTCCACCTGGCGGTCGGCGCTGTCGTAGGTGTAGGCGGTGGTCGTCCCTCCCGAGGTGGGGCAGTCCGCGCCGGGGGTGCCGGTGGCACGGGTGAGGGTCTTGCGGTTGGCGCGGGCGTCGAAGGTGTAGGTGCGCGTGGCGCACACGGTCTCGGCGGTGTCCTGCACCGAGGTCAGCCGGCCGACCGCGTCGTAACGGTAGTTCTGCGCGGTGATCTGCGCGTCCGAGATGACCTGCCCGTGGATCGAGCGGGTGACGGTGTCGGACTGTACGAGGACGTTGTCGCCGTCCCGGGTGTAGGTGCGTTCGAGGGCGTTGCCGTCCGCGTCGACGGCCTGGACCAGGGTGTAGCCGCCGGGCAGCTTCTCCTCGACGAGTTCGCCGTCGGCGTCGTAGGACGCGGTGAAGGTGCCGGCCACCGAGTCGACGGCCTTGGTGGCCAGGCCGCGCGGTTCGGCGGTGTGGTCGTAGGTGTAGGTCACCGAGGACGGGATGTTGTTGCCGCGCTTGACCTGGCGGTCGAGCAGGTCGTACTCGGTGGTGGTGGTGCCTCCGTCCGCGTCGGTGTAGGAGATGACGCGGCCGAGTCTGTCGTAGCCGGTGGTGAGGGTGCCGCCGGTCGGCGAGTCGGTCCGCACGATCCGGCCGGTCGCCGGGTCGTACGCGGTGACCGCCTCCGGGGCCGCGGTGCCCACTCCCCCGGTGGTCTTCACCGACGTGGTGCGGCCGGCGTCGTCCGTACCGGTGGTGGTGGTCCGGGTCGAGCCGTTCGCGGTCTCGGTGGTCCGGGCGATGGCGCCCCACCAGTCGTACTCGGTTGTCCTGGCGGGGAGTTGTGCGGGGTTGGATCCGCCGCCGGTGATCACTCCGGCGGGGCCGGTCGAGCAGACCAGGTCGGCCCACTCGGGACGGCCGGCGCAGGCGCCGGTGCCGCTCCCGGACCAGTAGACGGTGACCCGGCTGGTCGCCGCACCGGCATCGGCGCCGGGAGCGGTACGCCGGATCTCACGGCCCTGTGCGTCGTACTCGATCGCGGTGGTGATCGCGAGGCCGCCCGGGTCCTCGACGGTCCTGGTCTTCAGGCCCTTGGCCCAGTCGTAGCCGGTCTGCACGACCCGGACATCGCCCTGGACACCCGGGTGCTCACGTACCTCCGCGCCCGTGGTGACCTTGGTGACCTGGTCGCGGATGACGGCGCTGCCGTCGGTCGGGCGCCCCTCGTCGTAGGCGTGGACGGACCAGACGCGTGCCGTCACCGAGGTGCCCGCCGCGACGAGGGTGGTGGTGCCGGACTTCAGGTCCGCGGTGAGATCGACGCGCCGCAGCGGCCCGGACTCCTCCAGCAGACGGGTGCCCTTGGCGTCGAAAGTGCGGCTGGTGGACAGCAGTTGAGCGCGTTCGGCGGACGGCAGGGCGGCTATGCCCAGTTCGGCGCGGGCGGCGCCGGCCGCGGTGGACGTGCCGACGGCCGTCTCACGGTTCCGCGCGGTCAGCTCGCGCACGGTGTTGCCGAACCGGTCGTACTCGGTGGTGGCGATACGTCCACCGGGAGCGGCGGTGTTCACCGTACGGCCCGAGGCGTCCAGGTAGTGGACGGTCGCCCGCCGGTAGTCGGCCGCGGAGAGGGCGCTCCCGGAGTTCGAGGCGGGCACGGCGTCCGCGGGAAGGACCGCGGTGGCGTCCGTGGGCGCCGAGGCCTGCCCCCAGGTTCTGACGGCGCTGGTTCCCATGGTGTTCGGCGCCGTCGAACCGGTCAGCGGCACGTCGTAGACCACGGAGGTGGCAGCCTCGCCGGAGACCGTGTCGGCACTGCCCTGGGCGAGTGCCGGACGGGACGTCTTCAGCAGCATGCCCTCCCCGGCCGCACTGCTGGAACCGGCCTTGCCGTAGGTGAAGGTCCACGGCAGCTCGCCGGGCGGGGTGAGTTTGGTGACCCGGCCGCTGCTGTCGTAGGCGTACTCGGTCTTCAGCGACGGCGTGATCTGCGGGTGCCAGGCCTGGCGCAGCCGGCCGGAGTCGTCGTACAGGTATTTCTGCACCGATTTGGAGGTGGCCGCGGAGGCGCCGGGCGCCGTGGACCAGAGCCGGATCTCCTTCACCTGTCCGGTGACGTCACCGTAGGAGCCGCTCGTGGCGGTGGTGGTGGTCGCGTAGACGAACTCCAGCGCACGGCATCCCTTGGTGGTGCGATCGGCCTTGCAGGCCGCCACCGTGGTGGCCGAGGTGGGCGCGTACACCCAGGTGGGACGGGCCAGTTGTGTTCCGTCGACGGTGACCGTCTCGGAGTCCATGAACGTCGTGGAGTCGGTCTGGCCGTCGTTCCTGCTGCTGGACACCTGCCAGGTGCTCGCCCCGGACGGCTTGGTGAAGACGGTCACCCCACCGTCGTCGCCGGCGAGTGTGAACGTGCCCGAGGTGGAGCCGGTCAGCGTGAGGTACTCGGCACCCGGTTCGGGCGTCCAGCCGGTTCGGGAGGCGTCGGCCGTGAAGTGGATGGCGTCGCCGTCCAGCCCGACCACGTCGACCGCAGTGTCCGACACCCTGCTCACATGGCTGTACTCGGAACCCGACAGCTCGGCCGCGGTGCCGCTCGCCCACTCCTTGCCGAAGATCGGGGCCTGTCCCGCCGGCACTGCGCGGGGGGTGCGGGAGGACGCGGTGCGCTCCACCGCCAGCCCGAAGGCCGACGCGTCGGTGGCGCCGAGCGTGTAGTCGCCGGTGAGCAGGTTGACCGTGCCGGGACCCAGTTCCTCGGTGGTGGCGTCGTCCGCGCCGCGGTCGACGATCACGGTGAGCGGATCGCTCTGCCCCGCGGCGGAGCCGGCGCCGGTGAAGTCGGCCTTGATCTCCACGCTGCCGTCGGGATCGACGGTGTCGGTGGCGTTCCAGACCAGGGCGGCGTTCTTCCCGCCTGCCAGCGGTACCGGCCAGGCGGACAGGGCCGTCCCGTCGCGGGTCACGTCGGCGGCGGGTATCCGCACCCACGCGTCGGCGGCCGAACGACGCCAGGAGAAGGAAACCGCGTCGTACTTGGCGGCGTCGGCCTCGGCGGCCAGCGGCAGCCGGCGGGAGGTGCGCTGTCCTTCGGACGGCTGGGCGAAGCCGCCCGGCCCCGCGTGGAATTCGTAGGCGACGGGTTCGGACTTGTTGTCCGCCTTGTCGACGGCCCGGACCTGCAGTGTGTGCGTGCCGTCGCGTGGTGGCGTGACCGAGATGCCCTTGTCCGCGCTGGAGCCCCCGGTCGCGACCTTGGTCCAGGTGACGCCGTCCAGGGACCATTCCAGCCAGTTGTGGTCCGTGGCCGGAGGGGTGACGGTGAACGTGCCGGCCTGGCCGGCCCCCTTGACCCAGGCCCCCGGCGGATAGTCGGCGGAGGAGACCTTCAACGGGGCGGACGGGGCGCTGGTGTCGACGGTGAAGGTCTTCCAGGCCGACCAGCCGGTGTTGTAGTGCGTGCCGTCGTACGGCGAGGAGCGGAACCTGTAGGTCTTGCCGCCTGTCAGCACGCCGGACGGGACGGTCACCGAAGCGACCTGTCCGGAGGGCACGTACTTGGACACGATGACATCGCCCACCTGGGTGTTGGTGGCGTTGTCGTAGATCTGGAAGGTGCCGTTGACCTGGTCGCCGTCGGCGTCCACGAAGGTGTCGCGCAGGGTCGGCGTGGTGGTGTTGACGGTGTAGGCGCCGCCGTAGGAGAAGTACGGCGGGCCGGCCTCCTGCTTGGTGCCGGTGCGCGGCCGGTAGTTGTAGTTCACGACCAGCTTCGGCGGATTGGACGCCGCGTTGGCGGAGTTGACGCGCTTCCACTGCGCCAGGACCGTCTCGCTGGTGGCGCGCACGCCCATGTGACCGCGGGTGGCCTTCGCCGAGGCCCACTCCTGCACGAGGCCGGTCACATCGGCGCTGATCCAGCCGTCCGGCTGGGTGGAGCAGCCGGAGTTGCCGGTGGTCTCGGTGGAGGTGGCCTTTTTCGCGGTCCAGGCGGGCTGCGCGGTCCAGCGGGAGGAGGACGAGGCGGCGCCGGTCGACCACACCTCCCACGGGTAGGTCTTGCAGTCGGTGTTGCCCGAGTGGAAGTTCCACAGGCTCAGCTTTGCGTCCAGCACAAGCGCGTCCTGGACCGGCGTGGTGTTCCAGGAGACGAAGGATCGCGCCGTGCGCGCGGTGCCGTCGGAGTTGGTCGTGCCCGGGTTGCCGAGGTCCAGTTCGGTGTCGGTGGACCAGTCGACGGTCTCGCCCTGCTGGACGTAGGTGTCGAAGACGTTGGACAGCGACGAGGTGGACGGGTCGACGGTGACGGGGTACGCGGTGTCCGGGTCGGCGAGGAACTCCGCGTCCGGGGTGACCACCAGGTCGACGGACGAACCCTGCTGTACGACCTTCAGACCGACCCTGGCCTTTCGGGTGTGCTCACCGGACCGCTTGTCGACGGTGGCGTCCCACATGACCGGCGCGGGCATCACGGCGTGCTTCTTGTTCTTCTTGTCGGTGAACTGCACGCTGCCGTCGGCCAGTTGCCCGACCTTCAGCCCCTTGGCCCGCAGCGGGAGCGTGTAGGAGTAGCCGCCCGCGCCGGGGCGCTCCTTGATCTCGACGAACTGCTCGAAGCCGGTACGGGTCGCCTCCACGACCACGTCCGCGCCGGGTACCGCGTCGACGTACTCCGCCCGCGTCCCGTCGAGCTCGGGCTTCGGCAGCCCGCCCTTCCACTGCAAAGTGATCTGCTCGTCACCCTCGCCGAGCGTCACGAGGTCGGTGGCCTTGGCCTGGCCGGCGGCCTTCAGTGACTTCGCCGGTGTCCCGGAAGCGCCGGCCAGCCGCAGTCCACCCGGGTGCGCCTTGGGCTCGACCGCGCCGTCCTCCTCCCGCACCAGGTCGAGATCGACGCCGCGCCACGTGCCCGTGGCCGGGTCCTTGAACCGCACGGGACCGGCGGTGAGTTCGGTGGTGAGCGAACCGTCCTTGTTCGCCCAGGTCGTGGAGGTCTCCGTACGCTCGGAGAGCGCCTCCACACGCTGTCCGGACAGTCTGGCGGCGACGCGTGCGGACGCGATGTCCTGCGCGGTTCGCGCGGCAGCCGTCTTCCTCGGCTTCTCGGCGCTCGGCGGCGTCGTGGCAGCCGCCGCGTACGCGCTGTCCAGCAGCGTGACGGCCAGAGCCAGGGACACGCCTCCCGCCAGCCAACGGATGCGTCCCCCGGACCAGGGATGTCTGCGTCTACGGGACGCAGGCTCGCGAATCACCATGATTCTCCGGTCTTTTCACTCCACGTCACACATCACGGATGTGATGGCCGTGTGAACGTACCTTGAGTAAAGAGAAATTCAAATATGGCAAGAGATCGCAAAGTGCGTTAGCATCCGCCCACTTGAAGCGTGGTGCACATCACATCCCCGTGACAGGGCTGCGCAGCACGGGACTTGGCCCCCCGAGGCTCCTCTGTCTGACACATGGTCGGCTCGCCGCGCACTTGATGGAGCCGTGTCAGCCTCGCTCCGGCCGGGCCGGCGGCGCGTTGACCAGCCGAATCGGGCCTTTCCCCCCCGGGGGCCCGGGTGGGTCAGCGAGTGGTGTAGCCGCCGTTGAGGAAGATCGTCTGCCCGTTGGCCCACCAGCCGTCGGTCAGCAGGTGCCGAACCCACGGCACGATGTCCTCGATCTTGGTGAGCTCGCCGTTCATCGCGGACGACTTGTGGTAGGCGACGGAGTCGTCGTCCTCGGCGGGGTAGAAGAACGAGGTGTCCATCGGGCCCGGAGCGATGTTGTTGACCGAGATGTTCCGGCCGAACAGCTCCTTCGACAGGGCGCGGGTGAAGTGCTCGACCGGCGCCTTGCTGCCCGCGTACGTGGAGTACAGGCCCGTGTACGCGGCGAGCAGCGAGGTGACGACCGTGATGATCTTCCCGCCGTCCTCGATCCTGCGGGCGGCCTCGCGCATGACGAAGAACGCGGCCTTGGAGTTGACCGCGAACATCCGGTCGTACTCCTCTTCCGTGATCTCGGTGAGCGGCTTCTTCAGCACCATGCCGGCGGTGTTGATGCTGCAGTCGAGCCTGCCGAACCGGTTCACGACCTCGTCGAAGACCCGCTCCACCTCGTCGACCTTCGTCAGATCGGCCTGGACCGCGAACGCCTCGCCCGGCCCCTTGTTGATCTGCTCGACGACGTCCTCGGCCTTGGCCCGGGAGGAGTCGCTGTTGTAGTGCACCCCGACCAGGGCGCCCTCCGCGCCGAGAGTGGTGCTGATCAGACCGCCGAGGTTGCGGGATGCGCCGCCGACGAAGGCGACCTTGCCATTGAGTGTCCTGTCCGGGGTGCTGACCATGACAACCCTCCTGCGATGTTCCGAACGGGTACGGCACGGCTCCGACGGACCGTGGAGGTCATGCCGTACCCCATGAGTTCACCGCGGCAGGGACCGCGCATCTCGAACGATCCGGCCGGCGGTGGAACGAACCGCTCATCACGTCGGACGCGGCCGGTGGCCGGTCAGGGCCCAGCTCGTGCCTGGCAGCCTCCGTTGAGTCACACTGGCAGGAGGGCAGTGGCCGGGGGACCTCGCCGTCTCCTCACCCAGGCGGATCAGGACCGGGGCCGTCCTTGTTCTCGGCCCGCGGCACCAGCTTCACACAGCCGTCGTTCCGCGCCGCCGGACGACGTACTCCACGGCTGAAGGAAGCAGGACATGACCGACGATTCAGCGGCGGGGCGGGCCTCGGTCTTCTCCGGCGCAGGGGAAGAGCGGCCTCCTGGTGTGGTGCACAGCGCGTTCGCGCTGGTGCGTGCGCTCAGCGAGGCGCCGGGTCCCCTCGGTGTCACTGATCTCGCTTCGGTCGTGGGCATTCCGAAAACGACCGCCCACAGACTCCTGGAACAGCTGGCCCAGGAGGACATCGTCGCGCGCCGCGATCACAAGTGGGCGATCGCGCCCGGCTTCGGAGAACTGGTGCGCACCGGGCAGCGGCCCTCGCCCCTGGCGGCCGCCGCGCGCCCTCGGCTGGACGCTCTGGCCCGGGCCACCGGCGCGAGCGTGTTCCTTCACCGCATGTCCGACGGCGTGCTGGACACCGTGTACTGCGCGCACGGGGCCCTGCTGGCTCCCCTCGTCCCCGCGTCGGAACAACGATTGGCCGCGCTGCACCCGGCCGCCTCCCTCTGGCGAGCCCTCGCTTCCGGGCAGGTGGCGGCCGAGTACGAGGAGGTGCACCCGGGATGCATCTGTATCGCCGCGCCCGCCTCGCTTCCGTCGGGCGGGGCTGTCGTCGTGTCTCTCGCTCGGCCGGAGAACCGCGAGGTGGAGTCCCTCAAGCGCCCGCTGGACAGGGTCGTGTCCCTGATCCTGTCGGACGAGCGCCGCTTCGGGACCTGAGCCGGAACGAGCCGGGTGTGCGGGGAGGTCTGTCACCGCGTCGGGAGTGACCCGGCGAGCGCCGAGTGGTAGGACTTCTCCAGCAGCTCGACCATCGTCCTGATCTCGTCGTCGGTGCTGATGAGCGGCGGTGCGACGATGACGGTGTCGCCGACGGCTCGCACCAGGAGCCCGTGCCCGACCGCCTCGGCCATGACCTGGGCGCCCCATTCGCCTTCTGCCCGGCCTCCGGCGCCCGTGACGAAGGTGACCGCGGCCAGGAAACCGTGGCCCCTGACGTCCCTGACGAACTCCTCACCGTGGAACGCGTCGGCGAGGGCCTTCATGAGCGTGGGAGCCGTCTCGCGTACGTGACCGGGAATGTTCTCCTCCACGACGATGGCGAGTGCCTCACGCGCGACGGCCGCGGCCACCGGATGCCCCGAGTAGGTGAAGCCATGACCGAACGCGCCGATGTCCGGCGACCCCTCGGCGATGGCGTCCATGACGCGCCGTCCGACCAGCACGGCGGAGATCGGCGCATACGCCGAGGACAGTCCCTTCGCCAGGGTGATCAGGTCGGGATCCAGTCCGAATTCGGTGGTGGCGAACATCGCTCCGGTGCGTCCGAAGCCGGTCACGACCTCGTCGAGGATGAAGAGGATGTCGTGACGTGCGAGGACCTCCTGCACGCGGGGGTAGTAGCTCGGCGGCGGGATGATCAGGCCACCCGCACTGAGGATCGGCTCCGCGATGAACGCGGCGATCGTGTCGGGGTTTTCCACCGCGATGAGCCGTTCCAGACGGCCGATGAGCCGGTCGACGAATCGCTCCTCCGACATCCCCTGCCGCAAGGGGCCGTGCGGATCGGGGCACGGCACCTTGACGTAGGACGGCAGCGGGAGGCCGAATCCCCGGTGGATCAGGTCCAGGCCGGTCGCCGAACCGGCGGCCACGGTCGTGCCGTGGTAGCCCTTCTCCTGGGAGAGGATCTTGAACCGTTCGTGGCGGCCGAGGCACTGGTGGTAGTACCAGGCCAGTTTGAAGGCGCTGTCGTTGGCCTCCGCACCGGAGTTCGCGAAGAAGGTACGGCCCATGGGCAGCGGTGCCACCCGGGCGAGGTCCTCGGCCAGGGCCAGCGCGACGTCACTCGTGCGGTGCGCGAAGGACGCGAAGAACGGGAGCTCCGCCATCTGCCGCGCGGCCGCCCGCACCAGCCGGGGTTGGCTGTATCCCAGATTGGTGCACAGCATTCCGGAGGTGCCGTCGAGGTAGGAGCGTCCCTCGCTGTCCCACACCGTGAGCCCTTCACCTCGGACGATCACGTGAGGTTCGGTGGCCAGGGCAGGCGGCGTGTGAGGTTCCAGCAGGGTGGGCGGGTATGGAGCCATGACGATTCTCCTTGGGCGGAAGAGGAAACGCGGCTCATCTCCAGAAAAGCCGGAGCGAAAGAGCCGTCTTCCCGATGAGAACCCCTGGGGAAACGCCGTTCAAAGCGTGTTCCGGCCAGCGGAACGGCCATCCGCCGTGCCGTTCCAAGCGTGTTTCTCTTCCACAACCGCCGGTTCCGATGAGTGGAACCAGAATTGCCCGACGGCCCATTCCACTGTCCCCTGAGGCTGAATTCCCTCGCACATGCGAGCGAATGGGACGAGCACGTCGGCGGCCGCTTCTTCGATGTCCGGCCGAGCCGCTGCTGACCGTCGTGGGCACGCAGGCGACGCAAACCGAACCGTCCGATGAACCGATCGAGGAGCGCTCGAGCGCCTCGACCGCGATGAGGCCGCGAACAGGGGAAATGCCGCCCGCCGGCACTGCCGCGGCTTTGGCGCCGCCCAGGGGGCTCGCGGCGCGAGCGGGAACGGTTGTCACAGCCGGCCGGTACGCTGCCAGCGATCTACGACCACCCGACCGGAAACCATGATGACCCACACCCCCAGACCTACGCTCGAAGCGATACTCACCGCGCTTCCCGAGCTCGCTCCCCACGCGCGCGACGCGGTCGTACTCCATCCCGAGCGGGCAGAACCGGACTGCCGGAGCAGTTCGATCGGCGGGCCGCTGCTGTGGCCGAGTGACGAACCGTGGCCAGAGTGCTCCCTGCCCGACGAGAACGACCCCGTCGGCGTGCCTGCCACGGCCATGGTGTCGGTCGCGCAGGTCTTCCGGCGCGACGCGCCAGGACCCTGGTGGCCTGCCGGCGTCGACCTCTTGCAGATCCTCTGGTGTCCCAACGAACACTGGGATCCCCCGGTCCAGCAGGCCGACGTCAGCCCCGTGCTTGAGGTGCGATGGCGTCGGGCCGCTGAGGTGACCAGCCCGATGACGACTCCGCCGTCGCCCTCTCGGTACGACGAGGACGGCTACCTGCCCCGGGCGTGCGCCGTCACCGCCGAGCCCGTGACCGACTTCCCCTTCCGTGAGGAGCTGCCCGCGGAACTCCGCCCGCGGCTTGCGGAACTGGTCCGCGAGACGGGCGACGGCGGTGACGTCATCACCCGCCTCGCCGGCTGGAAGCTCGGCGGCTGGCCGACCTGGCACCTGACGCACCCCACGGTCTTTCCCTGCGGCGACTGCGGTACGGCCATGACGCTCCTGTTCACCGTGGCCAGCGACGACGAGACAGGGGTCGTCGTCGGCCGCTACGGAGACCTGCGCGTCTTCACCTGCCCCGCCGACCACCGTCACGCGTTCCAGGTGGACCTGCACTGACCTGGGGCTTCCCGCTCTAGAGGTTCGTGCCGGTGTCGCCCTCGTCATGCAAGGAGTCCCGCCGCTTCCTGTCGCCCGGAGCAGCGAGGTCCTCCCGCTCGTCCAGCAGCTCCAGGAGCGCGGCGTCCGCCTTCTGCCTGTCCTCTTTCGTCAGTTCAAGAGGTGCGTTGCTGTAGACCGTGTACCGGTCGGGATCAATGATGTTGGCGGCCCTCAAGGTGAACGTCAGAAGGGGGCGCCATCCCTTGCGGTGGCCGACCCTCACCTGAAGCTGGACCTTGTAGTCACGGGGCTCCGGAACGAATCCGGCAAAGGGTGCCTCGAACTCGATGAAGAGCTGCTCCGCCTGTCTGCCGGCCACGGCGAATCCGCCCGGCAACCTCGGCTCGTCCTCCGGCCCGGGTTGAAGACCGGACGGTGAGGACATCCACAGGAGCGGCAGATGGGAGGCAGGCTCATCGGGAAAGGTCAACCTGAGATCCTGCACGATTATCGGCTTGGCTCCGGTGTTGTGAAGGACGAGCGGAAGCCGCAGGCGAGCCATGGAGCAGTGGACAATCGCAGCAAAGGAATGTGGCTCCCAGGACTTCAGGTGCCCTTGCCGGGCGTTGATCCACCAGAAGGACGCGACGGTAAAGATCAACGCGCAAACCGACACGACGCCGGCACCGGGAATCGATGGAAACGCGTCCTGAGCTGCAGCGGCCATCAGCGGAAACACAAATTCAGTCTGCCAGCCCCGGAGTGCGCACGCGAACAGAACGCGGTGGGGCGAGGCGCGCCTCAGCCTCTCGGTGCGGAGCAGCTGGACAGGGTCGGGCCAGGGCCCGATGGGGATCGGCCGTCAGCCCGACGCAAGTTCCGTCAGCGGCAGCGTGTGCTGGGTGCGGACCACCTTGGTCCGGAGGTAACGGACGTTGTGGTCCGTGGTGAAGACGCCCGTGGGAACGTGGTCGGCCACCGTGAGGCCCAGGGTGCGCAGCTGCGCCGCCTTGTCCGGGTTGTTGGACAACAGGTCCAGCTCAAAGATGCCGAGGGCGGTGAGCATCTGGGCGGCGGCGGTGTAGTCGCGGCCGTCCTCGGGGAGGCCGAGGGCCGCGTTCGCCTCGTAGGTGTCGAGGCCCT
>NZ_JBSFJE010000032.1:0-27000 GCF_053597895.1 Streptomyces sp. NPDC001220
GCGGCGATGTCTGGGCTCAAGTGCACGACCGCGCTTGACACACAGCCGCGCTGCCGCGTTTCGGCTGCCGCGCTCGTCATTCTGAAACGATCAGTTAGTCACGAAGGCAACCCCCGAGTCAGACGCCCCAACTCCTCAAGCGGAGCAGCCCTCATGGACCTTGGTCAAGGTCGTCTATGCGCCAACGGCTGTTGGACTTTCAGCCGCTTGAGGCCATCGGGACCGATGTTGCTCCAAGGAATCTGAAGGGCGACAAACCGCGTAATATCCGGAAGAGCGACACTGCATGGCTGACTGGAAGAGCCATCCGATCTACTGATCGTCGAGCGATGCCACTCAGCGAGGGCCTGCCAGCGACTACTCTGCGACCGTCCCAAATCCCCGCACACGCGAGGACGCCATGCAGCAGACCTGGAACAGCGAACGTCGTCTCACTGCCATCGGACGAGCTGCGCTCTCTGTCCCCGCCCGCCAGGCCCTCGCGGATAGACAGCTGGCCCCAGAGCGGACAGTCCTCGACTACGGCTGCGGGCGAGGCGACGATGTGCGCTCTCTCGAGCGCCTCGATTGCCGGATCACGGGTTGGGATCCCTACTACCGCCCCGAGGTGAAGCTGGAGCCAGCCGATGTCGTGCTCCTGACTTACGTCCTCAACGTCATTGAGGACCCCGCCGAGCGCCGCCACAGCCTTCTGCAGGCGTGGGAGTTGGCCAACACCGTCCTCATCGCTTCAGCGCGCCTTACGTGGGAGAGGTCCAAGGTCCGAGGCCAGGAGTTCGGGGATGGCCTCATCACCAGTCGGCAGACATTTCAGTACCTCTTCGGAGCCAGCGAGCTGCGCGACTACGTCGAGGAAGTCACTGGTACCCGCTGTGTCTCCGCGGCGCCTGGCATCGTATACGCCTTCAAGGACGACGCGGCACGGCTCAGCTACCTCGCTCACCGCATTGTCCCGGACGCCCAATGGCTGGCTTCCGAGGACACGACCTCGGCCATCACCGCCGTCGTTGATCACGTTGAGCGCCGGGGACGCCATCCTCGCGTGGAGGAGATGCCGCGTCCGGTAGCCGAGCTCCTGGCCCACTTGAAGCCGAGCGAGCTCAAGCGGCTGATTCGGGACTCCGCCGACCCCGACAAGATCTCCGACGGTGCCAAGCGCACGACGCTCAACACCCTCCTCTTCCTCGCCGTCGAGTTGTTCAACGGGCGCGGCCCCTTCAGCAGCCTGCCGTTCAGTGTCCAACTGGACATCCGAGCCTTCTTCTCTTCATACAAGGAAGCCTGCCAACGCTCCGACCGGCTCCTCCTCAAGCTCCGCGACGACACCTACATCCGCGGCGCCATGAACGCCTCAGCCGTTGGCAAGCTGACCCCCACGGCCTTGTACGTGCATCGGCGCGCCGTCGACCACATGCCGACGGTGCTCCGCCTCTATGAACACTGCGCCTCGATCGCAGCCGGCCGACCCCAGGAGTGGACAATCGTCAAGCTCAAGCACCAGGGCCGTGCCGCGAGTTGGCTCGACTATCCGGAGTTCGACAAGGACCCGCACCCACGGATCTTGTCCTCTTACCACGTCGATCTGCAGACCCTGGCGACCTCACACATGTCGTACGCGAACTCGACGAACCGACCGCTGCTTCATCGCAAGCACGAGTTCCTGGCTCCAGACGATCCAGACGCGCCGCGCTACCGTCGCCTCACCGAGTCAGAACTGAAGGCTGGCCTGTACGAGCACCCACATCTCATCGGCACCGAGAACGGCTGGGAAACCGAGCTCGTCCGTTGTGGCCGTGAACTGCGCGGCCATCGGCTGGTGCGCCGCAGGGAAGGCTGACCATCGACCGCTTCAACTGGCCTCGGGCTGCATATGCGCAATGGTCTCTGCCAGCTCCTCCGGGCCGAAGTCCGCGACCTGGCCCGGGAACCAGGAAAACCGCAGCCCGTTTGTCGCCACCTCCTCGGGCAGCCCCATCGCCATGAGGACATGGCTTGGGGTGTATGAGGCGCTCGTGCATGCCGACCCGGTTGCGATGGCGACCTGGTTCTTGAGCCGGACGATCAGTGCTTCGGCGTTGAGCCCATCAAAGGTCACATTGAGGATGTGCGGCACTGCATGCTCAGCATCGCCATTGATATGGAAGCGCGTCTTGCCGAGCGCGGTGAGCAACCGCTCCCGCATCTCCCGGGCCGCCTGCTCCCAGCGGGGCTGTCCCTCCTGGAAGATCTTCGCAGCTTCGTAGAGGCCCATGATGAGCGGCACAGGCAGCGTTCCAGGTCGGAGCTTCCGCTCCTGGCCACCCCCGAACATGATCGGCTCAAGCGGAACTTTGTCCCAGCCGCGGCGACGGACGACCAGCGCCCCCACGCCCTTAGGCGCTCCGATCTTGTGTCCACTAATGCTGATCAGGTCGATAGGCGCCTTCAGATCATCCGGGACCTTGCCGTACCCCTGGGCGGCATCAACGTGCAGGAACGTTGATGTCTTGCGCAGTACGTGGGCCAGCTCGGCCACCGGCTGAATGACACCGGTCTCATTATTCACGTGCATGAGCGACAGCAGCAGAGTGTCATCTCTCAGCTTCTCGAGTACAGACTCTTTCGAGATGCGCCCGCTAGGGCCAGGCTTCAGGAAATCGACCTCGAAACCCTTCTCCTGGAGGTGCAGCAAGGGCTCGATAACGGCTTTGTGCTCGATGGCGGAAGTGATGATGTGCCGTCGACCCGTCTTCTCTCCGTGCGCCGCGAGCCCGAGGAGCGCGATGTTGTTGGACTCGGTCGCACCGCTCGTGAAGATCAACTCTTCGGTCTTGGCTCCGACCGTCCCCGCGATGAACTCACGCGCTTCATGGACCCCCTTCTTCGCACGCGCTCCGTACTCGTGGGTGCGACTGCCGGCGTTGCCGAAGTCTTCCGTCATCCAGTGGAGCACCACGTCCGCGACCCGGGGCTCCACCCGCGTCGTTGCCGCCACATCCAGATACGCCACCACAGCACTCACCTAACCTTGCCCCAGTCCCAGACCAACACGTACGTCAAACCGTTAACGTACATCTCCTTCAGCCCGACTGGGCGGCACGTAGCCCACTGCACGAGAACATGCGCAGTACGAGATGTCATCCCTCGGGGTCCCTCGCCCCAGCATGTCCACGCGCACCCTGGCAAGTTCGGTACGTCATCTCCGATCCACCTACGCGTCAGAAGCTCTGTGGAGTACGTCAACTGAGTGACGTACTTACGTTAGAGTTGCGTCGTGGAGACCCAAGCAGCGACCAGAGTCGTCGCGCCCAGGACGTCGGAAGGGTTCGAGTACACCTTCCCTGCCATCCGCGGGATCCAGGCGGGGCGGGAGTTCTACGTCTCGATGTGCCCCATGCGACTGATCCCCAAGATCTTCATCTTCGACGAGGACGAGCTGACGCCCGAACTGCGAGCTCAACGCGTCCTGAACAAGGGGCGCCTGCCCGCCCTTGCTAAGTACATCCTGGACAACCCGGATGACTACGTATTCAGCGCGCTGACAGCATCGGTCGACGGCGACATGGCCTTCGATAGTCACGCCGCCGAAGGTCCGGGCATGCGGACCGGGCAGCTCCACATTCCCATGGACGCCCGCTTCTTGATCAACGACGGTCAGCACCGTCGCGCCGCCATTGAGCAGGCACTCAAGGAGAATCCTGACCTCGGCGACGAGACGATCGCCGTCGTCTTCTTCCATGACGCCGGCCTCGCGCGATCTCAGCAGATGTTCGCCGACCTGAATCGCCACGCGGTCCGCCCCGCACGCTCCATCGGCGTGCTGTACGACCACCGTGACGAAGAAGCCAAGGCCGCTCGCCTCCTCTCCACCCGCTGTCCCGTCTTCAAGGGATACGTGGAGATGGAGAAGAGCAATCTCTCCGCGCGCTCCGCGAAGATGTTCACGTTGAGCGCCCTGTACTACGGCACCCAGGCGCTCCTCCAGGGGTTGGAAGTGAAGCCGGACGAGGCCGCCCAGCTCGCCCAGTCATACTGGGAGGTAGTTGACCAAACAATCCCAGAATGGTCAATGGTGCGAAACAGGGAGCTACCCGCACAGGAAATGCGCCGCGACTATATTCACAGCCATGGCATCGCGCTGCATGCACTGGGAAGAATCGGTAACTCCCTGTTCCGTGAATCCACCGCCGCCACCAAATGGAAGAAGAGACTCGGCCCACTGAAAAAGGTGGACTGGTCTCGCTCGAATACTGATTGGGAAGGGCGCGCAATTGTCGGAGGGCGCGTGTCCAAGAGTCATCAGAACGTAACATTGACCGTGAATTACCTGCGTCACCAACTCGGCCTCCCTCTCAGCCCGGAAGAGCAGCGAGTGGAAGACGCTTATTTGCGAGGCGACGCATGACAATCCCGCTGAATATCCCCATCACACCAGTACGCCGCAAGCCCTTTGACGGCCGCTCGCTCAGCGAGGTAACGGCTGAGCTGACCGCAGAAGTGCGCGAGCTATACACCGCCGATGAAGTGCCCTGGGTGATCGGCTACAGCGGCGGCAAGGACTCCACCGCCGTACTGCAGCTGGTCTGGGCAGCGCTCAAGGATCTACCGGCAGAGGAGCGGACCAAGCCGGTCCATGTCATCAGCACGGACACCCTGGTTGAGAACCCTGTTGTCGCGGCGTGGGTGTCCACTTCCCTGGATACCATGGCCAAAGCGGCGGAGGAGCAGAACCTCCCGATCGAGCCTCACCGCCTGACCCCTGAGATCAAAGACACCTTCTGGGTCAACTTGATCGGCCGCGGCTACCCTGCGCCCCGCCCCAAGTTCCGTTGGTGCACCGAGCGACTGAAGATCAAGCCTTCGAACTCCTTCATCCGCAACGTGGTTGCGGCCCACGGCGAGGCCATCTTGGTCCTCGGTATCCGCAAGGCCGAAAGCCAGGCGCGCGCGCGAGCGATGGAGAAGCACGAGAAGCGCCGCGTACGCGACCGCCTCTCTCCGAACGCGAACCTTCCCAACTCCCTTGTCTACAGCCCAGTCGAAGACTGGACGAACGACGATGTCTGGGAATTCCTGATGCAGGTCCCCAACCCTTGGGGCTACAACAATCACGACCTGCTCTCCATGTACCAAGGCGCATCGGCGGATGGCGAGTGTCCGCTCGTCGTCGACTCGTCCACTCCCTCCTGTGGGTCCAGCCGGTTCGGCTGCTGGACGTGCACGCTGGTCGAGCAGGACAAGTCCATGTCCGCCATGATCCAGAACGATGACGAGAAGGAGTGGATGCTTCCGCTCCTGGAGTTGCGCGACAAACTCGACGCGCCTTTCGACTACATCACCGACAAGAACGATCCGGAGCTCCCGGCAGGCAAGAAGGTCCCTTACCCTCGTTCGGACAAGCCTGCCCGTGACTTCCGCCGTATGAGTGGCAAGGTCATGCTCTTCAACGACGGAGCGATCCACGGCCCGTACCTGCAGGACTTTCGGGAAAAGTGGCTCCGTGATCTGCTCTCCGCGCAGACCTGGATCCGGACGAACGAGCAGACACCGGAGCATGTCCGCAACATCGAGCTGATCACCCTCGATGAGCTCCACGAGATCCGCCGCATCTGGGTCTTCGACAAACACGAGGTCGAAGATTCCCTGCCGCGCATCTACAAGGAGGCGACGGGCGAGGACTTCCCGGGCGGCCCGCTTGACGAGCAGTTGGTCATGGGCGCAGACGAGATGGAGATTCTCAAGGACCTCTGCGAAGGTGACGACCTTCACTACACCATGGTCCGCGAACTGCTCTCCGTTGAACGCAAATACCGCACGATGACCCGCCGCGCCGGACTCTTCCAAGCCCTGGAAGACGCCGTGCAGAAGGGTTACTACGAAGACCACAACGACGCAGTCGACTTCGCGCAACGCAAGCAGAAGCTCCGCGACGACGTCAAGAAGAACCTGACCCTCGACGAAGAGAACAGTCTCGATGCTCCTGCGTAAGATCACCCTTGAGGAATTCGGAGCCTACCGCGGCAAGCAGTCTCTCGACCTCACGCCGAAGAAGAACAAGCCGATCATCCTGATCGGTGGCCTCAACGGGTGCGGCAAGACGACACTGCTCGACGCCATCCAGCTCGTGCTCTACGGAGCCCGAGCTCGATGCAGTGGCCGTGCGAACAAGCCCTACGAGACGTTCTTGCGCGAGTGCATCAACCGGCAAGCGGATCCCGCACGCGGTTCATCGATCTCGCTCGAGTTCACCGTCGCAGTGGACGGCCGCGAGCACCACTACCGGGTCATCCGTAGCTGGCACACGAGCGGGAAGAGCGTCAAGGAGTTCCTGACCGTCTTCGTTGATGAGCAGTACGAAGAGAAACTGAAGGCCGGCCGTGGTGTGAAGCCGGAGGGCAAGTTCAATCGACTCCTCAGCGAGGGCTGGGCAGACCACGTAGAGGACCTTCTCCCGCTGGAGATTGCCTCCCTGTCGTTCTTCGACGGCGAGAAGATCGAGTCCCTTGCCGATCCTGAGCGCGCCGCCTCCGTCATCGAGTCGGCGGTACACGCGCTGCTCGGCGTGAGCACCGTGCAGCAGCTCCGTACTGACCTCGTCGCACTCCAGCGCCGGCAGAAGCTGTCCGACGAGGAGCAGCATCTTCTGGACAACATCAACACGTTGGAGCAGGAACGTGCTGCCGTGTTGGAGCAGTACGAGGCCACTCATCAAGCTCTGGCCCAACGACGTACGGACCTTGGCAAGGTGGAGCGGAAGCTTGAGACTCTGGAGCGGGCTTTCGAGAAGGAGGGCGGCAGCCTCTTCGAAAGGCGCGTCGAACTGGAGACAGAGCGCAAGCAGGTCGCAGGACAGCTCGCTGAACTCCGCGCCGCACTCGCGCAGGTAGCTGCTGGCCCTCTGCCACTCCTGATGCTGAGCGATCAGCTCAAGAAGGTCAGGAAGCAGGCTCAGAAGGAACAGGTTGCCGCCGAGGCAAGCCAGGTGCTCGACGTCCTGGCTGAACGCGACGAGTGGCTCCTTGAACTTCTGCCCGCCGCGACTCGCAAGAAGGTCATAGAGAAACTCGAGGCGGACCGAGCCGAGCGATCGAAGTTGGCCGACCTGAAGGTGAACTTCAACCTTCCACGAGACGCGCTCTCCCAGCTGGCCGTCCTGGACGAAGTCCTAATGCGGGATAAGGCACATGGAACAGACCTGCTGAACCAGGCCACCGAGGCCGCCGAGCACCTGGCCCAGCTCGACCGCCAGCTCGCCGCTGTTCCTGCGCAGAGCAAGGTGGAGGCACTCCAACTCGCCCGCGAGGAACAGCTTCAGGAAGTCGCGACTCACAAGACCACCTACGAACGCCACGCGGAACAGCTCACCGAGCTGAAGCGACGCCGTGATTACGTCACAGAGACGCTCGCACGTGCCCACCACGAGTTTGTACGAACCAAGGTCAAGGCCGAGGAAGTCGAGCGGATCAAGACCTACTCGGAGAAAGCGCGCGACACCCTGGAACGGTTCCGTGTCGCCCTGCTCGAACGGCACACCAGCCGCCTCGAAGTCGCCATGCTCCAGAGCTTCAAGCAGCTGATGCGGAAGCAGGCACTGGTCCATGACATCCGCATCGACACCGACAAGTTCACGCTGACCTTGAGCGATGTCAACGGCGACTCCATCGATCCCGGACGTCTCAGCGCCGGTGAACGCCAGCTCCTCGCGGTCTCGTTGCTGTGGGGCTTGATGAAGGTCGCGGGCAACCGCCTGCCCAGCGTCATCGACACCCCGCTCGGTCGCCTCGACAGCCGGCACCGCGAGCACCTCGTCGACCGGTACTTCCCCAACGCCAGCCGCCAGGTACTTCTCCTCTCGACCGACGAGGAGATCGACGAGTACCTGCTGGGACGCTTGAAGAAGTCCGTCGCCCGCACCTATACCCTCGTCCACGACGACACCGAGTTCACCACGAGCGTGGTCGAGGGCTACTGGTGGAATTCAGGAGTACCCAGTGTCGCTTGATAACGTCCGCCTCTCGCAGGCGGCCCGTGACCGTCTGATCCGCCTCAAACGCACCACGGGCATCACTCAGTGGAACGTCCTGTGCCGCTGGGCTCTGGCGCTCTCGCTGAAGGACGCGTCCACACCTCTGGTGAAGGACATAGTCACAGACTCCAACGTCGAGATGACGTGGAAGACCTTCGCCGGCCAGCACGGTGACCTCTATCTGGCCCTGCTCAAGCAGCGCTGCATCGCCGACGGTGAAGAGCCCACCGACGAGAACGTCGCGAAGACGCTGACGGTTCACCTGCACCGTGGCATCGGGCACCTCGGTGGACACAAGGAGCTGACCGTCATCGAGGGGCTAGTGGGTTCGGTCGCCGCCGCAAACTGAGGAGAGACACTTACGTCGAAGGGGCGGAGAGGGAACGGGTTGGCTTCCGTTCTCTCACCGCCCCTGTGCCTACTCGCCGAGATTCCAGTCCAGGGACGTGGCCTTCACCAACTCAGAGATATCACTCTGGTGCTCGTCCGGGGCCGTCAGCGTGTCCATCACCAGGTTGCTGATGATCGATACGTAGTCCTGCCCGCCGCTCGCGTTGACCTCACCCTGGATGTAGTTGAGGCCGCCGTTCGCGTACTCCTCGAAGATCTTCACCCGTTCGGGCTGCCGATCGTCGGAGAGGATCTTCGGGTCGTTCGGGATCTCGGCCACCGCGACCATGTCGATGAGGACGTCGCCGTACTGACGCCCCTCCATGATCGAAAGGCGAATGGGCTCGCCTGCCTTCTCGAAGGGCTCACGCTTACTCTTGTTCCGCCCTAGCACCGCCGCGAACATCAGCACGTCGACCATCGCGCTGAACGGCCCCTCTTTGCCGGAAAGAGCACCGATCAGCGACTCGTGCTCCGTCGGCCTGCGGAGTCGATCCTCGCGCGCCATCAGACGGTCACCTCTTCCAGGATGGTGTGTTCGAACTCGCCGTGCGAGACGTTGGGGACTGCCCTGTTGTTGATCTCGATCGTCTCTTCGACACCGATGTTGGGCGTCACGCTGCGGAGTACGTACATTCGCGTCGCCGAACCCTGAAGGTTGTCCATCACCTTGTCGCGTGCCTGCGAGTTCGAGAGCATTACGACGATCTGGGAGGTGAGCTTAGGCAGCGCCTGGGCGATCTCCTCCTGGTACGTGAGGTCCAGGCTACCGAAGGGCGCATCCATGACGACGGGATAGATGCCACCCTCGCCAAGGACCTCGTCACTGCTCTTGGACTTGCGCTGGTGGATCTTCTTGGCGACCTCGGACACTGCGCCCACGAACGACAGACCGAGCACTTGGTTCTCGCCCGTGCTGCGGATGGCGATACCGGCCGAGGACTTCAGCAACAGGTCGAAGGAGTCAGTGAGTTCGGGCTCATAGGACTTCCGGAAGATCCGCGTGAAAACTTCCTTGAGCTTCGCGTCGAGCTGCTCACGGACCTCTTCCGTCTTCAATTCCAGCGCCTCGCGGAAGGTCTCCAGCACCTCGTTCACCAGGTTGACTTGGCGTTGCACCTTGCGTGAAGCAGCATCTGCCGTTTCCGCACCGCGGAAGAGACGCTTCACCTTCTCAATCTCGGCATCGAAGTGAGCGATCGACTTCTCAAGTCGTTTATGTTCGGCGAGCCCCTCAACGCGCTTTTCGTCGTACTCCTTGCGCTTCTGCTCGAGACGCTGAACATCCTGTTCATTCACACCCTCGAGCTGACGAGCGATGTCGCTCTTCTCCTCCTCCAGGCGTTTGATCTCGTCTTGGCAGCTCTGGATCTCGATGGCTGCCTGCCTCAGGCTCTCGAGGAGCTTCTGCCGTTCGTCACCCAGGTGCATCATCTGACCGCTGACGTACATCCAGCGTGCTTCGACGTCAGCCAGACCCGCGTTATAACGGCGCTTGTCCAACTCGATGTAAGCGAGACTCCCTTCCGGAACGGGAGTTCCACACATGCACTCCCCCTCCTGAAGGAGCCCTTCGATGAAGTCCCGCTGAATCCCGGCCGGCAGTTCACGCCGCTTCCGCATGGCTTCGGCCAGGTCGACCACCTGCTGGTCGACGCCAGAGGTAAAAGCAAGGAAGCCTCCCTTGGACAGAATCTCGCGCTTGCTCGCGTACCTCTCCTTGAGCTGTTCGCTCTTCTGCCCGATCTGCCACTCGAGCTTCTTGCGAGCGTTCTGCAACGGCTTGGACACTTCGTGGCTTCGCAGCGAGCGTTCCAGGTCGAGGATCTCGCGCTCGTAGCTGGCGGTGTCTTTGGAGATCTTCAGCGCCGCCTTGCGCGCGTCCGCCTGTTGCTGTTCAAGGTCCTCCTGCTGATCCCTGAGCTGCTGGAGGCGGCTGTCGCCTCCCTTGGAGATTTCCTTCGCCAACCGTTTTGCCGCTGCGGGGAGATGCTCAGAGATCGCACGCTCCATCGGCTCCAGGTCCATCAGTGTCTTGATGGCCTGCTTAACCTCGCCGTTGCTCTCCTCGCCCGTGAACATCTTCTCCATTCGCTCGCCGTTAAAGAAGAAGAACCGGCGAAGCCCTTCGGGCAAGATCTTTTCGATACGATCCTGCCCGTTCGCGACAGTCTTGCTCTCACCATTCTTGATCTCAGTGAGAGTAAGCGCAGCCGAGACGGTGGCCTGCTCCTCCGAGTTCTTGACCGCCGCCACCTCCCGGCGAGCCTGAAAGATGACTCCAGCGTGCTCGAATTTGAGCTCTACCGATGCACTGACAGGTGCCCCCATCCTCGTTTCTGACCACTTCTCGTCGTGGATCACGCGATGCTGCTGCTCGACATCGTCCGAGAACTTTCCATACAGCACCCACGCGAAAGCATTCAGGAGCGTTGTCTTACCGGCCCCGTTGTTGCCGAAGATGAGAACCGCCGGCTTGCCCTCGTCGACGCCGAGGTCGAGTACCTGGCGTCCGTAGAACGCCCGGAAATTGTCAAGCGTGAGCTTGAGGAGCTTCACTTGATGAGTCCCTTCACTGCAGCCACTATCTCGTCGACGACCCGTGTCGAGTTCCTGATGTGCAGGTTCTCCCGCTCCAACTCGATCACACGTTTGGCGAGCTTGACGCCGTCCGGCGACAGCTGTTCCATCACCTGCTGAGCAGTCTTCTTCTCACTCACGACAACTCCTGGATTCCCATCACACATTCGGACTTTCAGATGTCTTGCAGGTCGTAACGCAGTCGCAGCGGACGGAGGATATCGAGGGTTTCCGCCTCGTTCTCCGCGAGGTACGCAAATTCAGTAACACGAGCCAGCTCGCGAGCGACCATCTTCCGCTCGCTCTCCGGCTGTAGATCGGATGCCTCTTCCGGCGGGACCACAATGAAGTCCACGATGTCCGCCATAGTCTTTCCGGGCGCCTGACGGAGCACACGTCCTCGACGCTGGATGAACTGCCGCGGGTTGGAAGAGCTGGCAAGCAGGTACGCCGTCCGGGCTGCGGGAACATCGACACCCTCGTCGAGGCACCGCATCGACACAATTGCCTGCAGCTCCCGCTCGGCGAAGCGTTGGAGCACCTTCCGGCGTTCTGTGCGCTTAGTCTCCGCGGTGTACCGGGCTGCTGGCATGTGCATCCGGTTGCCGACGAGGTCCAGCACTTGATCCAGCTGGGAGGGCTCCTCGGGCGCTCCGTCCTCATAAGACAGCGGGTGCCGGCCCTCGGCACAGTAGAGGAGCTGGTACCAGTCCTCGCCCCGCTTCTCGATCTCCCGCCTCAACGCAGGCAGCTTGGCCCGCGCATGCCCCAACAGGTTCGATCGCTTTCGGAGCAAGGCGCCGAGGGGGCTGTCTTCGTCCACCCTGTCCGAACCCTGCTGCGCTGCGAAGATCCTGGCGATCTTCGTAGTGATCTCCACGTACATCTCGGTCTCTTCCGAGTCGAGCTCGACGACTACCGGTGTGTACGTGTAGCGACACAGCGCGCCCAGTTTGATGGCGTCGCCGATGCCCATTTCAAAAACAATCTTCCCGAAGTACCCCGTGAGCGCGTCGGTGCCTTCATCGTCGAACCAGCGCTCAGGAGTGGCGGACAGGCCGAGCCTGAACTCTGCGTTCTCGGGAAGCTTCGTCCTGATGTGCCTCGCACCAAGGTTGTGAGCCTCATCCGCGATGAGCAGGAGCCGGCCCTTGTAGCGGTTAAGGACGCTTTGGAAGGCGGCGTCTCCGAAGGTCTTGTTGGTCGTGATGATCACGCCACCGCGGGCTGCCTTCAAAGCGAGCGCATCCAGGAGGTGGGACGCGCGACCAAACCAGGCTGCTGTTGATTCGTAGGCCATGATCGGAGTGACGCCAAACCACTCAATGTCCTTGGCCCACTGGTCCACCAAGTGCTGGTAGGGAGCGATCACCACGGTGAGGAGCGGCTCGTCCCGTTGGTGCAGCACCTTGGTCATCTGTGCGGCAGCCGACAGCGCCGTGAGTGTCTTCCCTGTGCCCGTGGCCATCCGGAGGAGACCGCGCCCCTTCTCGTTGAACCAGTTCCCCACGGCCTGCTTCTGATAGTCACGGACCTTGAGTCCTGCGGGGATCGTCAGCATGCCAGCGATATCCGCCGGCGCAATCACGATCGGAGCCCCCGCGCGGGGAGCGTCTTCCGCTTCGCCTACTTCTTCCCCCGTCAGCGCGCTCCGCTCGATGACCTTCTTTGCAGCCTCGGTGAAGGGCATGACGCGCAGTATCGATGTCCTGTCCTCCCACAGGTCCTCGAAGTCCCTGCTGATCCGTAGTGCCCGTGCCCGGTCCCACTCGTCCCAGCTCCGGAAGACCTCGATGGACTCGAAGTTCCCGACCAGTCCGGACAGCGTCTCGTTGGCGCTCCCCTTGAACGCCACGAGGTCCTGACCGTCGCGGAAGACCCCGATCTTCTCGTGGTACATACCGACCCGGTTACCTGACGCGACGTACGCCAGCTTGATGTCCAGCCGACCTTCGGCCACGAGCCGCCCTAGCTTCCCGAGCCCTCGCGCCGCGCGGGGATCTTCCGCAGCCCGCTCCAGGTCTCGGACAGCCGCCTTCTCCATCACGGCTCGCAGCTCGTACCCAGCCTCAATCTCCGCGATGTCCTCCGCGGTCAGGTACGGCGATGCCACGATGCGCATCTGCCCGCCGCGCCGAATGAACTCGTCGATCCCCCTGCCGATGACAGCGAGGACGGAGGCCGTGAAGTAGCCCACTGCACGGTCATACTTCTCAGCCTGCCGTAGCGCAGGGACATAGAAATCTTCGACCACATCGCAGCGGTCACTGCGATATTCACCCTCGACTCCTGCGGAGCGAAGCCCTTGAGACTGAGTCATCAGAAGTCCAGCCCCATATCTCTCACCAAATCAACGGCGGAGGGATTACTGTGCCCTTCGCCTTCACCCTGCTCGCCCGCCAGTCGCTGGTCATCAAGATCGACGGTGCGGCGAACAGTCCCATTACGTGAAGTGAACGGCGGGCTGGAGACTACCTGCCGCAGGGTGATCTCCTTAATCGAGAACTGGGTTGTGAGCTTACCTACGAGTTCTTCGGTCGCAATCTCACCACCAGCCAGGTCAACCTCTTCAGAGACGAGATCCTTGATCGACCGATAGGGGCGCATTCCCCACTCTGCCAACGACCAGGCATCCACATCGCATCGCACGAAACGATCGTCCGCTGCGATCTGAACGCGAAGCGAGTTGGCTTTCACCTCCCCCTCCATATTTTCCGCCAGACGCTGCAGAGAGAGAGGGCATTGTGCGCTCTGCAAAGCCTTCAGTGCTCTTTCCTTCAATGTCACGGAACCCGAAGGATGAACAGAACTAAGCTCTTCAGGGGCCCCTTCATGAATCACCCATCCAGTCTCGCTCTGCGGATCTACCGTGGCGGCCAGTAGCTGCTCAACCAGGCTGCCAATTCGGCCTTCGAGCTCGTTTGACCGTAGCAGCAGAGAACCGAGTGTCTCCTCAGGAAATGCCACCGTAGCGAGCTTCGAGAGCGCCATCATGATGTCTACGACCGATTGCCCACACTCAGTTTCTTGAATGCGAGGAGGAGGCATGTTGAGCCGATTATCTTCCTGAATCAGCACCCCATCAGGGCTTCTCAGTGCCACCTCGAAAGCTTCGCGTATTGAAGCAGAGATGCGCCCTCGGTGGCCAATATCGTAGCCTTGCGACCGAGCCCAACTGCGAATTATCGAATTCATATTCCCGGAAGCCTGCAGCGACATTCCGCTCGAAATTGAACCGCTCGAAACTGTCGCCGAAGAAACCGAACCCCCTGCGGCTGTGCGTACCTCGGGTGAGGTGAGGCTCACCGGCTGCAACTCCTCGCTCGGTCCCACTTGCTCCAAACGCGAGACCAAGCCGCTGCTTTTATCCATAGTGTTGCAATATTCAAGCCATGCCTCGAGATCTTCGGCATGCAGTTGGACTCGCTGCGCGCGCAGCAGCCGATCTGCTGTCTGTAGCGTCATCACTTCACCCTGCTCAAGATCCAAGATCTTGAGCGTCTCGCTTTGCAACCGGGACAACGTCCGCCTCGAGAACCATCCATCCTGACTTCTCCACCATTTCCTCATACCGTGAAGAAGCGCAAGCGCGTCGAACTCCTCGCCCGGGAGATCGCTGCCCAACCAGGCGTGACGCGCGAGCAAGGTTTCCTTGCGGACGGGAAACTTAATTGATTCCTCAAATGCGCTGACCACATAGCGCAGCGACCCCTCTGCTGCGGAATCAAATTCGTCAAGGATCTTATCTGGAGCATCGATCATACGGGTGCGCAAAGCTCGCTCCCGCACGGAAGGTTCGCCGAGCCACCGAAGGGCACCTTCCGAGTGAATCGTTCGCAGGAAGTATTTGTCACTGCCGTCGAGCTGGTCGAACCAGTCAGCCAGCGGCGTCGTCAAATCGACCCGAGTCGCTCCGCTCACTCCAAATGCCGACACCCGAAGAAGCGTCACCATTAGTTCAGTGGTTACAGAACGTGAAAGCCCGACGGACGACTCGATTTGAGCGGGACTCATTTCCGTCAAGTCGCAGGATCCGCCAACCGCCGTCAGGATCGCTTCTGTCAACCACTCCTGGCCAGAGAGGAAGGTCTGCAGTACGTCGCCGCCCTGCAGCGAAGGCACGAGCGTCGCTATCGGCCGGTGCCTCAGCACCTCATCCGCGACTGTGAGCAATCCCAGCGCGTCAAACAGATCATCCAGGTAGGGGCGCCACTGCGCCGTCTCTCGGGGGGACTCATCGAACTTGAGGCAAGGGTCGGCGAGCCCTCGCAGCTCATCGCGGTCACGCTCTGAGATCTCGGCCATCCACGGGTACAGATCTCCCCACGTCCCGCCGGTCATTGACGCCCCCTGTACAGACATTTTTCCTTAACCTCGAGATAGTGCCGGATCATGCAACTTCGCACAGCGTAGGGACAGGACCATAGGGCCGGATGACCCTTGGCTCTTCAGGTCGAATGGCCCTCGCAGGACTCCTCCCCTGCAACGGGAGAAGGGTCTCGCGATCCGTGGAGCGCATCATCTGAGCTCCACACCAGGTCTCCTGGCTACAGCACGTCCTTGATCTTGCTCATGAAGAGCTGCGTGAAGTCGCCCCAATGCTTTCGCAGTTCTCCATACTGGTCGTCCGGGGTCTCGTGCTGTGTCTCTGCCTTCGCGTAGGAAACAATCAAGAGAGTGATTGCTTCCAGCGCACGTTTCGCGGTGGCAGAGGCGTCCCCGTTCGTTCCTGCGCCCGATGGCTGTCCAGCAAGCTCCTTGAGCGGCTGGTACATCTCCCGGTAAAAGGTGTGCCGCTCATTGAGCCGGATGATGCTCTGGTCTCCGAGGTGCGTGATCTCGAAAAGCTGGCCACCAGGGAAGTCGACCGTTTCGATGACGAACGGAAGGTCCTTGATGTTCTCGAAGTACGCCTCTTTCTCCTCCGCGGTTTGCGCATGGCCGGCGTCCTTCGCCAAGTCAGAGTAGGCGATGTCCCTTTCAGCCCGGGTGGGAACCCTCTTGATCTGGGACTTCCTCATCGTCCGGTTGGCATCCTTCACCGCCTGAGCCAGGGGCGAGTGTTCTCCAGATCGTTCCGCATTTTCCCGCTGCTGTTCGCCCCAGATGCGCTGAATCTCCAAACGCGCTCCAGGGATTACCCGATAAGCAATTTCGCGGATGGTCTTGCGAAGTTCATCGGACGGAACCGCACCTCGTTTGACGTTGCGCACTCCCATCAAGCGGTCCAGCTCCGGCGTGAAATTAACCTCGAACCCGATAAACCGGTCTGGGGTCTCGACTCCCCCCGGGAAAAGTTTCGCCACATTGGTGTAGCTGATCTCTCGATCAAGGCGGAGGAAACTCACGGCGCCTTCGTTCTCGGGCAGCCTCAGCTTCTTCGCCATGGCATCGCCGCCAGACCCTCTGTGCCGGAGTACCTCCGGTGGTGCAAGCGTGATGGTCACCTGAATCTTGTGCCCAGTTCCCTCGACCAGCACCTCATCGTCAAAGAAGACCTGCGGGGCGAAGTGGACGTCGCCGGAGTGGGTGTCCTGCTTGGCGCTGCGTCGCCGCTCCTCGTTCAGAGCGTGATCCACCCACGTGTTCTCTGCACGGAAGGTCGGATCGTGCGGGCGAAGGGGAACACCATCAACAGCAATTTTGATGCCGCCTTTAAGGAACTCACGGAAGATCCGCGAGAGCTCCTTGTTGAGCTCGCTTCGGACGTGGTCACTGGTATTCCGGCCATGGCTATCTGCGACTCGGTCAATCCCCGACCACCTCACCAAAGTTCCGGTTCCTTCAGGGAAGTACGGGACCAAGTGGGCTGGCAAAGGCTCCTCGTCCGGCGGAGCAATCCCCACCGTGCCCCCGGAGCGTTCTGTCTCAAGCGCATCGTCCAGGTCGAAGTGGACGTGCATGATGCGGTCGCTCTCCGCAACACGCGACCATGCATCGATGCGCGTTGCCACGCTCAGTGCGGCCAGCTTCGCTCCTACGCCAAATTTGCCGATCGTGTCGTTCGACATGAACCGCGTTGAGAATCCGAGCTGGAGGTAATGCTGAAGGATGTGCCCCGACATCCCCTGGCCATCGTCGAAGAACGCAACCTCCGAGATCACGTTCTTGCGGCCACGCTTCGTCACTTCAGTGAGGATCTCAACGTTGTTGGCCTTGGCCTCGATGCTGTTGTCGATGACTTCGCCAACAGCTGAGGGGAAGTTGTGCCCGGACTCCCGAAGGCTCAGCAGCGCCTGTCCCGAAAGCACCACCGGAATTGCCTGATTGTTACTCTCGCTCATCTTGTTCTTTCTCCTCCGACTGCTCATCGGCCAGGGGGCGCTCTACGAGCAATCTCCCTGCCGGTCCCGCAAGTTCGTTGTGGCCAGCCCTGGCCGACTGTTCAGGGGGGCGCGACCAAGGCATCGTCCCCTGGTCCCGCCCGCCCTCATCAAAGTTCTGTCGGCGTACGTTCCGCAGTTCCCGCTACTGCGGCACGATCAGCTCCTCGGCAAAGTCACGGAGCGCGCGGCGCGCCCGCTCTACAGTCGCCGTCGACACTCCGACCGCCTTGGCAGTAGCCGCCACCGTCTCACCCATCAGCAGTCCCTGGAGGCAGCCCGGCCCGTGACTGCCCATCGTCTCCGCGAAGCTGCGAAGGTCCGAGATGATCTCATTCGCGATGACCTGCTCCTCAGGGGTCACGCAGGAGATCATCTCCGCGTGCACGGACCCATCAGCGCGGTGCTCCACCAGCCTGCGGTGCCGTGCATCAGTAAGCGGCCGACCCGCCGCCGCCTTACGCGCTGCCTGCCGGGAACGGTCACTCGTACGCCGGGCGTCCCTGAGCAGGTTCCGGCAGAGGTGCTCCGCGTTCTCCGCGGTGCGCTTCTCTCCGAGCGCCAGGTTCAGCGCCGTGTCGATCTGGTTCTGGAACTTTGCGTTCCCGGAGCCGTCCATCTGCATCTTGTACAGCATGGACATGGCCTGGATACGGACGATGCACAGCTGGAGCACTGATGCTCCTCCCCTGGCACCCGACGGCTGTACGGCGGGCCCACTCATGTGTGACCTGCTCCCCTGGTCGCCCTCGTCGCCATCCGGTCGACTCGGGCATGAGCAAGTCCTTAAAAACGTAGCCCACCCCACTGACAACCGCCGGTGAAGTGGTCACATCTACACTGGGACAGGTAGAGGCCGAACCCCCTCACCTGCCACATGAGTTGCCCTCCTCGGAGAGGGTCGCGCACGGCTCCAGAGCACACTCACCTGCTGCGGCGAACCTGCATCGTCGCTGGTCGCAGGAGTTCACCCTCCTTAGCCGCCACGTCTGTGAGCTCAGTCACACGACGTTCGATTGCTTTCACGTTCTCGGAGTTGTTTACGGTGGCGACCCCTTGGACCGTGACCATGAGGGGATCCTCGATAAGAGCGGAACGGCGCTCTCGGAGAACCTCCACGACAACGTCGGTCACCGAGGCGTGCCGCGGAATCGCCGCTCCAAGTCCGCGGGGTCGATCTCCCCGAGCTCCGACCGTAGATGGGCTAGATCGTCCTCAGTGAAGGTCACGGCGCGACGGACTTCGAGCGACGGGCTGGCGGAGCCGACTTGGACACCGTGTTCTGGGGAACCTCGACCATGGGTTCCCAGGCGTCGGGGTGGGTGATTTGCTGGATGACCGCTGGGTCCGAGATCTCCGTCCCTGCGGTCAGGACAAGCGTCCCGTTCGCCTTCGGGTCGGTGACGAACACCGTCTCCGCGAGCTTCCGTGCCGCTGCCATCACAGCACCTTCGCGGTGACGTGGATGTCCGGCACGTACAAGACGGGCATCGCTACAGCCGCGCCCTTCGTCCACACCTGAACCGGGTCGTCCTGGTGCCCGCTGGTGATGACGACGCCCGGGGCGTCCTCGCGGAGGATCGCCGGGTTCGAGCCGGCCGACAGGACCAGGGACTCGGCCGTGACGCCGCACTGCGTTTCTGCCCAGGACTCCGGGTTCGGGGGGATCAGGATCCAGCGGTCCTCGGGGACCACGCGCTGGTAGGCGTCGTCGACGGAGATCTGGACGTCGTAGACCGTGATCGGCGGCAGGTTGTAGCGGGCGCGGACGACCTCGACCTCGTTCGGGGCGAGGACCGCGGTGGGGGTGGTGGAGCCGTTGACGCTGCCGTAGTACGCGGCCCGGTAGGCGTCGTTGGCGGCAAGCACCGCGCGGGCCTTGTACGAGGTGATCACGCGGGACGGGAGCGGGGCGCCGATCGAGCGGAGGTATTCGATCCAGCGCAGCTCGTCCGCGATCGGGTCGCTCGTGGGGTCGGACCAGGGCTTGGCGGCCGTCGGCTTGTTGGCCGCGGGGACGCCGAAGTCGGCCTCCAGGTGCAGGCCGTTCTCGCCGTTGAGGGTGAAGATGCCGTCGACAAGGAGGTCGCCGGCGGCCAGTTCCATGCGGTTGTGGATGGACACGACGTGGCGCTCGATGTCTTCGTAGAGCAGCTCGATGAACTCCGTGGAGTCGGCGCCGCGGGAGGTGTCGAGGAGGATCTGCTCCAGTTCGCCGACGATCAGCTTCTGGCCGAGCGGGGGCAGCATGCCCTCGGTGATGATGCGCTCGGCCTGGCGGCGGGCGACGGCGGTCTGGGCATCGTATGCCCGGAACTTGGCGGCGTTCACACGACGCTTGCTGCTCTTGATCCTGAACTTGACGGAGTTCAGACGGCGTTCGGGCATGACCGTACGGGTCAGCTCGAAGTCGGCGGGCGTGGTGATGGTGCGGGCGAAGGCGTTGATGTCGGTGGCGTCGATCTCGCGCAGCAGGGTGTCGAGCATGGGCGTGTCGGCTCCCCTCGGCTACACGAAGTGGATCTGAGCGGTGGAGCGGGTGACGGCGCGCGGGTCGAACTCGCACGGGAGCTGAGCCGCGGCCACAACGCCGTGCCAGTGGAGGGCGCCTGCCGCGCGGCGGGAGCCCGGGGCGAAGTGCACATCGGCGAGCAGGACGCCGACGAACACCTCGCGACCGTCGCACGCCTCCGGGTCCCACGGGCCGTACAGGCCGGTCGCCGTCACCCGGCCGAGCGGGATACCGGAGGTGAAGCTGTACCGGGTGACAGCCGCCTCTGGCTCGCCGTCGACGGCCGCGACAGGTGCCACGCGAAGTCCGGCTTGATCTTCCCGTCCGCCACCAGAGCCGCAATGTCCGTCGTCAGGTTGAGCAGGTCCATCCGCCACTTCACGTAGTCCGGCGTCTTGCCGAACATCTCCGCGATGCGCTCCGCCGTGTGACCGAACCCGACCAGGTCGGCGTACGCCTGCGCCTCCTCCATGAGCGTCATGTCCGCCCGGCCGACGTTCTCCGAGATGCCCATGATGAACGCCCGCTCGTCGTCGACGCTCTTGACCACCTGAGCCTTGATGGTCGTTGCGTCCTTCACCAGGTGCATCGCCCGCCAGCGCCGCTCGCCCATGATGATCTGGAACTTGCGCTTACCCTTCGGCCGGCGGAGCACGATCGGCTGGAGCTGGCCGACCTCCTCGAACTGCGCCGCCAGCTCCTTCAGCTTGGCCTCGTCGAAGAACTTGCGGGGCTGGTCCGGGTTGGGCTCGATCTGCCCGAGGGGGATGTCCAGGACCTCGGTCTTGGTGGCGGTGCTCGTGACGCTCATGCGATGTCGCTCCCTCTGCTTGCAGTCTGAGGAGGTCTCAAAGAAGGGGTTCTTTGAGGTGATGACATCACTTTATTATTCAATAACTTTTACCGTCAAGTCATTTCCATAGAGAGAGGGAAGAGGTTGAGCGCCCCGTTCGGCGTCCCTGTCGGTGATGGATGAGCGATTGCATCTCACCGAGCCTTCACATTGTCTCCACGGAGCCAGGAGTCAAATGAAGACCGATCACTTTCACTGTCTCGTCGGCTTCAGCGTCCCCGCCGCCCAGGATGACGAATGCGGCCGCCAGGTCGATCCCCTCCTCGCGTCTGCGCTCCGGCGTGGGGTCGTTCCACATGTCCTGCTCGTCAGCCGCTGAGGCGGCGTCCTTCTTCGCCGACGAGCCACACGCCTTCACGTTCCAACTCCTCTGGCCGGGCGCAGAGTCCAACCCCACGCTGTGATCCATCGCCCGGAACGTCCAAGCCCCAGCGGCGCATGACTTTGACATGCGACGACGGCGTCACCGGGTGATGCCGCGTCAGGGTATGCCGGTGCGCAAGAGGCGCGCAAACACCTGTTCAAGTTTTGATGAGGACGTCCCAGGACGTCCTTGACCTGACCAACTCCCCTGTGTGCCAGTTGAGTCAGCGATAAGTAATGGTGAAACGCTCTTCGTCGAACTTGTTGGACCCGCGCCGCGAGGCCGGCTCCACCCTCACCTCAGCGACCACGAGCTGAACCAGCGTGCGCCGCTGCTCAGCGCCCGCCGTCTTGTGCCACCACTCGGTCAGGCCCTCCTCGGTCAGCTCCGGGAGTTCTTCGACGTACTTACCGCGCCGCTGGACGTCCAGGGCAGACCGGCGCCGCCGGTCCAGTTCCTTCCTCGCGGCCTGGAAGTCCTTGACCGTCAATTCATTCGCGCCGAGCGCCTTCGACAACTCATCTTTGCGTGCATCCAGTTCGGCCAGCGTGCGGGTCGCTTCTTTCGCCTGCTGTAGAACCTGATCCCTCAGTACGGAGAGCTTGCGTAGGGTGTTGGGGCGCGACAGCCTGGCAAGCACGCGGTCGGCGACGTACTCGTCGAGCGGTGGCGCCGAGATCCAGATCTTCCCGCACCCCTCGGCCTCACACATGTAACCGCGGGCACCCTTGGAGCTGGAGCGTGACACCAGTTCCGCGTCGCACACGTCGCACAACGCCGTCCCGCTCGACAGCAGGTAGACCTGCTGGGGGGTCTGGCCGCGCTCCTTCTGGGAGAAGTACTCGTCCAGCGCCTCGAACATCTCGCGCGCCTCGGACCTCTCGTCGCTCAGGAGAGGCTCCGCGGGGCCGTCAACCAGATCCCCCTCGGCGTTGCGGCGCAGTCCGGCGATGGCCGGGTTGCGGAGGCGGCGACGTAGCGTGGTCGGTGACCACGGGCGCCCGAACACGGTCGGGCCGGCCTCCTTGGTCATCCACTCCGCGAGCGCGCCGAGCGTCATGTCCTCGTCCTCGAGGAGCTTGCGCGCTGCGGCGGTAAGGTGCTCAGCCTCATACGGAACCCGGGTGATGCCGTCGTTTTCGTGACCGTACGCCCTCATGGTCTTCTCCAGCCCGATTTCCCCACCTGTGCGACAAGGGTATGACAAGTCCCTCCACTGTCATCCCTGGATGAGGTTTCCTTGGCTTACATAGCTAGATAAGCCAAGGCGGACTGTAACGAGGGTCACGCATGCCCGTCCATCGGCGTCGCAAACGACGCTCAGAAGGTCGCCGAAAACCCGCGTTCTTCCGGGTCAACGCCCCAGATGCAATGTGCGGAGCCGTCGTGTGCAGATGCGCAAGGCAAAGGTGCAGGTGGGCAGGGGCGCGCTCTATGCCCAGTAGAGCGGGGACGAGGTGTACGGAGGTCCGTACACCTCTGAGCGCGTGCCCAGCAGCACCTCGCTAGCGAGGTCGTGACGTGTCGGACGTCACGCTTTCAAGTAGTGTGACGCGCCCTCCCTCTGTGGAGACAAACTCCCGTCAGCCATCCAGCTCCAGACTGGGAGGTGAAGCGATCGGCGGACGGCCGTGCCCCGCGAGCCATGAAGGCTTAGCGGGGTGCTCGGGCGGTTTCGACTGGAGGCGGGCTACGACGGGCGGACGCCCAGCGCCGCCCAGAGATCCGCCGTCACGACGCACTTGACGCCGCCCCACGGATGCACCGGCACCGGGAACTCTCCCGCGTTCACCAACTCGTACGTCGTGTTCCGGCCAAGGCCGAGAGCCTTGCCGGCCGTCAGTACGTCGACCGTCACCGGCAGGGCCAGCAGCTCCTCGCGCGTCATGCGGGCATCACCGCAGACATGGCGTGGTGACTGGCTGGAATGCATCGATCGAGCACGTTCAGGCACTCCCCGTTCCGCCCCCGCGCCTCCCGGACAGCCCCGAGTGACTCTAGATTCTCCTCGGGTGAGCGACAAGATCCGGAGCGCTTCGCGGGCACTCCGGCCATGTCTCTGTCTCCACAGGTGTTTCGCGTACCCGTCGGCGCGCGCACCTCTGTGATCCGATAGGGCAAGGCAGTCCGGCTGGACAGTGACGGGATCAACAAAAAAGGCAATGCCTCTGTCTCCACGTGTGATCGCTTCAGGGCTGCCCGCACAGCATGGGAGGGATGCGTGTTCAAGGGATCCGTCTACCGGCGCTGCACCTGCAGAGCGCCCGTCACGGACGACCGCGGGCGGCCGGTCCTCGGCTCCGACGGCCGACCCGGGACGAGAGAACTCGGAGCGGCCTGCCCAGACTTGGGCAAGCGGGACCACGGCAGCTGGTTCTACTACGTCGAGCTCCCACCCGGCCCCGGAGGCAAGCGTCGAAGGCCCCGCAAGGGAGGCTTCCTCACCCAGAAGAGGGCCCAGGAGGCGGCGCAGAAGCTGTGGGACGAGGCGCAGGGCGGCATCGACGTCGACTCCAAGGAGACCGTCGAGCAGTACCTCCGCCGCTGGCTCAAGAAGCGCGTCGACCTCAAGCGCACCACGCGTGGGGACTACGAGGACTACATCAACCGCGTGTACATCCCGGCCCTCGGCCACCTCGCCATGCGCGACCTGCGAACGCGTCACATCCAGGCGATGTTCGAGGAGATCTGGGCCTTCAACGAGGCCAAGGCCGCCAACCGTCTCGCCGCTCAGCAGGCCAGGACCGAGTGCGAAGCCGCCCACCGAGCCTAAGAAGCAGGCCCCCAAACCCCGCCCGCCCCACCTGCGGCCCCGTTGGAAGGCAGCCCAGGCGGCCATGAAGGAGGCCAACGCCAAGCCCCGCCAGGACACCGGCCCTGGCACGCAGAAGAAGTACCTCGACACCCTCTCCGCCGCCCTCAGTGATGCTGTCAAGGAGAAGTTGATCACCGAGAACTGGGCGGACGAGGTCGTCATCCCCAAGTACCGCAGACCCGACCCGCTCGTCTGGACCGACGAACGGGTGGCCCGCTGGCGTGAGACCGGCGAAAAGCCCGGACCCGTCATGGTCTGGACGCCGGAGCAGACCGGCGAGTTCCTTGACGCGGCCGTCGGGCACCCGCTGTACGTCATGTGGCACCTCATGGTCTTCCGCGCACCGCGTCGCGGAGAGGCCACCGGCCTGCCCTGGTCCGAGGTCGACATGACCAAGGGCCGCGCCAACATCGTCGAGCAGCTTGTCTCCGACTCTTCCTACGGCGTGTGGGAGGACACCCCCAAAAGCCGCAGCGGCCGGCGCACCATCACCCTCGACTCCGCCACCTTCGCCCTCATGACCGCATGGCGCGACGTGCAGAAGGCCCAGCGCGAGGAGTGGGAGGGCAAGCACCAGGAAGACCCGAAGAAGTACGGGCCGTACGTCGACAGCGGCTACGTCTTCACCCAGGCCGACGGCCGCCCCTGGCACCCCGACAACGTCAGTCAAGCGTTCGAGCGCCTCATCAAGCGGCTCGGCCTGCCACCCGTCCGCCTCCACGACCTACGTCACTGCGCGGCCTCCCTGAGCCTGGCCGCCGGCCTCTCCATGAAGGCCATCCAGGCGCTCCTAGGGCACGCCTCCTACTCGCTCACCGCAGACACGTACACCTCCCTCATGCCCCAGTTCGAGAAGGAGGCCGCAGACGCCCCGGTCACCCTGGTGCCCCGCAAGGGAGTGGAGCAGGCCGACAGCCCTGCTGCGGAGGCGACTTCGGAAACGGGGCCGCAGGTGTCCTCCCCAGATGAGGGAGAACATGCGACTGCGGAACAGCGCCCGAGGTTGTACCTCATCAAGCGCGGGGACAACAGGAGCGGTGACCAAGGCGTCGCCTAGAGTTACGTCCCCGCATTGTCCCCGCACACATGAAAACAGCCCCTCGGAAGATCACTTCCGAGGGGCTGTTCGATGCTCCGTGCCTGGTCAGGCATGTGCCCCCGGCAGGATTCGAACCTGCGACACCCGCTTTAGGAGTTCGATCAAGGCTCAGCTCGGCCGTAAGACTGCCGGGACGCTGTGGCTGAGCGAGATCGCGCACGACCGCTGCTGTACGCAGGCGCTGATGTCAGTCTTGGATGTCAACCGACCGAGATTCATCAGCCTCCCAGCCTGCCTGCTGAGCACGCCTGTTGATCTCATCGGCAGCGGCCTGAAGCACGGCGACACGTGTGCCTTGGCTGAATCCAACGCCGAAGTGTGTTCCTGCTCGGCCGAGGAGGTCCTGAAGGAGCTCCGACACTCGCTCAGCTGTCCCCTCCTCCGCGACGACAGAGGCTAGGGCGTCCTTGAACTCCGGAGCTTTCTCGGCTGCGGCAAACCAAGCCAAGAAGGTCTCAAGTTCCCGGCTGGGGCGCTCTTCTCTGGTCGCGATCCAGCGAGCCATCTGGGCTGGGTCCACCCAGTCTGGAGATTCTTGATGGCAAGGCTTACAGAGTAGGAGCAGGTTGCTCGCGTCGTCTGATCCCCCGCGGCTGCTGGGGATGATGTGGGCTCGTTCGAGGTTGGCGCGCTGCCATGAGGCTTGGGCAGTGGCCCGCTTCCATCGCTCTGAGGACCACCCGCAAGCGAAGCAACACGGCTCATCAAGCAACAGGTGAGGTGCGAAATCTTCTCTTCTCGGGCTTTCGTTCCAATGCTGCGCAATTTTCCACTTACTCGGTACGGACATAGGCCCCCCTCTGTCTACTGCTCGTAGCATGCCAGCCACCTGTGACATCAGCCTGGGCTTGGTCGAGCGGCCGATAGATGTCGAGCCTGGGAAGGCAGGGCGCTGTCAGCACCGCTTTAGGAGCGAGGCTGGTTGGCTACTGGGTTGACCTGCGGATTCCCTGCCTTGGGGACTGGCCGGCGGTATCGCCCTAGCGAACCCTGGTTCCCCGTGAGTCCCCGTGTGTTCTGGCACGAGAGTGGCACGGCCCAAGGGCAGCTGAGTCCCTACCCGCTAGGAGTGCTCCTTATCTGCGTGATCAAGCGGCCGCCTTCGACAGGGCCGAACACGATGTTGAACGCGTCCTCTATGTCTAGAGGCTCCAGACTGTGGTCAGCACGCTCCGCATTGATGATGTTCAGCAGCATCGCCATGTCCGCGTGGGTGGCCTCTAGGCCAGTTCCTCCTCCACGGTTCGCGGCCCGGACTAGCTCCTTCTCTCCGATGACTGCGAATAGAACTCGCAGAGCGGTGAGATCGCTCAGGTCAACTTTCCCGTTGCCCTTCCGCCTGCCCATCTCCTTGAGCGCAGCGGCGTAACGGTCAAGAACTTTCCACCGTCGAGCGGAAGCGGCATCTCGGCGCTTCTGCATGATCGCACTTCTGTAAGCGACGCCTGCGGCTAGTAGCGTCGCCGCAGCCGCACAGAGCGGAGTCAGTGTCTTCCAGTCAACCGACATGACAGGAGACTAGAGGGAGCCTCTTCGTGTCTGCACAGGCTTGAGCGTCATTTGAGCAACCGAGATTCGGGCGGCGTGCTGGTCAGACTACGAGGTCGGCGGAGCGGCTTTGGGCTGGAGCTGCTTTGGGGGGAGTGATCATGGCCCCGTAAGCTTTCGGCGCGTCGGGCAGTCTGTGAACCTGCCCGTTAAAGCACGACGTTGGGGCCATGATCTTCGAGGCTCCCCCCAAAGTGGCTGCCTAAAGCCGTGGAGCCGACCGCCCCAGCCACGATGTGTTCTGACCTCTCGCCGCCGGCGAACTCTCACGAGGGCGCGCGTCGGTGCAGCGCGGGCGGAGCGGGCCGAAGGCAGGAGCGGCGCCCGGCGCGGAGCCGGGAGCGCGCCCGGCGGAGCGGAGCGCAGCCGGCTTGATGAGGTAGAGAAGCCTGTAACAGCTCCGCGTTGGCCTACGCTGTCTTGTCTCGGTTGATGCTTGACGCTGTGGCGTCACCTGATGCTTGACACCGCTTGCCTCGGCTTGGCTGTGCGCGTCGTATCCGCGTGCAGG
>NZ_JBSFJE010000033.1:0-26872 GCF_053597895.1 Streptomyces sp. NPDC001220
CTCCGCGATGCGCTCGACGGCCTCGCGCAGCTGGGGTCCGCAGTCGCAGCGGGCCGAGCCGAAGACGTCGCCGGTCAGGCACTCGGAGTGCAGCCTGACCAGCGGGAGCGTGCCGGGCGCGGGGTCGCCGAGCACGACGGCCACATGTTCCTGGCCGTCGGTGAGGCCATGGAACGTGACGAGTTCGGCGTCGACGCTGTAGCCGTCGGTGAAGCGCAGCGGTACCCGGACGCGGGCGCGCTGGGTGGCGGCGGGGAAGTCGGGCATCGGGTTCTCCTGTGTCCGGGTGCAGGACGGTAGCGACCTCTGCTTCAGATTTGAAGCAGATCCACCGCTGGAACCCTATCCATGTTTTAAATTTGAAGCAACAGGGTTTCGCGGGAATATCCACGAGGCCCCACCGCGAGACCTCCCGGCCGGCCGAGGCCTTACGAGGAGCCGGAACAGGGCGACGACCGCCGCCGCCAGGGAACCTCGTCGGAGGTCGGCCGCGGGGTCGTCGCGTCGCCCTCCAGCGCCCGTGCGATCACCGAGCTGATCTCCTCCAGCTGGGTCACCTGCTCGGCGGAGAGTCGGTCGAAGACCGCCGCCCGCACGGTCTCCACATGCCCCGGCGCCGTGCGCTCCAGCACCGCCATGCCCTCGTCCGTCAGGATGGCGAAGCTGCTCCGCTTGTCCCACTGGCAGTCCTCGCGCCGGAGCAGCCCGTCCTTCTCCAGCCGCGTCACGGCGTACGTCAGCCGGCTCCGGGTGATCTTCGCCTTCTGGGCGAGGTCGGTCATGCGCAGCTTGCGCTCCGGCTCCTCGGAGAGGTTGGCGAGGATGCCGTAGTAAAGGTGCGGCATGCCGGCGTCCTGCTGGAGCTGCCGGTCGATCGCATCCTCCAGGAGGTTCGTCGCCGCCATGTAGGCGCGCCAGGCGCTCTGCTCCTTCGGCGTCAGCCAGCGAGTCGTCATGCCGCCAGTGTAGGTTTGTTTCAAAGTTTAACCAAGCCTGCCCGTCGCCCTCGGGAGTGAGCACGTCCGATGCCGTACCCCTACGTCCTGCTGTCCGCCGCCGTCTCCCTCGACGGCTATCTCGACGACACCGGCCCCGACCGCCTGCTGCTCTCGTCCCCGGCCGACTTCGACCGCGTCGACGAGGTGCGGGCCTCCGTCGACGCGATCCTGGTCGGAGCCGGCACCATCCGCGCGGACAACCCGCGGCTGCTGGTCAACGACCCCGGGCGGCGCGCGGCCCGGACCGCGGCGGGCAGGCCCGAGTACCCCCTCAAGGTCACGGTCACCGCGACCGGCGACCTCGACCCGGACGCGAAGTTCTGGCACACCGGCGGCGCGAAGGTCGTGTACACGACGGACATGGGCGCGGCGCGGATCCGCGGCCTCGGTATCGCCGCGGACGTCGTCTCCCTCGGCGCCGACCTCGACTGGCCCGCGCTGCTGAGGGACCTGCACGAGGCCCGGTCGGTCGGGCGCCTGATGGTCGAGGGCGGCGGCACCGTCCACACCCAGCTCCTCCAGCAGGGCCTGGCCGACGAACTCCAGCTGGTCCTGGCCCCGCTCCTCGTCGGCGACCCGAAGGCACCGCGGCTGTTCGGCCCGGGCGGGTACCAGGAGGGGCGGCTGCGGCTCCTGGAGAGCCGTCGTATCGAGGACGTCGTCCTGATGCGGTACGAGCCCACCGCCCCCGGCGCGGGCGGGTCGGCGGCCGCCGCGGACCGGCACTGGCTGCGGCTCGCCTGCGAGCTGGCGGCCGACTGTCCGCCCTCCCGGACCGCCTTCAGCGTCGGCGCGGTGGTGGTCGCGGCCGACGGCGCGGAACTGGCCCGCGGCCACTCCCGGGAGGCCGGTGACCCGGTCGTCCACGCGGAGGAGGCGGCTCTGGCCAAGATCTCCCCGGCCGACCCCCGGCTGGCCACGGCCACGGTCTACACCAGCCTCGAACCCTGCACCCACCGCGCGTCCCGGCCGCATCCCTGCGCCGAGCTGATCCTCCGGGCCGGGGTACGGCGGGTGGTGACGGCGTGGCGCGAGCCGGACACCTTCGTCGAGGCGGCCGACGGGACGGGGATGCTGCGGGAGGCGGGGGTGGCGGTGCTGGTGCTGGGCGCGTACGAGGAACTGGCGAAGACCCCGAACGCGCACCTCCTGAGCTGACCTCTCCGTAACCGGTGTGACTCGAGCTCTTCCGATGGCGTATGCTGGTTTCACCGACGCGGGGTGGAGCAGCTCGGTAGCTCGCTGGGCTCATAACCCAGAGGTCGCAGGTTCAAATCCTGTCCCCGCTACTGAAGGCCAGGGCCGGAATCCAAGAACAAGGATTCCGGCCCTGAGTCGTATACCGGCACGTGCTCCTCCGCGTATCCCTCCGCGTGTCCCTCATCACACCCGCCCGTACTCATCCGCCCGGTCCACGCCACTCGATCCCGCCCGCTCGCAGCCGCATATCTGGACGGACATATATTGGACATCCGGAACATATGGGGAGTCGTGTCGTGGGCTCTGGACAGGCGCAGGGGGACGGGTCCGCTGCCGTCCGCACCCTGGCCCGCTTCCTGCCCGCCCTGCTGATCGCGGTCGGCGTCTGCTACGACCTCCTCACCCCGCGGGCCTTCACACCGGTCCCCTTCTTCACAGCCGCCCCGCTGATCGCCGCGCCCCTCTCCTCCCTCCGCGCCACCGTCCTGACCGGTCTCGCGTCCTTCCTCGCCGCCTATGCCGTGCACGCCCGCTACACCTTGAGCCCCGACGCCGACATGGCCACCGAAGTCCTCACCGTGATCACCGTCGCCGCCCTCGCCGCCGGCATCAACCGGGTGGTCCGCCGCGGCGACCAGCGCCTCGCCTCCGCCCGCGAGATCGCGGAGGCCGCCCAGCGGGCGGTGCTGCCCGAGCCCGCCGAGCGGATCGGCGGCTTCGAGATCGCCGCCCGCTACGAGGCGGCCCAGGAGGGCGCCTTCATCGGCGGTGACCTCTACGCCGTCCAGGACACCCCGTACGGCGTGCGGCTGGTCGTCGGCGACGTCCGCGGCAAGGGCATGGGCGCGGTCGCCGCCGTGGCCGTGGTGATCGGCGCGTTCCGGGAGGCCGCCGAGCAGGAGGCCACGCTGGAGGCGGTGGCGGGACGGCTGGAGCAGGCGCTGGCCCGCGAGGGTGTCCGGCGCGGCGGCATCGACGCGTTCGAGGGGTTCACCACCGCCGTGCTCGCCGAACTCCCGCACGGTGACGGCACGGTCCGGATCGTCAACCGCGGCCATCCGCCGCCCCTGCTGCTGTACGGCGACGGCAGGGTGAGCCCGGTATGCGCGCCCGAGGCCGCGCTGCCGCTGGGCATGGCCGGGTTGGGGGCCTGGCCGGACCGGGCCGCCGAGTACGCGTTCCCGAGCGGGGCCACGCTGCTGCTGCACACCGACGGCCTCTCCGAGGCGCGGGACGCGCAGGGCCGGTTCTACGACCCCGAGCGGCGGCTGACCGGCCGGGTCGTCACCGCACCCGGCCCGCTGCTGGCCCGGCTCGCGGCCGAGGCGCGCCGGCATACCGGCGGCGGCATGACGGACGACATGGCACTGCTCGCGGTACGCCGGCCCTGAGTGCGGTGACCGGTCCGTACGGGGGATCGTCACCCTCGGTGCACGGGCGACCGCCCTCCGCGTAACGGCTGAGTCACCATCAAAACGTGTGTGACTCCTGAGCCGAACAGAACGCATGGTCAACTCGACCGTTTTCGGCCGTTCATGGCAGGTAAGTCCATGCTTGGAAAGCTTAATGATCAAGGCGAACAGCTTGGAATCTGACAGCTGGGTCTATTAACGTTCGATAACGCAGCGCGGTCGTCCCAGCCGTCACCCGCGACGGCTCCGTGCGCACGCGCCGAATCCCGCAAGGGAACCGGGGAACCACCACCTTGGGGTGAATCGCACGGCTGCCGCCGCCAGAGATCGGCCGGTATACGCGCGTAGGAGACCTTCCTGCTCCGAACCCGTCAGCTAACCCGGTAGGCGGCGGAAGGAAAGGAGTGCGCCCGCGTGGCGTCCAACCGGCCTGCCCCGACAGCCCCGTTCGTGCCCAGCCAGCGTCAACCCGAGACCTACGGCTATGGCGGCTACCGCACCGACGAGGGCCCCTGGGAGGAGTGGAACCCCACCGAGGAGTCCCTCGCCCCGGTACGCGGCCGGCACCGGGTCGCCAAGCAGCGCGGCGGCGGCCTCGCCCGCAGCTCCACGGTCCTCGGCGTCGGCGTCATCGCCGCCGTCGGCGCGGGCGGCATGGCCAGCGCCAACACCGGCAAGCCGCCGGTCTCCATCTCGCTGCCCGACCTGCCGTCCTCCGTCGACTCCCTGCTCGGCGAGGGCAGTGGCCACCACGCCACCCAGACCGCCCTCAGCAGCGTCACCACGACGACCGCCACCGACGCGGACGACTCCTCCTCCGACGCCGGTGAGGCGCTGCGCAGCCGGATCATCGCCCAGGCCGAGCAGCAGCAGACCCAGCTCGACGTCAAGGCCACCGCCAAGGCCGTGGCCGCCGCCGACAAGGCGGTCTCCGACGCGGAGGCCAAGGCGGAGAAGGCCGCGGCCGCCAAGGCCGCCGACGCCAAGGAGCAGGCGCGGGCCGCCGAGAAGGCGCAGGCCGAGCAGAAGCGGCTCGCCGCGCTGGCCAAGCAGTACACGCTGCCGGTCGTCTCCTACACGATCACCGGCACCTTCGGGCAGGCCGGCTCCATGTGGGCCTCCGGCTACCACACCGGCCTCGACTTCGCCGCCCCCACCGGCACGCTGATCAAGGCCGTGCACAGCGGCACCGTCACGGAGGCCGGCTGGGCCGGGTCGTACGGCTACCGCACGATCATCACCCTGGACGACGGCACCGAGCTGTGGTTCTGCCACCAGTCCTCGATCGGCGTCAAGGTCGGCCAGAAGGTCGCCACCGGCGATGTCATCGGCCGCGTCGGCGCCACCGGCAACGTCACCGGCCCGCACCTCCACCTGGAGGTCCACCCCGGCGGTCAGGCCACCGGCATCGACCCGATGACCTGGCTGCGCGGCAAGGGCCTCAACCCCTGACGGACCCCAGGGATCCCCGGCGGCCCTGACGACAACCCCCCGACGTCAGGGCTGCCGGTCTGGTGTGCCCGGAGGCCGGCCGGGGCCTTCCGCTTTTACGAGAACTTCGCGTTGTGGCGGCATCGGTCCGCAGGCGGGCGATGTTGAACTGAGGCATGACCCCTTCTTCCGTTTCTCCCGCTTCCCATTCCCTCCGCAAGCTCGGCGCCTCCGACCTGGAGGTCTTCCCGCTCTGCCTCGGCGGCAACGTCTTCGGCTGGACCGCCGACGAGGCCACCTCCTTCGCCGTCCTCGACGCGTACACGGCGGCGGGCGGCAACTTCGTGGACACCGCCGACTCGTACTCGGCCTGGATCGAGGGCCACAAGGGCGGCGAGTCCGAGACCGTCATCGGCGAGTGGGTCAAGGCGCGCGGCAACCGCGACGACGTGGTGATCGCGACGAAGGTCAGCCAGCACCCCGATTACCCGGGTCTGTCGGGCGCCAACATCAAGGCCGCCGCCGACGCGTCCCTGCGCCGCCTGGGCACCGACCACATCGACCTGTACTACACGCACTTCGACAAGCCCGAGATCCCGGTCGAGGAGATCATCGGCGCGCTGGACGAACTGGTGCGGGCGGGCAAGGTCCGGCACATCGCCGCGTCCAACATCACCGCCGAGCGGCTCCAGGAGTCCCTGGACTTCTCCGACCGCGAGGGCCTCGCCCGGTACGTCGCCCTCCAGCCCCACTACAACCTGGTCTCCCGCGACACCTACGAGGGGCCCCTCCAGGAGCTGGCCTCCCGCACCGGTCTCGCGGCGGTCCCGTACTTCTCCCTGGCCTCCGGCTTCCTCACCGGCAAGTACCGCCCCGGCACGACGGTCGACAGCCCCCGCGCGGGCAGCGCCGCCCCGTACCTGGAGACCGAGCGGGGCCAGAAGGTGCTCACCGCCCTCGACGAGATCGCCGAGGCCCACTCCGCCCCGGTCCCCACGGTCGCCCTGGCCTGGCTGGCGGCCCAGCCCACCGTCACCGCCCCGATCGCCTCGGCCCGCACGGTGGCACAGCTCCCGGCGCTGCTGGGAGTCGCGGACCTGGAGCTGACGGAGCAGGAACTGACACGGCTGACGGCGGCTTCCGCCTGACGCACTAACTCCGGTACGGGTTGAAGGCCGGGTACGGCACCGGCGTGCCGTACCAGCCCGGTCCCGCACAGGCCGCCGACGGGTACCCCGGCCAGCCGTTCGGTGCGGCCGTGCGGGCCGCGTACTCCAGGGCGGGGCGGACCAGCTCGCGCCGGCTCCACAGCTCCGTCAGCAGCTCCCGCTCCCGCACCACGAAGTCGGCGCCCGCCCGCCCCTGCCGCCCCCGGCGGCGCAACAGGGCGAGCGTCGTCGCGTACGCCTCGTACTCGGCGACCGCTCGCCCCGCCGGCTTGCCGAAGTGGTAGGCGGCGTACTCCCGGGCCATCTGCCGCGCCCGCATCGAGCCGAGCACGAACGGCTCGGCCGTCCCCAGCCACCCGGCGTACACATACGCCGGCAGCTCCTCCCGCACGGTCCGCAGCTCCCGCTGCCGGGTCCAGACCGCCAGCCAGGTCAGCAGCCCGAACGCCGGCACCATGAAGATGCCGTACACGGCGAAGAACCCGTACCGCCCGAACGTCGACGAGCCGTTCCAGAACGCGTGCACGCTCATCGCGAGCAGCAGCCCGGCGACCGGCACGAGCACCCGCCGCATCCGCTGCCGTTCCCCGGAGAACGCGGCGATGCCGAACCCGATGCCGGTGAGGACGGTGAACAGGGGGTGCGCGAAGGGGGACATGACGATGCGCACGAAGAACGTCGCGGCGGTGACGGAGGCGATGCCGGTGCCGCCGGTCAGCCGGTCGGTCCCGAAGGCCGTACCCAGGTAGAGGATGTTCTCGGTGAAGGCGAAGCCGGTGGCGGTGATCCCGGCTATCACCACCCCGTCGACGATCCCGGTGAAGTCCCGTCTGCGGAACAGGAAGACCAGGAGCACGGCCGCGCCCTTGGCGCACTCCTCGACGATCGGCGCTATCACGGTCGCCCCGAGCGTGTCCGCGCTGCTCGGGTCCGCGGTCGCCGTCGCTATCCAGCGGGTCGCGAAGCTGTTGGCGACGATCGCTATCAGCGCGGCCGCACACGCCCCCCAGGCGAACGCGAACAGCAGGTTCCGCCAGGGCCCGGGCTGGACCCGGTCGAGCCAGCGGAACGCGGCCATCAGCAGCGGCACGGGCAGCACCGCGAGCCCGAGCCCGACCAGGAACCCCTCCGTGCCCGTCTGCTCCCGCACCAGCGCGAGGATGACCAGGCCGGAGAGGGCGAGCAGTGTGCTCAGCGCCCCGTACCGCACCCAGCGCCGCTGCCACCAGCGGGGATGCCGCAGCCCGGCACCGGTGGGGTCCGGGGGGTGCGACGGATACGGCGGGTACGGCGGCGGGAAGGTGGCCACGGCATCGACCCTAACGAGGTGACTCCGGTCGGTGCTGATCGCCCTGCTGCACCGGATGCTGTACGCGACGGAAGAGCAGATCGTTCACCACGTGTCCCTTGTCCAGCCCCTGCCCCTCGAAACGGGTCAGCGGCCGGTACGGGGGACGCGCCGCGAAACCGCCCTCGGCCCGGGTGTTCTCGAACGCCGGGTGCTCGTCGAGCACTTCGAGCATCTGCTCGGCGTACGGCTCCCAGTCCGTCGCGCAGTGCACGATCGCCCCCGGCCTGAGCCGGGTCGCGGCGAGGTCGAGGAACTCGGGCTGGATCAGCCGCCGCTTGTGGTGCCGCTTCTTGGGCCACGGGTCCGGGAAGTACACCCGCAGCCCGGCCAGCGAGTCCGGCGTGAGCATCTCCCGGAGCAGGATGATCGCGTCCCCGTTGCCGACCCGGATGTGGGACAGCCCGTTCTGGTCGGCGAGGTTGAGCAGGTTCCCCTGTCCCGGCGTGTGCACGTCGACGGCGAGGATGTTGGTGTCCGGGTCCTCGGCGGCCATCTGCGCGGTCGCCTCACCCATCCCGAACCCGATCTCCAGGACGACGGGATTGGCGTTGCCGAACAGCGCACCGAGATCGATGACCTGCTGCCCGTCGATGTCCAGGCCCCACTTGGGCCACAGCCGCTGGAGGGCGTCCGCCTGCCCGGCGGTCACCCGGCTCCGCCGTGGCTGGAAGCTGCGGATCCGCCGCTCGAAGTGCGATCCGGCCGGATCGGCGCTGGGTCCGTCCGGGAACCGCGGCTCCCCCTTGGTCCGGGTGTGCCGGACGGACACACCGGGAGCGTGCGGGGAGCCCGTGCCGGGGACGGTCTCGGCGGGCCGGGGGGTCTCTGGGGCATTGAGCGAGTCAGACACAGTGGAGTCGATTTTACGGCCCGCGCGGAACGGGACGGCCGGGGCCGGCCCGGGTCATACCGAGCGCAGCATCTCCAGTGCCCGGCGTGCCACCTCCCGCCCGATCGGCAGCGAGGCCGTCGCCGCCGGCGAGGGCGCGTTCAGCACATGCACGGTCCGTGCGCCCTCCTTGATCAGGAAGTCGTCGACCAGCGAGCCGTCGCGCAGCACGGCCTGCGCCCGCACCCCGGCCGCCGCCGGCACCAGGTCCGCATCGGTCACGGCCGGCAGCAGCCGCCGTACGGCCGTCGTGAACGCCCGCTTCGACACCGACCGCCGCAGCTCCCCGCCCCCGTACCGCCAGTGCCGCCGGGCCAGCGCCCACGTACCCGGCCAGGCCAGCGTCCCCGCGACCTCCCGGGGCCGTACGACACCCCATCCGTACCCCTCCCGGGCCAGCGCCGGCACCGCGTTGGGCCCGATGTGCACGCCTCCGTCGACGCCCCGGGTCAGATGCACCCCGAGGAACGGGAACGCCGGATCCGGCACCGGGTACACCAGCCCCCGCACCAGCTCCCGCCGCGCCAGCTCGTAGTACTCCCCGCGGAACGGCACGATCCGCATGCCCGGCTCGTCCCCGGCCAGCCGGGCGATCTCGTCGCAGTACAGCCCGGCGCAGTTCACCAGCACGCGCCCGCGTACGACGTCTCCGCGCGAGGTGAGGACGGCCACGCCCCGCTCCGGCCGCCGGTCGATCCGCTCCACCCGGCCCCCGTACCGGATCTCCGCCCCCGAGGCCTCGCCGAGCTGCCGGGCGACCCCGACGAAGTCGCACACACCGGTCGTCCCGACGTGTATGGCGGCCAGCCCCCGCACCTCGGGCTCGTACTCCGCGATCTGGGCCGCCCCCAGCTCCCGCACCGGTATCCCGTTCTCCCGGCCGCGCTGCACGAGCGCGTGCAGCCGGGGCAGCTCCGCCCGCTCGGTGGCGACGATCAGCTTGCCGGTGACGGCGTGCGCGATGCCGTACTCCGCGCAGAACTTGACCATCTCGGCGGCACCCTTGACGGCGTACCGTGCCTTCAGCGAGCCGGGCCGGTAGTAGATCCCGCTGTGGATGACCCCGCTGTTCCGGCCGGTCTGATGCCGTGCGGCCCCGGCTTCCTTCTCCAGCACGGTGACCCGGGTACCGGGCGCGGCCCGGCTGATCGCAAACGCCGTGGACAGCCCGACGATCCCACCCCCGACGACGAGCACGTCACAGTCATAAGCAACCCCGGCAGACACCTGCACCACCTCCCACGCTCGATAGTGCACTGCGCCACTGACAGCCACTTCAAACGCGGGGGAGTGCGGCTTGCTTTTCGGGGGCGCGGGGCTGTATTCGATTTGCGGCTACCGCCGCGTGGGCGCGAACAGCCCCCACGCACCCGCACTCGCCACACGACACGAGCCCGGCAGACACTAAGGCGCCCCTCACGCCGGCGCCATCAGCAGCGGACGCGCCCGCTCCCGCAGCTCCACCACCCTCGGCTCGTCCCCGTACGGCTCCAGCCGGTGCAGCAGATCCTTCACGTACTCGGTCGTCCGCGCCGACGAGATCCGCCCGGCCACCTCCACGGCCCGCACCCCCTGCTCGCACGCCGCGTCGAGGTTCCCGGACTCCAGTTCGGCGACAGCGGAGACGACCAGCCGCAACCCGTGCGACCGGACGAACTCCTCCGTCGGCTTCGACAGCGCCTGCTCCGTGAACCGCCGCACCTGGCGTGGCGCCTTCAGGTCCCGGTAGCACTCGGCGGCGTCGGCGGCGAACCGGTCGTATCCGTAGAAGCCGAGCCAGGAGGGATCGCTGTCCCCCTCCCGCGCCCGCTCCAGCCACCCCTCCGCGGCCTTCAGCGCGGCCCCCGCGGCCTGCGCGTCACCGGCACGCGCGTGTGCCCGTGCCTCGACCAGCCGGAAGAAGCTCATGGTCCGCGCGGTGGCCAGGCCTCGGTTGCGTTCGACGGCCGCCTGCGCGAGGTCGACGCCCTCGTCGCCGAACCCGCGGTACGTCGCCTGCAACGACATCGACGCCAGGACATACCCGCCGAGCGGCACGTCGGCCGCCGCGCGGGCGAGCCGCAGCGCCTGGATGTAGTACCGCTGCGCGGCCTCCTGCTGCCCCGTGTCGAAGGCCATCCACCCGGCGAGCCGCGTCAGTTCGGCGCTCGCGCCGAACAGCGCCCGCCCGACCTCGTCGGAGTACGCGCCGAGCAGCAGCGGTGCCGCCTCCACTCGTAAGCATTCCGGCACCATCGACGAACGCCAGTCGCCGCCCCCGTACTTGGAGTCCCAGCGCCTGGCGTCCTCGGCCGCCTCCCGCAGCTTCTGCACGTCGCTGTGGCCGACTTTGAGCGGTGCGCCGGAGGCCTCGGCGGTGTTCGCCTCGCGCGCGACCGAACTGTCGGCGGGGGTTATCAGCCAGCGCGAGGCGGGCGTTGCGTACGCGCTTACTGCGAACGAACCGGCCAGCGACTGCCAGATGCCGCCGGAGCCGGCCCGGCGGCCGGCCAGGTCGAGCCGGTACAGCTCGGTGGCCGAGCGCACCGCCTGTCCGACGTCCCTGGGGAAGGCGAGGCCCACTTCGGGCGCGGGATCCGCGTCCGCCAGGCCGATCTCGTGGAGCGGCACCGGGCGGCCGAGCTTCTGGCCGATCGCGGCTGCGATGAGATGCGGCGCGGCGCCCTGCGGCACCATGCCCTTCGACACCCAGCGCGCCACCGACGTCTTGTCGTAGCGAAGAGTCAACCCGCGTTGAGCGCCAAGATCGTTGACGCGTCGCGCGAGTCCTGCGTTGCTGATTCCCGCGAGGGCGAGAACGGTGCCGAGTTTTTCGTTCGGCCCGCGTTGCTCCCTGGACATGCGCCACCCCTCGACACAGACGGCTGCCGCGATGGCATAACCACGCGGCATTCGTAAACCCAGCGTAGTTCGCCGCATCCCAAGCGTTAAGGGGCATTGTTCCGGATGGCGGGATTGTGGTCCGTACGCGAGTGCGGCCCATATACGCACCGTGCACGGCCTGTCGCGTCGTGCCCCCGCCGTGTGGCCGTGCGCCCGTCCGTGCGCTCTTCTCCGGCCATCGGGGGAGCGGTTCCATGGTCGGTGCGTGGGTCGGCCCGCTGTACTGGATCCAGTGGGCTGGGGGACACCGCCACCTCAATCCCCGCGGGTGGCGGACCGGTCCGGGAGGCGATGCCCGCCTCCCGGACTGTGCGCGTTCGAGTACGCGCGCGTGTGGTGCGCAAAGCATGTACGGAGCGTGCGCACCGCCGCGCCGACCTCGCCGAATTGGCCGAAAATCGACCCCTCCTTTTGCGGGCGATCAACGCTCCTACCACGGGAATTGAGGGCGCGAAGGGCGTTCGGGGGGAGCGTACAGGGGGCGCATTCGCGTCGCAGTCGCCTTGTCCCTTAAGGCGGTTCGCCTCTTCCGCGACTCCGCCATGGCTCTTCCGCGGCACGCGCGCGTGGCCGGTCCTGCGGCAACTCCGTGAAATCTTCCGGGGATCAAAGGCGGCCCCACCGGCCCTCCGGAGCGCGTCCTTCATGGCAGCATGGGGATCCAGTTCGTACCGTGCATGGTTGTCCACAGCCTGTGGAGGCGTCGATGCGGTGGTTGGTGGGATGGAGCAGCACCGCCTCCGGTGCCGCCACGCTCGGCTCCGCCGGCGCCCTGGGATACGACGGCGAGACCGTCCACCCCGTCGGCTCCCAGCTGCTGTGGGGCGACCCGGACCCGCTCTGGGCGGTCGGCGACTGGCGCCCCGACGAGGTGCGCGTCATCAACGCCGACGCCCAGAACCGCATCGCCGTCCTCGGCACCTGCGGCGCCACCGACGAGGAGCTGCGCCTCGGCCTGTTCACGGCGCGCGGGGGCGCACTCCGTCATCTGACCGCCTGGCCCGGCAGCTACACCGCCGTCGTCCAGGTCGGCCGCCGGGTCACCGTGTGCGGCGACCTCGCGGGCGGCCGCCCGGTCTTCCACACCCCCTGGGCAGGCGGTACGGCCTACGCCACGGCCGCGCTGCCGCTCGCCGACCTGATCGAGGCCAACCTCGACTATGGCCACCTCGCCGCACTCCTGGCCGCCCCCGACGTACCGGCGGCGGTGCACGACTCGACCCCGTACGAGGGCGTACGGCGCATTCCGCCGGGGCATGCGCTGATCCTGCGCACCGGGGCGCGCGAGGTCGCCGGGTACGAGCAGGTCGCCTCGCTCGCGGTCGCCGCCCCCTCCGCCGATCCCGACCGTGCGGTGGACGCCGTACGGGACGCGCTCGTAGAAGCCGTACGCGCGCGGCTGTCGGCCCCCCGGCACGTCCCGGACATCGACCCCGGTCCGGTGCCCGGGATGGGCCCCGCCGCGCGGCGTGCGGCGCGCGGGATGCCGGTGCCGGGCATCGGCGCCGACCTGTCCGGCGGCCCGGCCTCCGGCACCCTCGCCCTGCTGGCCGCCGGGCTGCCCGGCATGCCCGGCACGGTCCTGGGCCACGGCACGGGCGCCGGCGAGCGCCTCCTCGCGGTCACCTTCAACGACCTCGCCGTCGGCGGCCGGGAGGCGGAACTCGAACGCGCGGGAACCCTGGCGGCCAACCCGCGGCTGCACCACGTGGTGGTCACCGGCGGCGAGGACATGCTCCCCTACGCCGACCTGGAGGGCCCCCTGACCGACGAACCGGGCCCGTCCCTCGTCCACGCCGCCAGACACCGCGCTCGCCTCGCCGCCGGCAGCGCCGACCACTTCACCGGCTACGGCGCCCGCCAGGTGCTGGACGCGCACCCCGCGCGCCTCGCCGACCTGCTGATGGACCGCAAGCGCCGGCACCTGGTCCGCCCGGTCGCCGCGCTCGCCAAGGCCGACGGCTCGGTGATGGTCTCCGCGCGCGTGTACAGCGCGGCGCGCCGGCTCGCGCGTACGCCGTACCGCGCCGGCGTCGAGTCCCTCGCCGAGCGCCTGCTGCGGCGCCGCTTCGACGAACCCGGGGGCGCGGTGGGCGCGTCCCTCGCGGCGCTCAGCTGGGCGAGACCCGGCCCGGCGGCCCGCTGGCTGACAGGGGAGGCGCTGGCTGAAGTATCGGTTCTGCTCCAGGGGGCGGCGAACCGCTCCGGCGTCGGACCCGGGCAGCGCCCCGGCGACTACCGCGCGCGTGCCGTCCTCGCCCGCCACGCGGCCGACATCCGCATCCTGGAGCAGGCCGCCGAGATCCGTTCCCAGCGCCTGCACGCCCCCTTCCTCGACAACCAGGTGGTCCGCGCCTGCCGCGACCTCCCCGAGGCGCTGCGCGTGCGGCCGGGGGCTCGCGCCGCCATCCTCCGCACGGTGCTGGAGGGCGCCGGTGTCGCCGATCTCCCGCCGGGCTGGGGCGCCACCTCGCACGCCTCCTCCGCGGCGGCCACCCGTACGGGGCTGCGCGTGGCGGCCGACGATCTGATCGCCCTCTTCTCGACGCCGCTGCTCGCGCAGGCGGGCCTGGTGGAGGCCCGGGTGGTCCGCAAGGCGCTCCGCGGGGCGGCGGCGGGCGAACCCCTGCCGCTGGACGGCCTGGCCGACCTGGTCTCCCTGGAACTGTGGCTCCGCCGCCTGCTGTCCCGCCGGGGCACGTGCTGGACGGGAACGCCGGCACGCGCCCGTGCGGTCCCTGCGGGGATCCGGCCGATGAGGGGGGCGTTGGCGTCGGGGGCGTGACGATGTCGGGTGGGCCGCTTCACCTGGGGGCTGCCGCCCCCAGACCCCTGCATCGGGGGAGGCACGTCGGGCTTCGGCTGCGGGTCGGTGGGGGCTGATCGCGCAGTTCCCCGCGCCCCTTACGGGGCTACCCCGCTGCGGGCAGTCGTGCCGCAGGGCGGCACGGGTGGGCGCGGCGGCACCCTGCGAGCGCCGGTAAGTGAACCCCCCCGCCCCTAGCCCCCACCCCGGGCAACCCTTCAGGCCACCCGGCCCCCCGGGGCACCCCTCAGGCCACCCGGCCCCGACCCCGGGGAACCCCTCAGGCAACGGCTCCAGCTCCCACCACGGGCCCCAGCCGACGGCTGCCGGTGCCCGGCCCCCGAAACCCCCGTGCCCGATCCCCGCGAACCCGGCGACAATGACCCGGTGCGGTACCGGATTCTGGGTGTGGCCCAGGCGACTGACGACCAGGGCACCGCCATACCCATCGGCGGCCCCCGCCTCCGCGCGCTGCTCACCGTCCTCGCCCTGCACCCCCACCGCACCCTCACCCCGGACACCCTCATCCAGGAGGTCTGGGCGGCGGACGACGACCCGCCGCAGGACGCCCCGGCCGCCCTCCAGGCCCTCGTCGGCCGGCTCCGCCGTGCCCTCGGCAAGGACACCGTCGCCTCCACTCCCGGCGGCTACCGCCTGGCCGCCGCCGAGGACGACATCGACCTGCACGTCTTCGAACGCCAGGTACGCGAAGGCACGGCCGCCCTCGCCGCCGCCGACCCGGCGACCGCACACCGCGTCCTCACCGAGGCCCTCGCCCTGTGGCGCGGCCCCGCCCTCGCCGACCTCCCCGACCGTGCGACGGCCGCCGCCCGCCCCGAGGCGCTCCGGCTCCAGGCCACCCGCACCCGCGCCGACGCCGCCCTCCGCCTCGGCCGTGCCTCCGACGCCGTTCCGGAGCTGACCGCGCTGACCACGGCGCACCCGTACGACGAACCGCTGCACGCCCTCCTCATCCGCGCCCTGCGCGACTCCGGGCGCGCGGCGGACGCCCTCGCCGCGTTCGAGACCGCCCGCCGCACCCTCGCCGAAGGCCTCGGCACCGGCCCCGGGCCGGAACTCCAGGCCCTGCACGCGTCGTTGCTGAGACAGGAGCCGGCCCCGCCCGGCGCACCCCCGCCCCGCACCGGCAACCTGCGTCCACGGCTTACCTCTTTCGTGGGCCGGGAACCCGAACTCGACGCGGTTCGTTCCGAATTGCACAGGGCCCGCCTCGTCACCCTCACCGGACCGGGCGGCTCCGGAAAGACCCGTCTCGCCGAGGAGGCCGCCGCCGGGCTCCCGCAGGCATGGCTCGTCGAGCTCGCCCCGCTCGACCGGCCCGAGGCGGTGCCAGGCGCGGTGGTCAGCGCGCTCGGTCTGCGCGAGACCGTGCTCATGACCAACGAGCTGGCGACCCCGCAGGCCGACCCCACGGCCCTGCTCGTCGAGTACTGCGCGCGCCGCAGCCAACTCCTGATCCTTGACAACTGCGAACATGTCATCGAAGCGGCGGCCGCCCTCGCCGAGACCCTGCTCAACCACTGCCCGGGGCTCACGATCCTCGCCACCAGCCGTGAACCCCTCGGCGTCCCCGGTGAGTCGGTTCGCCCGGTCGAGCCCCTCGCCCCCGAACAGGCGCACCGGCTCTTCGAGGAGCGCGCCGCCACCGTCCGCCCCGGCGCCCGTGGTGCAGCGGCCGAGCGGACCGCGGTCGACGAGATCTGCCGCCGTCTGGACGGACTGCCCCTCGCCATCGAGCTCGCGGCGGCCCGGCTGCGGCTGCTGACACCCCGGCAGATCGCCGACCGGCTCGACGACCGCTTCCGTCTGCTCACCTCCGGCAGCCGCACCCTCCTGCCCCGCCAGCAGACCCTGCGTGCGGTCGTCGACTGGTCCTGGGACCTGCTCGACGAGGGGGAGCGCGCGGTCCTGCGCGAGGTGTCCGTCTTCGCCGGCGGCTGGGACCTCACGGCGGCCGAGGCCGTGTGCACCGGCCCCGTCGCCGACCTCGTCGGCGCGCTCGTCGACAAGTCCCTGATCGTCGCCGCCCCGGACGGCCCGGACGGCACCGGCGGTATGCGCTACCGCATGCTGGAGACCATCCACGAGTACGCCGTCGAGCGTGCCGCGGAGGTCCCGGGGCTGCGCGCGGCGGCCGAGCGGCGGCACGGCGCCTGGGTGCGGGCGCTGGTGGAGGAGGCGGGGCCGAAGCTGCGGTCCGGCGAGCAGCTTCCGTGGATCCGCCGCCTGGAGACCGACCTCGACAACATCCGCGCCGCCCTGGACCGCGCGGTGTGCGCGGGCGACGAGGCGCTGGCCGGCCGGATCGTCCTCGCCGCCGGCTGGTTCTGGTGGCTGCGGAACTACCGCCTGGAGGCCGTGGCCTGGATGGGCGCGGTACTGCGCCTGGGCGTCGCCCTGGACGCCCTGCCGGACGGCGCGGGCCCGGAGGAACTGCGCGCGCTGGCCGACACGGCGGACCCGGTGGGCGCGCTGCTCGCCGATCCGGGCGCCGGCGCCGGGCACCCGCTGTACGAGCTGCGCATGGACCTGCGGCTGTTCGACCTGCTCCTGGCCTCCGAGTCCCCGTCGGCCGGCGGCCTGGTGACGGACGAGCGGTCGCCGAAGTACATCGCGCTGGTCCGGGCCGCCTTCGAGGCGGGTGGTCCCCGGGCCGCCCGGCTGCCGGGCCTCATCTGGCCGCTGACCGCCTGGTTCCTGGGCAGCTCGGCGGACGTCGGCCCCGACATGGACGCCGTCGTCGCCAACTGCCGGGTGTACGGCGGCGACTGGGAGATCGGCGTCACCCTGATGTACCGCACCCACGTCATGGTCGACTCGCCCGGCAACCTGCGGGGCGTCGACGAGGACCTGGCGGAGCTGCGGGTCCTCAGCCGGCGGGTCGGGGACCGCTGGATGCGGGCGCAGGTGTGCAGCGCGGCCGGCGAGGCGGCCATGGCGCGCGGCCGGTACCCGGAGGCGGAGACCGAGTACGAGGAGGCGCTGCGGCTGGCCCACGAGGTCGGCGCGTACGCCGAGACGCCGTTCCTGATCGCGCGGCTCGCCGAGATCGCCTACCGCTCCGGCGACCGGGCGGCCGCCCGGACCGCCCTGGACCGGGCGAGCGAGGCATCCGACCGGTACGGGGTGGCGGAGTCGCAGGCGTTCGTGGCGCTGCTGCGGGCGCACATGGCCCAGCACGAGGGGGACCTGGCCCAGGCGCGCGCGTTCTGCGAGGCCGCCCGCGCGGCGACCCGGGGCGGCACCCCGCCGCCGCAGTTCATGGCGGGGTTCCGCGCGGTCGAGGCCCTGATCACGGCGATGGAGCAGGGCCCGCGGCAGGGGCTGCCGATCCTGGCCGGGGGGCTGCGCGAGGCGGTGGAGGCCCGGTGCGCCGAGGTGATCACGGCGGCGCTGGCGGACGTGGGCGCCGATCTGCTGGCCCGGCTCGGCGATCTGGCGGGAGCGGTACGGCTGTTCGCCGCTGCCGACCACTGGCGGGCCGGCAGTGTCCGCCCCGAGCCGGAGCGCACCCGCGCCGCGGAGATCGACGCGGCCGCGCGCGCGACGCTGACCCCGGAGCGCTACGCGGCCGAGCGCTCCCGCGGTGCGTCCCTCACCGAGGAGGACGTGCTGCGCGAACTGGGCGGGGCGCCCGCGGGCACCGCTACCGGCAGGTGAACGTCGAATCGGCCCAGTCGGCGAGCGCCACCGAGTCGAGGCCGGTCCCCGGTTCGACCACCAGCCGCACGGTCCGGTGCCCGGCCAGGTTCACATGGACGGGTACGGCGGTCTGGCCGCCCTCTATCGTCCCGGACCGCCACAACCGCTCCCCGTCCGCGTAGACGGAGAAGGCGACCTTGCCGAGGCCGAGCGTCATGTCGTCGACGCCGGCCATCGCGTCGTAGGCGGTGCACTCGCCGTTGAGGTCGATGGTCACGGAGGACCAGCCGTGCACGGTGACGCCGTTCGCATACCGCTCGCCGGCGACCGTCACCCCGTACCGCTGCCACACCCAGCTGCTCTCGCCGAGCCGCATCTCGGGCCGGGTGCCGTCACCGGTGACGTCGTAGCGCAGCTCGCTCCACCGGTAGACGACCGGGGCGGGCGGCGGAGTGGGGGTCGGGGTGGGGGTGGGCGTCGGCTTCGGGGTCGGCGTCGGCGTGGGGGTCGGCTTCGGCTCGGGGCTCGGAGTGGGCTTCGGGGGCGGGGTCGGGCTCGGGGTGGGCGTCGGGGACGGCTCGGGGGCGAGGACGACCGGTACGGGGTGTGGCGCCCGCTTCGGCGGCGTGGGGGCCGGCGTAGGCGTCCCGGGCTCGACGACCGGCGCGGAGGGGGCCGGGCGGGCCACCTCCTTGGCCGGGTGGCTGTCGTTCACCAGGGCGAGGGCCAGCGCGGCGGCGGCCGCCGCGACCACCCCGGCCGCGATGCCGGCCTTCACCGGAGCCCCCAGCCCCTCCGAGGCCGCGGCACCACCGGTACCGCCGGACGAACCGCCCGCCGCGGCGGCCGCGCCCGCGGCTCCCACTCCGGCACCGCCCGCGATGATCCCGAGCGCCTTGGCGTACCCGGCGGCCCCGAACCAGCCGATGACCGCGACCGGTACGACGGCCGGGATACCGGCGGCGACCTCCTCGATCTGGGCGGCGGCCAGCCGGCACTTGGCACACTCCTCCAGATGCTTGCGCAACCCCCGCTCCGCGCGGATGCGCAGCTTGCGGCGGGCGTAGCCGCCGAGCTGGTCGGCGTAGCGGGCGCACTCCTCGTCGTCGATGAGGGAGGCGCTCACATGGGCCTGGAGGTAGGCCTGCTTCAGCCCCTCACGGGCCCGGCTGGCAAGGACGCGGGTGCCGTTGGCGTCCAGCCCGAACAGGATGGCCACCTCGCTCGGCGACTCGTCCTCGACCTCGGTGTGCCACAGCACGGCCTGCCAGCGCTCCGGCAGCGAACGGAAGGCCTGCATCGCCATCGACTGCTCGGCCTCGTGCATCGCCCGCACATCGGCGCCGATGTCCAGCCCCGCTCCGAAGGAGCCGACGGAGGCGGTGTCGTCGGTGGCCTCGGAGCCGCGCGCGGACTGCGCCGCGAACAGCGCGAAGTCGTCGACCAGTTGCTCACGCCGGGCGGACTTGATCCACTGCGCGGCGACCCGCCGTACGGAGGTGAGCAGATAGGCGCGCACCGCGTACTCGGGCCCGGCCCCGCCGCGCACCGCCTGCAGCATCCGGGCGAAGACCTCGGCGGTCAGGTCGTCCGCGGTGTGCCCGTCCCGGCAGCAGGTCCGCGCGTACCGCCGTACGGCGTCCGCGTGCCGCCTGTACAGCTCCTCGTAGGCCGAGTCGTCGCCGGCCCGCATCCGCTCGATCAACTGGGTGTCGGCGGGCGGCTGTTCCCGGGGCGGTGGCAGCACACTGCCGCTCCGCTGTGCCGGAACGTTCCCTTCCGGCGGTTCGCCGACGGGCGGTACACCGGCCCGCCCGCCCTGACTGGGCACCTGCGGCGAGGTCAGTTCCTCACCGGCGGACTCGTCCCGCCCGTCAACGCTCATCGTGGAACGCCCCCGATGCCTGCCCAACCCGACCGAATCACCGGGTCAGACTGCCACACTGGCTTTTGTTCAGCCCCCGGAGTGACAGACGTACCACTCGTCCGAGCGCACTTGTCAGCGCGGTGCACTGCCGATCACCCCTGAGGGGAAACGTCAACGATGCGCGGGGGACCGAGAGATGCCCAGAACACTGCGGCGCCCCGCACACCGCAGCGCCCCGTAAGGGGCGCGGGGGACTGTGCGACCAGCCTCAGTCCACCCGCACCCGCCCGCGGTCATGGCGCGGCACACGTCGTTGCGGTCGCCGGCACGAAGGCCACCTGCTCGGCCGACCCGGTGCACCGTCAGGGCCGGGACCGCAGCCCCTCCAGCAGGATGTCCAGCAGCCGCGACGAAGCCGCCGCCTGCTGCGCCGGATCCGGCAGCGAGGGCGCCGCCGTGGCGATCACCAGGAGCACGTCCGACACCGAGACGTCCGCCCTCAACTCACCCGCCGCGCGGGCCCGTTCCACCAGCCTCCCGACGACTTCGAGCAGCGCGGCCGCTCCCGCGTCGTCGACGGCGCCGGCCACCGGCTCCCGCTCCTCCGGCACCAGCCGCAACTCACCCGCGACCGGCTGCGTCCGCTGCTGCGGCACCCGGACCTCCTCGGCCCGGGCGCCGGAACCGCCGACCTCCTCCGGCACCCCGACGCGCAGCACCTGCGGCGGCAGCAACCGCCCCGCCCCCGACGCCACCGACGTCCGCAGGAAGCGCGACAGCGCCGACCACGGTTCGTCCTCCTGCCCGAGCGCGGCCCGCGCCTGGTCGGTCAGCCGGGAGGTCTCCTCCTCGGCTATCCGCCGGACCAGCACGTCCTTGCTGGGGAAGCGCCGGTACACCGTGCCGACCCCGACCCGCGCCCGCCGCGCCACGTCCTCCATCGGCGCGCCGTAACCCAGTTCGCCGAAGACCTCGCGTGCCGCACGCAGCACGTGCTCCAGATTGCGCTGTGCGTCCACCCGCAGCGGCGTCGTGCGCGGCCCGTCGCCGCGTCCGTTGCCCGTCGCCGCGCTCACCGTTGCGCCGCCCGTCGCGAGGACGGAAGCCGATGACCAATGCGTGTCCTGAATATGCATCTGTGTTCCCCCGGTTAATGACGTCTCCCCCCGGAGACTCTCCCCGCACTGTGAAGGCCGGAGCGAGTGGAACTGTCGCCGATCCATCGACCGTCGACCGGGCGGACCCGCCCGTCGTGGACCGTACGGCCACATCCCCTACACCCCGTCGACACACGAACATAGTTGAGAGGCTGTCAATTCAGAAGGGGGGCGTTCCGCACAGAGCGCCCCCCGATCGGAGTACGGGTCGCTTACATCCCGATTCGTTGCCTTCGCGCCCCCTCGTCCGCCCCCGCTGACCTGGCCCCTTTCGTCCGGTCCCGGCCGTGCGTCCGGCACCCGACACAGCGGCCCGCCGGTCACACAAATTGCCGGGGCTGTGGACAAACAACAGTCACGGGTGCGTCATGGGATGGTGAAGGAACGTGCGCGCATTCTCGTTGTCGGCGGCGGCTACGTCGGGATGTACACGGCCCTGCGGCTCCAGCGGAAGCTGAAGGCGGAGCTCAGGCGGGACGAGGTCGACATCACTGTCGTCACCCCCGATCCCTACATGACGTACCAGCCGTTCCTTCCCGAAGCGGCCGCGGGTTCGATTTCCCCTCGTCATGTCGTCGTACCGCTGCGGAGCGTTCTGGACCGGTGCCATGTCGTCATCGGCGAGGTGACGTCCATCGAGCACGCCAAGAGCACCGCCGAAGTCACCACCCTCGCCACGGCCGAGGAACGAAAAGGCGCCACATTCCTCGCATACGACGAACTGGTCCTCGCGCCCGGCTCGATCGCCCGCACGCTGCCCATCCCCGGTCTCGCCGAGCACGGCATCGGCTTCAAGACCGTCGAGGAGGCCATCGGCCTGCGCAACCACGTCATCGAGCAGATGGACATCGCCTCCTCCACCCGCGACCCCGCGATCCGCGACGCGGCCCTCACCTTCGTCTTCGTCGGCGGCGGCTACGCCGGCGTCGAGGCCCTCGGCGAACTGGAGGACATGGCCCGCTACGCCACGCGGTACTACCACAACGTCCAGCCCGAGGACATGAAGTGGATCCTCGTCGAGGCCACCGACCGGATCCTCCCCGAGGTCGGCCACGAGATGGGCCGCTACACCGTCACCGAGCTGCGCCGCCGCAACATCCAGGTGCTGCTGAACACCCGCCTGGAATCCTGCGCCGACCGCATCGCCGTCCTCAGCGACGGCCAGCGCTTCCCGGCCCGGACGCTCGTGTGGACGGCCGGCGTCAAGCCGCACCCCGTGCTCGCCGCCACCGACCTTCCGCTCACCCCGCGCGGGCGGCTGAAATGCACCGCCGAGCTGGCGATCGACGGCGTCGACCACGCGTGGGCCGCGGGCGACGCCGCCGCCGTTCCCGATGTCACCGCCGCCGAACCCGGCACCGAGACCGCCCCCAACGCGCAGCACGCGGTCCGCCAGGCCAAGGTTCTCGGCGACAACATCGTGCACACCCTGCGCGGCGAGCCCCTCGACACCTACGCCCACGCCTACGTCGGCTCCGTCGCCTCCCTGGGACTGCACAAGGGCGTCGCCCAGGTCTACGGGCGCAAGCTGAAGGGCTACCCTGCCTGGTTCATGCACCGCGTCTACCACTTGAGCAGGGTGCCCACCTTCAACCGCAAGGCCCGCGTGCTCGCCGAATGGACCCTCGCCGGACTCTTCAAACGGGAGATCGTCTCGCTCGGATCACTCGAACATCCCCGAGCGGAGTTCGAACTCGCGGCCGGTGGAAAGCCTCCTCACAGTCCCTCCGACGACTCGAACGGGTCGTCCTGACGGAACTCAGGAACTCCACGGCCCGCCCCGGCGTCTGACGGATGTCGCCGCCGACGGCCACCCTGCCAGACTGCCCCCCGACCGAGCACAAGGCTTCTCCCCAGAACTGCACCGGGGGACCACCCCCGGCCCCCGGCCGCTCCTGTAGCAGGCCGGAGACGACGACACGAGGCAAGGATTCGTGAACTTCACGCGCTGGAGCGCCCGGCTCCCCGGAACGCAGCGCCGCGCCGCAGCGCGGACCGAGCACGCGGTCTCCCCGGACCGACGGGGCGAAGGCTCCGTGCCCGCTGCCCGCGTCGAACAACTGACCGACGACCCGCCCTGTGTGCCCGCCGTCGACGAACTGCCCGCCCGCGACGTCCTGGACCGCGTCCCGGCCCTGGTCGCCCTCGTCCACGGCCCCGACCACCACATCGGGTACGTCAACGACGCCTATACGACGGCCTTCGGCGTACGGCCCCCGGGCGCCCCCGCCCGCGAGGCCCTGCCCGAACTCGCCGAACTCGGTCTGCTCCCCCTCCTCGACCAGGTCCTGCGCAGCGGCAAGCCCCGCACGCTGAAGTCCCGCAAGGCGCTCGACGGCCGCACCTACACGTTCACCTGCACACCCGTCGCGGAGAACGACGACCACGAGGGCGGCGTCCTGCTCTTCGCCACCGACGTCACCGACCACGCGGAGGCGGCCGAGCGACTGCGCGCCAGCGAGCGCCGCCAGCGCGAGACGGCCGTGACCCTCCAGCGCAGCCTCCTCCCGCAGGAACTCGAACAGCCGGACGACCTGCGCATCGCCGCGACCTACCAGCCCGGCGGCACCGAGGCCGCGGTCGGCGGCGACTGGTACGACGTCATCACCCTCGGCGGCGGCCGCACCGCCCTCGTCATCGGCGACGTGATGGGCCGGGGCGTCCGCGCGGCGGCCGTCATGGGCCAGCTCCGCACGGCCGTCCGCGCCTACGCCCGCCTGGACCTGCCCCCGCACGAGGTCCTCCAGCTCCTCGACGGCCTCGCCACCGAGATCGACGCCAACCAGATCGCCACCTGCGCGTACGCCATCCACGACCCGAACGAGGGCCGGCTGGTGTACGCCTCGGCCGGCCACCTGCCGATCCTGGTCCGCGACGAGAACGGCACCGTGCTCCGCACCGACGAGCCGACCGGGCCGCCGCTCGGCACGGGCGGCTGGATCCACACGTCGGGCTCGGTACCGCTGGGCCCCGGCTCCACCGCCGTCCTCTACACGGACGGCCTGGTGGAACGCCGTAACGAGGACCTGGACGAGGGCATCGCCGCGCTCGAACGCGCGCTGGCGGGAGCCACCGGCACCCCGCAGGTCATCTGCGACCGCCTGGTCCGCTCGGCCGGCGTCACGGCCGACCACGACGACGACGTCGCCGTCCTGGTCCTCCAGCACCCGGCCCGTACCGGCCCCGACGGCGAGCTGTTCCGCAACGCGGCGCTGGAACTCCTCGGCGGCGTCGAAGCGGCGCCACGCGCGCGTGCCTTCGCCTCCGGCGTGCTGACCAGCTGGCGCTTCCCGGTCGAACTCCATGACCTGGGCGTCCTCGCCACGAGCGAGCTGGTCGCCAACTCCCTCCAGCACGGCACCCCGCCCATGCGGCTGCGGCTCCGCCGCACCGACCGCCGCCTGATCATCGAGGTGACGGACGGCGACGACCACCTGCCGCGCCGCAGACGTGCGGAACCGGGGGACGAGTCGGGCCGGGGTATCGCGATCGTGGCGACGATCGCCTCCGGGTGGGGGTCGAGAAGGACACCGGGCGGCGGGAAAGCGGTGTGGTGCGAGTTCGTACTGCCGAAGGGGTAGGGGGAGGGCCGGGTTTCGGCTGCAGGTGGGTGTTGCTCGCCCAGGTCGCCGCGCCCCTGAAGGGGCGCCCTGCCGGCGCCCGTGAGTGCCCCGCCCGGCCACCGCTACGCGGAAACGGACTCCGCCGCGGCTCCGCCCCTCGCCACGACCACGCTCTTCGACGCGAGCCACGGCTGGTCCTGGGCCGGCGACAGCCGCTTGCCTAGCCGTATCGCCAGCACGCTGATCCCCAGCGAGAACAGCAGGAACGTCACGATGTACGGGGCGGGCAGCGACGCTGCCAGCGGCCCGCCCACCGCCGGACCGACCGCCAGCGCGAGCTGCTTCACCAGGGCGAACGCCGAGTTGTACTGCCCGGCCAGCCCCGTCGGCGCAAGGTCGGCCACCAGCGGAGCGACCGTCGGCGACAGCATCGCCTCACCCAGCCCGAACAGTGCGTACGTCGACACGAACGCGGCCGTCGCCATCTCCTGGCTGCCGTGCCCCAGCCCCGCGTACCCCGCCGCGACCCAGGCCACGGCCCAGATCAGCCCGACTCCGGCGATCACCCGGGACCGCCGCCGGCGCTCGACGAACTTGAGCACGGCGAACTGCGCGACCACGATCATCAGCGTGTTCGCGGCCAGCGCGGTCCCCAGCGCGGACGTGGATATCCCCGCCGCCTCGACGCCGTACGCGCTCAGCCCGGACTCGAACTGTCCGTAGCACGCGAAGAACAGCACGAAGCCCAGCACGCTCAGCTGCACCATCGCCCGGTTCCCGAGCAACTGCTTCCAGCCGGCCTTCGCGGCCGAGGCGGGAGCGTCCGCGATCCGTGGTGCGTGCGGCGTCCGTACCGTCGACATCACCACGGCCAGCAGCAGGAACATCGCCGCCTCGATGGCGAAGAGGAGCGTGAAGGAGGAGACCCGGGTCGTGTCGACCAGGTGGCCGCCGATGAGGCCACCGACACCGAGCCCCAGGTTCTGCAGGAAGAACTGCGTCGCGAACGCCCGCGACCGGGTCTCCGCCGAGGAGCAGTCCACGATCATCGTGGCCAGCGCCGGCTGCATCACGGCCTGCCCGGCGCCGAGCAGCGCGGCCGCGGCCAGTACGGTCGCCGCCTGTCCCGCCAGGCCGAGGCTCAGCGCACCTGTCGCGGCCAGGACCAGGGCGGTGAGAAGGACCGGCAGTGGGCCGCGCCGCACGATCGCCCGGCCGGCGAACGGCAGCACGATCAGCGCGGCCACGGCGAAGACGGCGAGCACGAACCCCGCTGTCATGGCACCGAGCCCCCGCACCTGCGCCACATAGACGTACAGGTAGGGGACGGTGAAGCCGAGCCCGAACGCGCTGAGTGCGTTCCCCACGTGGATCCGGCGCATCGCTGCGCCCATCGCCCTGGTCACGTTCACCTCTCTCAGGTCGTTAAGTCAGCGGACTGCTGAAGTCTGAAGACTTAGAAGCTAAAGTTTCGACCTAAAGACTACATGCCGAAGGACTTCAACGCCAAGCTTGTTCGTGCGATACTTCGGGCATGGCCGACACCACCGGCGCCGGCGAGCCGACACTCGACGAACAGATCGCCGCCTACCAGCGTGAGTTCCAGGACCTCGACCCCCAGGTCGAGAAGGTCGTCTCGGCGCTGTCCCGGCTCAACCGCCGGATGAACGTCGCCTACGGCCGCCAGACCGCCGCCCTCGGCATCAGCAGCGCCGAGTGGGAGGTCCTCAAGGCCCTCGTCCTCTCCGGCGCCCCTTACCGGCTGGGCCCCAGCGAGCTGGCCAAGCGACTCGGTCTCACCCCGGCCGCGATGACCCACCGCATCGACCGGATGGTCGCCGAGGGTCTGGTCACCCGGGAGCGGGACGAGTCCAACCGCGTCCGGGTGATCGTCGAGCTGACCTCCGAGGGCCGCGAGAAGTGGCTGGAGGCCATGCGCCTCGCCTCGGTCTTCGAGGAGGAGCTGCTCCAGGACCTCTCTCCGGCCGAGCGCGGTGTGCTCGGCGAGGTCCTCACCAGGCTGCTGCGCCGCGTGGAGCACGCCCAGCCCGACGCCGGCGGCCGCCTCACCGACCTGGACTGACCCAGGTCACGGGCTGCCGGAAAAAAATCTTGACAGGGGGTACTTGACACCCCCCTGGCCGATCCGTAAAGTTCTTCGGGTTGCCACGGAGCCGTAACGGTTCTGCGACAGCACCTCCGCCGCATGAGCGGCACCCAAACCATCAGTACGATCTCCCGACCGGGTTGATTTCGGCGTGCCCGAATTCAATTCGATTTCGGATCTCTGTGCTGTCCGGTCGAGCCACTAAGGCCCGATTGGGCATCGCGGAGCGGATCCGCTAAGGTTTGAGACGTCGGAACGGCCCAACAGCCGCGAAGACAACACCCGCTGACTGGGAATCAGACGCCGAAAGGATCTGATAGAGTCGGAACCGCCGGAAAGGGAAACGCGAGAGCGAGAACCTGGAAAGCACCGAGGA
>NZ_JBSFJE010000034.1:0-16229 GCF_053597895.1 Streptomyces sp. NPDC001220
TCCGGGAAATTCCTCCGTTTTGCCACCATGGATCACTTCCCCTGGATGACGAAACATCCAGCGTCCAGGTGTCGGAATCTCGGGGGTCACTCCAATGGCAGGCAAACCCGAGGGCATCGAGCGGGATGCGGCGTTGTCGATGACACTGGGCAAGCAGGGATACCGGCCGCCGTGGCCCCAGGCAGCCGGGGAAGCTGCTTCGTGGCAGATGCGCCAGATCGGGAAACTGCTACGGCAGGCGGAAGTGCTCGTCATCTCCCCGGCAGCGCACGCCGCAGTCATGGCCGCGGCTGCCACTCTCGAGCCGGCCGACACCAGCACTCTGGACCGCGACCGGGACATCCTCCTGCCCACCGGGCTGCTGGTACTGCCCGAGCCGGTCGTAGTCGTCAACCGCACCGGCTCGCTGTCGGACACCAAGGCGTTCGGCTGGCAGTTCATCACCCAGCATCAGATCCTGCCCACTGCCCAGTACCCGGGTGTCCGGGTGACGACGTTCATGGACCGCGACGGCCCCGTGCAGCCGGCCGGATGGCGGCAGGCGGTCGCCCAAGCGCGCGCGTCCGGAAGCCCGCTGCCGCCGCTGATGCCGGACGGCATGTACGGGATGCGGGGCGATGCGTGCCTGGCGGAGGAGAGCAGCGAGACACTCGCGGATCTCTCCGAGCATCACCGTCAGCTGCAGAAGGCTCTCACCCGTGCCTCAGCATGGCGTACAGAGCCGGTCTCAGAGACTGGCGAGTGGGGCGGCGGTCGGGTAGATGACCCGTACGACGACTTCGTGGGCCGCTACATGTTCGCCTTCTGGCGGCTGATCGCCCAAGGCGTCACGGCCGCCGGCTCGTCCCGAGACCCGCTCGGGGCGCCTTCCCCGGGCGACAACCACGGCTCGGCGCTGTGCGACCCCGAGGTACGGGTGATCCGCCTGGTTGCACCCTCACCGCGCCCGTCGGATCCGACGGGGGAAACCAAGAGGCTGTACCACCACCGGTGGCCGGTACGGATGCACAAGGTCCGCCAGTGGTACCCCAGCCGCCAGGAACACCGGGTTATCTGGCGCGGGCCCTACATCAAGGGCCCCGCCGACGCTCCGCTGATGATGGGCGAGAAGGCCTACCTCGTAGATCCGTAACCACCCGCCGCCCGAGCCGCACCGTGGGATTCGAGACAGTGGGGCGACGGGGCAGGACCCTGCCCAACGCGTCGCGCTGAAAGGGCGGTTGGGCAGTCCGTGCGCACGTACGGCGACGTGAGAGAAGCCGGAGGACGACATTCCCTTTGAGCTTTCGACATCCTTATGTCAGATATGCGCTCTAAGTCGGGGTGGCGCAAGGTGGCGCTTGGCGCAGGAGCGGTGAGAGTGCATATGCGGCTGGGCTGAGCCAGGCAGACTTCCACCCGGGAGCGAGCCGCGATGGAGGCCGTCCCGGGCCGTTTCCTGCAGGACGTGGTTCGCCGTCGTGGTGGTTCGCGTTTGCCAAGCAACGGTCCTCTGTACCGACGACCCCTAAGAGGAGCGAGGCGCACACGGATGACGTGCGCCGATCCAGCCATGTCGACATCCTTCATCCATGACGTCAGCGCCCAGTACATCGCTGCCGTGATGTTCGCTCTCACTGCGGTCACCGCTGGTTCGATCCGCTCTGCATGGCGCCGCAGGCGTCGCCTTCAGGCACGGGAGCAGGCCGTACGGTCGTGGCCAGCAGTTGTCTTAGGCACGCAGTCCGGGGAAGAGTGCCGCCCCACACCATCCCAGCCGACGGAAACGTCGTCTGCGAGACGACGCGAGGAGTCGTCATGAGGACGACATCCAACACGGGGGACAGGCAGCACCCGGACTTTGAGCACAACCGGGACCAGGCGTGGGCACGGTTGACCCTGGCCCACTCGGGCGGCCGCCGGCTTCCATCACGCAGCGGCGGCTCGCCGGGACGGCTGATGGACATCGCGCGGAACTACGACCGCATCTGCCAGTGGGCCGAGGGCACCCTGCTGCCAGACGCCACCGACGCTGACGTGCTCGCAGCGCTGTTGGTCATCCGGATGCTGCGCGAGAAGCTCGACCACGATGAACTCAAACTCACCTCTCTTGCCCGCACCAGAAAGATCACCTGGGCGCGTATCGCCCAATGGCAGGAGCTCAGCGGGCGTCAGGCAGCAGAGCGGCGGCACCTTCAGCTAAGCCGGGCCTACACCCGACCAGACGGCACTGTGCCACGTACCCAGAGCGAGCGTGTCGAACAGGCCCGCGAACGCCGAAGCCGGCGCGCCGAGCGAGAGTGGGCCCGCCAGCATGCGCAGCGGATCCGCCGCATAGCAGCCCAGCTGGCTGCCATTGATGACCTCCAAGAGCGCGCCGACCGGTCGCAGGAGGCACGGGTCATTCTGGCGGTCCGCGGCTCCGAAGCCAAGGACAGCCCCGAGCCGGTACTGCTCGTGTGGCCGACAGCCCTGCGGGACTGTGTGGCCGAGTACGAGCGCTTCCGCAACGCCCCTCAGCAATCCACCGACGACGGTGACCTGGACGGCCCAGACTGGCACTGGCAGAAGCAGGAGGCCGACCTCCTACACCGCCTCCTCGGCCTTGTGAGGTACGCAGCCAATCAGCGCAACATCGATTTGTCTGACCTCCCTGACCTGGCCGACAGGATCCGCGCCCTCCACCGCGACTCGCAGTAGCAAGCCGCGCATGCCCGCGCTCGGTGGGGCCGACCGGCCCGAATAGGACCGCCAGGACCCACCAGCACCTACGCCACCGGTGCTGGCCAACCCGACGGGGGTTTCCGACGGCCGACACCCAGCTCACCGTCAGGCGCGGCGGTCGCCGCCGACTCCGTGCCCGCCACCGCGGTGGTCACGGTCGCCGCGTCCGGCACCGGCCTTCACGCACCGGTCAGACCGCACAGCAGCCGGCGGACCCGGGTGCGGCGGCCGAGGCCGGGCGCGGTGCAGGCAGCGATCGATCGGGGGTGGTGGAGCAGGCGGGACCAACATGGCGGTCAGGGCACTCACGGGCCCTGTGGGGGTCTTCTGAAATCACCCCCATAGCGCCTCGCAGTGAGGCACTATGAGGGTGTTGTGCGAGAGCCCGCCAACTCCCCGAAAGGCACGTCCTGATGACCCCAGACCCTCCGCCCTCCCCCACGCCCCCAGAGGAGTTGTGGACCGTCTCCGTGGTGGCCGCCTACCTGGGATTCACGGGAAAGTCGGCGACCGGTTCGGCCCGCAGGCAGCTGTCGCGATGGGGCATCGCCGCTGTGGGACGGGAGCCCGGCCGGAGCGGCCAGTCGTTGTATCCGTCGGCGCAGGTCCGCGCGGCGCACGAGGCCCGCCCCGGATCAGGACGGCGCGGGGCCCACAGGAGTGAGGGCGGGCGCTTCACGACGTCCACGGACACCTAGTCAGCCTGCCGCGCCCACCCTGCACAGTCCAGAAGGGCGGCCGTCCACTTCCCGGCGCACGGCCGCCCACCCACCCAGTCACCAGAGCTCACAGACCAGGAGGACCACCATCGTGGCCGTCACGCTCCGCCCGCATCAAGTCGAAGCCGTCGACGCGGTCCTACAGCACCTCTCCGAACAGCCCGGCCAGGGCATCCCGCCCGAGGGCCTGCGCACGCAGGTCATCGCCGCGACCGGATCCGGGAAGACCCTGATCGGTGTGGCGGCAGCCGACCATCTGTCCGCGCGCCGGGTCCTGGTCCTGGTGCCCACCCTGGACCTGCTCCTGCAGATGGCCGCCACGTGGCGGGCGGGCGGCCGTCGCGGCGCGATGATCGGCGTGTGCTCCCTGCGCGGTGCGGACAGTCAGGGGGTGCCGTGCACGACGGACCCGGGCGAACTGATCGCATGGACCGCCGGCCCCGAGACCGTCACCGTGTTCGCCACCTACGCCTCGGTGGGCATGGGAACACTCCAGCGGGCACACGCGGCCGGACTCAGGGTGTGGGACCTCATGATCATTGATGAGGCGCACCGGGTAAGCGGTGACGGCCTCAAGCCGTGGGCGGCCGTGCACGACCAGACCCAAGTCCCGGCCGTACGGCGGCTCTACATGACCGCCACGGCACGCGTATGGGAAGCCAACGGAGACTGCCCGCGGCTGGTCGCCTCCATGGACGAGGACTCGCCCCTGTTCGGGCCGGTCGCGTACAAGCTGAAACTCAGTGAGGCGATCCGGCTGGGGCTGGTGGCGCCGTACCAGGTGCTGTGCCTGGACATCCGCGACCCTGATCTCTACGCCGCACTCACGACCGAGGCGACCGGCTCCGACGCCGTACGGGGGGCGCGGCTCGCGGCTGTCCAGACCGGGCTCATGCGCGCGGCTGTTGAGGAGCGGTTCCGTCGCGTGCTCAGCTTCCACAGCAGGGTCGGCGAGGCGGAAGCCATGGCGGCCGCCGTACCGGTGACGGCCGCCCGGCTCGCCGAGGACGACCCCGCCACGTTCCCGCCGGCGGACCAGGTGTGGGCGCAGTGGCTGTACGGCGAGCACACCCCCGCCCACCGCCGCCAGGTCCTCGAAGAGTTCGCCTCCGACTACCTCGCAGGGCCCGGCCTGGACGGCACGGACGTGCGCGCCGAGCTGCGGGTGCTGTCGTCGGTCCGTGTCCTGGGTGAGGGCGTCGACACAGCTGAATGCGACGCGGTGCTGTTCGCCGACGCCCGCGGCTCCATGGTGGACATCGTGCAGATGGTCGGGCGCGCGCTGCGGATGCGGCCCGGCATCGGCAAGCTCGCCACGCTGATCGTCCCCGTGTTCCTCGGAGAAGACGAGGACGCCAACGAGCTGCTCACCTCCGACGCCTACGGCACCCTCGCGAAGATCCTCGGAGCCCTGCAGGCACACGACACGGACACCATCGAAGCACTCGCCGACCCCCGTGTCCGCAACGCCCGCCCGGAGCCCGACGCCGACGACGACCAGGACAACGAGTTGGACCAGGAGGACGACGTCGACGTCGACCAGGAGGACGTCGTCCGCGTCGGTGAGGCGGCGGCCGGGGTACTCAGGTTCAGCGAGGAACGCGACCCCGCCGCCCTCGCGCAGTTCGTCCGGCTGCGGGTCATCGACCCCGAGGCCGCGTACTGGCGGCGCGGCATCGAGGTCGCCACCCGGTGGCTGCGCGAGACCGGCAACAGCGAGCTTCGGGTCCCGTACACGTACGTCTCCCCGGAGGACTGGGGCGCGGCCGGCGGACATCCGCTCGGGGTGTGGCTGGCAGATCAGCGGAAGTACTACGCGGCCGGAACCCTGGACGCCTCGCGCGTGGAACAGCTGGAGACGCTCGGGATGGTGTGGTCGGTGCAGGCGTCCGCGTGGGAAGCCGGCCTCGCCGTCGCCCACTCCTACACCGAAGCACACTCCCACCTGCTGCCGCCCACCACCGCCGTCTGGGACGACTTCCCCATCGGGACCTTCATGAAGAACGCCCGCGCAGCAGCCAGGAGAGGGGCTGAGAACGCCGAACGGCGCGCGGCCGGGGAAACGGGCGTCTCCTACACTGGGGAGCTGGCAGAGAGCCGCATCGAGGCTCTGGCCGACCTCGACCCAGGGTGGTGCCCGGCGTGGGAGATCGGGTGGCAGCGCGCGTACCGGCTCACGCTCGCGCAGGTGAAAGCAGGCGGCTCCATCCCGGCCCGGCCCGGTGAACTCATCGTCCAGGGCGAGGACCTGGGAGTGTGGGCGGCCGGACAACGGGCCGGATGGGACAAGCTCATGCCCGCACAGCAGTGGCTCCTGGAGACGGTCGGCATCGAGCCCCCCGCCGAGGGCGAGCCGATGCCGGGTGCGCCACGGTCGCGGGACGCACGGTGGGAGGCGAACCTCGCCGCCGCCCGCCAGTTCCACGCCCGCGAGGGACACCTCCAGGTCCCCCGGCAGCATGTCGAGATCACCGGGAACGGCGACGGGGGCGAGCAGGCGGCCGTACGGCTCGGGGCGTGGCTCGACAACACCCGGCGCAGGGCAGGGAAGCTGAACGAGGAACGGCGTACGGCGTTGAACGTGCTCGGCATGCGCTGGTAGCCGGCGCAAGCGGGGCACGCCAGCGGGCTCTGCTGAGGGTCTCCGCTGTGCCGGGTCAGAGACGGGCCCGAAGCGTGTAGGCAGTGACAAGGACGCGGTCGAGGTCTTTCTGGGTCAGCGGTCGCTGCAAGGGGTGGGCGCAGGTGTTGCGGACGTTCTGGAGGTCGTAGATCCGCTGCACGGGGATGCGGGTCAGGGTGTGCAGGCGGGGAGCGAGGTGTGTCTTGCCGGGGATGTGATAGCGCAGTCGGTCCCAGGCGGCGATGACGCGCAGGGCGTCGTGGGGGTTGATGGTCTGGAGCCAGGCGTCCGCGTCGTCGGCCGGGATGTGTGCGGGCATGAGGTCCTCCGTGCAAGGGAGCAGCCCGGGTCGAAGTCCGGCGCCGCGGTGGAAGGGGATGACCTCAGTGCAGCCCGCTGACCAGGCTTTTCCCATAAAACTGAACGTCTTGAAAGACCATCGAAAAGCGGTGAACAGCGCGCAAGGAAAGGGCTGTTGAGCCGCGGTCCGCGCCGCTACGCTGACCGTCGGCGATCAGGGCGGACGGGGGGCTGAGCGGTGAGCGAGCACGGGGATCCGGTGGCCGAACTCGCGGCGTGGCTGCAGCGGTTACGCAATCAACACAGCCGGCCCACCCTGGCGGCCATCGTGGAGAAGGTCCGCGCCCACGACCCGACCTCCTCGCTGGTGCAGAGCACGGTGTCCAACGCCCTCAACGGCAAGAACATGCCGCAGCCCGAGACCGTGATCGCCATCGCCCGCGCACTGGGCGGACAAGACGCCGCCGACGAGGCAGCCAGACAGCACGCAGCGGCCAGCGACCGCCTCGACGCCGACGCCCGAAAACAGCGCACCACTGCTACTGCCGCCCCGCTCGCCGGCACGGCAGCGGTGACAGCCGACTCCGCCTCTGCCGCAGCCACGCCCAACTCGCCGGTCGCACCCGGCGAGACAGGACCACCGCGGCGCCCATCTGGCATCCCGTGGTGGTCTGCACTCTCACAGAAGACCCGGTTCGCTCTGCTGTCGGTGAGCGCGTTCGTCATCGCCGGTGCGGCCGTCGCGCTCTTCAACCCCTTCGACAACGCGGCCGACAGCGACGGCCGGACGGCGGGGTCAAAATCCTCCGCCGGTGGCCCTACGGCTTCGCAGGCAGGATCCGACTCGACGAACAACAGCGCCGGGCAGCAGTCCGACCAGTGGAGCGGCAAGCCCCCGATCGCCATCCAGGCCAGCACTGTCGCACCGGTGTGTGGAGCCGTGTACTTCGACGGCACCCCCGATGCCTACCTCAAACAGGTCAAGGGTGGCCAGGCAACTGACGCCGGCGTCGTCCGCGGCACCACCGTGGAGATCACCCTGCAGGGCCGCACCCCCCAGAAAGTCATCGTCACCCGCATGCGGCTCACCGTCACCAAACGCAGCGACCCACCTACCCAAGGCATCCTCGTCGGCTACGGACAATGCGGCGGCGGAGTCGAGGAACGCCATTTCGACCTCGACCTCTCCCGCCCCACCGCCACCTGGAAAGCACGCCCCGAAAAGGACGACTTCACCGGCGAAGTCGTCAAGGATGCCGTCACTTTTCCGTACCAGGTCGGCCCCTCCGACCCTGAAGTCTTCGACCTCCGCGTCGCCAAAGGCTGCGCACAAGGCCAGGACTGCCGCTACACCATCCAGCTCGACTGGATCGCCGACGGCAAACACGGCACCACCACCCTCGACAACCACACCCAAGGCTTCCCCAGCGACGGCGCCCCACCCAAAATCCCCACCTACCACTTCGACTACAGCCCCAACGGCCCCATCCTCACCAAGTGACCCGTCCGTGGCGCTGCCAGACGCACTGCGCTCGCAGCCTTGAAGGGCGTGGCGAACATCGGGCACGCCGGGCGGATCGGTGGTGTGACTAGTTCGCCGGGCGGGTGAACCCGCCCCCAACCGGCCGACACTGCCCCGTCGGGGCCGCTACGAAGATCACAACCCTGTTCGTGATCTTCGGAACGGAGACCCGCGCTGTGCGTCCTGCCCGCACTCGACACGCCCTGATCGTCGCCCTCGCGCCGCTCGCCCTGCTCACCCCCACCACCGCCCACGCCGCCTCCCCAGCATCCCCTGCGGCCGCACAACAGCCCGCGCACCGGGCGCCGGGCGAGACGATCACTCTGCCGGTCCGGGACGCGCTGGCCGCGCTGTCCGTCGCGGAGGAGAGCCGTGCCGGCTACTCCCGGGACAAGTTCAAGCACTGGACCGACGCGGACAAGAACGGCTGCAACGCGCGCGCCGAGGTCCTCCTGGCCGAAGCCGTCACTGCCCCCGAGGTCGGCCCGAAGTGCGCGCTGACCGGGGGCAGCTGGTACTCGCCCTATGACGACCGCTACCTGAACAGCGCCAGCCAGCTCGACGTCGACCACCTGGTCCCGCTCGCTGAGGCCTGGGACTCCGGCGCCTCCGCCTGGACACCCAAGGAACGCGAGGCCTACGCCAACGACCTCGACGACTCGCGCGCGCTCATCGCGGTCTCTGCGGCCTCGAACAGGAGCAAGGCCGACAAGGACCCCACCGAGTGGCTGCCGCCGTACGCACCCTACTGGTGTGACTACGTCACCGACTGGATCGCCGACAAAACCCGCTACCAGCTGAGCATCGACCCCGCCGAACAGGCCGCACTCACCGAACAGCTCGCCGCCTGCCCGGACCGGCCCATCACCGTCACCCTCGCCCGCTGAGCAGCGGTCCCGGCGGACAGCAGAAGGCCGGTGTCGTCCATCGACACCGGCCGTTGATCTGTCTCACGCGAAGGCCGCGACGTCCCTATTACCGGACCAGCACGGCGGAGCGGCCACGCCAGTCAACATCGATGCCGCCTACCCCATCAGCTGTCGGTTGGGCAGAGGACCGCCCGCTTAGGTGCGGGCTGGGCAGCGCCAGGATTGGCTGCTCCTGGGGGAAGCTCGTAGCCCACGGTGTTCTTCCCGGCCTTGCCCATGGACCGGAAGGGGCCGACGACCTTGTGGTACGTCCTGTTGCCCGAGGTGTAGGTGATCCGCAGGCTCCACTGGTAGTTCCCATGGCAGGCGGTGGCGTTCACGAGGACAGTGGCCGGGTCGTCTGCGCTGACGGTGAACCCGGGGCCCAGCGGGTTGGTGGGAGCGGGTGACTCTTCAGGGCTGCGCTGTCCTACGACTCCCTTGTCGGCGAAGTGTGCGGTGTCCAGGTTGTAGTCGAAGACACGGCCATAGGTCTCGCCGCATCCGCCTCCGGTGACGGCCACCCATGCGGGCGGGTCGATGGCTTCGGGGGTTCTGGTGGTGGGGGCGATATCGTCGATCTGGATCTTTCTGGCATCGTCGGTGCTCAGGTCGATGTAAAGGTGCCCGGCCCCCCAAGCGGCGCCGCCCTTGCTGGTGATGACTGATCGGAAGCGTTGGTCAGTCAGGTTGAACATCGAGAGGGGCTGGCCGCCCGAAGGCATCGCCACGGACGTTGCGCCGTCGCAGATGGCATAGGTGGGCCAGCGTGCGGTGTACCGGAGGGGGCCTGCATCGTCCCCGGTCTGTGCTTTGGATGACTGGGACGCAGTCGCGCCGGAGGACGAGCTCCTAGATGGTTTGCCGTCATCGGCGCTTGAGCCGTTGAGCGGGTCCAGCCATACGAACGTACCGGCAATCACCACGACGGTGGTCGCCCCCAGTGCAGCGATCATGCTCCTGCGCATGTACCAGGGCGGCGGATCAGCTTGATGGGGCGCGCTCTCGGACGCCGGCTGCTCGGCAGAAGGTGGCGCCGACGGCGCTGGCGGAGGCAGCTGGTTCCGGTTACTGCGTGCCTCCTGAATCCGTCGCTTCCACGCGTCGGGATGGGACAGATCGGCCGGCACCACCCTGCCGCGCCGCTGAGTGAGGTGCACCAGGACGCCGACTACCGCCAGGAACTGGGGGACGTTCCGCGGAACGGTGGTACCGCGGACCCAGTCAGCGACAGTGCTGGTACTGACCTTCATCGGATTTGGCGCCGAGCGCAGGAGATGGGCGATCCGGTCCGGAGTGGGCTGGTCGGCGAGCCCGTAAAGCCTCTGGATGGCTTCGGGAAAACGGTCGTACTCGGGGTTGGCCACGCTGCTTCTCCGCGGTCAGATCACGACTCGGGCGACTCGGGAACATTCAACCTAGCGCCGTCACCAGCAACGATGACCACGAAATAGGAAATCGACGCCGCCTTCGCGAACGGGGTGCTGCTGAGGTGACCTCACGACGTGGCCGGCACCCGTGGCCCGTCGCCCCCCTCGGCATCTCATCGGGCGAACGCCCCGCCCCGAAAGCGGAGTCCACCATGCCCGCCACCAGCGACATCTTCAGCACCCTGCCCGTAACCCTCTCCGGCACCACGCTGATCGCCCTCGCCCTCCGCCACCTCCTGCCGCCCGACTCCGGCGGACTGCCTGGACTCCTGCGCGCCTGGTCCCAGTTCCTGAACGACCGCATCCTGCGGAAAGCAGCCGCCCGCCACCTCACCCCCTGCATCGCCCTCCAACAACTGCACCCCGCACCCACCACAGGCACCGCGCCGCACCAACCGGCCCCGGACAGCACCCCCGACCCGCCGTCAACTCCGTGCGATCCGGAAGACTTTCCACCCTGACCGTCCACTACTTGACGTGAACCTCAACCCGACTCGGAGTCCGAACACATCAGAAGTAGCGCCGCAAGGGCCGCCCCTCCCAGGCGGCCCTTATCAGCGTCATGACGCTGTGCATCGCGCTGCTGGCGGTCATCGTGACGCTGATGACGTGACTGGCCGGCGTGGATGAGGACGGGCGGGCTGCACATCGGCAGTGTGCAGCCCGCCCGCTCCCACCATGATTCACCGTCGCGGCGCTCTCGGCGGAAGGTGTCAGCAGTTCCCGCCGCGGCGCAGCTCCGTGGCCCACTGCTCGAGCGGAACTTCGATGGCCCGATTGTCGCCGCGGGGCACCGTCTGGAGCAGCTGGGCGCACACCGTCGCCTCGGCGGCGAGGCCAGCCGGGCTGCCCAGGACAGGGAAGACGGTACGAAGGAGATCGACCTCCTCTAACACTCGTCGTACAGCGCAGGACGGCCCGGCCAGAGCACATCTGGCCGGGCCGTCCTGTTCATGTGTCCGGGCAGCGGCGCGGCACCGGATCCGAACCAGCGTGCGCTGGCCGTGGCGAAGGATCCGGTGCCGCTGGGGAGATGGTCGGGAGCGGGCGACGGTGTACCGCCCGCGATGGCCTTCTGTGGTGATCAGCCGCGGCGCAGCAGGGTGATCTTCTGCCGGGCGCTGGAGATGGCCTGGGCCAGTTCGGCGCGGGCGGCTTCTTGCTTCATGGCCTGGACGAGCTGGGCCTGGTGGTCCTGGAAGGACACCTTGAGGGCGGGGGTGTGCGGGGGAAGGGCCGTGTTGAGGTAGTCGTCGACGCGTTCGACGACCTTGGCCAGCTCGGTGCGGATGGTCTCGATGTGGTCGGCGATGCCTCGGATCATGTCGCCGGTCTGGGAGATGTCTTCCATGTCCTCGGCCTGGCTGGGCTTCTTCGCCCTGCGGCACTGTGCCTTGTAGAGGTCGGCAAGCCACTGGTCGGGCTCGTCGTAGGCGGTGTTCTTCGCGTCGGTCGTGCGGATCTGCTTCATCCAGGCGAAGACCTCCCGGTGGTGCAGGAAGGTGTAGAGGGCGAGCGCTCCCATGAAAAAGGAGAACGCGATACTCGCCGCGAGGCTGCCGCCGCTGGTGCCGAGCGCCAGCGTGGTGCCGTTCATCGTCGTCATGTTGGTCCGTTCACGGGCGCGCCGCTCCCAGGACGGGTGTGCGGCGCGGCAAAGGCGGTGGTGGGTCCGGAGGAGCGTCGGGGGTGGTGTCAGGCCCCGACGTAGAGGCGCAGGCTGTCGACGTCATGGACGACGAACTGCCGGTAGCGGGCCTCGATGACACCGTGGTGGCGCAGCGTGCGCAGGGCGTTCTCCGTGGTGGAGACGGCGAGCTGGAGGGCTGCGGCGATGTCTTTCTGGCCCGGGCCGGTGATGACCGTGTGGCGCGAGGTCCTGGGGTCGGGGACGCCGGCGGTGTCGGCGAGGTGCGCCAGGAGTCTGCTGACCCGCTCCAGGGGCGGGCGGATGGCCATCCCGTAGACGACTTCGTCGGTGCGGTTGCGGTCTTCGAGGCTGTGCAGCAGAGCGATCCGTGCGTCGTACAGGCGGCGCTCGATGAGGGCGCTGAAGTACCGGGCGGCGCAGGGGATGACGACGGTGTTGGTGAGGCAGCGGGTTTCGGCGCAGGAGGCGGACTCGATGAGCGCGGCTTCGCCGACGAGCTGGCCGGCGCCGCGGAACCGGGTGATGGCGGGGATGCCGGCGCCGGTGCCCAGCGGGTAGCGGTCCTGGCGTACGACGCCTTCCAGGACGATGTACACGTACGGCTTGTTCGGCCCCATGGGCAGCAGTTCGTCGCGGGCGAAGGTACGGCTGCGCAGGCCGGCCTGGAGCAGCTGGTGCCAGATCTCCGGGGAGCGCTGCCGCAGGTGGTGCAGGAAGCTTCCCTCAGGCTTGCCTTCGTGGGCGTGCAGGAGGTCGGTGGGCCGGGAGGTGTCCAGGGCCGGAGGCATGGTCACTCTCCCGTCCTGGCCGCGATGGTGGGACGCGTTCCGGCGTCCGCGCGCCCGGGGGCACGGTGGTGACGCGACGTCATGGGCGGCACGACGTGGTGTCCCGGAGGGGACGGGGGTACGGCGCCGCAGGAGTTGGCGGTGGCCATGGTGTTGTTCCCTATTCGGTTTGATCGTTTGGGGACCCCGCTGTTCAGCGGGGTCCCCGGTGGTGGGTCCTTCGCCTCTCCGGGAGGTGGTGCGTGCCCGGTGGTGTGGTCCGGGCGGGGGTGGAGTGACGTGAGACGGGATAACGCTACCCCTCGCCGCGAGCCGAGAGCTAGTCGCGTTTCCGGAAGGGCGGCGAGGGCGATTGCCACGGCAACAATCCCCCACCAGCGGGGGATTGTTACGGCCCGCCCCGCGGTAGGCCGCATAAACCTTTTCTCTCGATTTTCATGAATGCCCGTCATTCGCATGCAGATATTCATGCGGCGGCATGGAAAAAATCCCCCGGGCGGCCAGCCGGCGGCCCGTATGTAAACGCGCAGCAAAAACGGGAGGCCCCGGGGCACCACCCCCAGGACCTCCCGGAAAGGGTCCGGACCCACCAGGATCAGACCGGTGTCCAGTAAACACCACCGAACGCGTTAAGGTCACTCCCGATCGGCCGCCAGATGGTCTCTACCGCCGTAAGTAGCAGTGGAAACACCCCAGCTGCGGGGTTTTGACATGCCCGGCACATGCCTCAGGACTTGTCAAGGCGGCACTCCGCAACCCCGCAGAGATCGCCCCTTTTGTGCACCCTGACGCGGGACGCCCCCGCACCCCGGGAGCCCCGAGAGTGCGATCAAATGATTATTGCCGTTCAGGAGTCAACAAACCCGATCAGTAGACGCACACGCTGACGCCTGCCGGTCGGCCGCAAGTGCGACCGTCGCACGGGCGCCCCATCTCGCCGTAATCGGCTTCTCGCATTCCGAGGGTCAACATCAAACCGGAATGCAAGCCGCATAGATAATTCTGGCACCCCCACTCACCGCGGGATATCAGACATCAATCGGCGGGAGTGAGCGGCCAGATTTCCGAATGTCGACTGATCCATAATGCCGTCTTCTGCCATCCTCACCGGCACGCTCACCGCTCCCCGCCGGCACCTCCGAAGTCGTCGCTCACCTTTTGGTCCGTCAGATTTGTTACAGGGCCGACAGGTTGACGTCCAGAGCTGCACTGAGATGACACGTCATACACGGAAAATGACCATGCAGACACGCGGAGTAACATCCGTCACACCGTGAGCCGCCCGAGCCGCCGGGCGTACGCTGACGGGCTCCCCAAGCGCCCCGTGCCTCTTCTGGTGCACTGACCCGGCAACACGCTCCGGAGCACGCCACACGACTGGCTGGGCATAGCTCTACTGGAGCAGACGAGCGGGGGATAGCGATGACACGGCAGCCGGACGAGAGAGCCTCCCAGGAGAGCCCCCCTGAGAGTGATGTCGTCGACTTCCGCCACGGTACGTTCCACGGCTCCGTCACGGGGAAGATCCAAAACAACCACTATCAGGCTCCGCGGTCTCCGGCTTCGTGGCCACATCAGGTCGGAACCATCCCCCCGCAGGCGACGTGCTTCCGGGACCGAGCCGAGATATCCCGCCTGAGCAGGGCACTCGCCGTCGGGGGAACCGCGGTCGTCACGCAGGTCGCACCAGCAGGAGTGGTGGTGGGGCTGGGCGGTGTCGGCAAGACCCAGCTCGCCGCCCACTATGCCCGCGCCTCCTGGCAGAGCGGTGACCTGGATGTCCTGGTGTGGATCACCGCTAGCAGCCGCAGCGCGGTCACCAGCGGCTACGCGCAGGCCGCAGCCGAGCTCCTCGGCAGCACCGCGCCTCAAGACCCCCACCAGGCCGCCGCCGCATTCCTGGCGTGGCTGCAGCCCAAAGCAGGCCAGGAGGCGGGCCGGTGGCTGGTTGTCCTGGACGACGTCACCGACCCGGCGGACCTGAACGGCCTGTGGCCGCCAGCCAGCCCTCGGGGCCGGACCCTGGTCACGACCCGCCGCCAGGACGCCGCTCTGACCACCGGCCGCCGCGTCATCGACGTCGGCGTCTTCACCCCCGACGAAGCCCACAGCTACCTCATCGCCGCCCTCGCCCCACGGGTCGAACCTCACGGACAGCTCGTCCGGCTTGCCGACGCCCTCGGGCATCTCCCCCTGGCCCTGTCTCAGGCCGCCGCTTACATCACCGACACCGGACTCACGGCCGCCGAGTACCGGCAGCTCCTCGCGGACCGCACCATCCGCCTCCGCGATGCCGCGCCGGACAGCCTCCCCGACAGCCAGGTCCACACCGTCGCCGCGACCTGGTCCCTCTCCATCGAGCACGCCGACCTCCTGCGCCCGGCCGGTCTCTCCCGCCCCCTCCTGGTACTTGCCTCCCTTCTGGACGCCAACGGCATTCCCGAAGCCGTCCTCACCAGCTCATCCACCCGGGCCTACCTCGCCGGCCATCAGACATTCCATGCCGCCGCGGATCCGCCAGCTGAGGACCAGGAGCCGAGGCCGACCAGAGATGTTCTTCGGGCACTTGCCGCTCTACGCCGAGTCAGCCTCATCCAACACACCCCCGCCACGCCTGAAACCGCAGTCCGTGTCCATCAGCTCACCCAGCGCGCGGTCCGTGACACCCTCACGTCCGAGCAGCTCAGCCGCGCCGCCCGTGCCGCGGCAGACGCCCTCCTGGATGCGTGGCCCGAAGTCGAGAGCGACACCGCCCTCGCTCAGGTGCTCCGGGCCAACACCATGGCGCTCAACGCCTGCGCCGAAGAAGCCCTGCACCTGCCGAAAGTCCACACGGTCCTGTTCCGAGCCGGGCGCAGCTTGGGCGAGGCGGGCCAAGTCTCCGGAGCCTGCGCGTACTTCCGCGATCTCATCACGGTCCTCGCCTCCCGACGCGGGCCCGACCACCCTCGCACCATCTCCGCTCGGCACCAACTCGCCAACTGGCAGGGAGAAGCCGGGGACACCACCGGGGCCACCAACCTCCTCTCCGACGTACTCGCCGACCGGATGCGACTACTGGGGGCTGACCACGCGGACACTTTCGCCAGCCGCCACGACCTCGCCCGGTGGCGGGGAAACGCGGGAGACGCGGCCGGGGCCGCCACGGCCTTCGCCGAACTGCTACCAGACGTGGAACGGGTGCTGGGCCCCGACCACCCCGGCGCCTTCACAACTCGGCGCAACCTCGCCTGGTGGCAGGGCATAGCCGAGAACGGCATCCCATCCGAAACCACCGCCGGACTAGTGGCCGACCTCGCGCGAGTCCTGGGTGCCGACCACCCTGAAACACTCGGTACCCGCCATGACCTCGCCCACTGGCAGGGAGAGGCCGGCGACGCCGCGGGGGCCACAACCGCCCTCACCGCCCTCCTGCACGACCTCATCCGCGTCCTCGGCCCCAACCACCCCCAGACACTCACGACACGAACCGAACTCGCCCACTGGCGAGGAGAGGCCGGCGACGCCGCGGGGGCCACAACCGCCCTCACCGCCCTCCTGCACGACCTCATCCGCGTCCTCGGCCCCAACCACCCCCAGACACTC
>NZ_JBSFJE010000034.1:16326-25348 GCF_053597895.1 Streptomyces sp. NPDC001220
CTCACGACACGAACCGAACTCGCCCACTGGCAAGGAGAGACCGACAGCGGCAGCGCTCAGACGAGAACCTAGATGCTGCACGCAGTCTGCGAGCGGAACCGCGCGCCGGTCTGGCGCCCATACCGCCTACTTCGCTCCCGGCGCGGCGGAACGCGAAGCGGGCGCGCGGAGACGACCGGGCCGCCGGTGCTCGCGGCCCTCTCGCAACCGCTCATGGTCGGCGACCATCTGTTCGTCGATCGCGATGGCCTCAGCAGTGCGCCGCGCCTGCCGGTAGGGGGCGGCAAGGTTGTCACGCGTCGTGAGCGGGCCGGGGTGCTCGCCACCCAGCAACCGCTCTTGGCGGGGTGCGACGCCCAAACCTGCGACGAAACACGGAAATGCGAAAAGGTCTCGTCAGGCCCAGGTAAGGATTGCGCAGGTCGCTTCTTGTTCACTCGACGGATCTACTCGCATAGATCCAGGTGGTGGTGTCATTCCGTCAGCCGCCCGGCACTCCACTGTCCGGGCCGACTCTGCGGGAGAAACCCACATGCGCCGCTTCACCGCCACCACCAGCGCCCTGGCCCTCGCGGCCGGCGGTCTGATCATCGCCGCGACGGGTACCGCCCACGCTTCGACCTGCTCCCATGCGTACCTGCCGCTGCCCGACTCCTCCTGCACACCCGGCGCCTACAACTCGGACGTCACCCAGTCGAACATCCACAGCACCATCTGTGTGTCCGGCTGGACGGCCACCGTCCGTCCCCCGACGTCCTACACCAACCCCCTCAAGGCCCAGGGCATCATCGACTACGGCTACTCCGACACCAACATCGCCGACTACGAGGAAGACCACCTCGTCCCCCTCGAACTCGGCGGCGCGCCCCGCGACCCCGGCAACCTGTGGCCCGAGCCCTACTCCGGCTCCCAGACCGCGCACTCCAAGGACGGAGTGGAGACGAAGCTGAAGAACGCTGTCTGCGCCGGCACCGTCACCCTGTCCGCCGCGCGCAGCGCTATCAAGAACAACTGGACCACGGCCCTGCAGGTCACCGGAATCGGCTGACCCTGCCAACCGCGGGGACATCCAGGCCACATGTGCTGGATGTCCCGCCCGTGCGGGCGATCGTGGAGCCGCTTCGGGAAACACGGGGATCTCTGACGGCTCGCGTTGTACGCCGCGGTGAGCGTCTCCAAGCCCCTTGAACGTCGTCAGGGGGAGCCCGGAGGGCGTCAGAACGCCGGCGACAGCCGCGCAGTGCCGGGAAGGACGGTGCACGTACGTCCCCGCACCACATCCGTACGGCCGGCCGGATCCCGCGTCAACTGATGCCCAGGGTGGCGAGCGCCGTCGTCCAGTCGGTGACGATCGCCCGCTGCGCCTGCGCGAGGGTGATCTTGCCGGCGCACACGGCGGTGTGCAGCCTGGTCTCCACCGGGTCCTTCTTGTTGTTGACACCTGAGCCCTGGCGGTGGCCCGGGTCGGCCGGCTCGACCCAGAGGTTGCGGTAGTCGTTGGGGTCACCGCCGAGTTGAAGGCTGATCAGGTGGTCGTACTCGGCATCCCTCATGGCGCCCTTGTAGCCGTAGGAGGCGGCGTTCAGCTGCTTCTCCTTGCCCGTGACCGACGTGGAGGGCCGGATACCGGAGGTGTAGCCGCCCTTTCGGCAGATCGTCGTCTTCAGGTTGGCCTGGGTGACGGCCGGGGAGATCGCGCCCGGGGTACAGGCCGGGTCCTCCAGCGGCTCGCCCTTCTCGTACCGGTAGTGGCACGACCCGGTGGCCGGCTGCTGCTGCACCGTGTACTTCTTCTGCGGGCCAGCGCCGACCGCGATCGCATGCTCTGCGCCCGCGGCACCCGACCCGGACGCCTCCGGCGCCGAAGCACCGGACGAGAACGGGTCCGACGTGCCCAGTGAGACGGACGAACAGCCCGCCAGCAGCAGACAGGTCAGCAGCGCGGGCGCGGCGGCAGGGCGGAAAGACGGCATGACGACCCCTCACGGGCAGGTGACAGTCGAGCAGATGCTGCCCTACCGGCAATCCCGCACGCCGGGCAGGGGGTGCTGGTAGGAGCACAAGAGTCAACTGCCGGGGCGCACGGCGGGCCAGCCGAGGCGCCGACGTCCCCTGCCCCCGGGGCGGGCGGGCCCCGGGTCTGTGTACGCCGTTGGCGTGCCGCTCGAGGTGAGCGGCACGCCAACGGCTGCCGGGCTGAGGTGTGCCGGGCCGGACGGTCACCGGCACGCGGGACCGTGTCGGTCAGTGACGCGCGCCATCACGGTCACCGCGGTGGTCGCGGTCGCCGCCGTCCCGGTGGTCACCGCGGTGGTCGCCGTCCCGGTGGTCGCGGTGGTGGCCCCAGGAGGCGTCGTCGATGAAGCGGCCGTGGTCGTTGCGCAGGGTCGCGGTGTCGGAATCGTTGTTCCACACGTAGTTGCGGCGGTCCTGGTAGACGTCGGCGAAGCGGTCGCGGCCCTCACCAGTGTGGACCCGGACGGTGGCACGGCCGTCCAAGCGGAAACGGTCGAAGGTGTAGGTGTGCCCCGCCTCGTCGGACAGCGTCCAGCCGTCCAGGTACACCGCACGACGGGACGTGTTGGTGACGTCCACCCACTCCTTGTTCAGCGACCAGTTCGAGCGGTCGTCCCGGCCCGGGGAGTCGTACTGCACGGCGCTGATCACCACCGCCCGGTCGTGCGGACGGGCGGCGGGCTGGCCGGCGGCCGCAGCGGGCAACGCCAGCGCACCCACGGCAGCAGCAGCCACGGCAGCAGCGGCGGTCAGACGGCGAGCGGTCACAGAAACGGACACGAGGTCCCCCTTCTCGGGGCCGGACACCACCGGCATCTGCAGCAGGAAAGCCGCAGGCCAGCCGGGGTGTGTTGTGCGGGTCGGCGGCCGGGTCGGCCGCACACCCACACCTTGCCCACGAAGCGGAGACGATGTGTCGGACACACGAAGGTCGTGACAGATCCTGCATATTTCTATGACTCTCGCCTGCAACATCCATGCATGCGGCGAATGCACAAGTTTGACGGAACGTCACCCGTAAATCCCGGTACCGTAGCGGGATCGCCGGGACGGACCGCTGCCTCAACGCCTCCTCCAGGGCGGGGCCGTCACCTGAAAGTGCGTAACAGCCGCTGAACTCATGTCCTCTCCAGGCAGCGTGCGGGCACCTGCCCTCCGGGCACGATCCGCCACAGGCTTCCGCCGCCGCACTCGCGGTACTGCGACCAGCCGCCCCGGCCCACCGCGAGCACACACGAGGGCACCCGCTCGCCCCGGCGCAGGTACCGCACGATCGGCGAACGCGTCGTCGCGACCGGGCCCTCGTTCCACGCCGGCTTGCGCACGGGAACGCGCTGGACGGCCTTCCAGGTCGACGTGCACGGCGCGGCCGCGGCCGCCGTGGTTCGCGGAGCAGCCGACAGGGCGGTCGCAAGGACGGCGGTGACGGCGGCCGCCGTGGTGAGCAGACGTCGGGGCAGGTGCATACGCGATCAACTCCCGCCCCGGGCAGACCGGTCACGGCCGCCTCTCGTAGATCACCCGCAGGAGCCGGCCGGGCAGCTTTTCTGCCCGGCACCGCGCGCGGGGCTGCCGTCGCGCGCAACGGTGGCACCTGCGCGGCCGCCCCTCGCCCGCCGCCCGAGGCCTGTCCCACCCACTCACTTCTCTGTTCTTCCTGCTGTGGGGCGTGGACTCGGGGGCGTAGAGGGGATGTCGGCCGCCCGACCACGGCAGGGGCAGCGTGGTGACCTGCGGGTTCGTGGGCAGGTGCGGCAGGGGGTGCGGCCGATTGTCGGACGGGTTGTGGGTGGGGATGTGGGCCAGGTCCACGGAGGTGTTGTCGCTTCGTGACCGTGGTCGGGCCTTCACGGTCGATGGTCTGGTCGGGGCCGGCTGCTGCTGTGACTCGGTGCGCGGCGCCGGGCGGGCCGGTGCCGCACCGGATGGGAAGCGAGCGGATCCGTGATGATCGGCGTGGACGTGGGCAGCGGGGACCGGATGGCGCTGGGCGTGCTGGCGCAGTACCGGATGGCCACCACCGAGCAGATGCAACGGGTGATTGCACCCTTGGTGCGTATCGAGCAGACCCGGCGGCGGTTGGCCCGACTACGCCAGGAGGGGCTGGTCGATCGCATCACCCTGCCGCAGGCCGGACGGATGCGGGTGTGGTTCCCCACCGCGTACGGCGTGCAGCTCGCCTGCGAGTGGCCTGAGCTGCGCGGGCACCGCCCCTCCAGGACGGTGTCCGATCCGACCGCCGTGCGGTTGAAGGCCGGCCACACGCTGACCGTGACCGAGACCGCGCTCGCCTTCCTCGAGGACGCCCGCCGGCATGGCGATGTGTGCCGGCCGCTGGACTGGATCCCCGAGGTCCACCACCCGATCGGGAGCGGCGAGGCCGTCATCCCTGACGCGCTCCTGTACTACCGGCGCGGCCCCGCCGACGGCGACAACGGGTCGATGCTGCGGGCGTTCGTGGAAGTCGACCGGGCCACCATGGGCCCCGAACGCCTGGCCGCCAAGCTCACCGCGTACGAACGCCTCTACCGCTACGTGCCCGTGGTCCCCGGGCGCCGGCCGACCGTCCAGGAACCGGCGGTGGAGGAGTGGCGGCGGCGCTACCCGCTGTTCCCTCGCGTCCTGTTCGTCCTGGACGGCACCGGACCCGCCGGTGTGGAGAACCGGATCGGTGCCCTGCGCGCGGGGGCCGGGCTGCTGGCCCGCTTCCCGTACGACGTCCCCGTGCTCGCAGCACCGCTGGGCGACCTGCTCCACCACGGCCCCTCCGCACCCGTGTGGCGTCCTGTCCACGACCCCGACCGTCGAGTTGGCTGGACCGAGCCGGGACATCGGCAGCCGTAGCACGCTGACCAGCCGTGGTCGGGGTGAGCAGTACGTGGTCAGGAGCCGTGGTCGGGGCCGCGGGCCAGCCCCTACCATCACCACTCAGCGGGAGCGACCCCACCATGTTGGTCTGCCCGGTTGAGTCATGCGGGTCAGGAGCGTGATGAGCGCCCAGGTCAGAGGCTTCCAAGCGTTGAGGAAGCCGTTCGTAGTCAGGATGCCGGCCGGTAGGTGGCGGTCGGACCGATCGCGCCGGGCCCGAAACGTTCCCGGATCCGGTCGGCCGCCCCCTCAGCAGCGAGCCGTGCCTGCCGGGCGGCGTCGAGACTGAGCTGTTCAGCGACCTGGTCGCTGTCGACCAGGTCCTCGCCGCGCAGTGCGAGACCGGTCAGCCGGCCCCGCTGCAGGCCTGCGGCGTCCATGATCTGGTAGGTGAGCCGGCGCAGGTCGTCCTCGTGGCCGGACGGTTCGGCCAGGCGGCGGGTCTTCTCCCATGCCGGTCCGCCGGCGAACGTCAGCGTGAGCGTGAGAGCGCGCGCGGCCTGCGCGCGGCGGCGCAGCTCGGCACCGAGCTGTACGACCAGGCCGAGCAGGGCCGAGCGTGCCGTGGCGCCATCGAGGACGTCGTGGGGGAACCGGTGCCGGACGCTGACGGAGGCCGGCAGGCGCTGCGGGGTGACGGTGCGGGGGTCGATGCCGCGGGCCCGGTCGACGGCCGTGCGGCCGGCTTTCCCCAGCAGGCGCTGCACGGTCGCGGCCGGCAGTGCGGCGAGCAGGCCGACCCGGTTGACGCCGTAGCGGTGGAGGGCGGCGGCCTGACGGGGGCCGATGCCGTGCAGGTCCTCCACCGGGAGCAGGGCAAGCCAGTCGGCGGCGTCGGCGCCCTCGACGGTCAGGACCCCGCCGGGGTGCGGGACCTGCGCGGAGGCGGTCGCGGCGACGGTGATGGTCGGGCCGATGCCGACGCGGACGTCGACGCCGTAGCGGGAGACCGTCCGCAGCCGCAGGATCTCCCCCAGATGGGAGGCGGTCACACCGTGGTAGCGCAGCGCCCCGCGCAGGTCCACCAGGGCCGCCGTGGGCGGCAGGGCCTGCACCACCGGCGACAGCTCCGCCAGCTGCTCCAGGACCTGCCGGTAGCCCTCTTCCGACAGCCGGTCCGGGCAGCGCACATGCATCACCACACCCGACCGACGCCCCGTCGACTCCGCACGCATCCAGCGCTCACCTCCCTCGCCACAGTATCGAACAGAAAATCGAACACGCGACAGCGGAGGTCACGGTAGCGCGCCTAGAATCAAAAACATGTTCGACAACTTGCGGGATCTCCCGGACGACCTGGAGCGGCTCCAGACGCTGCGGATCTGGCATGCCATGTGGCTGGAGCGCATCGACCGCAAGGCCGCCGACCTGCGGCAGCGGCAGGCCGAAGAGGACCGCGGCCGGGCGCGCCGCCCGCCGGCGCCGGACTGGATCCTCGAACTCGCCCGCGCCACAGGGCATCCACTGGCCGTGCACGTCGGCGACTGCGGCATGGCCGGCCCCCGGACACAGCCGGTCGGCCAGGACGACGCCCGCCGCCTCCTCACCACCGACGGGGTGCCGGCCTGCCCGATCTGCCGCCCGGACACCTCCCTGCACATCGTCGACTTAGCCGGTGACCTCGCGCACGCCGTACCCGGCGGCCACGCCGTCATCGCACTGTCACCAGACCAAAGCTGATCGCACCGGACCAGATGCTGCGGGGCATGGCAGACCTCCATCACAGGCCCCGAGCCCTCTCAGCCTAGGTCCTTCCCTCACCTTGCGGCGCGACCGCTTCTCTATGCCGCTGAGGAGTCGCTCTGGCGGCCGGCAGCGGCCGGAGCGGCCGTGCATCAGAGGGTGCATGCCAGCCTGCCGTCTGTGGTCGCGATGTCAGCCAGGTACGGCCTCGCGCAACACCAGCGCGGTCCGGTCTCCGCGGGCTGCTCGCGGAACGGATGGGTCCGTCCAGCCTCCTGGGGACTCTGCAGCGCTTGAGGGCTTCCGCCCACTCCATGTGGCTTCAGGGCAGATCGTGGTGCGTGGGGGGCGCAGTGGAAGGCTCATCGCCGTCAGGAGGCCGGGGTGCGGGTCGGTTACCTGTCCAGGCTCCGTAGAGGCCCGACAATGCAACGCAGACGGTGGCGAGGGAGTTGGTCGGCACTCCCAGGAGAAGCAGTACGACTCCTGCGGTAAGGATTGCGATGAAGACCGCCGAGTCGAGGCGGTTGTGTGAACGCATTTTGGGTGCCTTCCGAGTGTGACGATCCATTGGAAGGCCAGGCTGCAGGATGTTCTGATTGTCCGTCTGGCGGTCGATGTTGCTTCCGCAGGTCACAGCGCGGGAAAGTCGAGGACATCACGGACAGGGGGGACTGGATGCCGGGACGAAGTGGGGGTCGGCCGCCTGGGCCCCTGAAGGGGGAGACCCCTGAAGCCGATGCGCTCGCCGATTGGCTACGCAAGCTCACAGGAGACTTGACGCTCCGCGAGTTGCAGGAGCGGTTCCCCTACGGCCGCAACCAGTGGAGCGAGTTCCGTAACGGCAGCAAGCTGATCCCGAAGTACCTGATCGCTGACCTGGTCAAGGCTCTTGTCGACCCTCCGTCCCGTGCGATGAACCAGCAGCAGGGAGAAGAGCTGCTGAAGGAAGCCGAAGCTGCTGCAGTAGCCGGCATCGTGGCCCGTGCCGACCGGCCCGCCGGCACTGCCATCGAACTGCAACTACGGCTGGACGACGCCCGCAGAGGACAGCTCGCAGCCGAGAAAGCCCTGACCGGTACCACCAGCCTTATCTACATGCTTCTGAACTCGGTCGGTTCGCTGACACGGCGCTGCAGCGAGTTGGAGCAGGAACTTACCCAAGCCCTCGCCTCGAAGCAGCCCACGAAGGTTGTTGAAGAGGAGTTGAGCAACACCAAGACCGTGCTCACAGAGGTCAAGGAGGGTTTGCGCCGGGCGAGGGACGAACGCGAGGAAGCCGAGAACCTGCGCCTAACGGCTGGGCAGAAGGCTGCGGAATACGAGATTGCCCTGGCTGAAGCGGCCCGCGCGGCGCCAGCGGAGGAGACGTCGCTCCAGGACGACGACAGCTCATCGCGAGACACCGGCGAAGCCCGGGAGGAACCAAGGAGGGCCCTATGGCAGGAGTCCCGACTCCTCGTCGAGGTGGCCATCGAGAGACTCGACGAGTATGAGGAGAACAGGGTCACCGCCAAGCAGCGGTTGGGGGTGACCGCCGACGCGGTACCTCCCGAGTCGCCGAACGTCGTGGAGGGAGAGGTTGTCCGCGCGGACAACGCGGATAACGGTGCTGATCAGGAAACGTGTACCCAGTCGGCAGCGGAGGAAGGTCTCTCCGGCGAGGGAGCCGAGCCGGCGCTCAGCGGGCCGCGCGCCGCCCCAGGACAGGCCAGGCGACGCAAAGTTCGAATGATTGAGCGGCTGGTCCCCGTGCGGGAGCTGTGCCAGAGGGCCCTCACGCGCGATCTGTGGCGCCGAAGTTGGCAGGCGACCCTTCACGTCCTGCTCCTGAGTGTCGGCATCGTTGCAGCTTTGCTGGCGGACTGGGCTCTCGCCGCCTATGCCACCGCGTTCATGCGCGCACGAAGGATGCATCCGAATCCGGGGGGTGCAGGCATCGCCATGTTGGCTGTGTTTCTGGTGCTCCTCGCGGCGGTAACTCTCGCAGTCGCTGGCGCAATCGTCGCCGCCTGGCTTGCGGAGTTGAGCGAGGACAACAAGATCAGCACCACGCTCACTGTTGTCGCCGCGTTGGCGTCAGTGCCAGTGGTGGTAGTCAGCCTGGTCTACCCGCAGGCCTTCGGTCCCATCGGTAACTGGGGGGACTCGGTTGTCCACTGGTTCTTGTCTGTTTTTCCGCCCCCGGGCTACAAGGCTTTGGGCTGACCTTCCGCGTCAGGTGAGTACCAGCCTCGCGCAACACTTGCGCGGTCCGGTCGCAGATCTTCGTCAGTTGCTCGGACTACGGCGGTGATCATGGATCGGTTCTGGGAGTGTGGTGAATCGCTTGCGATCAGGCCGGGTCGCTTTCATGGCCTCGGGGGCTGAGCCGAGTGGGCCGGTTCCCCAGGTTTGGGGAACCGTGCTCAAGCAGCGCATGCCGGTCGCCCAGGCCGTCGGGGCGGTGTTGGAG
>NZ_JBSFJE010000035.1:0-22565 GCF_053597895.1 Streptomyces sp. NPDC001220
CTTGATGTGGAAGTACGTGGCCATCTCGGAAACGACACCGTCGGTGGCGCCCTTGCCCGCCTTCTTCGTGACCGTAGCGTTCATGACTTCCTCCATGAGAGACCCTGTGCGCGAATGCGATGGCATTGGCGACATCTGTGGATAGGAGCGGGATCCGCCTTTCGCGATCCCCATGTGAGACAGATTGCCTCACAGAGATTCTATGAGTCAACTTGTCTCACAGAGAGCTGCGTCACACCGGCTCGGTTCGCTACGGCGACGGACAGCCTCATTCGACATTTCTGGACATTCTCTGATACCACTGAACTTCCATACAGCGTATGGAACAGAGCGGGGTGCCGCCGAACCGGCGGCCTCCGTTTCGACTGATGGCCGCCGGCCGCGCCCTCACGAGGGGTGAACTCGCCGATACGGCTTCGACATAGATGGGGCGCACCGCATCACCGCACAGCAATCGCTGGGTCTGCGGACGACGCCAACACGAAGGAGATAACCATGAGGAAGCTCACGAAGCGCATTTCTCTCGCTGCCGCCTCCGCCGCGGTCGCGGGTGGCGCCATTCTCGGCGCCGGGGGCACCGCCTCGGCCGCGGTTCCCGACTCTGCGCACGCGCACCGCCCGGCCGTCAGCGTCAAGGCCGACGACTACCGCCAGGACCACGGCGTTGCCTACTGGCACAACCTCGAGGAGGACTACCGCCGGGACGGACACCGCGCCCGTCCGCACGGCGACCACTTCGCCGACTCGGGCCGGTACGACCGCCGCGTTGACTCCCACCACTACTGGGATGACGAGGACAGCAGCGGGAAGCGCGACAGGAACTACCGCTACGACTGGGACCGTTGCGACCGCGACTCGAACCGGTACGACCTGGATCAGGACCGGCACAACCACGACTCGAACCGGTATGACCACGACTCCGACCGGTCCAGCTACGACCGAGGCCGCGACAACCGGTGAAACAGGCATGTCGGCACGGGCGGGCTCAGACCGTGCACACCACCGTGATGTCCGCCGGCGACGGGGAATCGGCCGCTGATCTCAGGATCAGCGACTCCTGATCGCTCCCGGGCAGCAGGCAGGAGGGGCTCGACATCACCCTCCTGCCTGCACCTGCCGATATTCCATACGACGTACGGAATGGATGCTGCCGAACGGTGCATGAAACATCCGCCGCGCGCCTTGATCACGTTCTTTCAGAAGTGAGGGAAGACCGCACATGACAGCCGCGCCGACGGTCACCAGCGGCCTCCGCTCCCGATGGCGTCGCATATCCGGCTCGATGAGCCGTGCCGAGTGGGGCCGCGTAGCCGGGATGGCCTCCTTCATCATCGCGCTCCACGTCATCGGGTGGTTCACGCTGGTGGCGATCGCGGCCCCGGAGCACCACAGCCCGGGTACCCAGGGCTTCGGGATCGGCATCGGCGTGAGCGCCTACACCCTGGGCATGCGGCACGCGTTCGACGCCGACCACATCGCCGCGATCGACAACACCACCCGCAAGCTCATGGACGAGGACCGACGTCCCCTGTCGGTCGGCTTCTGGTTCTCCCTGGGGCACTCCACTGTCGTGTTCGCGCTGACCCTCCTGCTGTCCCTGGGCGTCAAATCCCTTGCCGCACCCGTCCGCAAGGACAACTCCGAGCTGCACCACGTCACCGAGCTGATCGGCACGACCGTCTCCGGGACGTTCCTCTACCTCATCGCTGTCATCAATATCGTCATCCTGGCAGGCATCTGGAAGGTGTTCCGGCAGATGCGGTCAGGCCACTTCGACGAGGCCGCGATGGAGCAGCGGCTCAACAACCGCGGCCTCATCAACCGCGTGCTGGGACGCGTGATGAAGTCGATCTCCAAGCCGTGGCAGATGTATCCACTCGGCCTGCTCTTCGGTCTCGGCTTCGACACCGCCACCGAGGTCGCTCTGCTGGTACTGGCCGGCTCCGGAGCCGCCTCCGGTCTGCCTTGGTACGCCCTCCTCTGCCTGCCGGTCCTTTTCGCGGCCGGCATGAGCTTGCTGGACACCATCGACGGTTCTTTCATGAACTTGGCCTACGGCTGGGCCTTTTCCCATCCGGTGCGGAAGGTCTACTACAACCTCACCATCACCGGCCTGTCCGCCGCCGTCGCGTTGATCATCGGAACCGCCGAGCTGATGGGCCTGCTCGCCGACAAGGCCGGCCTGCACGGTGCGTTCTGGGACTGGATCAGCGGCCTGAACCTGAACACTGTCGGTTTCGTCATCGTCGGCCTGTTCTTCGCCACGTGGGCTGCTGCCCTTGCCGTGTGGAAGCTCGGCCGTATCGAGGAGAAGTGGACCGCCGGGCTGCGCCCCGCCGAGCAGCAGGCCGACTGACGGCAGGTGACGCGTGAGCGGCACCACAGCGCACTTATTGTCCGAGGGGCGACCGGGGCCCTGGTCTCGTCCTCGTGCCCTGACATCTCTGCAGCGATTCCGTCACGCCGCCTCCCTGAAAAATGGGCGCCGGTGCTCGGCAGAGCACCGGCGCCCATGGCATGAAGGCGCCCCTCACCCACCAGGCGCCCGCAGTGCCGTCAGGCCCACGCGACGGCGTCCTCGACGGGCACGCGGGGCAGCCGCGGGAACCACGGGTCGGCGCCGGGGTGACCGATGTTGACCACCAGTTGCGAGCGCCAGCTGGTACCGGCGAAGAACTCCTCGTCCACGCCGGCCTTGTCGAAGCCCGCCATGGGACCGGCCGCGAAGCCCGCCGCGCGTACCGCGAGCAGGAAGACTCCGGTCTGCAGTGCCGAGTTGTAGGCGGCAAGGCCCTCGCGCACGTCGGTCTGGTCGGCGAACGCCGCTCGCAGCATGTCGCCGCGGGCCGGGAAGACGGTCGGCATCTGCTCGTGGAAGTCGAGGTCGTACGCCAGGATCGCGACGGCCGGCGCGCTGAGCGTCTTGGCCCTGTTGCCCTCGTCGAGATGCCGGACGAGTCGCTCCTTGCCCTCGCGGGTGCGTACGAAGAGCGCGCGCAGCGGCTGGCCGTTGGCGGCGCTCGGCGACCAGCGGGCGAGTTCCCAGATCATGGCCAGTTCGTCGTCGGCGACGGCCACCTCGGCGAAGGTGTTCGCGGTGCGGGCCTCGGTGAACAACACCTTTCGGCCGGCGTCGTCGAGGACATCGAGGGCCTGCGGTTCGCGGTCGGTCATGCTCATCATTTCTCTCTTGCTTCGGTTGTGTGTGGTGCCGGGGCGGGCTGACCGCCCCGGCACCACCCCCTGGGGACGGGGTCTGCGGAGCCGGGCAGGGCACATGGACCCGGTGCTGTCACGTGGGCTGGGTCCCCTGGCCGACGTCATGTGTGTGCCGACCGCTTGTTCCGCTCCGCGCCCAGGCGGGCGAAGTAGGCGATCAGGTCGGGATGGTCGACGGCCTCGGGGTTCAGGACCTGCTCGGCGGGGGCGCCCTGGAGCAGGCGCTTGACGGGAACCTCGAGCTTCTTGCCGGTCTTCGTGTGCGGGAGGCCCGGTACGGCGAGGATCTCGTCGGGGACGTGGCGGGGTGAGGCGCCGGTGCGGATGGCGTCGCGGATCTTCTCGCGCAGGGAGTCGTCCAGGTCGGCCCCGTCGGCGAGGACCACGAAGAGCGGCATCCAGTAGCCGCCGTCGGGTTGCTCCGCGCCGATGACGAGAGCCTCGGTGATCTCGGGGAGGCGTTCGACGACGTCGTGGATGTCGGCACTGCCCAGGCGCACGCCGTTGCGGTTGAGGGTGGCGTCGGAGCGGCCGTGCACGATCACCGAGCCGTGCGAGGTGAGGGTGATCCAGTCGCCGTGCCGCCAGGCGCCGGGGTAGGCGCCGAAGTAGGCGTCTCGGTAGCGGCTGCCGTCGGGGTCGTTCCAGAAGTACAGCGGCATGGACGGCATGGGCCGGGTGACGACCAGTTCGCCGACCTGGTCGAGGACAGGGTTGCCCGTCGCGTCGTAGGCGGCCAGGGCCACGCCGAGGCTGGGGGCGGACAGCTCCCCCGCCCAGACGGGGGTCGTGGAGGCGCTGCCCGCGAAGCCGGAGACGATGTCGGTTCCGCCGCTGGTGGAGGCCAGCTGAATGTCGGCGCGGACGTGGTCGCGGACCCAGGGGTAGGCGGAGGCGGGCAGAGCGGAGCCGGTGCAGCCGACGACACGGATGGCCGACAGGTCGTGCACGGAGGGTTCGATGCCCAGCTTGGCCATGGCCAGCAGGTACTGAGGACTGGTGCCGAAGACGGTGACCCTGTGACGTGCGGCCAGCTCCCACAGGACGTCCGGACGCGCCTGTGGTACCGGGCTGCCGTCGTAGGTGCAGGTGGTGGCACCGGTCAGCAGGGTGGAGACGGCCAGGTTCCACATCATCCAGTGGGTGGTGGTGTACCACAGCAGCCGGTCCCCGGCGCCCAGATCGGTGTGCAGGCCGAGGGTCTTGAGGTGTTCGAGCAGGACCCCGCCGTGTCCGTGGACGATGCCCTTGGGCAGCCCGGTGGTGCCGGAGGAGAAGACGACCCACAGGGGGTGGTCGAACGGCACCGGGACGATGTCGAGGTGCTCGACACGGGTGGCCGCGTCCTCCCAGGGAACTCTCAGCCCCGAGTTCCCGTCCTCGGGCCACTCAAGGCCCACGTGGTCCACGAGCACCGTGGCCTTCAGCGTCGGCAGGGCGGCGGCGAGTTCGAGCGAGGCGGCGCGGCGGTCGTGGGTCGTGCCGTTGAAGAGGTAGCCGTCAGCGGTGACGAGCACCGTGGGTTCGAGCTGGGCGAAGCGGTCGGCGGCGGCCCGGGGCGCGTAGTCCTGGCCGCACACCGACCACACCGCGCCCAGGCTCGCGGTGGCGAGGAAGGCGATGACGGCGTGGGGGGTGTTGGGCAGATAGCCCACCACCCGGTCGCCCTGTTCGACGCCCAGGTCTCGCAGGCCGGCGGCGACGGAGGCGACCCGGGCGCGCAGCTCTTGGCCCGTGATCTCGTAGCCGGCGCCGGTCTCGTCCAGGGCGGTGATCGCGGGTGCGTCCGGCTGCAGGTTGCGCAGCGCGTGATGGGCGTAGTTGAGGGTGGCGCCGGAGAACCAGCGGGCGCCGGGCATGGTCTCCTCGGCCAGTACCCGCTCGTACTCGGTCGTCGCGTCGATGTCGAAGTACTCCCACACCGCGGCCCAGAACCCTTCGAGGTCGGTGACGGACCACTGGTGCAGGGCTCGGTAGTCCGTGGGGTCCTGGATTCCTTCGGCGCCCCGGTGCCGGGCCGCCCATCGGGCGAAGTCCGCGATGCGGCTTCGGGAGGCCGACTTCGGGTCGGGAGTGAAGAAGGGTTCCGTATACGGCTCAGGGTGCGGGGTGGTCATGGTGGGGTGCTCCTCGTCAGGCGGGCCGGGCGTCGGCGGTACGGCGGGCCGTGTGCAGCAGGGGGGCCCAGGCGACGGTGTCCGTGAAGTCGCCGGCGCCGGCCGGGACGGTGTCCATCACGACGCGGTCGGGGCGCAGCAGGACGGCGTCGGCACGGCCGCGGGCCAGCCAGCCGGCCAGGGTGCCGTCGTCGCCCAGGTCGTCGACGCGGATCGTCGGGGCGCCCAGCGCCGTGGCCACGACCGTCATCTGCGCCGTGGGTGGCACAGCGGTCAGGACGGCGAAGGAGTCTCCGAGGACGTCGTCGAGACGCACGCGCCTGCCGTCGTACCGCACCCAGGGCTGCGGGCAGAAGGTGCCGGCCAGCACGCGGCCGGTCAGTCTGGGCCGGCGCCGTACGAGTGGACCGGCGGTCAGGGCGGGACTGAGGTCACGGCCCACCGCCGCGGTCACACCGGGGATCCGACAGGCCGTGCCCACGAGCGCCCGGCGGAACGCCGCGCCGCGGTCCTGTCCGCCGGTCATGGCCCAGCCGACGGCGACCGCCACGCGGATCACATGGCGGGCGTGCGGCTTGCGTTCAGGTTCGTAGGTGTCCAGCAGCCCCTCGTTCGCACCTCGTTGGAGCACCCGGGCGAGCTTCCAGGTGAGGTTCTGGGCGTCGCGCAGGCCGGCGCACAGACCCTGTCCCACGAAGGGCGGGGTGAGATGGGCGGCGTCGCCCAGGAGGAAGACACGCCCCCTGCGCCACCGGTCGGCAAGACGGGCCCGGAACGTGTACTGCGCCTGCCGTATCACCTCGAAGTCACCGCCCTGCGAGGCGTCGGACGGCAGGTCCACCCAGGGGGCGACCAGTTCGCGCAGGCGCTCCCATCCGTCCGGGCCGTCCAGGCTCTGGTCGTCGGCCAGCCGGAACTCCCAGCGGTAACGGTTCTCGCTGACACGCATGAAGGTGGCCGGACGGGTGGGCGAGCAGATCTGCTCGGCGCCTTCCCAGGTGCGCACAGGGCGGCTGGTGCGCACGTCGATGACCCGCCAGCTCTCCTCGAAGTGCAGGTCCTCCCACACGGCGCCGATGGTGTCGCGGGTGAGACTGCCCGCACCGTCGCAGCCGAGTACGGCATCGGCCCACAGGTGCTCCTCCTCGTCGCTGCCGTCGCGACGGAAGGTGATCCGGACGGGACCCGTCGGATCGTTCGGTCCCTCGGTGTCACGTGCGGCGGACTGGGTGAGGGACACGACCTCCACCCCACTCCGCAGCTCGCACTCAGGGCGGCGCGCCAGGGCGTCACGCAGCAGGCGTTCCAGCTCGGGCTGGTCGAACATGCTGGTCTGGGGGAAGCCGTGGTGTCCGTGCGTGGACCGCGGGAATTCGGCGATCACCCGGCGCCCGGCGTCCAGCAGTCGCAGTCCCGGCGCCGGTCGCGCGAGGGCGGCGAACTCCTCGTGCACCCCGGCGCTCTGCAGGATCCGGCGGATCTCGTCGTCCACGACGACGGCGCGCGGCAACGGGTAGATGTCCCGGTGCCGTTCCAGTACGACGCTGGGCACTCCGTGCCGGGCGAGCAGCAGGGCGGCCGTGACCCCGACGGGTCCCGCACCGATGATCACCACCGGTTTCCGGGAGGCAGCCTTCATGGTGCGTCCGTTACGGGGGTCCGCTGCTCGCCGAGGTCGATCCGGCCGTCCGCGGTGGCGATCGTTGCGGTGATGAGGTCGCCGTTGCGCAGGTACTTGGGGTTCTTGGCCTGGCCCTTGAAGAACGCCTTCCACTTCAGTGCGGGCGGCAGCAGTGCGGCGATCTTCTCGGCGGCCTTGGGCGGGGCCTTCAGGGCCGTGCCGCCGGGAGTGCCGGTCAGCAGCAGGTCGCCCGGGTCGAGGGTCTGGAAGCGGGCGAGCAGGGTGAGCGCCTGCGCGGGCCGCACGATCATGTCGGCCAGCGTGCGGTCCTGGCGTGACACGCCGTTGACCGACAGTCGCAGCCTCAGGTTCAGCAGGTGGGTGAAGTCCTCGGGTTCCAGCAGGGCCAGGTACGGACCCGTCGGTGTGAAGGTGGGATAGGACTTGCTCTCGTAGAACTGGGTCTTGGTCAGCTGGACGTCGCGGGCGCTGACGTCGTTGGTCAGGACGAGGCCGGCGACGTAGCGCGGGAGGTCCTGCTCCTCGACGACGGTGCCCACGGGCAGGGTCGCGCCCATGACGAGGCCGAGTTCCACCTCGTAGTCGAGGAACTTCACGTGCGCGGGACGGATGATCGCGTCGTGGGGGCCGCCGACCGAGCCGGACGCCTTGCGGAAGAAGGTGGGCGGGATGTCGCCGGTGAAGCCCGAATCCTTGGCGTGGCTGCGGTAGTTGACCATCTGGGCGACCACCCGGCACGGGGTGGTGACCGGCGGCAGCACCACCAGGTCGGCGACGGGCGTGCCGTTCTCGGCGGAGGCGGCGGCCTCGCGGACCGCGTCCCGGTCGGCGAGCAGTTCGGCGGTGGTGACGGCCTTGGTCTGGATACGGACGGCGCGTTCGTCCCGGACGACCCACCAGCCGTCGGTGGTACGCAGAACGTTGGTGCTCATGAGCTCATCGCTTTCATCAGGCCCAGCAGGCGTGCGGGGTCGAGTTCGTTGTCGCCGCGCAGGGCCGTCATGACCTCGCGCAGCTTGGCGGGGGAAGGGGTGGTGCCCAGGAAGTCGCGGGTGACCGGCGGGCCCCACTGGGCCAGGCCGCTCGCCGACATCGGTGCCCAGCCGGGCTCCAGGTCGCAGGAGAAGAGGTCGCCGTCGGCGAAGTGCTCCAGCATGAAGTGGTCGGGGTCGCGCCAGTAGTCGAACAGCTGGCTGCCCTGGATGTGCCGGCCGATGCCCCAGCTGCGCTGGTAGCCGCGCTCGGCCAGGTATTCCCCGCCGGCGGCGATCGCGTCGAGGTCGGTGACCTGGTAGGCCGAGTGGACGTAGCCGCTTCCGGGTCCGAGGTGCAGGGCCAGCGTGTGATGATCGACGGCCACGCTCCCCTGGTCGCACCGGATGAACGTCATCGTCGGCCCGCGCCCGCGCTGCCCGTCCAGGAACAGGAAGTCGGACACGATCATCCCGAGGGTGTCCAGGTACCAGTCCAGGGTGCGGGCGAACACCCGTGTTTCCAGCACCACATGGCCGAGCCGCTGGATACGCGACGGCTCGCGGGACGGGCGCTGGGTGGCGTTCGTACGACGGTGATCGGTACCGAAGTTGAGGATCAGCGGCTCCTGCTCGGGCAGCGCGGGCAGCTGCTCGGCGCAGTGCACCACCCGGACCGGCAGGCCCGAGGGATCGAGCAGGGCGACCGACTGCCCGCCGCCCGGTACGCCGATGTCCCGGACCGTACTGCCGGTGGCCCGGGCCAGCCGGTCCAGGTCGGCCCGCTCGGCCGCGCGGAACGCCGGTCCGATGAACCGGGACGCCCGCCCCCGCCGGATGACCATGCACGGTGAGCCCGCGAAGGTGCCGCGCAGCCACAGCTCCCCCTCGGTGCGGGCGGCGATCGCGAACCCGAAGTCACGGGCGAAGACCTCGGCCCGGTCCAGATCCGGCTTCTCGAACTCGAGCCAGGCCAGGTCCGCCACCTTGATCAGGGGATTCCGGGAGCGTCCGGGGTGCTCGCCGCGCAGGGCGCCCTGCTCACTGTGGAGGTCCTGGTGGGGCGTCTGGGGAACGGCCCTGTTAACGGGGGTGTGGGACATGGTGTCCTCCAAGCAACACTGCTGTAATGAGGAAATCATCAACTTTGCCGTTCCTCACCGTCAATAGGCTGGACCCAAATAATTGATAATCTCATCAGTAATGGCAGACTCATCGCGGCGGTTGTTACACTCGCGGTATGCCGACGTCAGCCCCGCCCAAGAACCGCTTCGAGCGTCGCCGAGCCGAGACCCGTCAGGCGCTCGTCCGCGCGGCCCGGCAGATCCTCGCCGAGACCGGTGACACCAGCGCGAGCATCCAGGCCATCGCCGAGCGCGCGGACGTCGGATTCGGCTCCTTCTACAACCACTTCGAGTCGAAGACCGAGCTGTTCGACGCCGCGGTGACAGACGCCCTGGACGAGTTCGGTCAGGTCATCGACGAGCGCGTAGAAGGAATCGACGACCCGGCCGAACTCGTCGCCGCGGGCTTCCGGCTCACCGCCCGCATGGCCGACTCCCACCCCGAACTCATGCGGATCCTGCGTGACCGCGGCCTGGCCTACATCCACTCCGACCGCGGACTCGCCCCGCGAGCCCTGCGCGACCTGGAGAACGGCATCGCCTCGGGCCGCTTCGCCTGCCGCAACGCGACGACCGCCCTGTCCGCCCTGGGCGGCACCCTGATGTCCCTCGTGGCACTGCGGCTGGCCCGCCCCGATCTCGACGGGGACGAGGCCGCCTCCGACCTGGCCGAGATGGTCCTGCGCATGCTCGGCGTCCCTCCGGACGAAGCCCACCAGGTGACCCGGCGGCCGCTGCCCGGACACCGCTGAGCCGGAGGCGGCGCCGGCCAAGGCCTCGCCGTCCACCAGGGCGGCGTAACGTCGTGGGTGTGGACTTCACCGCGGACAGTCTCCTGTCCCGCGCCGCACATGAACTCAGCCCGCGAGCGGACGAGCTGATCCGCGACGTGAAGCAGTGTCTGCGGCGCGAGGTCCCCGACCTGTGGGACGAACCGGACATCGCACAGATGACGGCGGAGAACGTCGCCGATCACGTCGTCGCCCTGCTCTTCGGGATCGAGCACCACACCGAGCCAAGGCGGATCGATCCGCCGGCCGCCGACGTGGAGCGCGCGCGTCGGCTGGCCCAGCGCGGGAAGCCGGTCACATCGATGCTGCGCGCCTTCCGGCTCGCGCAGGGCCTCGTCCTCGACCGGCTGCTCGAAGAACTGGCACGGCTCACCAGCGATGCCGAACCGATCAGCGCGGCGACACGCAAGCTGATCGCACTGGCGACCGAGTACCTGGACCGCACATCGGAGACGGGCGTCCTGGCCTTCCAGGACGAGCGGGACCGTCAGGTGCAGTGGCGGCTGTCCGTGGTGAACGAGGCGAGCGTACGCGTCGGTACGACCCTGGACATCGCCCACACCGCCCAGGAGTTGGCGGACCTGGCCACCGAGCGCTTCGCCGACGCCGTCACCGTGGACCTCCTCGAGACGTCTTCCGGCGACGAGCCCCCGGCGACGGCCACACCCCTGGTCCGCCGGATCGCCCAGCAGTCGGTGACGGACGGTCACCCGGAGACGGACTGCCTGGAAGCGATCCACGGGGAGTCGCCGGTTCCACCGCGGCAGTTTCACAGGTATCTCCACAGGTATACGGACGGAGCACCACCGGCTCGCGCCCTGGTGACCGGCCGGCCCTCACGGCATCGCCTCGGCGCGTCCGCATCCATGCTGGTGGTACCGCTGTGCGCCCGCGGCACCACGCTGGGCGTCGCTCAGTTCTTCCGTCACCACAGACCCGACGGGTACGGGGACGACGACCTGCTCCTGGCCCAGGAGATCGCGGCCAGGGCGGCGGTGGCCATCGACAACGCCCGCCGGTACACGCATGCGCGCGCCACCGCTCTCACTCTCCAGCGCAGCCTGCTGCCGCGCAGTACACCCGTGCAGTCCGCCGTGGAGGTCGCCTGCCGCTACCTGCCGGCTGCCGCCCAGCTCGGCGTGGGCGGCGACTGGTACGACGTCATCCCGCTCTCCGGTGCCCGGGTCGCACTCGTGGTGGGCGACGTGGTCGGCCACGGCATCCACGCCGCCGCCACCATGGGCCGGCTGCGGACCGCCGTTCGCACCCTGGCCGACATCGACCTGCCGCCCGACGAACTCCTCACCCACCTGGACGACGTCGTCATCCGCCTGTCCGCCGAGGTCTCCGCCCAGACGGACACCGAATCCGTGGGGGACATCGGGGCCACCTGCCTGTATGCCGTGTACGACCCCGTCTCCAGCCGGTGCATCCTCGCCCGCGCGGGCCACGTGCTGCCTGCCGTGGTGACCAGGAACGGCGCCGTCGACATTCTCGACCTGCCACCGGGCCCGCCGCTCGGCCTGGGCGGTCTGCCGTTCGAAGCGGCAGAGATCGACCTGCCCGAAGGCAGCCTCCTCGCCCTCTACACCGACGGCCTGATCGAAGCTCGCGACCACGACGTCGAGACCGGCCTCACCCTGCTCCGCCAGGCCCTCGCCCGGCCCGCTCCCTCCCTGGAGTCCGCCTGCGACGCCGTCCTCGAAACCCTGCTGCCGGCTCGCCCGGACGACGACGTCGCCCTGCTCCTGGCCCGCACCCATGCCCTCGGGAGCCGCCAGGTCGCCAGCTGGGACGTGGCGGCCGACCCCGCCGCCGTCTCGCGAGCCAGGGCGAACGCCTCCCGGCAGCTGACCACCTGGGGGCTGGACGCACTCGACTTCACCACCGAACTGGTCGTCAGCGAACTCGTCACCAACGCCATCCGATACGGCCGGCCCCCCATCCAGCTGCGTCTCATCCACGACCGCACCCTCCTCTGCGAGGTCTCCGACGGCAGCAGCACCACCCCGCACCAGCGCCGCGCCCGGGGCTACGACGAGGGCGGCCGCGGGCTGCTTCTGGTCTCCCAGGTCACCGAGCACTGGGGCACACGTCACGCCCGGCACGGCAAGACGGTCTGGGCGGAGTGCGCCCTGGGCGTGCCAGAGCTCTTCTCGGACCCGGCAGTGCTGGACGTGCAGGGTGTTCCCGGGGGCGTATGAGCGTCATCTCGATATCGGCCGGCCGGCCGTGCCCGGCTTCACGTGCCCAGGAGTCCGTGTGCGCCAGACCCGGACACCGGGAAACCGCGGGCGCCGGTGCTCCCTCTAGCACCGGCGCCCGCTCACCCCTGCCCGGGGTGGTCTTGATCTGCCTTCTGTCCGGTTGTCAGGGGACGAGGATGAGGCGGATCGGGTCGCCGATCTTGTTCTCCAGCCGGTTGACCGCGTCGGCGGCCTCGGCGAGCGGGATGTGGTCGGTGATGGACGGGGCCAGGTCGAGACGACCGACCTCGGCGAGCCGGACCAGCTCGGTGACGGACTCGGGGGTGCCGCCGTAGTGGCCGCGCACCTGCTTGCCCAGATAGTTGAAGGTCAGGCCCTCGCTGATGGTGATCGGCCTGGGGCTGATACCGACCAGGATGAGCACTCCGTTCAGGCCGAGCACGGCGGCTGCCTGCTCACGGACCGCCGGCACGCCGGCGCAGTCGAAGGCGAAGTCCAGACCCCGCCCGCCGGTGGCCGCGCGGACCTGGTCGGCGAAGTCGGAGGCGGCCGGGTCCAGGGCGAAGTCCGCACCGAAGGCCAGGGCACGCTCCCGGGCTCCGGGCAGCGGGTCGACGGCGATGATCGGCGCTGCGCCCGCCAGGCGGGCGACGCGGACGTTGTGGGCGCCGACACCGCCCACACCCCAGATTCCGACGGACTGTGCGGGGCGCACCCCCGCGGTGGCGACGACGGCGGCGTAGGGCGTGGAGACCGCGTCGGGGATGATCGCGGCCTGGTCGAAGGGAAGGTTGTCGGGGATGGGGATGAGGGTGTCCTCGCGGGCGACGGTGTACTGGGCCCAGCCGCCGTCGTAGTCGATACCGGCGGTGAGCATCTGGGTGCAGGGGCGGCGGCGCACGCAGCCGGCGCACTGGCCGCAGGTCTTGCCGGCCTCCAGGGTGACGCGGGTACCGACGGTCAGGCCGCGCTTGAGGTCGGGGCCGAGAGTGTGGATCACACCGGCCATCTCGTGGCCCACGGTGACCGTGTCGGAAGTGGCGAACAACGGGACGAGGGAGCCGTCGAGGAGGTGGACGTCCGAGAGACAGACGCCTGCGGCCTTGACCTCGATGAGGATCTCGCCCGGGCCGGGCACGGGGACGGGGACCTCTTCCACGGCGAACTTCTTGCTGTCCAGGTGGAAGCGTCCGGCGAGCATGGTGTCCATGGTGCTCTGCTTTCTGTGAGCGGCACTCCGGCGGTTCGGGCCGACGGGTGCCGTGGGGCGCATCGCGGGTGAGTGGTGGCCGGGGGGCGTGCGGGGTGGCAGGTACGCCGCACGCCTCCCGGCGTCTGGGGGGTCAGGCGAAGACGTCCTGCTGGTAGCGTTCGTCGGCTTCCAGTTGGGCGAGCCACTGCTGGGCGGCTTCGTCGTCGCTGCCGGTGTGCCTGCGGTAGATGGCGGCGAGCGCCTCGCGCACGGCGGGTGCCATGCGACGTCCGTCGCCGCAGACGTAGATGTAGGCGCCGTCCTGGATGGCCTGCCACACGAGGTCGGCGGCGCCCGCGATGGCGTCCTGGACGAACCGGGCCGGGTGTCCGGTCACCGCGGAGAAGGCGGTGTGCACCTGGGCGATCCCGGTCTGCTCCCAGTCCTGCATCTCCTGCCGGTAGAAGTAGTCGTGCTCGGGGTGGCGGCAGCCGACGAAGACCTGGGACAGACCCACCTGGGTGCCGCTCGCGTGCTGGTGGGCACGCTCCTCCAGGAAGCCGCGGAGCGGCGCGATGCCGGTGCCGGGGCCGATGAGGATCAGCGGCGTGGCGGGATCGATCGGCGGGGCGAAGGTCGGGGAGGGCACGCGTACGTAGCCGTAGAAGACGTCCCCGGGGTTGAGGCCCGCGATGTAGGAGGAGCAGGTGCCGCGGTACCGGCCGTCGCCGGACAGGGCCGGCCCTTCCAGCAGACCGACGGTCAGCCGCACGTGCCGGGGATTGGCCAGCGGGGCGGAGGAGATGGAGTAGAACCGCGGGCGGATCGGGCCCGTCATCTCCAGGAAGATCCCCAGCGGCAGTTCGACCGCCGGGAAGCGCTCCAGCAGGTTGAGCACGGAGACGCGCTTGCCCAGGACCTCGGTCTGGTAGCGCTCCTCGGCCTCGGCGGTGTCGGCCGTGTAGGCCTCCAGCTGCGGCCGGGTCCACGGGCAGTCGGTGTGCTGGGCCAGCGTCTGTATCTGCGAGCGGGTGGCCACGTCCTGCAGCTCCACGAACTCGGTGAACAGCAGGCCCGCTGTGACGGGAGTGCCCACCGGGAGGTGCGTGCGGCCGCCCGCGGGCTGGTCCAGACGCAGGACCTGGTCGCGGTCGACGCCGAGCCGCGCGAGGACCCGGGCGACCAGCTGCGGCTCGTTCTTGGCGAACACGGCCAGGTGGTTGCCGGTGTCGTAGGTGACACCGTCGGGGAGTTCGATGGTGATGGACTTCGCGGCCGGGCGCGGCGGCTCGATGCTGAAGTCCCACAGCCCGGTCGCGTCGCTGACCAGTTCCTCGTTGGCCACGACCGTGAGGGGGTAGGCCTGCTCGGAGACGATCGCGGGGCGCACGTCGGCTTCGGTGAGCAGCTGGACCTCGAAGCGCGGCCCGGTGGTTTGGGAGGTGTCGGCGGCGTACTCCTCGGCCAGGGTGGTCCACAGGGTGTCCATCCAGCGGGTCGCCATGCCGTCGAAGTCACCGGCGGCGTCCGCGATGCCGCGCTCGATGACGCGGGTGGCGCCGGCGGCCAGCAGGCCTGCCTCGATCCGCTTGGGGAAGCCCTGGTAGGTGGCCACCCACTGGGTGTTGCCGGCCCCCAGCAGCGCGAACCGCACGTTGGACAGCGAACCCTCCGGGAGTCCGGCGGCGAGCAGGTCGTCGAAGCGCTGCGCGTTGTCCGGGGCCTTGCCGTTGTAGCTGGAGGCCACGACGACGAGCAGGCCCTCGGTGGGCAGGTTGTCACCCAGCTCGTCCAGACCGACCAGGGTGGTGCCGAATCCGGAGCGCTCACCGCGGTCGGCGATGGTGCGCGCCAGGTCCTCGCACGAGCCCAGGCTGGAGCCGTAGGCGACGGTCAGGTTCACCCCGACACCGCTGACCGCGGCCTGCGCCTCGGTGTCGTCGGCCTGCGGGTCCACCGCGCCGAACACGGCCCGCTCGTGCTCCTGACGGGCCCGTACGGTCAGTTCGAAGCCGCCGGGCTTGCGCGTCAGCGCCTCCTTGACGTCCATCTTGTAGTCGTCGGGGTCGGCGAACTTGAACTTCTGCAGCACCAGGGCGAGGGCCAGACGGGCCTCGGTGAGCGCGAACTGCCGGCCGATGCAGGCACGCACGCCGTTACCGAACGGCTTGTAGGCGTGCGGGTGGTGGTTGACCCGGTTCTCCGGCAGCCACCGGTTGATGTCGAACTCCTCCGGCCGCTCCCACGCCTTGGGGTGGGTGTGCAGCGGGCCCTCGAGGATGTTGACCCTGGTTCCCTTCTTCAGCCCGTAGCAGCCGCCGATGACGGTGTCCTCCAGCGGGGACTTGCCGATCAGCGGGATGGGAGCCCACAGGCGCAGGGTCTCCTCCAGGATCCGCGGGATCACGTCCATCTGCATGATCGTGTCGTAGTCCGGGACCGTGTCACCCGGCAGCAGCCGGTCCACCTCGGCGTAGGCCTGAGCCAGGATGTGCGGGTTGCGCATCAGCGAGTACGTGGCGAACGACAGCAGACCACTGGTGGTCTCGTGACCGGCGATCAGGAACGTCACCACCTGGTCACGGACGTTGTCGTCGTCCAGCCCCTTGCCGGTCTCCGGGTCCGTGGCCTCCAGCATCAGGCCCAGCAGGTCGTCCTCGGCTGTGCCGTGCCCCTCACGGCGCTCCTTGATCACATTCTCGACCAGGTCCCGCATCAGCCGGATGTTCTCGCGGTACTTCTTGTCGTCGGCCTTGCGCATCTTGGTCATCATCGGCAGCTCCTGCGAGCGCCGCAGCGACTCGACCAGCGCCTGCAGCAGGGCGTTGAGGAACGGGTGCAGATCGTCCTTGGCGAAGGAGTCGAACCGGTAGCCGAAACCGGACAGGGCGATGGTGTCCAGGGTCAACCGGGTGTAGTCGTCGGTGATGTTGACGGGCCGGCCCTCCCTGCGCTCCCACTTGCCCACCAGGTTCTGGGCGATCTCCAGCATCTGCCCGAAGTAGCCCTTCATCGCCCGCTGGCTGAAGGCCGGGAGGAGGACTCGGTGCGCCATGCCCCATTCCTCTTCGTGCTGGTGGGCCGTGAACAGGCCGGCTCCCGCGTAGTCCCGGACGTGCGCCAGCGGCGTCTTGTCGATCTGCTTGAAGAACCGTGTCTCGTCGCAGACCTCGGCCACCAGGTCCGGGTCCCAGACGAAGACCTGCTCGATGCCGGCGATCTCCATGCCGTAGAGCCCCTCGGGGAACTGCTTGGACAGCCTGCCGAAGTACTCCACCGGGTTGGTGCTGGGGATCTGCGGCGTGTGGCCGAAGAGCGGGACCCCCCGGGGAGACCGGATGGGCCGCAGGTCGGTCTCGGGCTGTGTGGTCATGGCTGGCTCCTTCAAGGGGAAAGGCGGGCAGGACGCCATTCGGTGTCGCGGGGCGCCGGTACGGCAGCACCCGATTTCCATACGCCGTATGGCTTCAGTAGTACCATACGACGTATGGAACTGCAATCGCCGGCCCTGGGGTCGGAAATCAAGAAGGTCAGACCCCCAGGGGCTGCGTCGCCCGCACAGGGGGGTCACATCAGGTTCGGGCGCTTCCTCGCGGCGGCGCCTCCATGGCGCGATCGCCCACACGGCGTCAGTTAGCGAGATCAGGCAGGGCGGGTGCGCCAGAGCGCCGTGGCGGCGACCTCGTCGCCCGCCAGGGCCACCCGGTCCGGGGCTGTCCACGAAGCCGGAAGGGCGGGGACTCGATGCGGTGCCACTGCCCCCACGTCGGCGAAGCCTGGTACCGTACACCGTATGGCGACTGAACGGAAGCCCCCTCGGGGCACGAGAAAGAGGGACGTACCGCTCACCAAGGACGGCATCCACGCCATGGCGTTGCAGCTCATCGATGCCGACGGGGTCGAGGCGCTCACCATGCGCAAACTCGCGACCGCGCTCGACGCGAACCCCATGTCGCTGTACCACCACGTGCCGAACAAGGACGCCGTGCTGCGCGGCGTGGCCCACCGGGTCGGTTCGCAGTTCAGCGCGGAGGACCGGGGAGACATCCCCTGGCAGGACCGACTGCGTGAACTGGCCCGGGACTTCCGCGAACTGTCGCACCGTCACCCGAAACTGATGGGGTATTCCTTCACGCGCCCCGACTACGTGCAGCCGGAGGACCCCTTCTGGCGGGCACTGGTCGACATCCTGGCCGCCGCGAAACTGCCCGAGGAGGAGATTCCGCGCGTCGCCGCGACCCTGGTCGGCGTGTTCACGGGTCTGCTGCTCAGCGAACTGAACGGGGCACTGCAGCGGTGGGCCACTCTGCCACCGGCACCGTCGGGCCCCGACGAGGAAGAGGCGCTCCCGCCCTCCAAGGACGTGATCGACACCATGTTCGACTCCACGCTGGACGCGGCGGTCGCCGGAGTGGAGAACCATGCCGCACGAGCCCGCCAGCGGGTATGACGGAAGCGAGCCGGCTCGGGTGGGGCGGTGAGCGGTCCCGCGGCGGCTCGCCCCTCGGTGTCAGCGGCACCGAGGGCCGGCCCCAGTGGGCGAACCCGGGGGCTGCCACCTCACCATGCAGTCCAGTGCGCCTCCAAGTCCGCAGCGACCTCGGCCGGCTTCTGGACTGGCGTCCAGTGGTTGCAGTCCAGCTCGACGACGCGCGACGCCCGCACGGCTCCGCCGAGCTTCCCGGCGAACTCGACCGGGCAGGCGGGGTCGAGCGTGCCCCAGAGGACCAGGCACGGCGCGGAGACGTTCGCCAGTTCCGGCTCCCACTGCGCACCCACCGTCTCGGCGGAACGGTACAGCTTGAGGATGCTGTCCCTCATGGTCCCGTCCACGCGCAGAACCATGTCCCCGGCCACCTCAGCCGGGACGTCGAAGTGCTCCATCAGATCCTTGGCGAAGGACGCCGGGTGGAGTTCGTCCATGAACCGGTCGCCCTCGACGGGGTCCTGCCAGATCTTGGCCAACGGATGCCAGACGTAGTCGGCACTGACCGGAGCGCTACTGCCGGCCCACGTACGAACGAGGTCGGGTCGCAGGGAAGCGACGCGCGCGGTGAGGATGCAGCCCCAGTCATGGCCGACGAGGTCCACGGGCTCGCCCACCCGCTCCAGCCGTTCGATGAGCCAATCGACGTACTCCTCTTTGGTGGAGCCGAAGCCGCGCGGCCGGGGCGTGCCGAAGCCGGGCAGATCCCAGGCCTCGACGTCGCTCCGGATCAGGTGTCGGCGCACGCCGTCCCACACACGGTGGGTGTCGGGGACGCCGTGGATCAGAATGGCAGGCATGGCTGAACTCCCTTGTCACTGAACAAGCACTGCATGTCTTGGCTTTGGCCCTCACTGCTCTTTCAGGTCGGAACCGGCCGTCCTGTCCGAGACGGAATTCCCCAGGGAGTCTCCTTCGCCGCGTGCGGCCGGCGGTCGGAGTTGGCGGGGGACACGTCCGGCGGCCCGCGGGGAGTTCTGCGAGGGCCGGCCGTCGCGCCCACCGGCGTGATCGGCCGCGAGCCGACTTTCCATGCCGCTGATGATCGTGTCCAGCACCAGGCGGAACATCAGGTCCTCGGCAAAACCCTCGTTCGTCGGCCCGCCCTCGGCGGACGCGGGCGCGGCGGACCGGAGGTTCGACCACCGGTCGAGCGCGCCGTTGAGCTCGGCGATCATCACGCCGATGACGACGGCGCACACGAGGGCGGCGAGCTGCGGGACATCCGACTGCGGAACCCCCGCCGCGTCCAGCACGGCGGTGAGCGCGACCCAGAAGGGGTCTTCGGGCTGGATGAAGTCCGGCTGGCTGAACGAGTAGGCCATGAGGTTGGGATGACGGTGCGCCAACGTCCGGAAATCCGTGGCAAGCAGGCGCATGCGCTCCTGCCAGGGGGCGTCCTCCAGTGTCACGGTGCGGAACCGGGCGCCGACCATTCTCGCCACGCCACGCACCACTGCCTCCTTGTTCGGCACGTGGTGGTACAGCGACATCGGGTTCGCGTCCAGCGCGGCGGCGAGTTTGCGCATCGTGAGCGCCTCGACCCCGTCCGCGTCGATGAGCCGCAGGGCGGAGGCGCAGATCCCTGCCTCGGTCAGAGGCACCTCCCTCTTCCGAGTACCTCTTGGGGTACGCTTCGCTCTTTCCATACGATGTATGTTATCAAGCCGTAGGCCGACGCGGGGCGCTCGCCGCCCGTGGTGGCGGTCACTCCCGCGGCCCCGAATACAGGCACTCGAACGGGCGGGACGGACCGCGATTCCCGCCCCTTGAGGTCGCCCGGGGTTCACGGTCGGGCGGCCCGAGGCCGCGGCGCGCGAGGCGGCCCCCGCCCCATCCGGGAAGGCCCTCTTCCGGGACACGGGAGCCGCAGACCTCGATGGGCTCGGCACCCGTCACCGCAAAGGAGAGTCGGCGGTGGGCGTCAGCACCGACTCGGCGACGCCGACGATCTGACTGATGTCGAAGCCCTCCATGTCCGCACGGAATTCGGGGCTGGAGAGGTACGCCTCCAGCCGTTCCTGCACGTCGTCGGCGTCCCGGTAGGAAACGAGGGCGTACAGCTGGGGCGCCTCACTCCCGGCGGTCGCGGACACCGTCCAGACGCCATGTGTGGTGATCCTGTGCTTGGCCATACCGGGAATGTGCCTGGCCCAGATGTTCTCGTAGGCGACGAGCGCCTCAGGGCCGGACAGCGTGTAGACACGAAGCTGGTACTGGGACATGAATATTCTTTCCTTCTCTTCCGCCGCCGGGACAAAGCTCCCCAGCGGCACGACGGTTGGGAGGCTTCTCTCAGCCTTTCGCGAACAGGTTCGCCAGTTCGAGCTCCCAGTCGATGCGCCCCGACTCGGTACCCCGTGGCACCAGCGCTTCCGTGTCCTCCAGGAAGGTCCTGACGTCCCGCACGGGAACCTCGAGCAGGGCGGTGCCCGCCGGAGACCCGAGGACGATGTACATCGCCTGGTCACCACGGGCGGCACCCGGCCAGACCCGGACGTCCCCGCACCCAGCGGAGCCGGTCAGGCCATCGGCCAGAACATCACGCCCGAGAACCCATTCGACCGGCTCGCCGGTGCCGGCGAAGAAGACGGCACGGACGACGTAGGGATCAGCGGGCTCGTACCGCAGGCTCATGCGCATGGACAGCGAACAGGTACGCGAGATGACGAGTTCCACGGCCACCCCCCGCACGACGGTCTTCAGAGACTCCATCGATTTCCACTCCCGCGCGGGCGGCGCTCAGCGACCGCTGATCTCGTCCGGGCCGTCATAGCGCCAGCCATGGATCTCGTCCCAGGAGTAACCCAGTTCGAGCAGGTAGCCGACACCGTGATCCCAGCGGTAGTCGCCGACGGCGACACCGACGGCCGGAGGCTGGACGTGCGCGGATGCGGAAGTCGCGGCCGAAGCCGTACCCCCGGCACCAAGAACAGCGGCACTCGCGACCGCCACGGAGCAAGCGGTGACGGCAACGCGCCTCGTGAGCTTCTTCATGATCTTCCCTTCCCGATGGGTGCGATCCGCACCAGGCGGCTGCATCAGGCGATAGGCGACACCCGGCATGGCCGGGCAGGCTTTTCCATACGACGTATGGAACTACCTTTCCAGGATTACCATACGTCGTACGGAAATGTCGAGGGGGCGAGAGTGGACGTACCTTTGATCTGTTTCCAGACACTTGACTATAAAGTCGTCGTATCTGACTATTCCATCAGAAGTGGACAAAGTCGTCCAAGATCGGCGGACGCCGTGCCAGTAGGCGGCAGGTCCTCCCGGGCGATCCTCAGCCCCCGGCCGGCGCCGTTCCACCACGGCCACGGATCGGGCCGACGCCTCACACGCCGACGCTGTCTCACACCCACACTGATGGGAAGAACCGGATGACGAACACCGACCACACGCCACTCACCGAACCGGTGGGTCCCCGGGAAACACCCGATGCGGCGATAGCCATGCTCGACGCGGAGGGGACCGTGGTGGGGTGGACGCACGCCGCCGAGCAGCTCGTCGGGTACTCGGCCAGGGAAGTGGTGGGCCGGTCCGCCGCACACGTGCTGCCGCCCGCCGAGAACGCCCCGAGTGCTTCGGCGTTCGCCGAGCAGTGCCGTGCCCAGGAGGGCTGGTCCGGCGCCGTGACGGTCCGCCACCGCGACGGCCACGCCATCAGAATGACGCTGCGGATCTCGCTGCTGTGGGGCCAGGACGCCGACACCCGGTGGCTGGTGTCCGTGACCGACATAGGCACCCTGTCCTCGGGCGCGTCCAACGGAGCTGTGCGCGAGTCGCTCCTGGCTCACGCACCGATCGGCATCGCCGTCTACGACCCGCAACTGCGCTGCGCCTGGGTCAACGACGCCATGGAGCGCCACGACGGCACTCCTCGCGAGCGAAGGTTCGGACGCCGCCTGCGGGACTCACTGCCCGCCGTCGAGGCCGAAGCACTCGAGGTGGTGATGCGGCAGGTGCTGGAGAGCGGCACCACCATGGTCCACGAGTACCGGGCGTGGTCGTCGACGGACCGACGCCGGGAGCACGCGTTCTCGGCCTCGTTCTTCTGCCTCCAGGACGCGAACGGCACGGCGCTGGCAGTGTGCTCCATGAGCGTGGACGTCACCGGCAACCGGCGGGCGCGCGAGCGCCTGGCCATCCTCAGCGAAGCCAGCACGCGGATCGGCAGCTCCCTCGATTTGATGCGGACCGGGCAGGAACTGGCCGATCTCGCCGTGCCCCTGCTGGCCGACCATGCAGTCGTCGACCTGATGGAGTCGGTTCCGTTCGGCCTCGATCCCTCGGCGGGGACCGGCAACGCCAACGACCGCCCACCCGTGCTGCGCCGAGCCGGTGTGGCCTCCTTCGACCCGAGCATCCTCACGTTGCCATGGGTGCGCGAAGAGGTGATCCGCCCCTTCCCGACCTCGCTGTTCGCCACCGCCCTGCGCACGGGCAGGTCCTACTTGGAATCGGTGCTGGACACCCAAGCCGGCCCCTGGCTCAGTCACGACCCTGTGCGGACGCAGAAGCTTCGTGACACCGGCGTCCACTCTTTGATGGTCGTACCCATCCGGGCGCGGCGCTGTGTGCTGGGGCTGGCCGTGTTCGGCCGCTCCGAGGAATCGACGCCGTTCCAGGAGGACGATCTCCTCCTCGCCGAGGAACTCGTCACCCGGGCCGCGCTCAGCCTGGACAACGCTCTGCAGTACGCCCGTCAACGCACCGCTGCCCTGACGCTCCAACGCGACCTGCTCCCCCACCATGTGGGCGGCGGCGCCGCCCTCGACGTGGCCTCCCGCTATGTGCCCGCCGACCTGGACCA
>NZ_JBSFJE010000036.1:0-22499 GCF_053597895.1 Streptomyces sp. NPDC001220
TGGTCCAGGTCGGCGGGCACATAGCGGGAGGCCACGTCGAGGGCGGCGCCGCCGCCCACATGGTGGGGGAGCAGGTCGCGTTGGAGCGTCAGGGCCGCGGTGCGTTGACGGGCGTACTGCAGAGCGTTGTCCAGGCTCAGCGCGGCCCGGGTGACGAGTTCCTCGGCGAGGAGGAGGTCGTCCTCCTGGAACGGCGTCGGCTCCTCGGAGCGGCCGAACACGGCCAGCCCCAGCACACAGCGCCGCGCCCGGATGGGTACGACCATCAAAGAGTGGATCCCGCTGTCACGGACCTTCTGCGCCCGCGTCGGATCATGGTCGACCCATGGGCCGGCATGGGTGTCCAGCACCGGTTCCAGGTGAGACCTGCCCGTGCGCAGTGCGGCGGCGAATGACGAGGTCGGGGGGACGTGGATCACCTCTTCGCGCACCGCCGGCAACTCCAGGACACCTTGTTCGGTGGAGGCCACCCCGGCACGGCGCAACACAGGGCGGCGGGTCGTCGTGCCGGTCCCCGCCGAGGGATCGAGGCCGAACGGAACCGACTCCATCAGGTCGACGACTGCATGGTCGGCCAGCAGGGGCACGGCCAGGTCGGCCAGTTCCTGCCCGGTCCGCATCAAATCGAGGGAGCTGCCGATGCGCGTGCTGGCTTCGCTGAGGATGGCCAGGCGCTCGCGCGCCCGCCGGTTGCCGGTGACGTCCGCGCTCATGGAGCACACGCCCAGCGCCGTGCCGTCCGCGTCCTGGAGGCAGAAGAACGAGGCCGAGAACAGGTGCGCCCTGCCCCGGTCCGCCAGCGGCCACGCCCGGTACTCGTGGACCTTGGTGGGGCCGCTCTCCAGCACCTGCCGCATCACTGACTCGAGCGCTTCCGCCTCGAAGCCAGGGAACAGATCTTTCAGGCGGCGTCCGAACCATCGGTCACGAGGAACGCCGACGTGGCGCTCCATGACGTCGCTCACCCAGGTGCAGCGCAGCTGCGGGTCGTAGACGGCGATGCCGATCGGTGCGCGGGCCAGGAGCGACTCCCGCACAGTTCCCTTGGACGCGCCCGAGGACAGGGTGCCTATGTCGGTCACGGACACCAGCCACCGGGTGTCTGCGTCCTGACCCCACAGCAGCGAGATCCGCAGCATCATTCTGATGGCGTGGCCGTCGCGGTGGCGGACCGTCACGGCGCCGGACCAGCCCTCCTGGGCACGGCACTGCTCGGCGAACGCCGAAGCACTCGGGGCGTTCTCGGCGGGCGGCAGCACGTGTGCGGCGGACCGGCCCACCACTTCACCGGCCGAGTACCCGACGAGCTGCTCGGCGGCGTGCGTCCACCCCACCACGGTCCCCTCCGCGTCGAGCATCGCTATCGCCGCATCGGGTATCTCTTGGGGGCTCACCGGCTCGGCGAGCGCGTGGTTGGTGTTCGTCATCCGGTTCTTCCCGTCGGTGTGGGTGTGAGACAGCGTCCGTATGTGCGGCGCCGGGCCGATCTGTAGCCGTGGTGGAACGGCGGTGGTGGCCGGGGTCTGAGGAGCGCCCTGGCGGGACCGGCCGCGACGGCGTGCGATAGAGCGCGCTGCCTCGCCGATGGTTGAGTGGTTCACCGGCGCGACGTTTGCCGACCGTGGACCATTTCGCCCACTTCTGATGAAATGTTCAGTTAAGAGCGCTTTATCGTCAAGTCTCTCGAAATTGATTAAAGCGTCAGAAATGAGTGTGCTAGGTCACATCGCTGGGCCGTGGAGTCGGGATGGTGGGCCGCGGTGGACACCCGAGGTGGGCGATGCCATGATGAATCCATCAGAACTGCTGCTCTTATTCATGGAGCATGCCGATGTCAGCCCTACGCAGGAACCGATTCGAACGCCGTCGTACCGAGACCCGCCAGGCACTCGTCCGCGCCGCACGGAAGATCCTGGCCGAGTCCGGTGGAGCCGGCGCCAGCATCCATGCCATCGCGGAGCGCGCGGACGTGGGCCTCGGCTCCTTCTACAACCACTTCACGGGCAAGCCGGACCTGTTCGAGGCGGCCGTGGCCGATGCACTCGAGGAGTACGCCCAAGCCGTCGACGCACATCTGCACGGCGTCGATGATCCCGCCGAGCGCCTCGCTGGGGGCATGCGGCTCAGCGCGCGCATGGCCGAGTCATACCCGGAGATCATGCGGATCCTGTGCCACAGCCAGCTCGGTCGGATATGCGCCGGCGACGGACTGGCTCCGCGGGCGAAGCGTGATGTGGAGGAGGGCATGGCCGCAGGCCGGTTCACCGTGGTCGACCCGGTGATCGCCCTGACCGTGCTCAACGGCAGCCTGCTGGCGCTCCTGGAGCTGTGGTGCAACCAGCCCGAGGCAGACAGTGACCAGGCGGCGGGCACAATGGCCGAGATGATTTTGCATATGCTCGGCCTCTCCCCGGATGAAGCCCGAGCTGTCGCCCGGCGGCCCCTTCCCGCCGCTGCGTGAAGAGGATCCTGTCGCGCACCTGCCGACCGGCGCCGACGGCGCACCGGCTCCCGCGACCTGCGTAATGGACCGGGGTGGCTGGTCTCTCGTCTGCTGTCGCCGCCCCGCGGCCTCAGAGCTGGATGGGTAGCCGAGGAGGATCGCCTGCACCGGGCGGGCCGCCGCGGCCTGGCGCACGCGCTCGACCTGGTCGTCCGGGACGGCCGTGGCGTGGAGCAACCCCTCCTCGCTTTGCAGCTCGAACACCTCCGGTGCGAGGAACACGCACTGCGCACGGCCCTGGCAGCGTGTGAGATCCACAACGGTCCCCATCCCCACCGCTCCCTCCGTCGTCCCCCGCGTGTCCAGCTGGGCCGGACCGGGCGCCCGCATGCCACGGATCCGGAGACGGAAATCCCGGGGAGCTCGTCCCTCGGGCGCGAGGGCTCAGCCCAAGGCGTGGCCGAGTCCGGCGGCCGCGGCCGACGAGGGAAAGGTGGGTGAACGCGGCGCCGCGCCAAGCTGGGGCGAGTTGGAGGAACAGCTGGTCAAGCAGCTTGATCAGGTGCGGACCGAGCAGGAGGAACTCGCGGTCGCCGAGAGGGTGGTCGCGCGGACGGCCGAGCAGCTCGCCGCGGCTGCGGCGGATGCCACGCCGGCTGAGGTGCAGGTCGCGGGCCGGGTGGTGCTGCTGGTCCCGCATCGCGGGCCCGGCATGGCCCAGGACGCGCTGCCGCCGGACTACCAGCGGATCATGGCCGTCGTACGGGACGCGGGCGGGCCGGTGTCGACCAGGCAGGTCGGCCAGGAGCTGGGGCTGGAGGTGACGGTGCGGGGCAAAGCGGAATCCGCAAAGACCGCCCCTGCCAAACGATCTACACACCAGACTGCCGCCCACCACCAGCACGAGTACGCCAGCAGCCCGTCACGCCGGCCCCGCTGACCAGCACGTTCGAAGATGGCGAAGCTTCCCTGACAACTGAACAGAAAGTTCATCCAGACCAGCTCGGGCAGGGGCGAGTGGGCGCCGGTGCCCACGGTCTTTCGCTCGCGGCCCCCTGAACCACAGGGGGTTCAGAGCCACCCGCGGCGGGCCGCCTGCGCGCCCGCCTGGAATCGGCTCGTCGCCCCGAGGCGGCTGGTCAGGTCGGTGATCCGGCGGCGCAGGGTGCGTTCGCTGAGGCCGAGTTGGCGGGCTATGGTCTCGTCCTTCAGCCCGGCATGGAGCAGGTGGAGCAGAGCACGGTCGGCCTCGCTGAGGTCGGGCTGCTCTTCCGTCTCCTGAGCCTCGCTGCCGAACACGGGGGTGGCCTGCCGCCAGCTCGCCTCGAAGAGCTCGACGAGGGCGTCGCACAGCGGTGACCCGTGGACCAAGGCGGCGGTACTGCGCAGGCCGTCGGCACCGGCGGTGAGCGGAACGAGGGCATCGCGGCGGTCGAAGACCAGCAGCTTCAGCGGCACATGGGGCAGCACCCTGGCCTGTTCCCCCAACAGCACGAGATGCTGGAGCAGTTCCGCGCGCTCCGGGACGGCCAGCACCTGGCTCGAGTAGATCGCCCGTGCCCGTACGCCACGGGCCAGCAGGTCCTCCTCGAACTGCAACGCACTCGTGTCGGCCGTGAGGTAGGGCGGAGTGTCGAAGCACAGGACCTCGTGCTCGGCGCCCGCCATCAGCTCGGTCAACCAGGCGGTGATCGCGGTCGGCCCCTCGACGATCTCCACCAGTCGGCTCGGATCAGAGCTCAGCTTGCGCTCGTTGAACTCGGCGCCGTAGGCGTCCAGCGTTGCCGCCGCGCGCTCCAGCTCCAGACGGCGCGCGCGGATCAGGGCGGCCAGGCCGATGCGCGGGTCCACCGGGGCGTAACGGGTGGGCCGTCCCGCCGAAGGCACCGCGAGGCCCGCCGCGACCAGTTCGTCCAGCATGCGGCGGGCCTGCGCCGTGCCGCAGGACTGATGCCTGGCCAGTTCGGTCGCCGTCAGCGGCGGCGAAGCCAGCAGATGGCGATAGGCGCGCTCGGTCGGATCGTCGAGACCCAGGGACTCCAGCACAGGTACGCCTCTCTTGTGCACTGCCCGGCCCAGACGACGCGTGGCCGCTACCGGCTGCTGACCGGTATCGGCCAGCCATTCCTCTCCCGGTGGGACGGGTGTGCTGGAACAGTACCGGCATCCCCCGAAGCGCGGTTCACCAGTGCGTCCTGCGACGCCACCGCCCTGTTCCCACCCGAGAGGCACACGGTCCATTGAGAATCCGAAGAAAGGGCATACGCTCCGGCATGGCCGCCACCGTGCTCGGGCTCGCCGCGGGCCTGCTGGTCACACCGCCCGCTCAGGCGCATGCCCCGCAGCACGCGACGGGCGTTCGGTTGACCGCCACCGCGATCGAGAAGCTCAGCAAGCGGTACCAGACACGGGTGGACGGCACGCCCGGACAGGTAGCCGCTCAGGAGGGCCCCGCCGCTGCCGCCCCGGCCCCGCAGGGCCCGGCGCCGACCCTGAAGGCAGGCGCGGAGAACCGGACTGACGCCGCGCCCACCGCTCCGGGCCTCAAGCGGACCGGTCAGTGGGAGACCGCGCGGGGCTTCGCCGAGGGCGTGGCGCTCGGCGGAACCAAGGACTGGGTGGGCGTTTTCAGTGGCGGCACCGTCGCCCGTTACGACGCGCAGGGCAAGCAGGTGTGGGGCCGCGGAGCCACCTCCTTGTACAAGGACTGGCAGGTGACCCCTGACAACTGGTTCCAGCCGTACGACTATCTGCCGAATCTCTATGTCGGCTACAACCCGTACCAGATGTCGGCCAGCGGCAAGCACCCGTACGTGACAGGCGACTTCAACGACGACGGTGTCGACGACGTCGCGGTGGCGTACACGGTGGGCGACTGGCCGGGCCGGCCGTACTCGTCGCCCGGTTCGCAGCTCCACTACGGCACCTTCGTCACCGTCCTGGACGGCCGTACCGGAAAGGCAGCGTGGCACAAGCTGCTTCCCGGCTCCGTCGGCACCATGCTGGTCCAGGACGGCAAGCTGCTCGTCGCCGACTCCACCGGCCCGGACTGGGGCGCCGATCCGGTCGCCGAACAGGGCGACAGCCGCAGCAACCTGACCGCCTTCAGCTTCCACCGGGCCGCTCATGGCAACCTCGCCGGGACCGCCGAATGGACCTACTCGACGCACGCGCCCTGGGCTCGCTGGGGCGATCTGACGTCGCTGGGCGCCGGCCAGATCGCCGCGTCCTGGTCCGACACCCCCATGGGCCTGGGCAGCCCGCGCCCGGCCGCCGGCAACGTACTGGTGCTCAAGACCTCCGACGGCAAGGTCGCGTCGCACGCCAGGACGCCCGGCTACCCGCGCATGCTGTTCAAGGACCCGGGCGCGGACCGCGTCCTGGTGGTCGAGCAGAACGATCCGTTCGACAAGGTGCGCTGGGACCTGACCGCGATCGACGCGCACAGCGGTGACCGCAGGGTGCTCGCCTCACGTGAGGGCACCGTGCCGGAGGCGTTCCAGGTCCTGCCGAACGCCCACGGTGGTCAGCCCCGTTTCGCGGTAGCCGAGCTCGGCGTCGACGCGGACCTGTCGGACGGCCAGAGCACCGTCTCCGGCTGGGACGGTCAGGGCCACACCCTTTGGTCGTATACGACCGCCTCCACGGTCGGCGGGGCCAACGCCCCGACCATGGAGTTGTCTTCCGACGCGAAGGGCAGCGAGGTGTTCGCCTCGCTCTCGGACCCGACGAGAGACACCGCCGCCACCCCCGCGGGTCCCGAGCACACCCAACTGCTCGGACTGAATGCCGCGACAGGTCACCTCGACTGGCGGCGGGAGGGTGCCGTCTCCGGCGACACGCTCACCCGCTACCAGGGCGGACTCCTCACCGTCGGCTATGACGACACTGCCTACACGGTCAACCCCGGCAGCGGCAAGGCGCAGGCCATGCCCCTGGCCGGCGACCTCTACGCGGCCGTCGCCACGGACGTGAACGGCGACGGGAGCAAGGACCTGATCACCGGTGGTGAGAGCCGCGGCGTCTTCGCCCTCGACGGCAAAACCCTGAAGAAGGCGACGCCGACCGTCCTGTGGAGGGCCACGGTCGACAGCTCGGTGCACTCCCTGCGTCTCCTGCCGAACCCCGGCAAGGGGGCCGCCGACTCCGTGGTGGCTGCGACCGATCAGGGCTTCGCCGTTCTGAGCACGCACACCGGTGACCTGCGGGCGCATGTGCACACCGGCGGCTTTGTCGCCTCGCTCACGGTCGTGGGTAACGGCCACAACGGCTCCGAGATCGTCGTTCCGGGCAGCAGCCTGACCGCGTACACCGCGCAGGGCAAGAAGCTCTGGACGTACCGGCCGAAGGGCACGGAGGGCAAGAGCCTGTTCTTCTCCAGCGTCACCACGGACGACGCCGGACACCTGTTCTTCGAGTACGGCGGCACGCACAACGGGGGCCTGCCCAAGGAGGCCACCGATCCGGCGCCGACGGCGGTCGGCCTGGACGCCGCCACCGGCACCCCGGTCTGGACCGAGACCCCGACCGGTTCGGGCGCCGTCGCGATCGTGCCGACCACCCCGGCCCTGGCCGATCCGAACATCCCGGGCGCGGACGGGCACGGTGTCGCCTTCGCGTACACCGGCGATTTCACGACCTACCACCACCTGGTCCAGATCCTCGATTCCCGCACGGGCGAGGTGATCAAGAACTACGACAGCCCCGGGATGTCGCAGGGCTTCGTCGCGTCCAAGAAGACCGGCCTGGTCGAGATGCGCGAGTTCAACGACATGGTCTACCCGGCGGACGGCAGCGAGCCCTACGACGTGCCGACGTTCTTCGGCTTCCACTCCGGAGTGTTCGCCAAGTCCGTCGGCGGAACCGAGGCGTTCGTCGGCGCCTACCAGGCTCTGTGGTCCTACGACACACCCTTCGCGGACAACGACGGGTTCCTGCGCGAGAGCGCCGTGGACTCCGCCCTGGGGGCGAGTCAGGTCCAGAGAGCCGAGCTGGGCGACGGGCCGGGTGACGACATGATCGGTCTCGCGCTCGACTGGCGCGCCCTGCGAATCTCGGCCTCGGCGATCGGCGACGGCGTCAACGACATCGACTACTTCCCGCACGGTCTGACCACCTACAAGCTCTCCGAGGACGAGCCCACCCGGATCCCGACCCCTCCGGGCGGCGGCACATCGGTCGCGGCCCCGTCGGCCGCTGTCCGGGCCGATCAGCCCGACGACGACGGCCCCCGCAGCGCGAGCCCGCTGAAGGAACTCGACATGCCGATCGGCACCGCTTCGGTCCCGATCGAGATCCGGAGCAAAGCCGCAGCAGCCAAGAAGCTGAGCGTGGGCCGGGACAACACCAGTGAGGTCACCCGCGGCTACAGCCCGCAGCAGATCCAGGCACGCCTGGGCCTCAAGGGTGACGGCACCGGCCAGACGATCGCGATCGTCGACGCCTACCACTATCCGACGGCGAAGCAGGACCTGAACCACTTCTCCGCGCACTTCGGCCTTCCGCAGACCTGCGACACGGCGAGCGCGGGAGCGGACTGCTTCGACTTCGAGCAGGTCTACGCGGACCGCACCCAGCCCGACGTCGACACCGGCTGGAACGAGGAAGCGGCGCTGGACATTCAGTGGGCGCACTCGGTGGCCCCGCACGCCAAGATCGTCCTGGTCGAAGGCACAGACCCGACCATGGCCGCGCTCTACCGGGCCGATGACGTCGCCGCGGCACTGCACCCGGCCGCGGTCAGCAACAGCTGGGGCACCGCCGAGTTCTCCGAGGAGGCCTTCTACGACGGCCACTGCAAGCTGGCCGACTCGGTCTGCGTCCAGTCGACCGGGGACTCGGGCTACCCCAGCGGCTACTCGGCCACCAACCCCTACGCCCTGGCCATCGGAGGCACCAACCTCCGGCTGGACGCCGACGGCGACACCACGGACGAGACGGCGTGGAAATCCACCGGCGGCGGCCTGAGCTACTTCGAGCCGCGCCCGGCCTACCAGGACGGCGTGCAGTCCTCGCCGCTCCGGGCCACGCCGGACGTCAGCTTCGTGGCCGATCCCACCACCGGCGTGCCGGTCTACATGACCATGACCGTCGGTGACACCACCAGGTCCGTGTGGTTCGAGGTGGGCGGCACCAGCCTGTCCGCCCCGATCTGGGGCGCGATCATCGCCTCGGCCGACCAGCTCCGGGCCGACGCCGGCAAGCCGCACCTGGCTTCCGACGGACCCGACGGCGACACCGCGCACAACGATGTGTACGCGCTGGACAGCACCTCCCTGCGCGACATCACCGCCGGCTCCAACGGCCGGTGCGGTGCCGAGTGCACTGCGGGACCGGGCTATGACACCGTCACCGGTCTCGGCTCGCCCATCGCGGGCGTCGACGCGGCCCTGGCGGCGCTGAGGTAACCGCCCAGCGCAAGCACGCAGGGGCCCGGCATCCTTCTGGACGCCGGGCCCCTTGCTGTCGGTCGAGGCCGGGCAGCGGGCGCCGGGTGACCTCCCGGGCGTCGTCCGGGGGGACGCCGCGCATGCTCAGGATCATCTCGGCCAGGTCGGGGGCCGACCTCGTCCCCGTCGAGATCGGGGCGGGCCAGCCGCAGCGCCACGAGGGACATCAGGGTCCCGCCGAGGGCGGAGCTGCTGTCCGGCATCTACGCGGTCGGTGAGCAAGGGGAAATCTGGATGCGGCAGCTCCTGTGGGGTGAGCTGCCACCCGAAGACGAGATCGCGAAGGGTGATGGTTTCCTCACCGGGCCGGGATCCCCGTCGAGGATCTAGAGCTCTTCTTCCACGACTGAAAAACCTTCGCTTCGACGTCACCGCCGTGCCCGGATGAGGACGGAGGCGAGGTGGAGCGCGGCCTGGTAGGCGATGGCGAGTTTGCCCGTTCGCATGGCCAGGCCGCGCCATTGCTTTCAGCTGGTTGATGCATCGCTCGACCGCGTTGCGTTGCCGATATGCCTCGGCGTCGAAGGCTGGTGGACGGCCGCCGGTGCGGCCTGGCCGCAGACGGTGGCCGATCTGGTCGGAAGGCTGGGGGATGACAGCTCGGCTTCCACGTCGGCGGAGGTGATTTCGGATCGCGCGGGATGAGTACGCGCGGTCCGCCAGCACACCATCGGGCCGGGCCTCGGTCGTCCGGGCCCGCTTCGCGGAACACGGATGCCGGCCACGACGGTCTCGAAGGCCGGGGCGTCGCCCGCCTGGCCTGCGGTGACGCGGAGGACCAGGGGTCGCGCATGGCCGTCGCCGGCGAGGTGAACCTTCGTGCTCAGGTCGCCGCGGGAGCGTCCGAGCGCATGCCGTCGGATCTCGGACCGGCCTGGAGCCCCCTTTTTCTGGCTCCGGCGGCGTGCTGGTGAGCCCGGCATCGCCGGTTCCGCCCCTCGGGAACATTGCCGTGCGGGCTCCTGCATACGATGTGCCGCATGCTGATCTACGTCCCGGCGGCCGTGGTGTTTCTTCTGTTCTGCATAAAAGTGGTGCGCGAGCGGCGAAAGGTCGGCAACGCCGTTCTGCTCGGCCTGTCCCTGGTGTTCGCTCTGGCCGGCTCGCTGCTGGTCCTCGCGGAACGACGACCCGAACTCGCCAGGAACATCTCCGTCGTCCTGGCCGCCGTGGTGGCGCTGGGCATTGTCACCCTGGCCTGCTTCTTGCTCGTCAACGGCGTCGGCATGGTCCGCAGGGAAGGCTTCGGCCTGGGCAATCTGCTGTCACTGCTCTCGGGTGCCGGCCTGATGGCGCTGCTCTCGCTCGTGGCCGCGGCGGTGGCCGTGCGCGATCCTGTCCTGACATCCACAGCCGCTGTGGCGGCCGCCGTCGCCGGATACGCCGGCTTTCTGTTCCTCTGCTTCCTCGGATACGCCCTCGTCTACGGGCGTCTGCCGCTCAACCGCAAAGCGGACTTCGTGGTGGTACTCGGGTCAGGACTCACGGGCGGTTCCACGGTGCCGCCGCTGCTGGCGCACCGGCTGGAGCGGGGGCGCGCCGTGCACGAGAGGATCATCGCGCGCGGCGGTCATCCGGTGCTTCTCGCCTCCGGAGGCCAGGGAGCGGACGAGGAACTTCCCGAGTCGCATGCCATGGCCGCCTATCTCGTCGACCGTGGGTTCCCCGCCACGTCCGTCACGTGCGAGGACCGCTCGACGAGCACCGAGCAGAACCTGCGGTTCAGCAGGAAGATCATGGAAGAGGCGCGCCCGGGGTACCGGTGTGTGATCGTCACGAGCAACTACCACGTCTTCCGTGCCGCGGTGACCGCGCGCCGGGAGGGCGTCAGGGGCAACGTCGTGGGATCACGCACCGCCGCCTACTTCTGGCCGAGTGCGGCCATCCGCGAGTTCGTCGCGCTGTGCGTCACCTACTGGCGTACGAATCTGGCTGTGTGCCTCGTACTGCTGCTCGGCGGGGTTGCCCTGTACCTGCTCCACTGATCGAACCGTCGGGTCGACACCCATTCCGCAGAGACGCCAGGTGCACACGCGGGCGCACTCGGCCGGGAGGAGCGTGGCACCGGGCGGATGGGGCAGTCTGCCGGCCGTGGTCCGTGAGGCATCCCCGGCCGGCGGGACGGGGATGCCCGACCGCGCGGCGGGCATCCCCGTTCTGTGTGGCCGCGTGTGGCCGCGTGTGGCCGCGCGTCCTGGGACGGAACGCGGCACGCGTCAGTCAGACGTCCGGTGCCGGCGCTCGGCGCGCTTTTTCAGCCACAGGGGCAGTGCGTACCAGCACAGGGCGAACCAGAGGAGAACCCCGCCGGCGAGGATCTCGGCAAGCTGATCGGGCAGTACGACGTGGAGGATCAGCAGCACCGTGCCGCTGATGGTGAGCGCGAGAAGAACGAGCCCGGTCACCATCAGACGCCCGGCGACGGCCACCAGATCGTCCTTCATCTGCTCGCCGGTCAGCAGCCGGTGCAGGGAGACCGGTGCGATGAGAGCGCCGGTCGCGGCCGCCCCGAGAATCACCGTCAGCACATAGACGGACGTGTCGAAGGCGCCCAGATCACCGAAGCGAGGAGTGAACGCGACACTGAGCAAAAAGCCGAAGAGGATCTGCACGCCGGTCTGGGCCACGCGCGTCTCCTGCAGGATCTCCGCCCAGCGTCGGTTGACCCTCTCGTGGGCGCCTTCCTCGCTTCCGGGCTGCGCGCCGTGCGGCGTCGGCGCTTGTCTCTCGGCCGGCGTGGCAGTCATGGACAACCTCCTTGATGTGGAGGTCGGATGCCCGCGGAACGGAAGATCACGTGTCCCGTGTATCGCCGTCTGTGTCCCGCTGCGGTTCTCCGACGGCGATAACGGAGGCATGTCCAGCAGCTAAGCCGACGCGGGGGCAGTCCTCGGCGAAGGCCACCAGCACGGTGGGAAGTCGAAGGCCCGCCGTGGTCTCCATGGATCCGATCCGCAGACGTACGACTGCACGGTGTGCAGTTCCTGAGCGGCCTTGGTGATGCCGTGCGTGCGCGCGACGGCCAGGAAGATCCGCAGGTCGGAGAGTTCCACGTCGACCTCCACAGGGGCCCTTGGCGGGAGCGTACCTGCGGCCGGTCACCAGGCGAACGGTGTCAGCGGCCGGGCACGGCCAGGTCGCCCTCGGTGTACTGGGCGCGACCGAAGCCGAACGACCAGTCCTGAGGACCGTTTTCGACCATGCCGATGAAGACGTCCGCACCGCTGATGCCGAGGGGTTCCAGCTGTTCGGCGATGGTGTGGAAGAGGCGTTGCTTGACTTCGGTGCTGCGCCCCGACTGGGTGAAGATCTGGATCATCACCAGCTTGTCGCTTCGCTCGAAGCCGAGGCCGGCGTCGAGGGCGATGACGTGGTCCGCGTCGTGCTCGGTGATGATCTGGAACCTGTCCCGCTCGGGGATGTCCAGCACGTCCAGGAGCGCTTGATGCGTCGCGTCGGCGATGGCCCTCACCTCCTCGGGACGCCGTCCGCGGATGAGATCGATGCGTACGAAAGGCATGTGTCGTTCCTTGCCCGTCCTGTTGCTGATGCGTCTGTCGGAGAGGGCGGATCAGCGGCTCAGTCGCACCCACGTTCCATGGGCCCCGGCCCGCAGCACGGAGGACAGGCCGGCCTCGTGGAAGGCAAGCTCGATCTCCGGCAGCCCCTCGGTGAAGTGGGCCCAGGCGTCGTAGTGGGCCGGGACGACGGTGTCCGCGCCCAGGACAGCTGCTGCGGCAGCGGCGGCGCGGCTGTCGAGTGAGAGAGGACGGCCGTCGAACTTCGCCGGGACGCGTGCCGCTCCCACGTGCAGGACGGCCGCGTCGATGTCGGGCACCTGGCGGGAGATCTCCGCTACCGTGCGGATCGAGGCGTTGTCGCCACTCACGTACACGGTGGGGAGTCCCTGCCCGGACAGCACGAACCCGGTGACCTCACAGTTGACGTTCCCGTCGGCGTCGCGCTCGCCGTCCTCGGGACCGTGGACCGCGGGGACCGCCGTCACGGTCAGGTTGCCGCCGCCGTCCGCGCGGGGCACCGAGTGGCTGGTCCATGGTGCGAGGCCGACGGCCGGCGAGCCCAGTCGTCCGGCGGCCAGGGGGCCGGTGAGGACCAATGGGGCGGCCTTCGCGAACGCGCGGCCACGCTCGTCGAGGTTGTCCGGGTGCGTGTCGTGGCTGACCAGAACGAGGTCGACCGGCCCCACGGCGTCCTCGTCGACGACGGTGTCCGCCGTTTTGGTGAGGTACCCGTGCGGGCCGGCGTCGTCGAAGGTCGGATCGCTGACGATGCGCAGGCCGCCGAGGTCGATCACGGCCGTGGGGCCGCCCAGGACGGTGATCGCGGATTCCTGTCGGGGCAGACCTGCGCTGCGGGTTTCGCTCATGCCCTCGACGCTAGTGACTCCCCACGTCCGACAGAAATGCCTGTCGTGGCCCATCTATGTGTGTCAGGCATGGATCCGGCTCGCGGGGCCGATCACTGCGGGGTGGCGAGCGGTACCGCGGCCGCCAGGAACCGGCGGATCAGCGTTCGCCGGGCGTCGGGGAAGTGGACGAGGCTGACCGGACTCGCCGGTGCGTTGGCGAGTGCGACGAAGCGCACGGCGGGGTGCGGGGATCGGCGCTGCGCGACTTCGGGGACGATGCCGATGCCGCGGTTGGCGGCCACCGTCTCCAGCCATTCGTCGTAGTTGGTCGTTTCGATGATCCGGTCGGGGCGCTGGTCCGCCGGCCAGGACCAGGGGCCGGTCGTGCCGCTGACGGTGTTGACGACCAGGGTCCAGTGCTGGACGTCCGTCCAGTCCAGATGGTCGAAACGGGTCAGGTCGGAGTGCTCGGAGCATACGGCGATGCGCGGCTCGTCGAACAGATGCACAGTGCGCGCCCCTCGTGGCGCGTCGAACTCGCCCCGTACCACCGCGATGTCGAGCGTGCCCTGACGCAGCGCCTGAAGTGGATCGTCGGTCCGGGTCAGGGCGACCGTCGCTCCCGTGGCCTCTTCGAAGCGGCTGACGGTCTGCTGCGTCCAGGGGTCGGGCAGCAGCCAGCTGAATCCGAGCCGCAGGGTGATGCGGTGGCTCACGACGGCGAGGGCCTGGTCGAGGGTCGCAAGGACCCGCTCGACGTGGAGGAGGAACTCCGCGCCCGTATCGGTCAGTTCGACGTGCCGAGAGGACCGGTCGAGCAGGCGGACGCTCAGGTTGCCCTCCAGCTGCGCGATCGTTCGGCTCAGCGCGGGCTGTGTGATCAGCAGTTCCTCGGCGGCACGGGAGAACGAGCGATGGCGGGCCACGGACGCGAAGGCCCGCAGGTGACGCAGTTCGACGTCCATGCTCCGCGCGCCCCTTCCCGGCATCCATGCCTGCCATGCGTAGAGGCACCTTAACCGGCATTTCACGTACGCGCCGCGAAGCACCGGACGGCTTCGTCGGCGACACATCGGTTCGGAAGAAGAGTCGCTGGCAAATTCCCAAAATGGACCTGACCTGCCCTTTCGCCGGGCTCAAGTACACCTGAACAGACGGCATTTCGCAGTTAATAGGAGCGAAGGGCTGCCTGAATTTGGGCATGTATATTTCTGGGCAGTTCGCTACTTCTGATCGTGAGGTTCGGATGAACGATGACCTGACCCAAGCCGTACGACTCGCGGACGCCGAACCGAAGAAAGAGCAACCCGGCTTCTGCGAGAGGGCCCTCACCTCCGCCGCCAGTGAGAGCGACAGCCACGAGCCGTGCGAGAAGGAGGGTGCCGAAAGAGTCCTCGGAAGTCTCCGCGCCTACGGGGAGACGAAGGCATCCCGTGATGACCTGATCCGCGAGGCCGACGTGCACCAGATCGAGGAAGCGCGCATTGCACGCCTCACGGGCCACTCGCGCTCCACTGTCCGGTCGGTTCTCGGGAAACGCTGAGACCGGTCCCGTCCATGCCTGTCGAGTGGTTCATCGAACGGTCAGCGCTGTGGGCCAGGTCGTGGATGAGGCGATCGGTGATGACGCTGCTGCTTGGGCAGGAGCGTGATCGGTGCGGAGCGTCAGAGCGTCAGGAGCCCTCCGACGTACGGCGGACGCCGCTGTGAGGCCGGCCCGTTGTCCGTCCGCGCCTACCCGTACCGTGCGGCCCGCCTCCTCGGGGAGCAGCACGGCGTAAGCCGTCCTCTCCGCCTTGCCCGGGGCGGCATACTGGCCTGGCGCCTCCGTGGTCGGGAATGACCTCGTCATGCCTTTCCAGGCCTTGTCCGCGATCCCCAGCCGGCGGAGAAAGACCACCCGGCCCACGAGTGATCCGCCTGCCCCGGGTGCAAGAAGCCGCCCATGATCTGAGCCTGAACTCCCGGCAGGGCGCTGGTGCGTCCCGCCTACTGCAGTCGTCCGTCGAAGTCGTGCCGGCCGAGCAGCAGGCTCCGGGGACGGCGAGGAGCTCCGGTGACCGCACCGACGATCATCTCTAGGGTGTCGCGCACCCACTGGTGAAGCGTCGGTATCCGAAAGTTGCAGTATTAGCCCGTAGGGCGAGCTGCCCCGCACCTGTCCCGGTCACGTCGAAGGTGTCAAGGCGTACAGCTCTCACCACAGCGGGCGCCGTCTACGGCGGTACACGCGCAGGGCTCGCCGCAGACCTGCTCTCCATGTCGAAAGGTCTCACCCGCAAGCGTCAGAAAGGCCATCACCACCGGGCTGTCCCGTCTCGCTGATGACAGGTGGGGAGCCGTCGGCCTCGGGGCGACGCCTCGGCACCGCAGAGCGTCCCGTGCCTGAACCTGGTCTTGCCGGACTGGTTCGCACAGCCATCGCTTCCCATGAGGAGTACGCGTGAGTAGCTGGCTGGATGATGGGGTAGGCACGGTGACCAGCCACGATGAGGTGGCTGACTGTACGCTGTCGACCCTGGCACGGGTGAGCCAGCGCCCTGAGGTCGGTAAACGAATTGTCAGAACCGAGGCGTTGTCCAGCGTCAGCGGACCTCAGAGGCGTTCCGAAGACAGAGCTCGGTTACCCAGTGCTCGCCCGCGCCCGGCGGGGCCGTGACGAACGGGGATGTCGGTCACCGTCGACGAGGCCGGCCGAGCCACAACGGACGGTCTTGAATGGAGATGTCACGTACCGTCGACGATGTCGAGAACGGCGCGCACCGGGTCTGCGGCCCGGTACTCCGCGCTTAGGTCCTGCGCCCTGCGTCGGAACGCCGGCTCGTCGAGCACCCGCCGGACGCCCTGTCCGACCGCAGCGGTTTCCGGTCGTCCGGTGCACAGGTCGACACCGACTCCGAAGTCCGCGACCCGGGCGGCCACAGCGGGCTTGTCCTCGCTGCCGCCTGCCACGACGAGCGGCACGCCGTGGTGCAGGGCGAGCTGCACGCCGCCGTAACCGCCGTTGGTGACCACGACGTCGACCAGCGGGAACAGCGCGTCGAACGGGATGAACGACTCGACGCGCGCGTTCGACGGCACGCGCAGGTCCCCGGGGGCGATCTTGCGGCCGCCGAGCCCGGCCACGACGAGCACGTCCTCGTCGGCGAGCGCGTCGAGCGTCGGTTGGACGAGATCGGTCAGGTCGTGGTTGGCCACCGTGCCCTGGGTGAGCGCGACGACTCGGCGCTGCGAAAGCTCGGGCCACCAGGCGGGCGGCTGCCATGCGGTGGGCGGTTCGGGCGGCAGGGCCCCGATGAGCCGCAGTGTCGGCGGCGCATCGATCCGGGGGTACTCGAAGGACGGGACGGTGAGCTGAGCGAACACGTCGGGCAGCAGGATCTGTGCGTCGCTGATCACGGGCAGCGTGGCCGTCGCGCCCAGCCCCGCCATGACCTGCTGGGCGTGCGCGGTGGCGCCGGCGAGCTGGGCGGCGAGTTCGGCGTTGAACGCCGCAGCCGCTCCCCGCACGTCGAGCCCGGCGCGCGGGGGAGGAGGTCCCATCATGGTCAGCTCAGCCCCGCTGAGGGTCAGAGGGAAGATCCCGAGGCCCACGGTGCGCCGTGGCCGGATCCCGGGCGCGCCCAGCAGCTGCGGCCACGTTCCGTAGAAGGCAGCCTCGTGGACAACAGCGGCGTCCGGCTGCTCCGCCAGCACCTCCTGCAGCACGGCGTTCTGCGCTGGCGCCATGTCGGTGAACCAGCCGAACATGGCCTGCAGGAACGCCGGGCCCGGCGGCAGCTCGTGCAGCCACGGCTGCAGCTCACCGAGGCGGCGGTCGTCGAAGTCGGCCGGTCCGGCCAGCGGGACGAACGCCGCCCCCGCTGCTTCGGCCTGCCGCGCGAACCGGCTGCCGCTGACGACCGTGACCTGCCGTCCGGCCCCGACAAGGTGGCGGGCGAGGTTCAGCACCGGCCGGACGTGACCGGTGAGCGGGGTCGCGGCGAGCACGATGGAGGCGGCTGTCATGGGGGACTTCCTCGGGGTCGACGGAGGTCGGCCCACAGGGGCGGCCGACCGATGAACCAGATACTGGCTCCCCGCGTCAGAGGGAGACCACCGGACACCGACCGGACAGCGCCGGTACGGGCGGACGGCCGGGCTCAGTCCCGCCCGGAAACGGTGTCGGCACGCCGGACAAGTTCCCGGAGCAGTTCGCCGAGTTGGTCGGAGTCCGGGACCGGCTCCGAGCCTGCCACTTCCTCCCACCAGCGCGCTGACGCCACGTCACCGAGGTCGGCCGCCAAGGCCGCGGCCACGCCCGCCACGTGTGTCCGCGGCCGCTCGTCCTGCTGGGGGGAGAGTTCGGCGGCGACGGCGAGCATCACGGCGGCGTCGTCCAGGCGCCCTTCGCCGCGGGCGGCCTGCGCGCACTCCGCGAGGACCGCCGGGACCGAGAACTCACTGCCCAGCTTTCGCGCCGTGTCCGCCGCGGCCCGCCAGTACCGCGCCGCCGCGGCCCGGTCGCCGCGCAACAGCGCGCCGTCGCCGTAGCCGATCGGCACGTGCACGGCCGCCCACACGTCGCGCTCCACATCAAGGCGCTTGTCCAACAGGACCTCTGCCCTGGCCAGCAGAGCCCGTGAACCGTCGAAGTCCCCCAGGCGCAGAGCCGCCGCCGACGCGAAGATCGCCGCTTCCACGGCCAGCGACGCGTCGTCGATCCGCTCGGCAAGGCGCATCGCCCGCTCCGCGGTGGTGAACAGGTCCGCGGCCACGCGATTGGACCCGGCGCGCGCCACCAGCCAGCGGGCCCGCCCTTGTTCGCTCAGGTCGTCCTCGTGCAGGCGGTTGGTCCAGGCGAGGGCTTCGTGGGTGTGCCCGGTCATCCACAGCGGCAGCCACAACGACCACAGCAACTCGGCGGCGGCGTCGTACCGGCCGGTGTCGACGAGGTGGTCGAAGCCGAGCCGCAGCACATGGCGGTCGGTCTCAACCCGCTCGACCGCCGTCATCTCGCCGCGGCCCCGGATCGCCACAACGTGTGCGCGTCCCGCCCGCAGGGCCCATTGGGCCACGCTCCGACGGACGTGTTCCCGGTCGGCCGGTTCGAGGGTCTTGACGGCGTGCCGGCGGATCGGTTCCAGCATCCGGTACCGCGTGACCGGCCCCGTGTCGTCGGCGCGATCCACCAGGGAGTGCTCGATCAGCTCGGCGAACGCCCCCGCCGCGTCCGCCGCGTCCGCCGCATCCGCCGCGGCGATCGCGTCGACGGTGTCGAGGGAGAAACTGCCCGGCAGCATGGAGAGCCGGGGGAGCAGGTGCCTGGCCGCGGGGCCGAGCATCTGGCAGCTCCACTCGACGGTGGCCGCCATGGTGCGTTGCCGCGCCGGCAGGTCCTGTGGGCCGGCCACCGGCAGTACGGTGAGCGCGTCGATCCGCGCGAGCAGCGCCCGCGGCCCCAGCCGGGCCGCAGCGGCGGCCAGCAGCTCGATGGCCAGGGGCAACCCGTCGGCCCGTCGGCACAACTGCGCGACGGCACTGTCGTCCGCCCTGCCCATGGGCGGCGCGCCGGCGGCGACCAGCCGCTCGCCGAAGAGCCGCTCCGCCGCGCTCGCACCGAGCGGGGCGATACGCACCTCACGTTCCCGGCGCAACCGCAGCGGGACGCGGCTGGTGGCCAGGATCACCGTGTCCGGGGAGGCCGTCAGCAGCTCGGCCAGGTGGGGGCCGCAGGCCGTGACGCGCTCCAGGTTGTCGAGCACGAGCAGGGCCGACGTCCCTGCGAGATGCTCCGCGAGTCCGGTCACGGTGTCGGCGGCGCAGGCCGCCGCGTGGGCCACGGCTGCGAGAACGTCGTCGGGGTCGGTGACGTCGGTGAGGTCGGCGAAGTACACGGCGCCCGGGCGCTCGGCGGCCACCACAGCAGCGGCCGTCAAGGCGATGGTGGTCTTGCCCACCCCGCCCGGTCCGGTGAGCGTCACCAGCCGGCCCGGCGTGGTGCCCAGGGCGGCGACGATCTCCGCCACATCGTCGTCCCGTCCGACCACCTCGACGCCCGGCGGCGACGGGGTGCGGGGCGTCAGCGTGCGGGACGGCATCTCGAGCTCCGCGTCCCCGGCCCGGCCCAGAGTGGACAGCAGCGCCATGCGGTCGGCGTCGCGGAGCTGCAGCGCCGCGGCCAACGCCCGCACGGTGTGCGGCTGGGGCTGGGTCCGCCGCCCGCGTTCCAGCGCGCTGACCGCGGCGAGGGACACCCTGGCGGCGGCGGCCAGCTCCTGCTGGGTCAGCGATCTGGCCTCCCGCAAGTCCCGCAAGAGCGCCGCGAAGCTGATCGTCTTCCGTGCAGGCCCCGCTGAATCGCTCACGATCCCAATTATGGCCGCCGGGTCCGGACCGCTGTCCGGACCGCTGTCCGGACGGTGTCCGGGCATTGTCCGGTTGTCGGGAAGCGCCTCCGATGTTCATGATCGACATGACAGGACGAACCACCGCTAGGAGATCCAGGCCATGCTCCCCCAGGCCCTTCAATCACTGCGCGACGCGATCAACTCCCACGTCCCGGAACGGATCGCCGGCTGTTTGACCGAGGAGGGCCCGACCCACACCACCGTCTCCCAGGTGCTCGACGCACCGGCCGAACGGATCTTCACCGTCCTCCGCGACGCCCGCCGCCACCCCGAACTCGACGCCACCGGCCGACTGCGGCACGCCGAGACCTCCCAGCCGCTCACCGCCGTCGGCGACACCTTCATCATGGCCATGCACAGCGAGGAGCACGGCGACTACCGGATCGAGAACCGCGTCGTGGCCTTCACCGAAAACCAGGTCATCGGCTGGGCCCCCGGACAGCCCGGACAGCGCCCGCCCGGGCACCGCTTCACCTGGAAGCTCACCCCGACCGACGGCGGCCGCACCGAGGTGACCCAGATCTACGACTGGGCGGCGGTCACACACCCGGCACACCTGGTGCGGCTGCCGGTCGTCTCCGCCGACGAACTCGACGCATCGCTGACCCGCCTGGCCGCGGCGGTGGCCCAGCTGTTCTCTCCACGGAGATTGGTGACAGCGATCACTGACCTGTGATCTTGAATTTTCCCGTGGCGTCCAGCGCATGGATGTGAAGATCCCGTCGTGATCCGGCCCGTACAGCGGGCCCCAGGCTGTCCCGAGCGCGGCGATCCGTTCGGCCCTTCGGCGTCAGGGGAGAGTCCGGCCGGGTGTGTGCACGTAGCGGTGTGTGCGCTCGCAGTCCGCATGACGACGGTGTGCCGTCCGAGCCGACGTCAGGGCAGTTCATCAACGGGCACCACGGTCGATCAGCGTGGTGGTCAGGCACTCGTACAGCCATTGTGCCGAGCGTTCGAGCGGCCACCCGCAGTCGTCGGTGAGGGTGAAGTAGGAGCCGTTGCCGAGGAAGTACCAGAGCACGTCGGTCGCCGCTGCCACGGTCAGGCCGGGTCGTAGGGCGCCCAGCTCGTCAAGTCGTGACGCGGTGGCGGCCAGTCCGGCTCGCAGGCTCGCGTGCGCGACGCCGAGGCTCTCCCGAACGGCGGCGTCCTTGGGTGCGGCGGCCGTCACCTGGCGCATGAGCGGCCCCCATTTGCCGAACTCGTCGCATGTGCCGTCGACGATCATCCGCAACAGTGCGACGGGGTCGGTCTGTGCCGCGATGTGGTCGTGGATGCCGCCGGCTTCCGCGGCGTGCACGCCGTCCTCGATGAGCGTGCGCAGCAGGCCGCTCTTGCCGCCGCCGGCCGCGTAAACGGTGGGTACGGCCACGCGGGCGGCATGCGCGATGTCCTCGACGCGCGTGTCGAAGTAGCCGCGTTCGACGAACAGCTGTCGGGCCGCGGCGAGGATCGCCTTCCGGGTGGCCGCTGCGTATTCGGCCCGTCGGCCGGAACCGTGTGTTGACATCCTCCAATGATAGCTGTACTTATTCGATATAGTTACCTATCAGAAGGAGCGGTGATGATTTTCCCCGTGCTGAAGGACCTGGCGCGCCTGCTCGACGCGATCACGCCGGACCAGGAGGACCTGCCGACGCCGTGCGACGAGTTCGACGTGCGAACGCTGCGGCTGCATCTGCTTGGCTGGCTGGACTACTTCCAGGCCGCGCTCGCCGACCCCGCCGGCGACGTGCGCCCCGATCCGGAGGTTCGGATGAACGGGGACCGGTCCGGCGACCGGTCCGACGACTCCGCGGCCGTCATCGAGAAGCTCACCGCGACGCTGCGGGCCGCCCTGGACGACGGGGTGGCCACGCGGACCGTCAACGTGCCGATGATCGGCGGCGCCTATCCGGGCAGCACGGTGATCGACCTGTTGCTGGTGGAGGTGCTCGGGCACGGCTGGGACCTGGCCCGGGCCACGGGCCTGTCGTGGCGGCCGGACCCGGCGGCCTCCGAGCAGGCGCTCGCCGTTCTTCAGCCGATAGTCAAGCCCGAGTACCGCGGTCCCGGCCTGCCGTTCGACCCCGAGGTGGTGGTGTCCGCCGATGCACCCGCCCTGGACAAGCTCGTCGCCTTCACCGGCCGCGACCCCGGCTGGACGCCCCGCGGAGATCTGCCGGGCGGGAGCCTGTGAGGCCGGGCGTTCTCCCGGATTGTTAGGAACATGAGCGACTTCGCGGCGCCGGCCGCCCCGCTGCGGCCGCAGATCCTCGCGCTCTGCTACCGCATGCTCGGCTCGGCCGGCGACGCGGAGGACGCGACGCCTGCGGGCGGCGCGACTCCGGACGCTTCGGGGGGCGGTCGCCGCTACGGAAAGAGCACCGGCCAGGCGGGCCCCCGGCATCCGTAGCGCCGGTCCGGCGCGAAGCGATTGGCGGGAATGGACCGCGGTCGGCAGGAACCGGCCCGCGTCCCGGCCTCCCTCGTCGCCGACAACCACCACTCGACGTCGTTCTCCGCGGTGTTTTGGATCCCAGCAAACGCGCTCGGTATTTCTCGCCAACCAGCTGGCCGCAGAAGCACACCGTCCACGCATGTGGCGACCGCTCAACAGGCAAGATGTCGCACCCGGCAACCTCCGTGGTCAAGAGCCTGCATCCTCGCCAGCCTTCAGAAAGTGCCTGCCTCATGCAAATAGAGGAACTGACTGGTGCTGTCCAGTACGTGATGGATCTCTTCGGCATCTTCGCCTTCGCCCTCTCAGGGGCGTTCCTCGCAGTGCGCAAGGACTTCGACATCTTCGGGGCGGTCATCCTCAGCGAGGCGGCAGGCCTCGGTGGCGGCCTCTTCCGTGACCTGGTGCT
>NZ_JBSFJE010000037.1:0-20726 GCF_053597895.1 Streptomyces sp. NPDC001220
GCTACCTCACCCCACACCAGGCCAGGACCCGCTACAGACAACGACTCCACCTCGCCGCATAAAACGGAAGTGTCGGACCTCAAGGGGTCACTCCATGTTGATCGCCTTGGCCGTTGTCTGCGTGGTCGCCGTTCTCTCCTGCCTATACGTTGTAGTGGCAATGGACTACTAGGGCGCGTATCGAGTTGTGATCAATCCGCGGGATTCACCCTCGTAACGAACGCTGATCACGCGGCTACGGGCAGTCGCACTGGAGGCGCATGCCGGTCAGCCTGTGGGCAGGCCGATTTGGTCGCGTTCGAGTACAGAGCGCAACTCCGAGAAGATCTGTGCGGCGGCCGGTCCTGAGGGACCGCCCAGGACGTCTGCGGTCAGCTCGGCCAGTGTTTTAGTGAAGGTCGCCTCCGCCGCCTCGACGAGTTGCAGGCCTCCGGCGGTCAGGTCCAGCAGTGATGAGCGGCGATCCGATGGATTACTTCGCCGTATGACCCATGCCTGCTTCTCCAGGCGGTCGATGCCCTTGCTGGTCGCGCCGATCCCGATGGCGAATTCGGTGGCGAGGTCCGCGACCCGGGAGCCGGGGTGGTCGCGCAGGAAGCGCAGGAACTCGAACTGCGAGGTGACGATCCCGTGCCGCTCGCGAAGGCGGTCGTTCAGCGCGTTGTAGAGGCGTGTCTCGCAGCGGACGAGATCGGCGAAGAAGCCCGGGAGGTCGATCGGGCCACGGCTTGACTTAGATGCCATGGCATATATTCTAACCTAAATGCCTGGGCATATAGTTCTTTGGCATGCACTCGCGATGGAGGCGACAATGAGCAGGCAGCAGCGCGCGGAGATCGACGCGATGGTCCGACGGCCTCAGCCGGAGGCCCCTCGGTCGGTGGAGGACATTCGCGCCGGGTTCAGGGCGATGATGGGGGAAATGATCGTCCCGGCTGGGATCCGCACCCGGACCGCGACGCTCGGCGACCGCCCCGCGGTGCTCGTCGAGCCGGTCGGCACTCCGAAGGCCGGGACGATCCTCTACTTTCACGGCGGCTCTTACGTGGTCGGTTCACCGGAGACGGCGATGTCGCTGACGGGGAACCTGGTGACCAAAACAGGGTTCAGGGCGTTCTCCCTGGATTACCGGCTCGCCCCTGAGCATCCGTTCCCGGCCGCGATCGAGGATGGGGTGAGCGCCTACCGCGCACTTCTCGACAGCGGCGAAGAGCCTTCGGCGATCGCGTTCGCCGGGGACTCCGCCGGCGGCGGCCTCACCGTCACCACCTGCCTCGCCGCCCGCGATGCGGGCCTGCCTATGCCCGCCGCAATCGTGGCGTTCTCCCCCGGACTCGACATGACCCGGACAGGCGAGAGCATGGACACCAAGGCGGGTATCGACCCGTTCTTCACGCGTGAGGGCCTGGAACACACCGGGACCATGTACCTTGCGGGACAGGATCCGCATCAGCCCATGCTCAGCCCCGCCATCCTCGCCGACCTGACCGGCTTCCCTCCGATGCTTCTGCAGGCGGGCACCAACGAAATACTCCTGGACGACTCCACACGCATGGCCACGCGCGCGAGGGAAGCCGGAGTGGACGTCATCCTGGACATCACCGCTGACGTTCCACATGTCTTCCAGGCGTTCGCCGGCGTCCTGGACGAAGCCGACGAGGTACTGGACCGCGCCGCTCTCTTTCTCAGTCAGCACATCCGCACCAGGGGCACGGCACGCACGTCGGCAGGCTGAGCCCGCAGGCGGTCTCATACGGACCACGGTCCGAACCCCAGGCCCTGGCTCGCCGTTACTATTCCTGGCGGCCGGCACCCCACCTCGCTCCGAGGGCCGTTCAAGCCCCCGGGGGTGCGTTCTCGCCGTATCACGACCAAGCGGCGGAACAATGGCCCGACTGGCCGTCGACCACGGCAACGCCGGCCATTGGCATGCTGGGCGGCGGCAAGTCTCAGGTGTCTACACGGGAGCGACCATGGCGTTCGAGACCGGCGTCGCCGGACGGGACGAGTGGTCCTATTCGCCGGCTGTCGGCGTGGGGCCGCTGTGGTTCGGTATGACCGTCGGCGAAGTGGTCGAGGCGGCTGAGGCGTTCGGCCGTACATACGTCAGCGAAGCTGCGCGGGACCACAACAGCGTGCCGTCGAGGGTGGCGGATCGGTACTGAAGTCGTTGGAGCCGGTCACGGACGGGGGCCTCGAGCCGGTCGAGGGCGACCACGGCGAGGTTGGCCAGGGTGCGCTTGACGTGCACGACGGACCCGGACGAACCGATCGCCTGGACCGCCGACGCCGAGACCGTCACCGTGTTCGCCACCTGTGCGTCATCACGCTCATCGGCCAACTTGGCTGAGTGGCGGTTGACTTCCGCCTCCGGCGCGGCGGTCGGCATCCTTCGTGTCCCCTCCCGGACGATCTCGTCGATCACTGCGGAGCCACTGGCAGTAGTGCCGTCGGCGCTCACTGCGCTGGGCACGGATGTGCCTTTCCGGCCGGTGCTGCGAACACCGGTCTGCTCGGTGACCTATCGATCAATCACCGAGACGTCGCCTCGCGTTGCGCCACGGTCACGCCGAGAGGAAGATTCGTCAGTCCCCAGACCGTGGCCGCCTCAGGCGAAGTCTGCCGTGGTGATGCCGTCGGAAAGGCACAGAAGCCCACGGAAGCCACGGCACATGCCGACCACTTCGTGTCCCTGCCGCCACACAGGCAGCGAGGCCGTCGTCACTCCCTCGCGAGTAACGCCTTCCGGAGAGGGCGCAGTCCAGGCAAGCCTCAACCCGTGGAAGCGGCAGGCGAGTACCTGCCCCACGGCTACTGGGAGGAGGCACAGCGAACCTTTGTCACCGTTCTCTACATAGGCGGCGGCCAGGGCGAAAGCGCACCCTGGCGGCTACGGAACGTCTGGTCCCTGCCGACTGCACACCGCGGGCAAGTTCCCTTGGTCCGCCAGACGATCCGATCGATACCGACCAGGCGCCGCGCCTCTCAGGCGCTCGGGCGCTCTGAGAGACGCGCGTCCCTGGTGCCCACCAGGGTGCTGCCGTTGAAGAGGCCAATCTCCACCGTGGCGTAGTGGATTCCGTTCGAGTCGTTGGCGTATGTGTTGTAGGTGAACTCCCTGCCGCAGCGGGTCGTGTAGCCGTGCCACGGCCAGTAGTGCGTGCCGCCGTGGTACGGGACGGTCACCAGCCGAATGCCAATCTTCAGGCCGTCGCACCGCGAGTTGCTGGGCTTCAGCTGCATCGTGATCGCGGTGAGGCTGTTCGGACCGCCCCACTGGAAGAGTCCATACGAATCGGCATAGCCGCTCAGGGACCCGACGGTACTCGTGAGGTTTCCGGCGGCCGCGACGGTGGTGCCGAGGGGGGCGGCTGCCGTAGGGCCGTCTATGTGCCAGTTGGCGGGGGCAGCTGCCGTCGCCGGCCCGGCGGCAACGAAAACGGCAGCGGCCGCAATCGTTACCGCAACTGTCCGAGAGAGCTTCATCTCAACTCCGGTGTGAGTGCGAATCTGCGTCGAACCGAACTCCTGTGCCCGGTGTCCCGGCCGGCATCCACTCCACGCGTCATCCCTCCGCGCACGACCGCCAGGACCCAGTACATAGACGAGAATTCGGCCCAGCTTCTGACACTTCTCACTCAAATGTGGCCCACGTCATATCCAGGGACCCGGCGTTCTCGAGCCGATGTCCATCCACCAGTGACCTGACGCATCCCGTAGACAAGCCGCATCGGCGCTGCCCACCCGCATGCTCGGCGCGCGCTGAACGTGCTCCTGCCGACTGGAAACAGGGTCAGCGGGGAAGGCGGGTGCAGCCTCAGCAGGCGGGACTCGACCTGTCTGAGACGTTCTTCCGTCCGGCTCTCGAAAAGCGTGGGCTCGCGCGAGCGGTCGCTCATGGGGCGACGATGAGGGTCTAGACCTCCTGACCGTGAACGTCCAGATGAACGTCAAGGTGGAGGCGGTTCGGGGAAGGTACGCGCGACCGCGTGACCCGGGGCAGGGACCGCGGGGTGGGCGCGTAACCGGTCCGGCCGCCGCAACCGGGCGGCGGTCGGTTCCGATGAAATCCCTGACCCCGGGTGCACCGGAAAAGGGGCGCCGCGCTGCTCCGAGGGCACCTCGGCCGCACTCCGGGGACGGTCCGCGACCCCTTGGGCGCCGCGCGCCTGACAGACGCTCAGGCATCCACTCCGGTCCTCGCCATCACCCCTCTGACCTGGCGCTTCCTCGGAAAGTCCCTGTGCTGGAGCCCTGTTGCCGGACGACTGTGCAGGGGAATCCGTGAGCGAGGACATCGTCACGTACGACGCCGCCCACATCGAGGTACTGGAGGGGCTGGCGGCCATTCGGAAACGACCCGGCACCGGGCTCGAATCACTGCTGCCCCTCCTGCACACCGGTGGCAGCCGCCCCCTCGACAGGCACAGCGTGATCGCAAGCCGCTTCGTCCTCGGTCCCGCCGTGACCAACGCACTGTCCGCCCGTCTGAGGGCCGAGGTGCGGCACGAAGGGCTCCGTTGGGCGCAGGACTACGAGCTTGGTGTGGTTGTGGGGCCACCCGTACCGCACGGGCCGACGGCCCGGACCGGAACCACGATCACCTTCCAGCCCGACAGCGGGGTCTTCGGCACTGCGCAGTGTTCCTTCGACGCACTGGCGGAGCGATTCCGGGAACTCGCCTTCATCAACCGGGACCTGGAGTTCCCCCTCACCGACTGGCGCCGAACCGATACGACCAGGTCCGTGCGGTGCCGGTTCCCGGACGGCCTGCGGGACTTCGTCGCCTTCCTGAAAGGCCGGACCGCGGCCGCCGCCGAACCGGACATCACCGGCTTCGAAAAGGAGGACCCGCGGATGGCCGGGACGGTGGAGGTGGCGCTGGCGTGGACGAGCGCACCCAGTAGGCACATCCGTAGCTTCGCCAACAGCACGCCCACCCTGCAGGGCGGCACCCAGCGGCCACCGGCATCGCCTTCCTGCCCGGGGAATGGGTGGCGGATGAAACGCGCCGAAGCCGGCTGTTCGTCGTGCCTTCGTCGAAACTGGCCCCCAGAGACGATGAGTTCGAGCGCTGTCCCGGGTCTTCAGCACCACAGGCAACTCCCGCTCGCGAATCTGGAGGCATTTTGAAGCTCTTGCTCACGTCCGGTGGCGTCACGAACCCGAGCATCCACTCGGCGCTCGTGAAGCTTCTCGGTAAACCGGTCTCCGAGTGCCACGCTCTTTGCATCCCGACGGCACAGTGGGGGCACCCGATGTGCGGTCCGGCGTCGGTGCGGGGCTTCGTAGCCGCCGAGCCCCGGTGGCAGCACATGTCCGGCCTGGGCTGGGCCTCGCTCGGTGTCATCGAGCTCACCGCCCTGCCCACCATTGGAGCGGAGCGATGGATCCCCTGGATCCGGGCGGCCGACGTGCTCCTGGTCGATGGCGGCGACGCCACCTACCTGTGCCATTGGATGCGGGAGTCCGGGCTGGCCGATCTCCTGCCTTCGCTGACCGATATGGTCTGGGTGGGGGTGAGTGCCGGAAGCATGGTGCTGACGCCGAGGATCGGAGCGTACTTCACCGAGTGGCCGCTGGCGCCGGACGACCGCACCCTGGGAGTCGTCGACTTCTCGATCTTCCCGCACTTGGATGCGTGGCCGAAGAACATGCTGGCTGATGCGCAGCGGTGGGCAGCCGACATTGGCGTCCCGGCCTACGCCATCGACGAACAGACAGCCATCAAGGTCGTCGACGGCGCTGTCGAGGTGATCTCCGAAGGGCAATGGACGAAGTTCGGGGCCTAGCCGCCGGGAATTGTTCGCGACACAGCGTCTTGAACGTGGGCTGCTGGGCTTACAGCACTTCCAGTATCGGCCCCGGCGACGTTCGCAGTCTGCGGCCCGCGCCTCGGCCAGGTGGCCGCGTGACCTATTCACGCGTCGTCGCAGGTCCGGCCCTGGCGTCGGGACGCCAGGCAGGGGAATCAACGCCTTCGGTTGGTCAAGGTGACGGTCGAGGGCGAGGTTCATCTGGGTGCCGTGGTCGGCCGGTCCGCGTAACGGCGGCCGGCCGAGGTGAGCGATCAGGACGACGCGGTGGCGCAGGAGCGGGACGCCGGCTCGTCCTGCCATCAGGCGCTTGTTTGAGGGCGACCCGGCGGCGCCATCCCTGTCGAGAACCCACGTGTGCGACTGCTACTGAGGCTGTGCCTCCCGGGACTGGAGATCCTCACTCGTCGTAGCGAGTCGGCGGAAACGGTTTGCGACCCTTACGCGGGACGGAACTCGACTGCACCTCGCCTGTGCCAGCCTGGCGATCGACCTCCGCCTGGGCTTCTTCGTACTGCGCGGTGGGAGACTCCGGCGCGTCTGCAGGCAACCCGACATCGCGCCGGTCCTCCTCGGTACGCCGCTCCAGCTCCGTCTCGTCGGGCCGGCGGGGCATGCCGCGTCCGTGGTCGCTGTCCGGATTCCCCTCGACCTGCCGGTTGGCCTTGTGGTGATGCACCATGGTCTTCTCCTTGAGGTGAGCACCCGGGTGCAGTTGCGACCGGGTGTACCACCCTGCCGTGCGCCGTCCTTGCGGGCCACGCGCGCCAGTGTCACGTGTGTCCGGTTGTGCCTTCGCCAGCTCCGTCGTCTCCAGTACGGGAAATCGCTGCTGCGGTCGGTTGCCCGATGCCAAAGCGGGCGAGTCGCGCCGGGATCGCCCAAGTCTTCGTCGTCACTGGAGCCGGGCTGCTTCTTGCGCACGGTGCAATGGGCTGTGCCGTCTCGCACGCGGGCGACGATCGTGACTCGGGAGCGGCCTCGCCGCTGAGGAAGAGCGACGCTGTGCGGTTGTCGAGTTCCGCCCGGACGGTGCGGCGCGAAGGGGGGGCACCAAAGTCAGGCTGGTGACCGAGGGCGATGAGGTAGAATTTGTCCGCCTCGTCCCATGTTATACGGCTGGCGGCGCACCTTCTCGGTCAGCTGCCCTGCTTCCTCGTAGCCGACGCGTCCGGGCGGAGCCAGGAAAATCCGGGCGCCGGTGTGCCTCTCCTGAAACTCGCTCGTGTCGAAGCGGACCATGCGATTCTCTTCGCCCGACAGCAGCTCGGTGAGTCCTTTGGCGAATTCGGTCCTCGTACGGCGTCCTGGCTTCACACCAGGTGGGTCATGAAGGGGCAGCGGCCGAAACAGGAGGCGGTGGCCGAGGTCTGCCGGATCTCTCAGCGCGAGAAACAGCCCGCCACGAGGCCCATCGCCTCTCCGAGCCCCAAACCTCCGCGCATATTGCGCTACGGCTGCCGCGTCCTGCTCTGCCGTCACAGAAGATCGTGGCGGCCGTTCCCGTTCCCGGAACCGACCCCCACTCCACTGCGCGCTTCAGATCACGATCTACAGCTGCCGCGTCGGGCAGGGCTGTCAGAGAGGGCCGGAATCCCGGTGGTCATCAGGGCTGGGCCACCCGCAGATGTCGTCGTTCAGCCAGTTCCTCCGCGCTGACCACGGTCAGAATCGGAGTGCCAGGAGGCGCGAACATGGTCACCACCATCTGCGACTGCGCGCTCGGAGAGTTGTTGGCGCCCTGGTAGTGGATCACATCACCCCCCGGCTCGAACAGGGCGTCGCCGGCCTTGAGCACCCGGGGCGGCTGCCCCTCCAGTTCGAAGAGGACCTCGCCCTGGGTCACATAGCCGAAGATCGGCCCGGGATGCCGGTGCGGCGGTGCGCCGGGGTCACCGGGCTTCAGGGTGATCCGGACGGTCCTGGCCTCGGCGCCAGCCGGGATCTGGACCGCCGCGTCCGGCCGGGTCGCAATGATCTCAACCCCAGGGGGCAGGTGCGCATGGTCTGCACTCATGGATTCCTCCAAACGGAAAACGTCATCAGCAAAGACAAGACGGCCTCCCCGTCTGTGACAGCCCCAGATGGCGAACCTGCCGGCGGACAGTCCAATGGTCTTGTCCACGAGATGCGGTTCTGGCACCGCTTCCGTACGGCGGCCACTGCGGCGTCGTCACGTTCCCGTTTCCCGATCCAAGCCCGCGGGTTCCGTACATACCGGCTTCAGCCCTGGCAGACCGGCGAATGGTTCGGCGAGCACGTCACCTTGTCCGACGGCACCGCCACCACGCTGACCGGATCACCCGGCTCCTTCACCGCCGTCTACAGCGGCGACACGGTGTACCAGGGCAATAGCGTCAACCCCGAAACCCGCCCGGTGAGTCGACATACGACCCGCACGGGCACCCCGGAGCCGACGTGACAACCTGGCCGAACTGTTGATCGCGACCCTGCGTCCGAGCGGGCTCCCGTGGTTCTATCGGCCGGGCAGCGGGACACCCCCTGTCATCGCCACTCCGGCCTCGGCGACGCGGGTCGCGATCCCGGCGGTGGCACGTTCGGCCAGCGCGGCGATGGTCAGTGACGGGTTGACGGTGAGCGAGGCCGGAACAGCCGAGCCGTCCGTGACGAACAGGCCTGTGAATCCCCGTAGTTCGTGCCTGTCGTCGAGGGCACTGGAGGCCGGGTCGTCACCGAGGCGCGCAGACCCGAGCGGGTGGGCCGTGACCGTACCGGCCAAGGCCTCGGTCCACGGACGGACCCGGGACAGACCATCCTTCTCCATGATTGCGCGGAGCGCCGTGTCTGCCCGGTCCCATGCCTGGCGGGTTCGGGTGGTGGGGTGGAAGGACATCGTGCCCTGACCGAGACCGGGTGCCAGGCGGATGAAGCTTCCGGTGGGAGGAACCGCCCCGAAGGTGCCTTCGTTGTCGTCCTCGGTCATCGCGAGCAGAGTGAGCCACGACGTCCAACGGGCCCGCATCTGCCGCTTGTCGACGCCGAACCAGCCGGGCGCGCCGGTCGTCTGGGCGAGGACGTTGGTCAGCGGTGGGAAGTAGATCTGCTGGAGCATGAACCGGCTGTACTCCGGCGCGGACGGATCCAGGTAGTCGTACGTGGCGGATGTGATCGGCCGGCCGATCGGCAGCCCCTGGTAGACCGTCCCGTCGGGACGGGAGAGTCCGAGCAGCGACCCCGCCTTGCTCTCGTCGACGTCGGCGACGCTGACGTGGTCGCCGTTGCCGGAGAAATGGCGTCCGACCGCGCCCGGGATGCCGCCGAGCAGCGGGGAGGACCGCTGGAGGATCACCGGCGTGCCCACCGCACCCGCCGCCAGCACCACGACCTTGGCGTGGATGATCCCCACGTTCGTGGTGCAGGTGTAGTCATCGGGGTCGAGGACGGTGTAGGCGACCGCGTAGCGGTAGCCGGACTCCAGGGAGGGGGTGATCAGCTGAACCTCGTGGAGTGGCCGGATGACCGCACCATGGGCTTCCGCCGCGGGGAGATAGTTGAGCAGCATGGAACGCTTGGCGTCGAACGCGCAGCCCGACAGCATCCAGTTGCAGTTGGTGCAGGCCGCGGTGTCCACCGCCACCGGAACCGGATTGCAGGTGTGCCCGGCCCGCTGGCAGGCGGCCGCCAGTACCCCGCCCGCGTAGGAGACGTCCGACCAGCCGGTGCGGGCGACCGGCAGTGCCTGCTCCACCCGGTCGTACCACGGGTCGAGCGTGGCGCGGCTGAGGGACGCCGGCCACATCCGCCGCCCGATGCTGCCGTGGCGCTCGAAGGCGTACGACGGTGCCCGTAGCGAGGCTGCGAAGTAGACGACGCTGCCGCCGCCCACGCAGTTGCCGGCGACCACCGACACGCCGTCGCCGCGGATCACATCGACGATCTTGTTGTAGGTGCCCAGCCGCATGGAGTGGCTGAACTGCTCCGCACCCAGGCGCGGTCCGCGCTCAAGAACGGTGACGCGTGCTCCGCCTGCGGCCATGTAGTACGCCGGGATGGCCCCGCCGAAGCCGCTGCCGATCACCAGGACGTCCGTGGTCTCGGTCATGTCGGGCTCCCGGAAGGGGTCGTGGCGGGGTGGAGGGCCGCGAGCGGGCGGCCGTAGGAGAAGTCCCCGAACCGCCACAGGCCGTCCGGGTCCGGCTTGGGAAACCTCAGCCAGGTCAGTCCCGGATGGCCCTGGGCCAGGGCGGCGGCCGTGTCGGACTGCCCGGCGGTGTCGAACGCGATGCCGACGATCAGGGTCAGCACCTGCCAGACCGGCTCGTCGAGATCGCCCGAGCCGAACAGGCCGCTTACCAGGTTGGTCCGATGCGAGAAGGAGAGGTCGACGAAGGGTGGCCGGCTGGGTGACAGCCAGATCAGCCGGACCGCCGCGTAGGCGATGGCACGGGCGTCGAGCAGGGCCGCGATCTCCGGCAGCAGCGGGGCCAGCGGCAGCTGGGGTGAGTTCAAGACGTCGATGACGCCCGCCTGGACGGCGCCTGGCCCGGTGACCGCTCCGGCGCACACCTGGTCACCCGGGAACCGGTGCTCACCGGGGACGATGGTGTCGGCGAAGGCTCCGAGGGTCTGTGTCGTCCAGTCTTCGGAGACGTGCGCCGCGGCGGCCGCCGGGGTGGTGGTGAGCCCCCCGGCGGCCAACACGGCAACCGATGCGGTGAGCGCCTTGAGGATCGCTCGTCGGTCGACGGTGGACACGGCCGGTCAGCCGATCAGCGCGCAGCCGAGGTCCGATGGCAGCGCCACCGTCAGGCCGGTCTCTCCGGCCTCCTGGCCGTATGCGGACAGCGCGTCGGCCAGGTTGTCGAAGTTCGAGGCGCGCAGGGCGGCGACGGCGTCGCCGATGCCCACCGTCCGGCCGTTGATGCTGAAGTGCGTGAGGCGGGCACCGGCCCGTCGGTCGGTCTTGTCCCACCAGTACTGGCCGTCCCAGGTCACGTACGGTACGGCGCCGTTGGTGGCCTGCACGCTCCAGTGGTCCTTCTGGTAGTAGCGGCAGGTCAGCATGGTGATGGCGAAGCGGGAGGGCTCGGCGACCAGGAAGCGCAGGGCTCCACCGTCGTCGAAGGTGATGTCGCGCTTGCTGTACTCCACGCACAGCGGGTTCGCGAACATCAGCCACAGGGGCGGCTGTTCGCCCTCGCCGAAGTCGTGCCAGGTGCACGTGGCGGCGAAGCCCGGCTCGGTGAAGGGCCCGACCGGAGGCACGTCGGAGGATGCCTGGACCGCCGAGGTGCTCACGGTCTGGGCCGCACGGACGGCAGTGGCCGATTCGGCGGGTGCGGCGGATGCGTCATGGCTCGGGAGCAGCGCGGCGCAGACCCCGAGGGCCAGCGCGAAGCCGGCCGCGGTCGTACGCAGGTACACAGGGAACACAGGACCTCCTGGACGCGCAAAGGGGGTGGGGTGGTGTCGCTCGGGAAAGGCCGCCGACGGCGGGGAACCGGCAGGCCGAGAATCTGGCCGAGAATGGGGCACTCCGCTCACTGGCAGAGGTGGTACGAGTGACCGAGTCACGATGACGACGACACGCATCCCGACGCGGGTGAGTGTCCGGACGGCCGTGGCTCCGCCGGCGCCCGAGTCGACAACGGCGGCGCCGGCGCTTGAACGCGTGGGCAGGTCGCGGGACGGCGTACGGTCGAGCGGCGGGTCGTCGGCGCCGCCAAGGGGGGGACGACACTGACGCGGCGTCCGTTCGTCGGCGGCCGCCGGCAGAGTGGGTCCGGTAAAGACGTCGGTGAGCCCGGCCCGCGACAGCGGGGCGAAGTCCGGGGCGTCCGCCAACTCCGCGGACGCGGTGAGTACCCTGACCGCGTCCAGGAGCGGCAGCAGGGACCGGTGGTAACCGGGCGATCCCGTGACCCCGCTTCCGCCCCGCCGCGCTCAAGGCGGCAGGCAGGTCTGCCCGTGCGGGCCACGGTGCGGGCCTCGATCGCCGCGGCCACGGCGCGCACGGCTGTCCGTACCGGAGCGGGCATGGCGTCGAGCAGCATCTCGAACCTGCCCGGCACGGCCCGCGTCCACGCCGAGGTACCGTCGTCCGCGAGCAGGGCGGCTGTACGTCCGCCGAGGCGGGGGGACTTCGGCGTTCACCGGTCGCCGACCTCCGCGTGCGCGGTACCCGACAGCCGCCATACGGCTTCCCGCCGCCATGTGCCCCACCAGCGCTCCAGGCTGACCACCGCGTCCGCCCTCTCGCTGTTGCGGCAGACCGCGGCGGAGCCGTCGGGGTCGGTGTAGCCGAGCGTCAGTGTCCGGTCGGGCGGCTGGGTGACCGTCACCTTGATGCGTCTCAGGCCCGACCTGCCCTCGACCCGCCACTCGGGCAGGCCGAGGTCCGCGCGGAACCGGCCGATTCCCGCCCAGCCCACGGCGGAGCGTTCCGCGCGCCGGGGCCAGCTGCGGCCGTTTCGGTGCAGGCGCAGGAAGACCAGCGGTGGCAGCCTGTCGAGTCCGCGCCGCATGGACACCGCGGCGACGATTTCCAGGACGTCACCGCCCCCCAGGTCGGCGTGGAGCCAGGCCCATCGGCGGGCGTTGCCATGACCGTAGATGCGGGCGTCGGCCCCCGGAGCGTGGTCCAGCCGCAGCTCACCGGCGCCGTACTTGATGGTTCCGCTGTAGCGGACGCGGGTGGCGGGGAGCATGTGCGAGGCCGGAAGCCAGGGGTGTCGCCAGGACCAGCGGGGGAACGTGTACAGCGGCGGGCCCTCGGGGCTCTCGGTGAGCGCCCAGGTGAACGTCCCGGCGGAGCCCGTGAGCCGGTCGGGTCGGACGCGGATGCCCTCGGCGGTGAAGCCTTCCGGGTGCGCCGTCCACGGTACGGGGCCGAAGCGTGTGTGTTCGACGTGGCCGTCCTTCGGGAAGACGGCGATCCAGCCGTGCGCGTAGGCGGCGGAACCGTCGGAGGGCGCCACCAGTTCGTGGTGCAGCCAGATCCCGCTGTCGGTGGCCGGATCGGTCAGGGTCGTGTACCAGACCTCGGTCCGTCCCGGTGTGCCGTCCCAGCGCGACGTCAGATGCCCGTCGGCGGGGGACGCGACAGCACGTGGGAAACGGAAGCTCGCGAGGAAGGGCAGCAGGCCGGTGAGGAGGGGGAAGCGCAGCGTGCCCTCGCCCACCCGGTCACCGTTCTCGTACAGGGTGAACGGCAGTACGGTCAGGGAGCCGAGCGGCCGCGTGGGCGACATCGACTTGCAGCCGACCAGAGTGAGGCGCCGGCCTTCCATGGCGAAGGTGATCCGGTAGCGGATCCAGTCGCGCGAAAGGGCCGCTGTCTCCAGGTCGCCCACGGCTTCGGTGTCGTCGGCGCGTCCCGCCACGCGTACGCGTCCGGTCACGTGCGCCCGTGTCGTGCGGTGGGGCAGCGGCACCGCGTCGGCACGGACCAGCAGGTCCAGCCGGACGGGGTGGTCGCGGTCCTCGTCGGCCAGACGCACTCGGCCCAGCAAAGTCTCCCTGAACACCGTCTCGCGTGAGCTCACAGGGCACCTTCCCGGCATCGGCGGGAGCGTGCCAGCCCGTCGAGCATCATGCGTTCCGTCGCCGACAGATAGTCGCCCGCGGCGGTGCGTGCCGCCTCCTGGTCGCCGGCGGCCACTGCCTCCACGACCGGTGCCAGACGGTCACGAGCGGCCCGGGGATCCTCGAAGGGTCCGACCAGCGCCCCGCGCACCGGCAGATACGCGTTGAACAGGGTGTTGGTCAGCAGGACGTACACCCGGTTGCCCGTGGCACGGGCCAGCGCACGGTGCACCTCGACGTCCGCCAGTTGCACGGGCCCGCCGCCCGCCGCGTCCCCGACGGCCGCCAGCAGCAGACGCAGTTCGGCGACCTGGGCCGCCGTGGCACGGGTCGCCGCGCGCTCTGCGATCAACATGCCGATGCTGCGCCGGACTTCGAAGATCTCACCGATCCAGTCGGGGCTGTGGAGCACCAGCATCGGCAGGAGGTCCGCGCCGCCCAGGCGCAGGAAGTCCCGTACCCGGGTACCCACTCCGTGGCGCGTCTCCAGCAGTCCGGCGTGCGCCAGTCGTTCGAAGGCGTGCTTGAGAGAGGTGCGGGTGACCCCGAATCCGTCGGCGAGTTCACGTTCGGGAGGCAGATTGCTTCCGGCGGGATGACGTCCGGCGAGGATGTCCTCGCGCAGTCGCTTCTCCAGCACGTCGACGATCGTCTCGCGTGGCAGTGCCTCCACCCTGGCTCCCCAATGATTCGGTGGTTCAGTGGCTGAGCCACTGAACCACCGTCAATGACACGGCGTCAATAACCGTGACCGGAAACGCGGCGGTGCCACGCGCTTGAATGCCGGTTCTTCAAGGTGCCGCCGCCGAACCGGGCACGACCCCGGCGACAGCTGCGGCGGGCATCCGCGACTCCGCCGGCCCGCATCGCTGCCGAGCGTCCCGCAGCAGCACGCTCCGACTGGGCCTCGGTCAGTCGATGCCTTCGACGATGCGGAAGTCGCGCTCGACGCCGTCGGAGAGGGCGACCAGCGCCTCCTGGTAGGCCGCACTCTCGTGCGCCGCGACGGCCTGCTCGAAGCTGTCGAACTCGATCAGGACGGTGCGCTCGGCGATTCCGGCGTCATGCGCCACGACCCGACCGCCACGGACGAAGGTCCGACCGCCCCCGGCCTTTACGGCCGGACCGGCCAGCTTGTTGTAAGCGGCCAGCTTCTCAGGGTCTGAGATGGTGCGGTAGACGCTGACCCAGTAGCCCTTGGGCATGGAACCTCCAGTGTTGGGATGAGTGCATCTGACTTACGGGTTGGTCTCGGACGAGCGTCGGCGGGCGAGAGCGAGGCTTGTCAGCGTCGTGATCGCCATGGCGCCGATGCCGACCAGCGCCGCGGTGGTGTAGGCGCTGTCGTGGGGGAAGAGGTGGCCGGGGCCGGTGCCCGCGGCGAGGATCAGGCCGCCGATGGCGCTGCCCAGGGAGTACCCGACGCTGCGGACGACGTAGTTGAAGCTCATGGCGCTCGACGTCTCGCTCTTGGGGGTGACGGCCAGGATGACGCCGGGCATCGCGGCCGAGAAGCCGCCGACGCCGAAGCCGAGCACGCCCATCGCCGCGAACAGTTCGGCCAGGTCCGACCGGGCCGCCGCGAACAGGGCGAACCCGCCGCCGACCACGACGGCGCTGCCGACCAGGAGCAGGGGGTCGGCGATCCGCGTCCGGACCCGCGGCGTGAGCTTTCCGGCGACGAACCCCAGCACCGAGAACGGGATGAGGACCAGCCCGGCGACGAAGGTCGTCAGCCCGAAGCCGTAGCCGGCGCCGTGCGGTGTCTGCGCGTACCGGGTGATGAGCGTGAGCAGGAGGTACATGCCGATCCCGCCGACGAACATGGCGAGGTTCGCCCCGGCGACCGCCGGGTGCCGCACCGCCCGCACATCGACCAGGGGCGTCGTGCTGCGCAGCTCGATGACGGCCCAGGCGCAGAGCAGCACCACCGCGACGACGGCGAGGCCCGCCGCCACGGCGAGGTGCCGGCTCCACAGATCCCGTTCGCCGGCGAGGAACAGCACCAGGAGCAGCGCAGCGGCCAGGACGACCGCGCCTGCCACGTCCACGTGGGCGGCGCGGCCTTCGGGGGCTTCGGGCACGGAGCGCCACGCGGTCAGGAGGGCGGCGGCGGTGACGACCAGGCCGAGGCCGCAGGCGGCCCGTACCCCGCCGAGCTCGGCGAGCAGTGCGGCCAGCGGGTAGCCGACGCCGGCCCCGATGATCGAGACCACCGAGATCAGGGCGATCACGGCCGCGCCGCGCTCCTCGGGGAGGTGGTCCCGGGCCACGCCCATCATCAGCGCCGTCAGCCCGAGCCCTACGCCCTGGGCCGCCCTGCGGCCAGCAGCCACGCGAACGGCAGCGGCAGCACGGTGAGCGCGCTGCCTGCGACGACGACCGCCAGCGTGGCGAGGATCGTGGCCCGCCGGTGCCGGCCGGCACCGAGCCGGCCCAGGACCGGCGTGGCGACGGCGCCGCTGAGCAGCGCGACGGTCAGCGTCCACTGCGCGCTGCCGAGCGAGACGTGGAACGAGGTCGCCACGCTGGTGATGAGCGGCGTCCCGAGGCTGGCGACCGCCGCCACGACCAGAGCGATGAACATCAGGGCGGGGACCAGCAGCCGCGCCTCGGACCGCGCCACCGGGAACGTCTTCACCGCGCCCCCGCCGACCGGCTGCCCGGTCACTGCTTCGGCCCTTCGCGGTCCTGGCTTTCGAGCTCTGCCAGATGCTTCAGCGCCGGAAGGGCCGCCACCAGCGCCTCGACCTCGTCGCCGGTGAGCTCGCCGATCAACCGCTCGAACGCGTGAACGCCCGCCTGACGCCGCGTCCGGACATAGGAGGCACCGGCCTCGGTCAGGCACACCAGCGTGACCCGCTTGTCGGACGCGTCGCCCCGCCGCTCGACCAGGCCGGACTCCTCCATCACCCGGACCAGGGCGGTCATCGCGGGCTGGGTGACGCCCTCGACCACGGCCAGATCGGTGATGCGCCGCGGGCCGGTCCGGTCCAGGGTGGCCAGGGTGGCGGCGGACGTCAGGCTCATGTCCCGGGGAAGGCGTCTCGCGGCCCTGGTGGCCAGGCCGTAGAGGGCTGCCCCGATGGCGGCGGACGCGCCACGAGCGGTGTCTTGACGACTCACGCGCGAAGCATAGCAATTTTATATTCATAGTTTATGTAAATGGTCGGCTTGCGCGGGCGGCGCGCCACTTGAGCAGGCCGGGCCGCCGGATCCGGGTCAGTGCCAGGCCAAGCAGCCGGTCGGCGCGGTCGCCCTCGGCGAGCCGGTCGCGGAAGTCGGACAGCACGCTGTGGTGGAAGCCGGGGTCTTCCAGCTCCAGGCCGAGGGCGTACCTGAAGTCGATGCGGCAGCGCACCGCCTCGGGGGCCTGGCGGTCCGACAGGTTCAGCGCGTATTGCTGCACGCAGACGGTGGCCAGCTGCGCGGGCGAGAGCCCGGGGCGGCCGTCACGCGGGTACCAGGCGGTGAAGTCCTCGTCGCTGAACAGGCCGTCGAGGCGGCCGCGGATCCACATCGCAGCGGTGCCCTGGGGGTTGCCGGCCCGGGCGACCCGCACGGCCAGCGCCGGGGTCTCGGCTCCGGGACGGTGCCGGAGGGACATGTCCGGGTCCTGGGGGACATGGGCAGAACGCTCCCACACGCCTGACGAAACGTCACGATCGTTGACTGTCCGTCCTCAAGATTCCCGACAGAGTCCGACCCGGAAGACCTGGCGCACATCTCGCCGTACCTGACCGAACACATCGACCGGTGCGGCGAGTACAGCACCCACGAACTCGGCATCCAGCCCGAGGCGTACGACCCGAAACCCGACGTCGGCTGCACCCCGCTGCGCGGGCAGGACCTGACCGCTGCCGGTCTCGGTTACCTGCGCTGTTCTGCCAGCGGCAGAGCACCGGCCGGACCGGGCTCGACGATCACTACAGTCCAGTCTCATGACGACGATTACGACGCGTACGGTCGAGTACACGGCCGACGGTTTGACGATGATCGGGCACCTCGCGCTCCCGGCCGGTGTCGACCGCCGGCCCGCGGTGCTGCTCGGACCAGAGGGCATGGGGCTCAGCGACGTCGAGCGCCGCCGGGCCGATGCTCTCGCCGAGCTGGGATATGTAGCGCTGGCCTTCGACCTTCACGGCGGACGCTATCTGGGCGACCCCGAGGAGATGCTGGCCCGTTGCCTGCCGCTGCTCGCTGATCCCGACCGGATGCGAGGCATTGGCCATGCGGCGCTCGACGTGTTGCGCACCGAACCGCGGACCGACCCCGACCGGCTCGCCGCCGTCGGCTACGGCACCGGGGGCGCCGTCAGGCTGGAACTTGGGCGCGACGGCGTCAGCCTGCGCGCGATCGGGACAGTCAACGCACTGACCACGGGCCGACCGGGCGAGGCGGCGCGCATTCGCTGCCCGGTGTGGGCCGGAGTCGGCTCGGAAGACCCGATCATGCCGCCCGCGCAACGGGACGCGTTCACCGCTGAGATGCAGGCCGCGGGCGTCGACTGGCGCCTCGCGGTCTACGGCGGCGCCTTGCACGCCTTCCACCACCCGCCGGTCGACCACCCCGTGGTCCCCGGCGTCGGCTACCACCCACGGCACGCGCAGCGAGCCTGGCGCGACGTCGTCGACCTGCTCGCCGAGTGCCTGCCCGTGACGGAGGATCTGGGGGCATGACCCAGGTAGGCATGCCGGCGCTGGGCATGGTCGGCGTCGAGTACTGACATGCCCCTCCCCTCAAGTCCGCCCAGCAGAACCGCATTCGGGCGGATGCTCGATCGCCGAGACGCGTTCGCAACTGCCGCAGTAAATACCGGAGTTACTGCGGCAGAGCCCCCACCGTGATCACCGCGGCCCGCGGCGGACCAATCCGGGCGCCGGGGCGAGGTGTACGCATTTACTGCGGCAGTACCGGAAGGGCGGGACGGCGGGACGGCGGGACGGCGGGACGGCGGGACGGCGGGACGATCGAACCGGCGATGGAACTCGGGAGCGGGGCGCCCTTGGGTTGCCGCGCGCTCGGGTCGTACCTCTCTCCGCCCCGCCGTCGCCGTACACCGCGGCGGTCGAGCGGTACCTCACCGGCGCGGGCATCGCGAAGTCCTCCGCGCGGATGTACCGAATCTCCCTCACGACCTGGGGATGGATGCTCGCCGGCGAACCGCCGCCGGCCGGACCCGCCCGCCGAGGCGCGAACCCGCCCGTCTTCCCCGTCGCCGCGATCGACGACCCGGCGCTGCCGGAGGACTTGGCCGAGCTGGCGGCGGCGCGGGCGGACGAGATGGACGCCGACACCGTCAACCTGGAGCTGGCCATCGCGCGCAAGGCGATCGGCTGGTGGCAGCGCCAAGGCCGGATCGAGTGCGATCCGGAGATCGGCATCGAGCGGCGGCCGGCGCCGCCGGACCGCACCAAGGCTCCCCCTCGCCTCGCCCGACGACACATCGAGGACCTGGACGGCTGGACGCTTCACCGGCTACGTCACAGTGCCCTGGCGCACGAGGCGGAGGACGGCACCTCCACCCCGATTCTGCCGGCCCGCTCCCGCCACGCCTCCGTCCGCTCCCTGGAGCGCTACGCCCGCGCGGGCGTCGACTCGGTCGCCCGGCACATCGCCGAACGCGACCCCGCTGGACGTCACCCGGTATCACAAGACCGCCACCTGCTACAAAGCAGCGGTCAATCTCGCGTCGCTCCTGGTCTGGGCACGATCTCATCGACGGGTGATGGTCAGAGCCCGAGGCCGCCCGCGACCGACACTTCCTGCTTGGTGAACTCTCCCGTGAGCATCGGCATGGCCTTACTGATGGCCGCCTTCGCCTCGGGCAGCTCCAGTGAAGCGTCGTGATGTCCCTTGGTCTTCCAGACCTCGGTCACCCAGATCGTCGTGTCGTCCTCGTCTGCCAAGCCGACGATGTAGATGTCGCATCCCGCCTCACGAAGGCCGTCGACAGCGCTCAGAAGTATGGAGACGACTTCGTCGCGAAAACCAGGTCGGGTCTTCATCGATGCCATGCAGCCGTAGGACATACAGGGGCCTTCCTCTCTCCATGGGCGAGGCCGGGCGCCGGCCACGGCAGCACCCTGCCATCGGCAGCCCGCGAACTCAACGGACGTCGGGTTCAGCCCCGAGTGACTGCCTCTTGTCCGTCCATCAGCATCCTTTGAAGACAGGCGTCGTCTCCCGGTTGGCCGGCGCTGACCAGGAGTACCTCCAGGGTGCGTGGGCCGTGCACGCCTTCGACTCGGTCCAGTTCGATGTCGCTGGTGGCGGACGGTCCGGAGATCCAGGTCAACGGGCGTGTCGGGTCGAGGTGTTCGAGGGCCTGGGGGACGGAGGAGACGACCTGGTCCGGTACCCGGACGACGCAGATGTGGTGGTCGGGGACGAGGGTGATGCGGCGGCGGCCCTGGTCGGGGCTGCCGTCCAGCACGATGGTTCCGGTCTCGGCGATCGCCACCGCACACCCGGTGACCACACTGCCCACCTTGTCGAGTTCGTGTGGTGTGCTCTCTGCGTGGTCCGGGATCACCTCGGCGTCGGCCGCCGCGAGCCATGCCGGGTTCAGTCCGGCCGGCACGACCACGGTCCCGGCCCCGCGGTCGGCGATCAGCCGGCCGATCAGCGCGGCCAGGTCACCCTCCGCGCACCGGTGCACGAGTGCCCGGTAGTCCGTGAGGTTCTCGGCGAGCAGCTCCACCGTCTGCGTGACGGTCCGCTGCCCGTGCTCGCGCAGGTACGCCCGTTCGAGCGGTGGGTCCTGGCCCTGCACGTCGGCCAGCGCGCGTCGTACCCGGCCCAGGATCCGTTCGCTGCTGCTCATTTGGCGCCGTCCTTTCCGCCGTTGGTCCGCTGCCACCAGTCGCGGAACGGTTCCTGGGGTACCGGCGGGAGGTCCCGGGTTCCGGTCCACGCCCTGCCGGGACCCGGCAGTGTGCGGGGGTGGAGGCGGCGGCTGCGGGAGGCGAGCCGTTGGCCGGTGCGCAGGGCGGTGGGGTGCGAGAGCGTCCAGCGGGCCGCCCGCATCGCCGCCCGTTCGGCCGCATGTCCCTTGGCGGGTTTGAGCAGGACTTTGTTGCCGCCCCGGAGCGCCTCGCCGCCCTCCACGACCCGCTCCCGCAGATGCACCAGCACCTCGGGGATGTCGATGGCGACCGGGCAGACCTCGTAGCAGGCCCCGCACAGTGATGACGCGTAGGGGAGTGAGGCGTCGATGTCGCTGGCTGTGCCGCGTAGTTGGGGGCTGAGGATCGCGCCGATCGGCCCCGGGTAGACCGAGCCGTAGGCGTGTCCGCCGGCCCGTTCGTAGACCGGGCAGACGTTGAGGCAGGCGGAGCAGCGGATGCAGCGCAGGGCCTGGCG
>NZ_JBSFJE010000038.1:0-20567 GCF_053597895.1 Streptomyces sp. NPDC001220
TCAAGTCCGACGGATACCTACCCCCAGCACCGCTCACGGCATGTTCAACGACCACACCAGCAACGGGCCACGGCAGATCTCAAACGCGGTCTCAGGACCGTCGGGGCGCCTCCTGCCCGGGCTGCAGACGGTGATCTCCAGGCCTGCGCGGCGTGGTCTGACGAGCGGTGGCTGTGTCCTCGGAAATCCCGGCAACCTGTCTGCGCGGCGCCCGCGTGTGCCGGCATCCAGGTCCGGCTCAGAGCCGGAATGCACGATTCCGTGACATCCATCACAGCGGGTCCGGACCTAGGGGGGTCGGATAGTAGAGGCCGCTCTGTCGACATATAGGATTTGTCCGGCTTGGGGCGCGCATACGTCGCGCCTGGATTCACGGCTCTCCGCCCGCGAGACGTCTTCATGCGCTCTGTGCACGCGCAGGGATTTGACGGGGCGACAGAATTCCCCGGAGGTCCGGGAAGCCGGACCCGCGCGCCCCGCTCGCACGACAAGGGCCTCCCGGGTCTACGAAGCGAGCTAGTAGAGAGGCCCTTTGCGCTCCTTGTGAAGGGTTCCTAAGAATGACGACCCGCAGGACGCCGCCGCAGCTCAGGAGCGGGTTACCCATGGGTAAACATCGTAAGAACACGCATTACCGGCGAATAGTCATCGCCGCCGTCGCCGTGGGCGCCGTGGGCATACCGTCCGCCGCCATGGCCTGTACCGACTGGCCCGCCGGCGGCGGACACCGGTCCGAGGGCGCCGAGAGCAGCACGACGAAGGACCCGTGGAACAAGAAGGACTGGTGGAACGACGCGAACTGGGGCCGTCCCTGGAACGCCAACCAGGCCGGCGAGCCGTCATGGACGGCGTCGGCGGCGCCGAGCGCCACGAAGACTCCTCACGCCCCCGCGAGCGCCGGGAAGACCACCGCACCGAGGCCGAAGGCCAGAGCGTCTCGGCACACCGCGCGGACCACCGCTCCCAAGCCCCACACCACCGCGCGGACCACCGCTCCCAAGCCCCGCACCACCGCGCCGCACAGCACCCGGAACACCACCACCGCCGCTTCCGCGGCCCCCAAGCCGTCGAGCACCCCGAAGGCCACCGCCACGGCGTCCGGAGTCGTCGCTCGCATCGTGCAACTCGTCAATGCCGAGCGCAGCAAGGTCGGCTGTTCCGCCCTGACCCTGAACACGACCCTGTCCAAGGTCGCACAGGCGCACAGTGAGGACATGGCGCGTCACCAGAACATGTCGCACACCGGGTCCGACGGCTCCTCCCCCGGAGACCGGATCACCAGTGCCGGGTACACGTGGAGCGCCTACGGCGAGAACGTGGCCTACGGTTACGCCACCCCCGAGCAGGTCATGGCGGGCTGGATGGCCAGCCCCGGCCACAAGGCCAACATCCTCAACTGCACGTTCAAGGAGATCGGCGTCGGTCTCGCACAGCCCGACAGCTACTGGACCCAGGACTTCGGCACCGCCCGTTGAGCGGGTGCCGCCTGCTGTCGAGGTGAGCACGAGGCGCTGGTCAGCGTGCTGGCCATGAGGACGCGACGGACGGCGGGCGAGCCGACGACCGCGGGGACGACACCCGCGTACAGACCGGCGACCGGGTTGAAACCGCACAACGTCCGCAGGATGTCGGCCGTCCGGCGGGGCTGTCGGTGATCTGTAGGCGATGTGTCGGGGGCTGCTGGAACCGTGGGCGTCGAGCTGCCCTGCACGGCAGTCGCAGCCGCCTTCAACAGCAAGGGAGCCCCGCCGCCATGTCGTCCACGTCCTCCATCGTGCCCTGGGATGTCCAACGGCTGCCGCGTGCCGATGGCAGTGTCTTCCTGGTCACCGGTGGCAACGCCGGAATCGGGTACTTCGTCGCGGAGCAGTTGTCCGCCGTCGGAGCCACTGTCGTACTGGGCAGCCGGCATCCCGCGAAGGCCGAAGCCGCCACGGCCTCGATCCGCTCGCGTGTCCCTGGCGCGCGGGTGCGGGCCGTACGGCTGGACCTGGCCGACCTCTCGTCGCTCAGAACGGCGGTGGAGTCACTGGATGTGGAATGCCTCGACGCGGTCGTCCACAACGCCGGTGTCGCGCTCGACGACCCACCGCGCCGTGAGACCGGGGACGGTCACGAGCTCATGTTCGGCACGAACCACCTCGGGCACTTCGCACTGACGCACTGGCTGATGCCGCTGTTGTCGGCCTCACCGGCGGCCCGCATCGTGACCATGGGCAGCTTCGCGGCGAAGTCCGAGCGGCTCGACCTCGACGACCTGCAGTCCCGGAAGGACTACCAGCCCAAGCGCACCTACGGACGCTCCAAGCTGGCGCAGATGTACTTCGGCCTCGAACTCGACCGCCACCTGCGCGCGGTCGACAGCACGGTCGCGAGCGTGGTGGTCCATCCCGGCGGCGCGCTGGACTCCCTGACCCCGTCGCGACCCCCAGTCCATGAGAGGACTGCCGGTGCGCGGCTCCGCGGGGCACCGGCCGCCCTCGTCGTCCAGGGCAAGCACGCCGGCGCATGGCCCGCGGTCCGAGCGGTGCTCGACCCGACCGTGCGCGGAGGACAGCTGTGGGGACCGCGCGTCTTCAGTCTGCGCGGCAAGCCCCGACGTGAACCGGTCTGGAACCACCTCGCCGACACCTCCGTCGCGGCGCGGTTGTGGGACGCGAGCTGTGACCTGACCGGCGTCGACCTGGGCGTCGTCCCCGGATAGCCCCGGGCGCGCGCCGGCCAACAAGCTGGTCCCTTCGTTCTGGGGCCTGTCCGACGGGTCGCGTCACCGGCGCCGCACTCGACAGCGATTTCACCCGAATGGCGCACCATGACGTGCCACCCACATGGGTGAAGATCAAACTGACTAGTGCCCCAACCGAGGCAATCCGTGAAAGGGAAACCACATGCGCATACGACGAATCCTCGCCGCCGTCATCGCCACGACAGCCCTCGCCGGACTCGGCCTCACAGGCGCCGCCACCGCCACCGCCGCCGCACAGGGTGCCCGGTCCTACGTCACCCCTTCTCAGTGCAAGCAGGGCGGTGGCACGCCCGCGATCAATGAGGCGGGCAACTACTGCAAGGGCGGTACGCACGACGGGGAGCAGGTCGACTGAACCCCACGAGGCGCCCCGCGGCCACGCGCCGCGGGGCGCTCCCGCCCGAGCGCGGCCGGGAGAGTCGCAGGGACGGTGCCGCCCCGTCGGGCACGGTAGGTCCGAGTCGGCCCGGAAGCACGCGGCGGGCGGGAGCGCTCCCGAACGACGTCGCGAGCGAGCGCAGCGAGCTGTCGAGGTTTGCGCTGTCGACGAGTTGGGAGCCGGCGTCGGTCAAGGGGTGCTGAGACTGGTGGTGTACACGTCCGTACGGTTCTGTGGTGCGCCGGAGTGGGTCTCGGTGAGTACCGCCCGTACTCCCTTGCCGTCCGCCGCCAGGCCTTGGTAGTCGCCGAGGAAGTAGCCCCCGGAGAACGGCGCCTCCAGCCAGTCGAAGACCCGCGAGATCCGTCGTTCGGTCCGGAACTTCGGGTTTCCGTGCGGCAGCGTGGCCAGTTGGTAGGCGGTGGGCAGCGTGGTGGTGTTGCCGGGCTTGAGGAAGCGCAGGTCGTAGTAGGTGAGCGCGACCGTGCCCCGCTCGGCGACCGCGATCGACGGTGAGAAGGCAGGCACGCCCTTGGGGCTGATCAGCTCCGGGGTCCCCCAGGTGCGTCCGCCGTCGGTGGACCGCACAAGCTGGACGGAGTCGAACTTTCCACCGGAGAAGTCCGAGCCCTCGTAGGCCATGTACAGCGTGCCTGTCTCGGGGTCGACGGCCGGGCTCGGCAGAGTGGTCCCGTCGCGCAGCAGTTTGGTGGGGTCGTTCGGGTCGACCTCCGGCACGGAGGTGTCCCGGGCCACGGTGACCGGGGCGCTCCAGGTCTTTCCGGCGTCGGTCGAGGTGACCACCTCGAAGCGGGCTTCGACGACGGTGGTCAGGTCGTCGGAGAAGGTGATCCGGTCGAAGAAGTCGTACAGGGTGCCGGTGCGCCGGTCGGCGACGATCAGATGCCCGATGGTCTGGGTGTTGGGCACCGTGCTCGTGTCGACGAACGGGCGGGCCTTGCTCCAGGTGCGGCCGCCGTCGCGGGTGAGGGAGATGTAGCCGGGACCGTCGAGGGAGCTGGGGCCGGGTGGGTCGTTGTCGAGGCGGTTCCAGACCTGGTAGGCGGTGCCCTTGCGGACCGGGTCCGCGGTGAGTGAGGGCTTGTCGTTGAAGAACGGCTGCTCGTCGACGTGCGTGGTGGTGAGGTTCCGCCAAGTGCGGCCGCCGTCGCGGGACGTGACTGCCAGGAGGGCGGTGCGCGTGCTCTTCGTGAAGTCGACGCCCTCCCCGCCCGCGTAGACGGTGCCGTCCGGTCCGGTGCTCACCCAGGGGTCGGTGGCCCGTTCGTAGTCCGCGCCGCCGGGGGCGCACAGGCTGAACGGCAGCGTGCTCTGGTGGAAGGTGTGGCCGTCCGTGGTCCAGCCGGCCGCCAGGCCACGGGCGCCGCCGTCGTTCCAGCGGTCCTGCTGGAACACGGTGACCACGCGCTTGGGGTCGCGCGGATCGACGGACAGGTACGGCTCGACCTCGGTGGCCGGGTAGACGACGCTGTCGGGGGACCTCGCTCCGATGGTGCACTTCGCGTACGGGTCGCCGTGGGACACCTTGACCAGTGGTGTGTCGTCGGATTTCAGGTCTGCCGCGGCGGGAGTCGCGCCGGTGACCGTGACGAGCAGGAGCCCGGCGGTGGTGACGGCGGTCAGGGGCAGGACGACGCGCATGCGGGATTTCCTCCGGGCCTGTCGGTCGGGGTACGGGACCGCGGTCATCGGGGCGGCCTGGGGCGCGGAGGCGTACCGGGACGCGAGGGTGGGCCGACTCCGCTTGGTCCTTTTCGGCGTTGCGGCCGGCGCCCTTGATGGGCCGAACGACGGAGTCATCCCGGGGGTCGTCGAGGAGCATGGCGGAGCCGACCGGCGGGTGCACCGTGCCGGTCGGCTCCTTGGTCGTGCAACTGCTCGTTCTTCTGCGCGTGTTCAGGACCTGCCGAGTGTCAACAACGCTCGTGATCAATACAGCTGGGAAATCCTGGGAAATCCGCATCAACACAGCCAGGAAATGCGAACGACCTCGTCGGTCACTGCATGACGACACGGCCGAGGCAGTTCAGGATGGCGGCGAGCGCGGTGTTCGGGACGGCGCGGACCGTCTCGAAGCGGTGGCGGCCTTGGCTTCGAGACGGTCGGCGTCCACCATCGCGAGTGCCGCGGTGTCGAGACGGGCACGGGTGGTCCACCCGACGGTGGACCGGGAGCCGTCACTCCGTACCCACCGCGCCGGGTGCACCGGCCGGACCGGTCGCCCAGACGTGTGCCGACCGCTCAGGTGATCGCCTGCGTGGTCCCGTCGGGCAGCGCGCAGGCGTAGCCGGCGTAGGGGCGTGAAACGACGTGTCCGCCGGCGGCCGTGCAGTCGTCTCTGGAGATGTTCGGAGACGAGGCGGCACCGGCGCTGACAGCGCCGACGGCGCTCACGCCGGCAAGGGTCGCCGCGGCCAGGGCGAGGCCCAGGATTCTTCGTATGCGCATGACTTCCTCCTCCTCTCAGGCGCCTTCGTTCGGCCTTCGGGAAGGACAAGTCTCAAGACGACGGCGCCCTCTTACTCAGCATGGGCGCTCCGCATGAGGCCCGCGAGGTGAGGCTGGGCGCGCCCGGGCGGTGACTGCCCGGCCCCGGAGAGGCATGACGTCACCGACCTCGACGGGCCGCATCGGGTACGCCGCGTGCGCATCGGTACGCCGCCTGCGCGTCGGTGGGAGCGGGACGACGTCGATGTCCTTGGCGTCGAGACCGCCCACCGGGGCCGCGTTGTGGCCGGGCAGGCCGGAAGTCGCGGAGGAGACGGGCGGTACCTGCCTCCGACCGGTACCGGTGGGCGGCTGCCGCGCGGTTCACTAACGCGGTTCGTGGGCCGCCGCCCGGCAGGCACCGGTCGCGGCGCCGCCCGCCACTCCGGCCCCGGTCAGCCCGGTCACACAGCTCTGCAGGTCTCCGACCACGCCACGACCGCAGGCCGCTGTGACGGAGCCGGAAGCGGTGGCACCGGCCAGTTCGGCCATCTTTGTGCAGGCGGGGATGTCCGCCCGGGCCGTGGGAGCGGTGAGGACCGCACCACCGAGGGTGAGGGTCAGGCCGGTGAGGGCACCGGCGATACGGGTCGACGTGCGCATGGGACGCACCTGCCTTCCGGGTTGTTCGCGCGGTCCTGGTCACGGCGGGCCGGATCCACGCGGTAAGGCCGCCTGGCGACGCTCGGTGATGGTGCCCCCGGGCTGGCGGGCTCACAGACTGACCGCACGATTCCACGTCGCATCCAATGAGCCGCGCCGGGACATGGTCGCCAGGCCGAAGCAGAGGGCCCCGGACCGGATGGGACGCACTCGGGCCTCCTCTCGCGGGCCCCTCACTCCAGCGTCGCATCCTCTCCCCCGCCCGTCCTGGGCATCCGGAGGGGGCGGCCACGCTTGAGCAACTGCGATTGCGCGAAGCGCGGTAGCCGGCCCATGCGGCCGACCAGGATCGTCCGGCCCGGCGTGCTTGCCCGCCCTGTCCCCCTGCGCACCCCCGGGGCCGGGTCGGCGTGGAGCGGCCGGGAGACGACCGGTGGGGTCGTCTCCCGGCCTGACGGTCAGCCGAGGGTGACGGTCGCCGAGGCGGTCAGTCCGCCGGCGGTCACCTTGACGGTGACCGTGCCGGAGCGGACCGCCGTGAGGGTTCCGGCCTCCGGGTCGAGCAGGGCCAGGGTGTGCGAGCCGCGAGCGAGGGTCTTCGCCTCGGACTCCGGCCGAACGACGACGCCGTCGCCGCCCTCCCAGGTGACGCTCGCCGGGAACCGCAGCGGGAACCGCAGACCGAACTCGCTGGTGATGCCCGTCGCGGCGAGCCGGCCCTTGGCGCCCACGGCGATCCGCGGCGGTGCCGACAGCTCGACGCCGTCGATCAGCGGCACGCTCTCGGCCTGCAGCCACTCCCGGGTCTGCGGGCTGGGCTCACCGGCCTTGACCCGGGCCGGCCGCGGGTCGACGGCGACGTGCATCCACCCGAAGAAGCCGCCCTGGTCGGGCGAGCTGTAGGGGGTCTTGCCGACGGCCGGGGTGTTGACCTCCAGCACGCCGTCGGTGCGGGTGACGGCCGCCATGTGCGCGTGGCCGTTGAACAGGGCGACCGGCTTGCCGGACTTCTCACGGAAGTCGGCGAGCCAACGCTGGAGCAGTGCGGCCTCCAACTGGTCCGAGAGCTGCGAGGCGCCGGTTCCGGTCGGGTCGTGCAGCGGGTGGTGGAAGGAGAGCACCACGCCCGTCACCGAGCGGTCGGCCGCCGCCTTGGCAAGCTCGTCCTGGAGCAGCGGCACCTGGTCCCAGTCCGAGGTGCGCATGTCACCGGTGTGGGAGTCGAGCAGGATGAAGCGGGTGCCCTTGTGGTCGAGGATCTGCTTGTTGGGACGGCCGGTCGCGGCGAGGAACGCGTCGAGTCCGCCGGTCGCCGACAGGCCCGCCTCGTGGTTGCCCGGCGTCCAGTACACCGGCAGGTCCGCCGGTACGTGGTCGTGCAGCAGCCCGTTGGCCAGGTCGAAGTCGGCGGGATTGTTGTTGTCGACGAAGTCGCCGTTGATGAGGATGAAGTCGGGCTTGCTGTCGACCGCCTGCCTGAGTGCGATCGCGGCCTGCCGTCCGGAGAAGGAGTTCAGGCCCGCGGCGGCACTGACGTGCAGGTCGGACAGGACCGCGAAGGTCCAGCGGTGGTCGGGCAGTCCGCCCTGTTCGACCACGTACGGGTCGGACATCGGCTGCTCGGCGTTGTCCGGCTGCTGGCCGACCTGCGCGGCGAGTCCGTCGAAGTCGAGCTGACCGGCGTTCTTGTTGGTCTGCGACGTCTCGGCGATGTAGACGCGCAGCAGGGTCAGGGGCTCGGAGTAGCCGGCGGGGATGTCGCCGACGACGCGGCGCCAGCCGGTCCAGTCCACGACGGTGGTGAACGTGAACGGCACGTTCGTGGTGCCCTGCGAGGAGATCATGGCGCGCAGCCAGTGGTTGCGGCCGTCGCCGTTGACCCACAGGGCCAGCCGCCGGGTGCCGGCGGGCAGCGTGATCGGGCCGCCGCCTGCCACGGCGTAGGCCGCGGAGGTGCTGGTCTGGCCGGTGAAGTCGTAGGTCAGCCGCAGGGCGTGGTTGTCCGCGGTGGCGCCGGGGCGGTCCGCGGCGGGAACGAACGCGAGGGACGCGGTGCCCTTGGCGGCCAGGGCCGTCCACTTCTCGTTCGGCTCGAACTCGGCCAGGGACACGTCGATCAGGCCGACCGTCACCGGGAGCTTGGCCGTCACTCCCTGCACGGTGGCGGTGATGCTCGCGGCCCGTCCGCCGGCGTCCGCGTCGCCGGTGATCTGGAGGCTGCCGTCGGCGCCGGTCTTCACCGTGAGCACGGACTTGTCGTAGTCGAGTTCGACGTCGCGCGGCGCGACCGGGGCGTCGAACCCGTCGGCGTCGTAGCCGGTCAGGCGGACGCTCGCGGCGGCCCCGGGATCGATGGTGACCGCGCGCTGGGTGAACGCGAGCCGGTGCAGGTCGCCCAGCACGCGCACTTCGTACTGGCCCTCGGTGGAACCGCTGCGCGCGCGCAGCGTGCCGGCGCCGGGACGGCCGGCTCGGAAGACGCCGTCGCGCACCTTGCCCAGCGAGCCGGGGTGGGCGCTCCACCTCACCGTGTCGTGGGGCAGGACGACGGGCGCCCACGTCTCGTCGTAGCCGGCGGCCGCGAGATCGAGCGTCAGTCCGGTGATCACACGGTCGGCCTGCGGGCGGACGTCGATGCCGCGCAGCCGGCCCGATCCCTTGGGGCCGAACAGGCCGACGCCGTTGGGCACGGGCCGCTCGTTGCCGTCGGAAGGGGTGTTGACGACGCTGACGGCGGCGTCACCCGGGTGGCGTGCGACGATCTCGGTCGAGCCGCCGCCGTCGAGCATGAACGCCTCGGTGGCTCCGAGGCGCACCAGGAGTCTGGCCATGTCGTCGAAGCTGAGGCCGGCGGAGAAATTGGCAGATCCGTCGACGGCGACCAGCAGCAGGCGGTGTCCGCCGTCCAGCCAGGCGATGGCGGTGCGGGGCTTGAGCGCGTCGTTGCCGCTGTTGGGCGGGAAGTCGATGGCCGCGCCGTTCTTGACCAGCACCGCGCCGCTGCCGAGCGCCATGGTGAGGGCGGCGGGCGCGTCGGTCCCCGGGGCGAACGCCACGGATACGGTGTCGCCGGGCTTGGCCGAGGCCAGTTGGGCAGCGGCGGCGCCCCTGCCCAGGACGATCATGCCGCCGTCGGGCACCGGGGTGGCGGTGATCCGGTTGTTCACCGTGCTCACCGTGCCGTCCTTGACGACGAGTTCGGTGAACGGCCCGGCGTCCTGGATGAGTGTGCGGTCCGCGGTGCCCCACAGCGGGGTGTAGACGGCGATGCCGTCGGCGGGCACGGAGGCGGAGTTGAGGGCGGCCAGCGGCTGCTTGGTGCCGGCGACGGTGACGGTGCCGGTGAGGACGAGGTCGGCGAGCCGCGCGACCCGGTCGGCGCCGATGGCCGCGACCGTCGCGTGCTGGTTCGTGCCCTTCCGCAGGTGCCCGTCCTGGATCTCCGGGCCCTCGGCCGCGAAGGTCTCGGTGATGTCGAAGTAGTCGCCGTTCACGGCGGCGACGGCGTGCTGGGCGTTCGTGGTCTGCGTGAGGGGGCGCGCCTCGCTCACCTTGTCGGCGATCAGGTCCACGCCGACGGACTCGTTGCCCAGGTCGGCGTTGAGGACGTGAACCCGGGTCCAGCCGGTGCGGCCGAAGGTGTCGAAGGAGGTGAGCACGATCCCGGGCGCCACCGGGTGGTCGACCCGGCCCGCGACGACCGACTCGCCGGACACGGTGAGCTGGTACTGCGGCACGTGGAAGGCGGGGAAGTGCGAAGGCGTGACGGTCGGGGTGACGGGCACGCTGCCGGGCCGCTCCGCTCCGGGCTGCGGGCTCGCGTAGGCGGTCGCGGTGCCGCCGGTGGCCGCGAGGCCGGCGGCGAGCGCGCCGACGATGAGCCCGCGTCTGGAGAGACCCGCTACGCCGTTGTTCTGGTGGTCGTTCATGGGGGGCGACGGTAAGGGTCTAGACCTCCTGGAGATGAACGCCCAGATGAACGTAAAGGTGAGAGCGGGTTTCCGAAAGTACGGGCACCTGCCCGGACCAAGCCAACTACCGTGGGAGCGAAGGCGGTTCCACACCGGACACGAGGAACGGCCGAAAGCGGTACGTCGGCGGGCGGATGGAGCAGATGTGCGGCGGTACATCTGCATTTGGTGCCATCTGCATTTGGTGCCGGCGGACCGACTGCGGACCCCTGCCGTGCATGTCAGATTCGAACGCCACCTCCCACACCGGCCGATACTCACCGGCAGGAGCGGCCGCGGCTGCTCCCACTCCGCTCCGACAGATCACCGTGTTCTCCCCGACCCATGCCTGGAAACGAGCAGATCGGGCGGCAGCCACATGATCGGCCGCACAGCTCCTAGTCCCGGATGCCCAGGTCCTCCCGCATCAATGTCCGCATCGCCACCAGCCGAGGCTCCGCCTGTCTGACCTCGACGAGCAGGCGCTCGACACTCTCCCCGTCACTCGCGAGGCCGCGGTCGATGCGCTTGGCCGCGGCATCCACCCCCGCGAGGACCTTGTTGAGTTCCCGTGACGCCTCCATGATCCGCAGCGGGACGATCATCTGGGCTGCCGCGTAGCGGTCGCGGTACTCCCTGCGGGAATCCTCGAGACGGGTGCGGTCATCGTCGATGTAGACGCCGTCGCGAATACGGTGCAGGGCGTCCTTGAGGAGCGTGTGGAACTGCTCGGAGGCGCGGTTCATGGCCGTGTACGCCTCCCGGCGCTCCTCGAAGGACCGTCTACGGTCGGCGAGTTCGGCTTCGATGGCGCGCTCGCGTGCATTGAAGCGCTGCGGGAGCACCGCCCCGAGGAGAGCCCCGCCGAGGCCCGCCGCCGCAGTGACCGCAGTGACTATCGCGTCTGACATGCGCGGACCCTACCGTGATCCGCACGCCTCGCTGCCCGCCGCCGGAGGCAGAAACCGGTCCCCGAACGGGCCCTTCCGATGGTCCGCAAGATCTCGGAGAGCCGGCCGCCCGCGTCTGAATGCAGAGCCGGCCGGGCCGTCCGCGGCGCAGCCTTGCAACTGCCCTCGGCTGCCGCGTCAACCGTCACCCTGTTCGATGTCCAGATGGACCGGACCCCGAAGAACGGGGCTGGGCCGGTACGGCGGCGGGTCGGCGACCAGCCTGGGGCGGTCGAGGCGGCGTACCAGCTCGGTCAGCGCGATCTGGGTTTCCCGTCGGGCCATCGGGCCGCCGAAGCACAGGTGGATGCCGGTGCCGAAGCCGAGGTGTTGGTTGTCACGCCGGTCGGGGTCGAAGCGGTCCGGATCCTGGAAGCGCTTCGGATCGCGGCTGCCCGACGCCAGCATCAGCATGATCTGCGAGCCCTGAGGGATGACGGTGTCGGCGACGGTGATGTCGCTGTACGCCGCCCGCCACGGAATGATCTGCACGGGCGGCTCGTAGCGCAGCAGTTCCTCCACCAGCGGCACCACCAGGCCCGGTTCGTCCCGCAGTCGCTGCAGCACCTGCGGGTGGCGCAGCAGCGTCAGCATGCCGTTGGTGATGAGGTTGACGATGGTCTCGTGGCCGGCGACGAGGAACAGTTTGGCGGTGGCGACGATTTCCGCGTCGGCCATCCGACCGTCGGGCCCGTCGTCGTTGGCCAGCCGTGACAGCAGTCCGTCTCGCGGCCGGACATGGCGCTGTTCCACCAGCTCGCCGAGGCACTGCAGCAAGTCCTTGCGGGCCTGTACGCCCTTGTCCAGTTTCTCCTTCGGGTCGGTCTCGGGGTCGTAGTCGACCGAGTTCATGATGTCTTTCACCCAGAGGTGGAACCTCGGCTCGTCCTCGCGTGGCACGCCGAGCAAGTGACACATCACGGTTACGGGGAGCGGGAAGGCGAAGTCGTCGACGACGTCGATCCGGTCCTTGCCCGCCACGTCGTCGATCAGGCCGCCGACGGCGGCGGTCAGGAAGCCTTCAAGTCCGGTCACCAGCCCAGGGGTGTGCGGGGGGCCGAATTGACGCATCGCCATCCGCCGCAGGCGGTCGTGCTCGGGCGAGTCCATGTGGATGAACGACGACGGGGCCCCTCCCTCGCCTGAGGGCATCGGACACGACAGATTGCGTACGTCGGAACTCAGATGCGGGTCGTTCAGTACGTCCGTGATCTCGCGATAGGTGCTGATGACATAACTGCCGTCCTCCTGCCGCGCCACCGGCGTTTGGCGCAACTCGGCGTAGAGCGGGTACGGGTCGGCGCGGGAGGAGTAGTCGAAGATCCGTTGCAGCGTGCCGGGCGTCCCGGTCGTGGTCGTCCGGCCTTCCTCCTGCCGATGCCGGTGCACGGTCGCGTCCCGGCGCGCACCCGGGTCGCGGCCTGTGACGACCATCGTGGCGTCCTGCGCGAGCGAGGCGGGGCCGGGGAAGTCGACGGGCACCGGTTTCATGTCGGCCGGCTGGTCCGGCGTGGGGCAGGGGGGCGGGAAAGGTGCGGCCGTCTCGATCAACCGCCGGTAGTGCTCGAGCCACTTGCCGTTGTCGAAGCTCACGGCCGCCGTGACGCGGCCCCGATAGCCATACGCGGTGACGAAACGGTGGTCGTCCAGCGATCCCTGGGTGAGGACCACCTCGTCGGCGAAGGTCGGCACGCCGACGGACTTGATGTTGACGCCGAACTGGATCGACCAGAACAGCGGGATGGACCGGTGGGGCCGGCGGTCCATCTCGGCGCTGACCATGTTGTGGGCCGCGACCTCGGCCTGCTCCACGGCGTTGGCCCAGTGCTCCAGTGCGATGAGCCGGTCCTCGTAGAAGGGATTCGGGCAGCGTGCCACGTCTCCCGCGGCGAAGACGTGGTCGGTGACGCGGCCGTTGATGTCCAGGGCCCGGCAACCCGGGTCACAGGTGATTCCCCACACGCCCGCCGCCAGTCCCGACTCCCGCAGCCACTCGGTGTTGCGGATGCTCCCGAGTGCCACCACCGCCACTTCGGCGTCGACCGTACTGCCGTCGTCGAAGTGCGCACGGCGAAACCGTCCCTGCGCGTCGCCCTCCAGCCGGGCGACCCTGACACCGCACCGCAGGTCGACACCGTGGGCGCGCTGCATGTCCGACGCCGCCTCGCCGATCATGGCGCCGAGCGCCCCGACCAGCGGGGCCGACGCGAGTTCGGCGACGGTCACGGGGATGCCCCGCTCACGGCAGACCGACGCGATCTCGGAGCCGGTGAATCCCGCACCGATGACCAGCACGCGCGAGGGCCCGGCGGCGAGGGCCCGTTGAAGGCCCTCGGCATCCTCGCGGGTACGTACGACGAACACCCCGTCCAGTGCAGCCTCGCTCTCCACGAACCACGGCCGGGCCCGTACCCCGGTGGAGATCAGCAGCCGGTCGAAGGGAACCTCGCGGCCGTCGGCGAGACGCACGTGGTTCGTCGCGAGGTCCAGCCCGCTCGCCGGCACGCCCAGCAGCCACTTCGCATCGATGTCGCGACGGCGGGGCAGGGTGGTGCCCCCGGCCGGCACCCACCCGGTCAGTACCTGCTTGGACAGGGGAGGCCGGTCGTAGGGCTCGCCCGACTCGTCACCGATCATGGTCAACGATCCGGTGAAACCCTCGTCTCGCAGAGCCTCCGCGGCTCGCAGCCCCGCCAGCGAAGCGCCGACGACCACGACGCGGCCGGCGCGCTTGAACGCACGCAGGTTGCCGGCACCGGTCATGACGGCGACGCCTCCGCCGGTGCGTGCCGCGTCTCCAGCCGGTCGACCAGGATCGCCTGGACCGGGCAGGCCGCCGCGGCGCGTAGCACCTGGTCGCGCTGGGCGTCGTCGGGGTTCGGGTCGTACATGAGCGCTTCCTCACCGTGCATCCGGAACGCCTCCGGAGCCAGGAACGCGCACTGCGCATACCCCTCGCATCGGGAAAGATCAACGACAACCTTCACCCCGACCTCCACGGGAGTGGGAGCTTCAGACCCTCAAGCCGACGCGACTCCGGCGCGCAACGGGGGATGATCCGGCCGCTGCCCACCGCCGCGCGGTGCGAGAGGGTGCCGCGCGTTCGTCGGATCTCCATGGAATGAATTGATCATCGCGGCTGGAACGACCGGCGCGTGGCCAGAGACCCTTCCGTGGCTGCGGCGCATTCTGCTTATGTAAGCGGCGCTCTTCTGGATTGCCGTTTCGAGGGAAAGCGTGTGGCACGGTGCGGAAGTGTGGGGCACGGTGCGCCGGAATACCGTCAGAGAATCAGCGTAACAGCGGCACCGATACCGGCGAGTCCAGCGTTGATCGATTAGCTGGCCTCAGGCCGGAGACGGCCCTTTACTTCTTCGGCTGCCGGGAACACTCGCCTAGGATCAGCAGAAATCAAGCACTGGCCAGGGCGGATACCGACAGAGCATGGCGGGCAACACCCACCTCGGCGTGCCTCGCGGTATCGCGCGCACAGCAACGTGATCAAATAGGGCATGGAATCGTCCTGGACTGGAAATCGGGTACGCCTGCGCGCTGTCGAACCCGATGACTGGACAGCGTTCATACGCTTCGCCGACGACGACGGGCGACAAGGAAGCCGGCTGGACCTGCCGCGGTCCGCCGAGAGCTACCGCGCCTGGGCGATGGAGCAAGCTCTTGCCAAATACAAAGAAGACCGCTTCCGCCTGGTGGTCGAAGCGACGGCCACGGGAGAGCTGGTCGGCACAGTCGGCTCGCACCGCACCGGCCTTCGTTCAGGCTGGTTCGAGTTGGATGTCACGATCGGCGCTGACCACCGGCGTAAGGGCTACGCGACAGAAGCCGTGGTACTGCTGCTGCGCTTCATGTTTGCCGAGCGTCGCTATCACAAATGCCTAGCGGCAGTCTTCGCCCACAACGAGGCATCGCTGGCACTTTTTCGTCGGCTCGGCTTCACCGAGGAGGGGCGCTTGCGGGAACACGTCTTCTTCGCCGGCCGGCACCACGACCTCGTCATGATGGGCATGCTCGCCGACGAGTTCGACCAGCGACCCACGATGAGCGAACGATGAGCCGTTCCATCCTGGCGTGTGCGGAACGGAACCCGCACTTCGTCAACGTTCGCTGTTCGCCCGTGGAGGCGGCCTGCTCCCGGAAGCAGGACCGCCCTCAGCCGCGCAAGGTGGCGCGCAGGCGCAAGCCGACAGTTGCGAGACCTTCGAGGGTGGTGACCTGGTAGCTGGGTTCCGGTCCGGGCGGCTCGCTCAAGTGGTAGCAGCGGGCGGTCTGCGCCGTCAGGAGCGTCAGCATCGCCATGGCCAGAGCGGCTCCCTCGCAGCCATGCGGCCCGGTACCGAAAGAGAGGAAGACCCCGGGCTTCGCCGGCGACCCCGACCCGTCGAGCCAGCGCTCGGGCTGGAACCGGTCAGGCTCGGAATACTCCCGTACGTCGCGGTGGGCGGTGTAGGGGCAGACGAGAACGGTGGACCCGGCGTCGATGGTGTAGTCGGCGAGCTGAGTCTGCCGCGAGGCGCGCCGAGTCAGCAGCCAGCTCGGGGGATACAGCCGGAGCACCTCACTCACCAGTGCCTGGGTGTATTGCAGGCTGCCGAGGTGGGTGTTGGTCGTCGCGGCCGGGTCCACGGGCAGCGCGGCGGCTTCGGCCGCGACGCGGCCCGCTGCCTGAGGGTGCCTGGCCAGGTGGAGCAGGATCCATCCGGCTGCCCGGGAAGGGGTCTCGAAGGTGGCGACGGTGATTCCGGGAAGAGTGTCGAGGATCGCCTCTTCCGGCAGTAGGCCGTAGTGGGGGGAGGGCTGGAGCATCTGTCCCAGCATGTCGTCGCCGAGCCGGCCGGATTCACGACGCCGGCGGACGATGGGCCGCAAGGCGTCGGTGAAGGCGACTTGCTGCCGTGTGCGGAACCGCCGTGCCGGTGTGGGGATCCAGCTCGGCAGTACCCAGCGCGAGGGGCGTACGAGCACCTCCCGGGCCAGGAAGAGCTGGGAGGCGTAGGGCAGCAGGGTGGGAGCGTCCTCGGAGAAGAGGTAGTTCACTCCGATCTCTGCCAGGGTGTGCCGGACCGGGGGCAGAATCTCGATGTCCTGACCCGTGGGCCACTGGTCGGCGAATCGAGCGGTCCGGGGCGCGATCTCACCGATCCGGGCTGCGACCGCCTGCGCACGCAGTCCGCGCATGCGGGCGGCGTGGGCGAGCCCACGCTCCTCGGGTGTCGGTGCTCCGCTCGACCGCTTCAACGGCGGGAAGAGAGGCGAGGATCCTTTGGGGAAGTCCTGCGCGCGGCGCAGTACTGATTCACACGGCCCGGCCGCAGCGGCTACGTAGACTCCCGGCTCCAGCTGCCAGACGTCCCCGCACTCCTCCGCGCCACGGCGCGCGCATGCGAGCCGGTCGCGGCTCCAGGCCGCGAAGCTGCCTCCGGGCAACCGCGGCGGCTCATTCCTTCGGCCCATGAGATCGTCCCTGGCTCTCTTACCTGTCCAGGCCGATGTCGTCGGCAGCGTGGCTGGGAACTGGCGGGCACCCGGGGGCACCCGCCAGCAGTGCGGTCAGTCCTAGTCGTCGCCGGCGTACGCATCCCATTCATGGGCCCCGTACGCGCCGTAGTGGCGGGTGAAGGACAGCTTGCCGAGCAGCTTGGCGATCATGATGCGCTCCTCTCGCCTGTCTGCAGCACCAAAAGCCACACTTGACATATTGCCACACACACCATATTTGCGATATCGGGCACATACCGACCATGGGCCGCGCGCATCCACTACTGATCACCAGGTACGGGTGGAAACGCGCCGAATGGTCCTCGGTCGCGCTCATCACCTGAACCAGCGCCGCGCCCAGGCCGAAGCTGATCGCCCCGGACCAGATGCCCCGGGACATCGAAGACCTCCGCGACAGGCCCAAGCCCCCTCAGGCAACGGCCTCCCCCACAGCACGGCGCTCCCGTCACCGGGCGAGCGCGTCCTCCACGGTCGGCCGGACGTCCAGGACAGTGTCCGCTCCCGTCAGTTCCAGAACCCGCGCCAGCGCCGGCGCAGGCCTGGCCACCCGCAGCACGGCCGCCCGGTGGAAGTGCAGCAGCAGGTTCAGGACGGTCGAATCCGCGAAGGTGAGGCCGGCAGCATCCAGCACCACCCTGGCGTGCGTCCGCGCACCAGCCTCCAGCGCCGCCGACAGGGCAGGCGTCGAGTTCAGATCGAAGGCGCCGAAGACGGCCACCACCCACGCGTCACCCTGCTCGCGCTGCACGAGGCGGGGCAGCGACGCGGCATGCCCTGTGGTCGGATCCGGCGGCATGTCCCCACCGCTCTCGGAACTCATGCCGGTGAGTATGTCGTGAAGATCCCGCCCGCGCGAGAGGCCGACGCAGGACCGTAGCCGCGCACACCGGGCGAGCCCCCTGGACTCCTGGAGCCGGTGACCGGATCGCTGGGGTCGTTGACCGGATCGCAGGGGTCGGTGACCGGATCCCTGAGGTCGGTGACCGGATCCCTGAGGGAGGTGACCGCCCTGCTGCCGGCACGAGACGTACCCTCTAGAATCGAACGCATGAACGAGTTGCCGCCCGATCCTCCGCGCCTGCGCGCGATCCTGGCGCACCTCGACAAGCAGATCGCCGACACCGAGACCGTCGCCACCTACCTGCGTCTCCAGCACCGCGACGTCCTGGCGGCGATCTCCCGCGCCGAACGCAAGGCGACCCCACGCCCTGCACCATCAGCGCCGCAGCGACCCCCAGCTCCCGCGCTCGCCCCCGCCGCCCGCCGCGATTCCGGAAGCCGCCCACCGAGCCGCTTCATCATCGAACGACCCACGAGCACCTCAAAGGCCGCACTCATCCACACCAGCACCTGCCCCAGGGGCTTCACGGGTAGCCGGCCCATCGAGGCCGACGCCGTACGCCAGGTGCTCATGAACGACCCCAAGGGCTTCACAGCCTGCGACGCCTGCCGTCCGGACACCGAGTTGGGCATCGACGTCACTTGACCGGCCAGGACGCACGCTCCAACAAATCCCCCGCCGCCCTCGCGCCGGCCCTCGGGGTCCGGGCAGGTCACTCAGCAGCCGACGGGCCGCGCAACGAACCACCAGGCATCGGGCGAGGCCGGGTGTACGGCGTAAGCGCTGACGACCAGAACGTCCACCGCGGCCGGGAGCGGGCGGGCGCCCCGCACGGCCGGCCCGCCCACTCTTCGCACTCCGTCACCCCGAACACCGCGACTCGCCGGTGCTCGTCACCCACTGGCACCGCTGTAGACGGCCGGTTTCATTTCCCCCTCGCACGTGAGATGCCGCTGGTCTGCCCTCTGATCGGGGTACCGGACTCATCCTGGACGGCTGAGTGGTGCGGTCGCGAAGAGCCACGCGAGCGTCGAGCACGCCCGACCTGCACGAGCGAGCAAGCACCACCTGGCCGGTCTGGCATCCGGACTCCGCATCGGGGCCGTCCACCGGCGGTAGCGGTCCTCGAGGGGCCAAATCCTTTCGGCGCCCGCCGGACAGAGGCGATACCGTGCCGCCGTGTGCATTTCAACAGGTGAGGCCGCGTTCTCCGGCACGATCGTGTACTGCGGGCGGCAGCACCACCCCGAGCACGGCCTCATCCACGTCCTCGGCTACCAGAACACCGCCGCCAACCTGGCGGACGGCCCGAACGCCATGCTGCTGCACCTGCCCACCAGGCAGATCACCCCCCGGCACTTCCTCTCCGCAGGACGCGCCGGCGACGTCCTGCACCGCATGGTCACGGCCGTCGAATCCGTCGCCGCAGCAGCTGACGGCATCGCGTGGATGGGTGCGGAACCCCAGCCCGTCCAGGTCTTCGACCATGACGTCTACACGGTGCTCCTCGCCGCCGACCCCACCGCGGTCCCCGCCGCGCTGCGACAGGTGCCGCCACACCGACGCCCCGACCTCGACCCGGACCTCCTGCGTTTCTACGCCGACCACTTCCCCGACCACACCATCGCCGTGTGCTGCTTCGACAACGCCGACGCGCACCGTGCCAAGCCCTTGCTGCTGTGGTATCCGCCCCTCGACCCCGACCGAATGAGCGTGCCGGCCCTGGACAGCCACACCGGAGCGGCGCCGGATCTCGACGCCGCCGTGCCCGTCGACCACTGGGTCCTGCTCTCCACCGACCAAGCCCCCTCCGATTGGGGCGCACCCGTCGTGTATCCAGGGGACATGCGCCACCGCCTGCGCGCTTTCCTCCCCACCACCGTCGTGGGCCGGCACTTCGGACGTGGGCAGACCTTGCCCAACGGAGACTTCACCATCAGCCACCGCGATCTGCTCAACGGCGACCTGGACCGCATCGAACGCCTGCGACCGACCCCCCGCTGAAAGAGCAGAATGGGCGGGAGGTCGCATGTCGGCCGAACCCGACATCGCCCAATCAAGTGGTGAAGGTGGTGGTCAGGGCGGCGGGCGGACCCGCCCCTGCACCTGGGGCACGCGGACGTCGCCGGCTCACTCAACACGTTCCCCCGCGGCCTGCCAGCAGGGGGTGGCGGTAGGACCACCCCGCATCCGGTGTCCAGGCCCAGCGACGAGTGTCGCCGAGAGCGACAAGGTTGACCTCGTCGGCAATGAGCCAACGAGAAACCCAGCAATGGACGCCTCAGGGGGACACTCATGAACGAAATCATCGCCAGGCGGCTGACAGGACTGACGGGCATCGCCGCCGCGGCCGCCTTCATCGTCGAAGTGCCGCTGTACTTCATCTACTCCGGCCCGCCGCCGGACTCGAACGTCCTGGCCCGGTTGCTGATCGGAATCGTCGCGCTGGCGTTCCTGATCGTGTTCGTGACGGCCTTCCGTGAACTGGTCAAGCGCGTGAACCCCGCCTATGAATGGGTCGGCACGATGGCCTTTGCCACCGGACTGGTCTACGCGACGATCACCCTGGTCTCCAGTGGTCTGGAAGCCGGCGCGGTCATCGCCGCCGACCACCCGATCGACCCGACCATTGCGGTCAGCGGCACCTACATCCTCTACGGAGCGATCGGCCGCCTCATGCTCGCGGCCTTCTTGATCACGGTGGGCTACGGCGTCCGTCGTACGGACCTGCTGCCGCGGTGGACCGGCCGCTCGGCCTACGTCCTGGCCGGGGTCAACCTGATCTTCGTACCGTCCCTGTTCTTCGGCAACAACCCCGCGCACTTCTACGCGGCGAACGGCTGGGGCACCACCGCCCTGATGGGCGCGATCCTCAGCTACTGGCTGCTCGCGCTGGGTATCTCCAGCTACCGCAGCGCCGCACGGCGCGCACCCGCCGGTTCACCGGCCCGGCAACACTGACGCCGCCTGCGCGGGAGACGGTCGTGGGGGGGGGGGGGGGGGGGCGGGCCCCGCCCCCCCCCCCCCCCGCCGCCGCCCCCCCCCCCCCCCCGCCCCCGCGCCCCCCCCAGCCCCG
>NZ_JBSFJE010000039.1:0-17163 GCF_053597895.1 Streptomyces sp. NPDC001220
CGACGAGAGTAGAGGGAAGGAGACCAGACCTCACAGGGAGATCCGGGGGCGGTGGCTTCGGCGAAGAACCGAAGAAGACAGGGTGAGTGAGCGTCGGCCGCCGGCCACGTGGGTTCTCGGGTTGGACTGGACAAGCGAGTCTCTCCCGCTGGGTACGCCACGACAGGCTCGACCCGGCTCTGGGTCGTCGCACGTCCCGCGGCTATATCCTCAACTGTGAAGGGCCGCTTGCACTCGTGCGCGGCCGATGGTGCTTGCCCACCGGCAACACGTCCAGCCACGGGGCGCCACCAAGCCCGCCGCCATCGGCCTGCCCGCCGGCATCCGCGACCAACTGCGCCCTCGGGCAGGCAGACCGCATGGACGTCACTTTTGGTGCCAGAGCCACGGAGGGTCACCACGAGCGCGATCATGAACGGCCTCTCGCGGCGAGGAGGACCCGCTTGCGGAGCAGGTCGAAGTTGGCGCAGCCGAACATCTGCCGCGCGAGCATCTTAAAAGTTGCGTGGAATGCCAATGCCGGAAGCCGAACGGAAACGGGATCCCGAGACAGCGTGACCGGCCTCTCCGCTGGTCGCCCCGCACAACCGTCCGGATACGGGTGCACTGCCCGGACCCGAAAGGGTGCTGACGTGGGCCGGGTGAGCCTGTGCGGACTCACTGGGCAAGGACGACGGAACCGAGGGGCCCTGGACTGCCCTGTCGGCGCGGTGGCCTGTGAAGAGCTCCACTTCCAGCTTCCGGCCCCGCCTACCCCAGCACTCGCCCGAGGAAACCGCGCATGTAGCCCGCGACGACGTCCAGGTGGCTCTCCAGCAGGAAGTGGCCGCCGTTGACCAGGTGCACCTCCGCATCCTTGGCGTCGCGGGCGAAGGCCCTCGCACCCGCCGGGCCGAAGATTTCGTCATTGCGGCCCCAAACGGCGAGCACCGGGACCTCGCTGGTGCGCAGGAACTCGTGCAGCAGCGGGTAGAGCGGGCGATTGTTCTGATAGTCGCGGAATAGCGCCAACTGGACCTCGTCGTTGCCCTCGCGGGAGACGAGGGCGAAGTCATGCTCCCAGGTGTCCGGGCTGACCAGGGTCGGGTCGGGCACACCGTGCACGTACTGCCAGCGGATGGCATCGATGCTCAGCGCGGCGCGGACGGCGGGTTCGGTGTCGGGACCAGGGTTCGCCCCGTAGGCCCACACGTCGGCCCAGAACGACTCGACGAATCCGTCCTCGTAACCGTTGCCGTTCTGGGTGACGAGGGCGGAGATCCGTTCGGGGTGCTTGAGCGCGAGGCGCCAACCGACGGGGGCGCCGTAGTCCTGGACGTAGAGGGCGTAGCGGTCCAGGCCCAATTGGTCGAGCAGTCCGGAGGTGAGTTCGGCGAGGGCGTCGAAGGTGTAGGTGAACTCCCCTGCCAGGGGGGCGTCGGAGTGGCCGAAGCCGAGGTGGTCCGGTGCTATGACGTGGTAGTCGTGGGCCAATAGCGGGATGAGCTCGCGGAACATGAACGAGCTGGTTGGGTAGCCGTGCAGCAGGACGATCGCGGGGGCGTCGGCGGGGCCTGCTTCGCGGTAGAAAATCTCATGACCATCGATGGTGGCGGTCCGGTGGCGCACCGAGTTCATGTCTAACCCCCTAGATAGGCTTATGCGGTTAGCTTCGTGTCATGCAAGCACTCGATGAGCTAACCTGTCAAACACTTAGATCTGGTTAGGGGGGAGCGGTACTCGATGGACAGCTGATGGACCTGATCAACAGCAGGCCCCTGGTCAGCGGCGAGGAACAGGACGCGCTCGGCGACCCGGCCGGAGGCAGACGCTGGGCGCGGGAACACGGCGGCGAAGGCAGCCCCGCGGAACTGGCACTGCTGCGCGAGACGCGGGACCTCCTGCAGGACATGGTGCGCAGAGAGGGTGCGACACAGGTTCCAGCGGGCCGTGGACGAGGGCGACCTGCCGGCTGACGCCGATCCCGGCCTGCTCGCCCGATACCTGATGACCGTAGCCAACGGGATCGCCGTCCAGGCCGCCGAAGACGTGCGCGTGGCCCTGCGCGACCTGGACACCGACGAGCCGGACGCGCCGGCCGGTCACTGACGCCTTCACAGGCCCTGCCCGTCCGTCAGCAAGCCACGTCGGTCTCCTCCTCCCACACCTCTTCCACCACGACCCCGTGTTCCCGCAGGATGAGCCGAAGGCTGCGCAGCGCGTAGTACACGCGGGACTTCACGGTGCCCCGCGGAATCCCCAGTTCGTCCGCGGCCTGCTGGGTGGTGCGGTCCGCGAAGAACGTCGCCAGGAGCACCTCACGGTGCGCCGGCGTGAGCTTCTGCAGGGCCTTGTGCAGCACCAGGGACGACAGCATTTGGTCGATGTCGTCAACCTCGGCGCACATGTCGCCCAGCCAGCTGGTGCCGCTGATCTCCAACGGTCGCGCCATCCGGGTCCGGTGCGCGTCGATGACGAGGTTGCGAGCGACCCGGAACATCCACGGGCGTACGGCCATTCCCTCGTCGTCGGTCAGGTTCCGGCTGTTCCAGCAGCGCAGCAGCGTCTCCTGGAGGACGTCCTCCGCGCGATGCGTGTCGCCGTCCAGCATGCGCAGTACGTACGAGTAGAGGGCCGGCCCGTGCTCCAGGTAGAGGTCGCGCAGCGCCCGTTCCTCGGGAGAGACCGCGCTCGCCGATCCGATGGCCGTCACGTTCATGGATGTCCTCCTGCTCCTTGGGGCGACCGACCCGGCCCGATCGAGGGCCGGAGCGGGGTCTCCTGCGGAAGGGAGTGTTCCGAGGGACGGTCCACGTCCGTTTGACGCTCGTTGTACGAGCCGATTGACGGGCCGGTCAGCGGTGGTGCGCGGAGGGAGTGCGCGGGGTGACGTACGCCCCCTCCAGCGCTTCCACGTCCCTGTGGACCTGTTGGGCGAGTTCGGTGTGGCCGGGAGGCAGCGGACCGCGACGGTTCAACATGCCCCACATGTGCAGCAGTTCGCGTCCATGGGCGACGGCGGCCCGTTCGTCGTCGAGCTGCTGCCAGGACGCCGCCGCCCGAGCCACTTCCATCGACGCCCGCTCGTCCCCGGCCCTGCACCGGATCCGGGCCACGGACAGCGCCAACACGACGGCCTCGCGGTAGTCGCCGCGCAGGTACGCGAGGTACGCCTCCAACGCCCGCGCCTCCACCGCGTGCGGATGCTCGGCGCCCACCGAACCGGTCAGGCTCTCGCGCAGCGTGGTCGCGTCGGCGAACGCCTCGTCGAGTCGGCCGGTGGTCGCCAACGCGTTGATACGGCGGATCTGTTCGGCGAGTTCGGCGGGCGGCGGGTCGACGGCGGGGACGGGTTCCTGCGCGGCGGTACGGGCGGCGGCCGTGGCGCGGGCACGGGCGACCGCAGTGGCGATGGCGGAGGCGGCCACCGACGTGGCGGCGGGGGTGGTGGAGGGCGGGGGAGCGACGCCGGGGGACGACTCGAAGGCCGGCTCGGGTTCCGGCTGGGATGTCGGCTGCGGTTCGGGTTCCGGTGCTTCCTCGGCGTCGTAGCCGAGGATGTGGCTGGAGCCGTCGGGCAGCACCTGGAGGACGAAGTGGGCGGCGCCGGGGCCGTTCTCGACCGTCGCCTCAACGGCGGCGTCGCGCTCCTCCGCGTGCCGCTGCAACTGGTCCAGAACGGCCTCGTGCACGGACTGGCCCGGCGCGGGGACGAGTGGGTCGCCGTCGATCTCGGCGAGGCCCTCGTCGCAGATGTACACCTCGAAGCGGCCCATTGCTGTCCTCCTCATGTGGCAGGTTCGGCGGTGTCGGTGAAGCTGGGGGTGACGCCGGGGGTGGCGCCCGGGGGCGGGGCGGCGATGCCCTGGTACTTGGCGAACTGGGCGCGGATGGACAGGACGTAGCTCAGGGCGTCGTTCGACTGCGGGACTCCCTTGGCCGTCTTCACGGCGTCCATCCCGATGGCGTAGCCGGTCAGAGCGAGGTCCAGGACGCTGTTGGTGGTGGTGCCGTTCTCGTCGGTGGACTTCACGACCGTGCCGTCGTCGAGCAACTTCTGGCCCTGGCCGGCCAGATCACACATGTAGCGGCCCTGAGCCATGATCGAGTCCGCGTTGTCCGTCGCCTGCGTCTTGCCGTTGTCGTCGTCGTCCTTGCCGTACTGCTTGAAAACGTCCGGCGGCAGCTGCGAGATGCCCACCTCGCCCCTGGGGCCGACCAGGGTCGCGTTGAAGCCGGACGCCTTCTCCACCTGGGAGGCGATGACGATCGGGCCGATGGCGTCGCACAGCTTGCCGGCCTTCTGGATGGGGTCCACCAGGTCCTCGGGGACGGTGGAGGTGTCCAACTCGCCCCTGCCGTCGCCCTGGAGGACGGTCAGCATCCGGTTCGCGGTGTCGTTGTCGCCGCTGTAGTTGTCGGCTCTGCCGCCGCCTCCTCCGAAGAGCAGGATCAGCGCGATGAGCGGGGCCAGCAGGACACCGAAGCCGCCGAAGACGATGATGAGCGGCACGGCGCCCGCTATGGAGAGCGGGATCATCATGCAGCCGCCCGCGCCGGCGCCGGCCATCCCGTACATGACGGCCTTCGAGCCGCCGCCCTCCTCGCTCTCTCCCGCACCCATCTCTGTCCGCCTTCTTCCTTCTTCTCATCTCGTCTTGAACCGCTGTGGCCGCACGGCCCGTTGTGCTGTCGGACGGCCCCGGTAGATCGAAACGGGCCACACGGCCAAAAAGTTCAAACCAGTGGAAATCCGGATGAGTCAGAGCAGCGGAAGTGCGAGCAGCCAAGAGGGAGGCGGGAAGAACATCATGGGCACTCCTTCGGCGACACCGCCGGGCCCGCAGTCATGGGTACGGGGACCGAAATCCACACAGTCGGCGGCGCCGGCACCGCCGGCGACGGACGGTGCCGCGCCCGCACCCGTCGGACCTCCCGCACCGGCCGGACACCAGGCCCCTGTCGGTCAGTCGGCGTACTCCCCGCAGCACGGCTTCGGCGGCGGGCTGCCGTCGGCACCCGTGCGGCAGGCGGCTCCGGCACCTCGGGCGCAGGCCGTTGTACAGCCCGCGCCGCGGCCTGCGGCGCCTGTCGCCCTCCGGCCCGCGGCCCTCGACGTGCCGCCGGCCGCCGCCCCTCGGACCACGGCGCCCGCCCCGCGGCAGGCCGCCCCCCGCTCCGCCGCCCTCGCACGCAAAGCCCCTCCGGCCCGCGCGGCGCAGGCCGGCTGGGGTCAGCCGAAGCGGCCCAGGACGGCAGCGCGGGGCAGGTCGCGGGAGGACGTCGGATGGGTCAAGGCGCACGGCGGGTCCGGCGCGACCTCGCTGGTCGAGGCCCTCGGTGGAGTGGACCTGGGTGCCCGCTGGCCGGAGCCCGCCCGCGGCGAGCCGTACCGGATCGTGCTGGTCGGCCGGACCAGCGCGGCCGGACTGCGGGCCGTCTCCCAGGCGCTCGGCGCGCTCAAGGACGGCAAGGCCCCGCGGGGGCTCGAACTGCTGGCCGTGGTCCTCGTCGCCGACGCCCCCGGACGGCTGCCGCTCAGTCTGCTGCGCCGGATCCGGGTCCTGCGCTCCGTCGCCCGCGTGCACCGCGTGCCGTGGATCCCGGCGTGGCGCACGGACGACCAGCTGAAGTGCATCCCCAGGCAACTCGTCACGCTCTCCAAGCTGGTGGGCAGCGACGTCTACGGCGAAGGAGTCGTGTCGTGAGTCAACTCCTTTCCGCCCCACAGTACTTGGCGGCCTGGGACCCGGGCGGCGACGGCGGGCTCATCATCAACGTCCTCTCCTGGTCCGCCTCGGCCTGTGGCGTCGCCGGACTGATCATCGTCGGCATACAGATGGCGCTCCAGCTGCGCCGGGGCGAGCCGGGCGAGGGCGGTGAGTACTTCCGCGGTGTCTTCTTCGTGGTCGTCGGCTGCGTGCTCGCCACCACGGCCGGTCCGCTCGTCAAGTTCCTCGGCGACCTGACCCTTCAAGGTCCCTGAGCCCAACAGGCCTTCCAGCACTGCCAGTCGACCCTCCCGCCCACCGCTCTGGCCGGGCGCCGAATCCTCGGAGAATCTTCATGTCCGCAATACTCTACGAAGCCTCCAACATCCTCGCCGCCGTTCCCGCGCCGAAGAGCGACGCCCCCGTCGAGCTGACCGGCAAGGTCGACGTCGTCCTCGGCCTCCTCGCCTGGGCCGGCACCGCCGCCGGTGTCTGCGGCGTGCTGGTCACCGGCGCGATGATGGCCATCTCCGTCAAGCGGGGTGAGAGCTCGGAGCACATGAGCCGCCTCGGCATGGTGCTCGGCGGCTGTGTCCTGGTGGCCACGGCCGGCCCGATCATCACGTTCGTCTTCAAGTAGAGAGCGCGGGACAGTGGGCATCTTCAAGCGCGGAGAACAGCGGTCGGAGGAGTCCGGGCCGTACTGGAAGCAGCGCAGTTGGCAGGCATCGGCGGGGTTCCTCGCGCTGGTCGTCGTCCTGGGCGTGATCACCACGGTGACGTCCGGATCGGGCTCCGGTGACGATGCCAAGGCTCCGGCCTCCAAGGGCCCGCTGTCCGGCACCGTCACCATAAAGGACGGCCGCCCCGGTGGCTGCCGTACCGACGACAGCGCGGGCGACGCGATCCCCCCGTCCGTGCCCAAGGACATCAGTTGGCGCACGCTCGACGTCGGGCGGGTGCCGGTCTCCGCCTCGGCGGGGCCGACCAGGATCCAGGGCGCCGTGTGGTGGTGCTTCGCGCACACCCCCATGGGCGCCGTGCTGGCCGCCACCGACATCCCCACCCAGATGAGCGGAACCCAGTGGCGCACCGTCACCGACCAGCAGGTGGTCGCCGGGCAGGAACGCGAACTGTTCGTGTTCCAGCGCACCGCCGTACCGGACACGGCAGGTTCGGACAGCGCCCCGACCACCTCGTCGTACGCCGGGTTCCAGGTGACCTCGTACACCAGCGCGGCAGCGTCCGTCGTGCTGTTGATCAAGAACGACCAAGGCTATGCCAAGACCACCGTCTACGTGCGCTGGAGCGGTGGCGACTGGAAGATCCAGCCCGACAGCAGCGGGAGCCTCTACTCACCGTTGGCTTCCGAGCAGAGCGCCGTGGGCTACACACTTTGGGGGGTTTGACGTGGCGGCCTGTAGCAACGGGAACCCGCTGGCGGATGCGATCACCGGGTTCTTCAGCTTTCTCGGCGACCCCGTCGGGACGGTCGTCGGTCTCATCGCGAAGAGCATCCTCGCCGCCGCGATCGCGGTGTTCGCGGGGCTGGCCAAGACGGTGCCGACCCTGGACGGCACCACCACCTCGCACGACCTCAGTAACAAGACATCGTGGATCGTGGTCTATCTGGCCGTCGGTTCACTGCTGTTCGCGGCCGGCAAGATGGCGCTCGAACGCAAGGGCACCGCGGGCATCACCGCCCTGAAGGGCATCATGCGGGTCGTCCTCGTCTCGGGCGCCGCCACCACCATCTGCCTGGCCGCCGCGAGGGTCGCGGACAACTACTCGACCTACCTGTTCGACGACTCCGTGCAGAAGGCGCTGGACAACATCGGCGCCTGCGGCGACAACAGCAACATCCAGTCCTTCCTGCTGCTGCTCCTCGCCTTCCTGCTGCTGCTCGCGGGCATCCTGCACACCGTCCTGATGTACATCCGGCTCGGCGTCATGATGATCATGCTCGGCACCCTTCCGATGGCCGCCGCGGCCTCGATGACGGACTGGGGCGCCGGCTGGTGGCGCAAGCACATCGGCTGGATGATCTCCTGGCTGCTCTACAAGCCCGCGGTCGCCCTCGTGCTGAACGCCGGCATGGCGATGATCACCGAGGGCCAGAACAGCAAGACGGGCGCCGACGTCAACACCCGTATCGCCGGTATCGGCGTGATGCTGCTCTCCGCCATCGCGCTCCCCGCGCTGCTGAAGCTTGTCGTACCCGCCGCCGCTGCCATGGGCACCGGCAACCCGATGGCCTCCATGGGCCAGGCGGGCAGCCAACTGGCCAGCGGTGCCGTGCAGGTGGGCGCCATGAGCGGCGGGTCCGGCGGTGGCGGCGGACAGAAGGGCCCGAGCGGAGCGAGCGGTACCGGCGGTGCCAGCGGCGCGTCCGGCGGCGGCGGTGCGGACGGCGCGCCCGGCTCGGGCGGTCCGAGCGCTGCGAGCAAGGGCGGCGGCGGTGCGGGCAAGGAAGCCGCAGCGATGGGCGGCCCGGCCGGTATCGCGATCCTCGCGGCCGTGGCCGCGGCCCAGACAGCCGGCTCGGCCGTCTCCGGCGCCGTCGAAGGCGCCGACGGAGAACTCGGCAACAACAAGTGAGCCAGGGGGAGTCCACGACACCCAGGCCGTACGCCCGTACATCCTCCCGGCGTCGTCTCCCCTGACGAACGACCGCCGGGCTCCTGTCCCCCCGGGAGCCCGGCGGTCTCTCTCCCACACTTCTCGACTCACGCCGTGCCCCCACCACTTCACGAAAGGAAACCGGTCACATGTCCACGGAAGCCGCCTCAAGTCCGACCTACGGGAACTGGCGCAGGCCGAGGCGGGCGGGGCTCGGACCGCTCGGACTCGTCGGCACCTTCGTGATCTTCGGCGGACTCGTCGCCACCCTGCTGGCGTCGCTGATCTCGCTGTACGCGGCGGTGATCGTGTTCGTACCGGTCGTCCTGTTCCTCATCCCGCTCGCCATCCGCACCCAGGACGGCCGCAACGTCTACCAGCTCTTCGCCCTGCGCGTCGGCTGGTGGCGCCGGAAGGCCGCGGGCGCGCACCTCTACGTCTCGGGCCCGCTGTCCGCGCGGCCCGGCGGCCGGTTCCGCCCGCCGGGCCTGCTCAACAAGGTCGCCGCGAGCGAGGGCCGCGACGCCTACGACCGTCCCTTCGGGATCCTGCACCACCCGCAGCGCGACCTGTACACGATCGTCCTGGGCTGCGACCCCGACGGCGGTTCGCTCATCGACCCGGACCAGGTCGACGTCTGGGTCGCGCTGTGGGGCGAGTGGCTGGCCCGGCTCTCCCACGAACCCGGCCTGAAGGGCGCCACCGTGATCGTGGAGACCGCCCCCGACCCCGGCACCCGGCTCGCCCACGAGGTGCTGCCCCGCATCCACCCCCACGCGCCGGCCGCCGCCCGCGCCGTCATGGAGGAGGTCGTCGACCGCTACCCGAGCGCCTCCTCCGAGATGCACACCTACGTCACCCTCACCTACGGCAACCCGGCGGGCCAGAAGCGCAAGAAGGAGGACATGATCACCGAGCTGTCCATCCGGATCCCGGGCCTGCTCAGCGGGCTCGTCGCGGCCGGGGGCGGTGCCGCGTACCCGCTGTCGTCCGAGCGGATCGCCGAGGTCGTCCGGGTCGCCTACGACCCCGCCGTCGCCGCCGACGTCCTCAACGCCCGTGCTCAGGACGGCGGAACGGGCCTGGAGTGGGACGACGCCGGTCCCGCCGCCGCCGTGGAGACGGTGAGCGCCTATCAGCACGACTCGGGTGTCTCCCGCACCTGGATGCTGACCCTGGCGCCCCGCGGCACCATCCGCTCCTCGGTCCTGCGGGGCATGCTGGAGGCCGCCCCCGGCACCCGGCGCAAGCGGGTCGCCCTGGTCTACCGGGCCATCGACCCCGCCACCTCGGCCCGGATCGTCGAGGCCGACCGGCGCAGCGCGCAGTTCATGGCGACATCGGGCAAGGGCATGGTCCAGGCGCGCGCGGCCTCCGAGATGCGGGCGGCCGAACAGACCGCCGCCGAGGAGGCCTCCGGCGCCGGACTCGTGGAGTTCTCCCTGATGCTGACGGTCACCGTCGACACCATGGAGGAACTCGCCGACGCCAGCGTCACCGTACGCAACCTGACCGCGGCGTCCCGGGTGCTGATGCGCCCCGCCGACCGGATGCAGGCAGCCGCGTTCAGCTGCACCCTGCCCGCCGGAATCCTTCCGTGGGAACAGACCCTCGTCCCGCACGAACTGCAGGAGGCTTTGTGAGCCGCCGTAGCGAAGAGAAGCTGGCCGAGCGAGCAGACCTGATGGCCGAGGAGCAGGCGCTCCGGGACTTGGCCGCGGGCGGGTCGGGGCTGGTCGGTCTGGACGGATCCGGGGCCGAGGCCGCCGCGACGAAGTCCGCGAAGGCCAAGGCGAAGTCCGACGCCAAGCGCGGTGCCAAGGGCAAGGCCCCGGCCAAGCCCAGGGAGCTGTACGTCCCGGCCCGCGGCTGGCAGGGCGCGGGCGGCGGGCGCGTCGGCTACATGGACCCGCCCACCATGTGGCGTGCCACCACCGTGCAGGCCTGCGGCATGTGGCCGTTCGCCGCCGGTTCGGGCTCGCCCATGACCGGCGTACCGCTCGGACAGCACCTGTTCACCGGCGCCACGGTCTGCGGCGACCCGCTGAACTGGTTCACCCGGGCCCGCTACATCTCCAACCCCTCCCTGTTCATGCTCGGCATGCCGGGCCTGGGCAAGTCCACCCTCATCAACCGGATGCTGATCGGGCTCGCCGCGACCGGTGTCGTACCGCTGGTCCTCGGTGACCTCAAGCCCGACTACGCCGACACCGTCCGCGCGCTCGGCGGCCAGGTCATCTCCATCGGCCGCGGCCGGGGCGGCATCAACGTCCTCGACCCGGGCGCCATGGGCGAGGCCGCCGCGAAGATCGGCGGCGAGGCCGGCGAGGTCCTCAAGGCCGAGGCCCACGGCCGGGTCCTGAACATGGTCGCCGCCCTCATCACCATCGTGCGCAGCCGGCCCATGGACGACCATGAGCAGTCCGTGCTCTCCGCCGTCCTGCACCACCTGCGTGAACGCACCCTGCCCGGCCGGAGCGTGCTGCTGCCCGACGTGCTGAGGGTCCTCACCGAGGGCCCCGACCGGGTCCGCGCGGTCACCCTCGACCGCGGCGACGACACCCGTTACCGGGACGCCGTCGACCCGCTGCACCGCTCGCTGCTCGGCATCCTCGACGGCCCGCTCGGCGACACCTTCGCCTCCGAGACGTCCACCCGGATCGACGCGAACGCGCCCGCCGTGTGCATCGACATCTCCGGCATCGGCGAGGCCGACACCCAGCTCACCGCCGCCGCGATGCTCGCCGCCTGGTCCGACGGCCTGGGCACGGTCGCCGCTTCGCACGCCCTCGCGGACGCCGGACTCGCGCCCCGGCGCTGGTTCTTCACCGTGCTCGACGAGCTGTGGCGCCCGCTGCGCGCCGCCTCCGGCATCGTCGACCGCATCGACGCGCTCACCCGCCTCAACCGCTCCCTCGGCCTCGGCGACGCCAAGATCACCCACACCCTCAAGGACGCCGAGGCCCTCGGCACCGACGCCGACCGCGCCAAGGCGCGCGGCTTCGTCGAGCGCGCCGGCATGGTCGTGTGCGCCGGACTGCCGAAGACCGAGATGGAGGACCTCGGCAGGGTGGTCGGACTCTCCCGCCGCGAGATCGAACTCGTGTCGTCCTGGTCCTCGCCCCCCGGCTGGGGCGTGCGGGGCGAGGACGAGGAACCCCCGGGCCGAGGCCGCTTCCTCATCAAGGTCGGTGGCCGCCCCGGCATCCCGATCAAGGTCGCCATCACCGACGCCGAGCGCGACCTGCACAACACCAACACCCGCTGGACGACCAACGAGGCGGCCATCGAGCAGGCCGCCGCCCGCGCCGCCGCCGAGGTCGCACGGGCCGCGCAGGAAGGGCCCCTGCCGCCGGCACTCCCCGCTGACCCGAGCGCCCTCGCCCTCCCCGGTGACCCGGGATTCCCCGCCGTCGAGGCGTCGGCCGGGGGGTGGACCGCATGAGCGGACCCCGCAGCACCGGCCTGGGCGACCAGATGCAGTGGGCGATCGCCGCGATCGCCGCTACCGCCCTCCTCGCGTTCACCCTCGTCTGGGCCGGCGGCACCTTCGGCGCCGGCCTCTCCGGCGACGGCTGGGACGCCCCGCCGTTCGCCATGTCCACCATCGCCACCCTGGCCTCCGGCGGACCGACCGCGCTGTGGCCGGGCACCCCGGCCGCCGTGCTCTATGCGGGCATGTTCGGCCTGCTGGCGCTCATCGCGGTGCCCGCCGCCCTCGCCGTCAACTTCTTCATGGACCGCGGCAGAGCACCCAAGGGCCTCGCAGGCCGGCGCGAACTCGCCGCCATGTGCCCCAAGGGCATCGAGGCCCGCGCCCGCGAACTGCGCCCCACCCTCAAGGGCCGCGAGGAGGTCCACCCGGATGAGACCGGCAACCTCCTCGGTGACCTCGACCCCAAGGGCCCCGAACTGCGCAGCAGTTACGAGGACGTCGAGCTCGACCTCATGGCGCCCCGTGCCGGCAAGTCCACCGGCATCGCCGTGCCTCGGGTGCTGCGCGCCCAGGGCGCGGTCCTGCTGACCTCCAACAAGTCCGACGTGTACGCCGTCACCCGCGCCCAGCGCGAAAAGGCGGGCACGGTCTGGACGTTCGACCCGCAGGGCATCGCCCACGCCCCGCGCGCCATGTGGTGGAACATCCTCGGCGAGTGCCACACCATCGAGGGCGCCCGCCGGATGGCCGGTCACTTCGTCGCGTCCGTCAACGACGACACCGCGAAGAAGGACTTCTGGATCTCGGCCGCCCAGAACACCCTGACCGCGCTCTTCCTGGCCGCCGCCCGCGGCCGGGCCCCGCTGACCGACCTGCTCGCCTGGCTCGCCGACCCCGCCGACCGCACCCCGATCGACCTGCTCCGCGAGGTCGGACTCGTCGCGATGGCCGAGCAGTTGCAGGGCACGGTGCGCGGCGCGGTGGAGACCCGGGACGGCATCTACGAGACCGCCCGCCAGACCGCCTCCTGCCTCCTTGACCCCGAGATCCTCGCCTGGGTCACGCCCGACCCCGAACTCCCGGAATTCCGCCCGGACAGGCACGTGCTGGGCACCGACACGCTCTACCTGCTGTCCAAGGATGGTGGCGGTTCGGCGGCGGGCGTCATCGCGGGCCTCGCCGACGCGACGATGCGGGCGGGCGTCGTCGCCGCCGAGCGCATGGGCGGCCGGCTCGACCCGCCGCTGACCGCAGTCCTCGACGAGGCGGCCAACGTGTGCCGCATCTCCGACCTGCCCGACCTGTACTCGCACTTCGGCTCGCGCGGCATCAACGTCGTGACCCTGCTGCAGAGTTACCGCCAGGGCGCCCGGGTATGGGGGGACGTCGGCATGGACGCGCTGTGGAGCGCGGCGACCATCAAACTACTCGGCGCGGGCCTGGACGACGCCGACTTCGTCCAGAAGATCTCCACCCTGGTCGGCCAGCACGACGTGAAGACCCCGAGCATCTCCCGCAGCAAGGACGGCACTTCACGCTCGTACTCCTACCGCCAGGAGTCCGTCCTGCCGCCCGACAAGATCCGCGCCCTGCCCAAGGGCACCGCCCTGCTCCTCGCCACCGGAGTCAAGCCGGCCCTGATCCGGCTGCGCCCCTGGTACAAGGAGCCCGGCGCCGGCGAGATCTCGGCGGCGGCGAAGGCGGAGACGGCGGCCATCACGGAACGCGCAGCGGCTCGTCTGCTGCCGGGCCAGGGCCTGACCCTGGAGAAGGAGAACGCCGTGGAGGGCTACCGGGACGCCGCCCGAGCCTGACGGTCCGCAGCACCAGCTCGGCCGGCGCGTACCTGACTCGCCCCATCAGTTGTACGCCGAGGGCGAGTTGGGCGCCGTACAGCACCAGGCACCCGGCGAGGACGACGGCGGTACCAACCCGGTCGTAGAGACCGAGGCCGTAGCCGGTGAAGACGAGCGCGAGGACCAGCGACTGCGAGAGGTACTGAGTGAGGGCCATGCGCCCGGAGGCGGCCAGCACACGGGCCGCCGCCGGGCGCATGGCGCTCAGCAGCAGAAGCAGCCCGCAGGCGTACGACGCCGTGAGCGCGGGCGCGGTCAGCAGCGACAACGCGTGTCCGACCAGGAACCACCGGCTGTCCAGCGGCCCGTTCGCACAGCAAGCGGTGACCACCCCGCCGGCCAGACCGACCGGCAGCCACCGTACGACGACCCGCCACAGCCACCGCCGGTCCCGGCCACGCCGCTCCACCAGGCCCACTTTGGCCGCCGCTAGGCCGGCCAGGAACGCGGCCAGCATGTCGGGGGTGTACATCAGGTTCGCGCCCATGGTCGTCGGCAGCTCACGCAGACGGGCCCCGACCACCGACAGGAAACCGCCGCGGTAGGCGGCCACGGAGCGCGCGACCTCGGGGGCGTACTGCGCTGGGGTGACCGGCTGGGTGAAGACGACGGTCAGCAGCCCGTACCCGAGCAGCAGCACGGCGAGGCCCACCACCAGACAGACCGCGACCCGCAGCGCGGCCCGGGGACTCAGCCCGCGCAGGCCGTAAAGGATCAGTCCCAGAACGGCGTACGTCATCAGGATGTCGCCGGCGTAGAGCAGCACGGCGTGGACGAGCCCGAGGCCGAACAGCCCTGCGGCACGCCGGAGATGGTGCGGGGCGGACGGGCTTCCCGACTCCCGGGCGGCGCGCTCCTGGAGGACGAAACTGTAGCCGAAGAGGAAGGAGAACAGCTGGTAGAGGGTGGTGGTCGCGGTCACCGCCCAGGCGGCGGCCCGGTCGACGCCGGAGGCGTGCGGACCACCCCCGAACGCCGTGTAAGGACCCGCCATCAGCTGGGCGTTGACGAGCAGGATGCCGAACAGGGCGAACCCGCGCAGCACATCGACGTCCTGGACCCGCCCGGCACGGACCGCCTCGCGCTCCCTCACCGCGTCACCATGGTGGTCCCGCCGGCGAAGGCCACGGTCGACGAAAGGAACCACCCGAGCGCCGGTGACAACAGATACCGCGGGGTCCACAACCTGGCCGCCGCGGGCCGGTCGCGCGGATAGACCACGGGCACGGTCCCGCCGACCGGCGGCATTCCGCGCAGCGACCCGTACGCGCCCGGATCGATGACAATGGTCCGCCCCAGGTGGTCGGTGAACACCACGAGTCCGGTCCGCCGTCGGTCGCCCGGCACCCGCGGTGTCACGACACCCGTCACGAGCACTCCACGTGCCCACAACCATGCCACGGTCACCAACTGCCGGACGGCGAGCAGGAGAAGCCCGAGGCCGAGCCCCGTGCTCAGGGCAAGCAGCAGCAGCTTGGCGTTCATACAGTCCCCTTCACCGACCCGTACACCTCTTCTCGCGCACAACGGATGCCGTGGTGCCACTGGTTCACGCCCCCTTGAACCGCCGGACGGGTGACCCCCGTTGTGCGGACGGACCCCACGGTCCAACCCCGACCGACGCATACGAAGGGAGCTTCGGCCCAGATGAGACGGCCCCTGCGCACCCACGGCCACCGGGCGGCGGCAGCAGTCGCCCTGGCCTGCACCCTGACGGCGGCGACCCAACCGGGCGCCCAGGCCGCCCCCCGGACCCTCGCCGAGGTGCAGAAGGAGCTTGAGAGCCTGTACCACCAGGCGGAGGTGGCGACCGACAGGTACAACGCGGCTGACGGCAAGGTGAAGGCACAGAAGAAGCGCGTCAGTTCACTCAACTCCCAGGTCCGCACGACCGAGGAGAAACTGACCCGCCTCAACTCCCTCGCCGGAGCGACGGCCAGGGCCCAGTACCGTAACGGCGGCGTCCCCGCCGAGCTGCAGTTCGCCCTGGCCAGCGACCCCGGACGGGCCCTGGACAACGCGGGGTTGGCTCTCCAGGCCCAGCAGAGCACGCAGAATTTGCTGACCGACCTGAAGACGACGAAGTCGGCCCTGCGCACCCGCACGGACGAGGCGGCGGCCGAACTGAAGCGGTTGCAGGCGAGCCGCCGCGCGATGGCGACGCAGCGCAGGACGGTCGAGCAGCACATCGCCGAGGCGAAGCTGTTGGAGTCCTCGCTGGCGGCGAAGGAACGCCAACGCCTCGCCGAACTGGAGAAGAAGCAGTCCGAGCAGGCCCAGGCGAAGTGGGAGAGCACGGGCATCCTCAAGAAGGTCGGCACCGCCGCGACGACCGCCGGCCAGAAGGCCATCGCCTTCGCCGCGAAGCAGATCGGCAAGCCCTACGTCTGGGGCGCCGAGGGCCCCGACTCCTTCGACTGCTCCGGCCTCACGTCCCAGGCGTGGCTGGCGGCGGGCGTCACCATCCCCCGCACGTCGGAGATGCAGTGGGCCCAGCTGAAGCACGTCCCGGTCGAGGACATGCGCCCCGGTGACCTGATCATCTACTTCTCCGACGCGAGCCATGTGGCGATCTACGTCGGGGGCGGGAACATCATCTCGGCCCCGAGGCCGGGGCGGTACGTGTACGAGTCGAAGGCGGCCTCGATGCAGATATTGGGGGTGGTGCGGCCGGACGCCTGACTCCGATGACCTGAGACCGGTGAACTGACACCGACCGAGGGGCGGACCACCATGGTCCGCCCCTCGGTCCGTCCCAGCCCTCAGCGACGCGCCGCTCCGGCCAACGCGGGCCGTGGAGCCGTCGATTCGGGCGGTGGCCCGAACGGGTCGACGGCGTCGACGGCGGGAGTCTCCTTCACACGGTGGGAGCCGGGCTTGCAGCCCGCGAACGGGCCCGACGGGTCCCGCAGGTTCGTCATGACCGTTGCCAGGTAGTCCCGGTGCCAGACGGCGGGGCCGTTCATGCCGGTGGAGTTGCCGGTCTCGGTCAGCTCTCCCCAGGCGAGCCACAGGCTGTGCATCTGGGCCACCGCTTCCGGATGCTCCCACCAACGTGAGCACCACGGGGCCGAGGACGTGACCTCACGGCCGTAGACCGGCAGCAGTACGTGGTGCACCCACAGGGTCAGCTGCCGCAGCGCCTGCCCATACTCCGGTCCCTGCAAGTAGAGGATGAACTTGGGTGCGGCCGGTGGTCCTGCAGCAGGTGGCGGCGCTTCGGAGGAGGCCTCGGCGGGCGCCGCGGTCTTGTCCTCCGCGCTGGGAGTGGGGACCGTCATGATGCACCTTCCTGGTGTGCGGTGGGGGCCGCCTCGGACCGTTGCCGGGGAAGCCGTGAAGCGGGATATCCAGGTCTCGTACGGAGAGCACAACGCGCGCGTGCGGTACGGGGTTCAGCGGAGCCCCGACGCAAACGAGGAGACACCGGGTGACGCTGCGCTCGTCACCCGGTGCCTCCTTTTGACTCAGACCGCGTTTGAGATCTGGTTCGGTGGCCTCTCAGAGGGTGCTCTAGGCTCGGCCAGGTGATCTTCGACAAGTTCCCCATCGTCGGCGGCTT
>NZ_JBSFJE010000040.1:0-15692 GCF_053597895.1 Streptomyces sp. NPDC001220
TCAAGTCCGACGGATACCTACCCCCAGCACCGCTCACGGCATGTTCAACGACCACACCAGCAACGGGCCACGGCAGATCTCAAACGCGGTCTCAGAATGAGTGCCGCCGGCTTACCGGCGGGCCCTGATGAGAGATTGGGGTTAGCGTCCCCCCCTCGTCCTCTGCGCCGGAGGAGGAGAGGAATTCCGATTGACCCGAGTCAGCGGTTCGCCGATCCCCTCGCTTGAGGAGGTGCTGCGATTGGAAGGGGACGTACCCTGTACGGGTTGGGCGTAGCCGCCTGTCGGATTGCTGGGCGCGGTGTTCATGGTGTAGTTGGCCGTAGAACCCGAGGTGGTCGGATAGTAAGACCTGGGATTGTGGTTTGATGCACCCGCACCGTAGTCGATCGGACTGGTGACCAGGTTGCTCGCGTTGGCCCCGTAGTACGGGTCGAAATAGCCCTCCCGGGTGTGGTGGCCTGTTTCTCTGGGTGATTCCATGCTCATGTTGGTCATGGCACGCGTGAGCTGATCCGGGCCATAATGCGGGATGTTGAAGTTCATCGCCGGATTAGTGGGAATCGGGGGGGTGTAGGTCGTTTGACCAGTGGCCGAAAGCTGCTGGAGGGGACCAGGGGACATATACATGCCCCACTGGTTGCTTGCGACGGTGTTCACCGGCACGAGGTAATGGCCGGAGCCGGTGGACTGCGTCGACCGGTAAGTCTCCGTCCTGGCGTAGTTTGCCTGGGCTTGCGAGCCCGACCTCGTGGACGCTGACGACACGCTTCCTTGCGTGGCCGCGAGGTCGGCGAGCCAGGCGAGCTTGTCGTGCAGCGTTTTCGCGGGCGACGTCCCGGCAGGCCAGTTCTGACCGGCCTGCGAGTCCAGTGACGGATGGCGTTTCCACCCTGCCATCTGCTGAGGGGTTACCTGAATCCTCGGGGGGAGCTCCGCACCTGCGCGCGTCATGAAGACGGCTGTGTCGACATCCTTATGCGCCCAGTTGAGAAAGCCTTCGAAATCGTGGAGCGAGTGTTGAACGCCCTGGCGGTTCTTGAGTATTGAGCGCGCCACCTGCTGGGTCTGATACTCCCGGCCCTGCTCCTCGAAATACGAAGGCGTGCGGTCGAGGGTCGGGACCTGGTCCCAAGAAGCCCGGGAGTGAACGGTATAGGTGGCGGTCTCATCCAGCACGCCTGTTTGTTGGTTCCTCTTTCGCACATGGAAAGTCACGCCATTGACTTCGCCCGCTTCCATCTTTTGCAGCAGCATAGGCATCTCGATTTTGTTCAGTACGCTGCTTTCGTCTATCCCCCGGTACACGTCCGCGTGTACCGTTCCGCGGGATTCACCCATGAACGTCTCGGACGCGTGGCCCCACATGTAGTTCAACGTGGGTGCGGGAGTTGCACGGTCGAAGCCTGTCGGGATCGCGTCGATAAACGCTGCCCCGGGTGAAGTCTCCAGCGTCCTGCCGTTGTTGAGCATCGCCCGCAACTCGGCCGGCATCCCAGTCGTCTTCGACCACGCACCGGTGTTGTAAACATGCGTTTCGGCCGCCGTTTTCAGAGAAGCGGCCCACTTGCTGCTCCTGCGGTTCTCGGAGTTGTTCTGGTTAGCGATCCACCAGTCGGCTCGGACCGAAAAGGCACGTGCATTCTTTAGCTCACGTACCAGGTTCTGAACCACTTGGGGATCCTCTACGGGCGTCCACCCCGCATTGATCTGCCGCCCCTCGAGCTCGATGCGGTCGAAGAAAGCTTTCGCGGCCATGTAGAGACTTGGGTTCTCCTCCATGCTCAGGCCCCTGTAACTCTCCAGGCGTTCCATGGCCGTATTCCGCCCAAGCTCGAATTGATGCTCGTAGAAAGCCATCGCGGTGTCTTCCCTTCTGTGTGGCGAGCAGTCGCCTTCCACCCGCACCGCGGGTGGACAGGGTGGTACCGGCTGATCGCTGGATCACGTAGGTTCGCCGTGCTGACGGATCCTGTCCGCCGTGCCTGTCCTGACAGAGGACAACGGAGAGAGCCCCCTCAACGGTTCACCTGCCCTCAAGTTGATTCCGGGCCACTTTCCATCGGTCTCCGTCCGGCTCCCGGAGTACCTGCGATCCGGACGATGCTGTCGATCACCACTGAGCTCAGGCGGGCCGACATCCGATCCACGAAGAGGGGAAGACAGACCCCGAAGTCCCGCCGCCGGGCAGCCCCAACCTGACGGGTGATCTGGCCCATGCTCGCGTTCGAGGACGCCGGACTCGGTGTGCGGCGCGGCGAGTTACCGACCGACGTGGGGTAGAGCACCTCGCAGGGGATGCGGGACGGCTGGTCGAGCCCCTCAATGCCGCACCGTCAGCGCCTGGAAGCCGGGGTTCAGGATGTGCCGCATGTTGGCGTCCCGGCCGTGCGAGAGGTTACGGGCCTTCAGCTCGGCGATGGAGAAGCCGACCGGCGCCGCACGCCTCGTGGTACGAGGACCAGTCGGAGACCGCGCGGTCGTACGTCGCGGACGGACGGTCCGTCCGCGACGCGCCCGTAGCCGGGCTGTAGGTCAGTACCGCGTTCCCGGGTGACCGCCGAAGTCGAACCCCTGGGTGTGCGCGATCCGTTGTGTGTCTCGAACCGGGGTCGGTGTCCGGCCGACACAGCACAGCCGACAGGTCAAACGCACATGCCCGAGCGGAAACCGGCCATGGCCCTTGCGCCCCGGCGCGGGGGGCTGAACAAGTCCGCCCCCATCTCCTACGAGGTCAGGCACTGGTCGTCGACCGGCGATTCGCCAGAACGACGCCGAACCTGCCCCGCCATCGGGTGGGTGAGTGAACTCGGCGCGGACGTGGCCCGTCGCGGAGAAGCGGACGGCGAGCGGAGCGGCCAGGAGGTGGACGGCGGCGTGAGGTATGAGGGGGACGGTGCGACGGAGGCGGAGTACGAGGATCGCGACCGGCCGGCCACCGGTGCCGGGCGGTTCGCGCCGAGTGGTCTGCTGAAGCGGCGACGACCGATGTCGGACGCGGGCGGCCACTACTCCCGTCAGGTTCCGTCACGGCCGGCGGAAAACGCCCGCGCCTCGAGCACTCCCCGCCGGTCTTCGAACTGCCGCCGCTGCCGCCCGGGTTCGAGCTGCACAGGGCGTAGGCCGTCCCGTCGGTATCCGTACCCCGTCCGTGCCGTCGCGTAGAGAGCGGAGGCGGTTGAACCGCCAGGTGCCGACGCCCCGTTGTCCCTGTGTCAGCATCCCCGACCCGAAAGAGGGGCACCGTGGCAGACGGCAACGAGGCACCCTCACAGCGGCGTTTGCCGGAGGAGCCAAGGCGGCGGAGGCCCTCCACGGGCCACGTCCGACTGGCGCGCAACCTGGTCGACGCCGAGTACAGCATGATGAGGGGTTGGCGTCGCCTGAACCCCTTCGGCCGCAGGCGCCGGGCGGGCGTCTGGGACAGGCTGGCCGACGAGTTGAGCCGCCTGGTCGAAAGCCTCGGAGGCCGGTCGAGGTCGGCGGAAGGAGCTCCGGCCTCCCGGGGAGCCCCGACGTCCGGGGGAGACCCGGCATTCGGCGGAGGCTCGGCGTTCGGCGGAGGGCAGCGGGGCGAGTTCTCCGGGCACGACGGTGAGCCCTTCGCCCAGGCCGAGCCACGGCAGTCCTCCGCGTCCCAGCGCCAGGCCGAGCCGGGTGCGCGGGAGTCGCCGCGCACCGGCAGGACCGGCTTCCAGGACATGGTCAGCCAGCTGCCGAGCGCCGAACGCGAGGCTTTCGAGGACGCGGTTCTGCAGCAGCTCAAATCCAATGAGAAGTGGCGGAAGGCGTACGACAGCAACGCCCTGAGCATGCCCGCCGTCGCGGAGTACGCCAACAACGCGTACCTGCGGGAAGTGAGCCGCGCCGCTTCGCGACCCGAGCCGCGGCGGGAGGTCACCGCCGCGGAGGCCATGGAGAACGCCAGGGCCGCCATCATGGCCAACGACGAGGCGCAGTTCGCCAAGCTCCGCGCCCACTGGGAGCGCGATGCGCCCCCTGAGCAGCCGCACGCGCAGCGCGGAAGCGGCTTCTCATTCCCGCGGGAGAACGAGATGAGCGACGGCATCGCCTTCCAGGAAGCCGCACGCGTGCAGCGGGAATGGAACACCGTCGACCCCCGCGATCGCGGCCCGGATGCGATGAGTGACGCGGTTGCCTTCAACGCGGTCGAGCAGGCGACCGTCGCGCGGATCACCGCCGGTTCCGACGAGTCGGCTCCGGTGAAGGAGAGCGATCCGTTCCAGGAAGCGGCACGCGTGCAGCGGGAATGGAACACCGTCGACCCCCGCTATCGCGGCCCGGATGCGATGAGTGACGCGGTTGCCTTCAACGCGGTCGAGCAGGCGACCGTCGCGCGGATCACCGCCGGTTCCGACGAGTCGGCTCCGGTGAAGGAGAGCGATCCGTTCCAGGAAGCGGCACGCGTGCAGCGGGAATGGAACACCGTCGACCCCCGCTATCGCGGCCCGGATGCGATGAGTGACGCGGTTGCCTTCAACGCGGTCGAGCAGGCGACCGTCGCGCGGATCACCGCCGGTCCCGACGAGTCGGCTCCGGTCTACGAGAGCGACCCGTTCCGGGAGGCCGAACGGGCGACGCTGACATGGGCCGGCTCCTCGGAGCCCGCCGTACCACACCTCATCAGCAAGGTCGGCCGTCAGGTTCTCAGCGAGCAGCTCCCGAGCGGCGACGGAACGTCCTCGCCGTCTCTTTCCACCCCCGCCGTTCCCGCCCCCGTCCGCTCCAACGCCCCCTCCTCCAGGGCAGTTCGGTAGCCACAGGAGCAACTTCACGACCAGCTGAACCTTCCACCCCACCCCACCCCGCCCGTCGTGCCTGCGCGAGTGAGAACCCAGTCATCCACCCCCACGAGCCCCAGGGAGAGGCAACTTTTATGCGCACCTTGCGCTCCATGCGCAGACGCACATCGTTCCTTCTGGCACTGCTCCTGGTCGTCGCCGGTGTCTCGGGCACCGCCGTACTGGTCCAGAACCATCGCTCAAGCGACACCAGCATCAACGAAACCACGGCCGTCGCCGTCGCCGACCACACCATCACCCTGCAGAACCGCACCGACAGCCGTATCTGGGTCGGCAGCGAGGTCAACGCCGACGGCTCGACCTCGCTCACCGGGCTGCCGACGCTGGACCCGGGTCAGTCCGCCACCGTCACCGTCCCGGAGTACGAGGGCGCCGGGCACTGGCGCGGTACCTTCTTCGCCCGCCAGGGGTGCAGCGGTGCGGACGGCAGCACGTTCCACTGCGCCGTCGGCGACTGCGGGCCGTACGCCGACCACTGCTCGCTCGGCGAACAGCCCACCGGACTGGCCGAGTTCAGCTTCGACCCGGCCGACAACCTGGCGCCCTGGTACGACGTCAGCTACGTGAACGCCGTCGCCGCTGCGGTCACCATCACGCCGAACGACGTCACACCGCCCGCGAGCGGCGAGTGCGCGCCGGCGGGGTGCGCCGAGGATCTGCTGTCCGCCTGCCCGGCCGACAACCTGACCAAGGACCCGGGCACCGGGCAGCCGCTGGTGTGCGTCAATCCGAACCGGGACGCGAAGACCCCGTACAGCGACATGGTCAACCAGAAGTGCCCCACGGCGTACGCCTGGTCCAAGCAGGACGCCGAGCCGGGCAACAAGGTCATGTACCAGTGCACCAAGTGCAGCGGCCTGACCGTCGCCTTCGGAACCGGCAGCACCGCCCCGGCCGAGCCTGTCACCACCGCCCCTGCCACCACCCCCGTCACCACTGCCGCCTCGACCCGCAAGGGCGTCAGCCTCGAGTCCGTCGACGGTGCCTCCCAGGCGCTGGCCGAGTCCGGCGCGTCCTGGTACTTCAACTGGGCCTCCTCCACCGGCGCGGTCACCAAGCCGGACGGCGTGGACTACGTCCCGATGATCCGGGGTCCCGGCTCGGTCACCGACGCCGAACTGGGCGCGGCAGCCCAGAACGGCAGCAAGGAACTGCTCGGCTTCAACGAGCCCGACAACGGCGGGCAGTCCACCATGACGGCCGAGCAAGCCCTGGACCTCTGGCCCCGGTTGGAGTCCACCGGCCTGCGCCTGGGCGCACCCGCGGTCGCCTCCGGCGCCGACGTCGCCGGAGGCTGGCTGGATCGTTTCATGCAGGGAGTCTCCGACCGCGGCCTGCGCGTCGACTTCATTCCCCTGCACTGGTACGGCGCCGACTTCGGCCCCGACGCCGCCGACCAGCTGCGCAGCTACCTGCAGGCCGTCTGGGACCGCTACCACAAGCCGATCTGGCTGACCGAGTACGGGCTGATCGACTTCTCCCAGGGCACTCCCCGTTACCCCAGCGAGCAGGAGCAGACCGGCTTCATCAAGTCATCGGCGCAGATGCTGGACGGCCTGGACTTCGTCGAGCGCTACGCGTGGTTCACGCTGTCCACGCAGACCAGCCCGACCGGCCTCTACGACGGAACGACCGCCAACGCCAGCGGCCGTGTCTACCACGACGTGACCTGACCCGGGAGTTGAACCGTCCTCACCTGTCATTCGTTGTTCGGGTGCAGCCTGGCCGTGTCCCCGCCCCCGGGGTCACGGCCAGGCCGTGATCGATCGGAGACCCATGTCAGGCACCCCGCCCCGCCGTAGCACCCTGCACGTCGGAGCCCGGCGGACCGTCCTCCGGTCGGTCGAGTCTCTCGCGGATCTTCTCGGCGTCCCGATGGTCGAACTCCACGAAGATCGCCAGCGCCTGCCGCCAGCTGTCGCGGGCGGCCTCCGGTTCGCCGGCCGCCAGTTGGGCGTCACCCAGGTTGCCCAGAGTGTGACCCTCTCCCCACCGGTTGCCGATGTCCCGGTGTGTTTTGAGCGCCTGGTGGTAGTACTCGATGGCGTCGTCGTAACGGTGGAGCCGGCGGTGGGCCGTGCCGAGGATGTCGAGGGTGACGCCTTCGACCCAGCGGTTGCCGTTGGCGCGCAGGAGGTCCAGGGCCTGCTCCAGGCAGCCGACGGCCTCGTCGAACCGGCCGAGCCGCTGGTAGACGTCGCCCAGGTTGCACAGGGAGATTCCCTGCCCCCAGGCGCTGCCGATGACCCGTTCGATCGCCAGCCCCCGGCGGATGTACTCGACGGCCCTGCCGAGTTGGCCGGACTGCAGATACGCATCGCCCAAGTTGGTCACGGCCGCCACCCTGCCGTCCGCGTCCCCGAGCTCTCGGAAGGCGACCATGGCCTGGTAGCAGTGGTCGATGGCCTCGTCGAGCCGACCCGAGTGCCGCAGCGCGGCGGCCAGATCCGCGAGGCCCTGGGCCTCGCCCCAGCGGTCGTCGTCCGCGCGGGCGGCGGCCAGTCCCGCCCGCGCGGTGTCGGCCCAGTCATGCGTATGGCTTCGAAGGTAGAAGAACCCCCACAGGACCGCAGGCAGTCGCCACGCGGTACCCGGCAGGCCGGACCCGGCTGCCTGGTGCACCGCGGAGACCAGGTTGGCCCGTTCGGCCTCGCACCAGTCCAGGGCCTGCTCGTGTGTCGTGAACTCCAGGGGCCGGCACAGGGCCGGCAGCGGTTCGAGGGGGATCCGGCGCCGCTGCGGGGTGATGTGCGGGTAGGCGGCGTCGGCGGTGTGCAGATACCAGGAGAGCAGCCGCTCCACGGCCTGCTCCCGCTCCTGCGGCTTCTCCTCGGCGCGTACGCGTTCGGCGGCGTAGACACGTAGCAGGTCGTGCAGGGTGTAGCGGCCCGGGAAGTACTCGGTGAGCAGGTGGGCGCGGGTGAGCTCGACGAGCAGACCGCGGGCCTCCCGCAGGGGGAGCCCGGCGAGGGCGGCGGCTGCGGGCGCGGAGATGTCGGGTCCGGAGTGCAGGCCCAGCAGGTGGAACAGGCGCGTGGCCGGGGCGGACACCGCCTTGTACGACCAGGAGAAGACGGCTCGTACGTCGGTGCTGATGTCGCCGCCGGCGAAGGCGTCGAGGCTGCCGTGGCTGTCGCGCAGTTCCTCGGCGATGGCACTGAGCGGGAAGCCGGGGTGGGCGGCGGCATGGGCGGCGACGATGGCCAGCGCCAGTGGCAGCCGGGCGCACCGGGTGATGATCTCGTCCGCCGCCTGTGGTTCCGCCGCCAGCCGGGCGGTGCCGAGGCGGCGAGCCAGGAGGTCGTGTGCCTCGGAGGGCGTCAGCTGGTCCAGGGTCAGCGGATGCGCCCCTTCGCCGGCGACCAGGCCGGTGAGCTGGTTGCGCCCGGTGACGATGACCAGACAGCCGGGGGACCCGGGCAGCAGCGGGCGGACCTGTTCGGTGTCGCGGGCGTTGTCGAGGAGGATCAGCATCCGCCGCTGGGCGAGCGTGCTGCGATAGAGCGCCGTCTGGGCGTCGAGGCCGGTGGGGATCCGCATCGGCGGGACACCGAGCGCGCCGAGGAAGGCGCGGATGGCCTCGTCCGGCGTCACGAGCGAGCCGGTCGGATCGAAGCCGCGCAGATTGACGTAGAGCTGTCCGTCGGGGAAGCGGTCGGCTATCTCGTGCGCCCAGTGCACGGCCAGGGTGGTCTTGCCGATGCCGGCCATGCCGCCGATCGCACTGATCACCACCGTGGCCGGGGCGCCACCCTGCTCTGGTAACAGGGCCCGGACCCGGTCGAGTTCGGCGGACCGACCGACGAACGTCGGCAGGTCGGCGGGCAGTTGTGCCGGGCGGGCCGCGAGCACGACGGCCGGGGAGGCGGGGGACACCGGGGAAGCCGGCCCCTCGGGCGGGCGGGGGTCCAGGGCCGCGTCGGCCGCCAGTATGCGGTCGTGCAGATCCCGCAGCGGCGCGCCGGGTTCGATGCCCAGTTCGGCCACCAGGGTGCTCCGCGTACTGCGATAGGCGGCCAATGCCTCGGCCTGCCTCCCGGACCGGTAGAGCGCCAGCATGAGCAGTCGGCACAGTTGCTCCCGCAGCGGGTACTTGCCGGTCAACGAGATCAGTTCGGCGATCACTTCGCCGTGGCGTCCGCGTTCGACTTCGATGTCCAGCCATGTCTCCAGCGTGGTCAGTCGCTCCTCGTTCAGCCGGGAGCCCTCGGACTCGGCCAGGGGGCCGGGGAGACCGCTGAGTGCCGCTCCCTGCCACCCGTCGAGCGCTGCGCGCAGCAACTCCGCGGCGGCGGGCAGCTCCCCGGCGGCGCGCAGCTTCCTTGCCTTCGTGACCCGCTGCTCGAACACCGCGAGATCCAGTCCGTCCTCCGGCAGACGGATCAGGTACCCGTCCCCGACCGACACGACCATCCGTCGGGTCTCGGCCGCCTCCAGCCCTGGCTCAAGTGCCTTGCGCAGGCGCGACACATAGGTCCGAAGGACGGACACGGCAGCCGTCGGCTGCTCCTCGCCCCAGACAGCGTCGAGGAGTTCGGCGAGTGCGACAGCGCGTCCCCGCCGCAACAACAGCGCCGCCAGGACGGCCCGCTGCTGTGGCGAACCCAGGTCCAGTTGCTGTTCACCCCGCCATGCCCGGACCGGCCCGAGCACGGCGAAACGAATGCAGTTTTTGTAGCCGCTCACCCCCTGACTGTACTCAACAGCCGTGCCGGCTCGCGAGAATATGCGGATGGCGGCCATAACGAAGGATCAAATTTCTGAGTACGTGATGACCTTTGTATCCAAGGATGAAAGTCCCAGGTCAGCCTCTGGTCGATCCAAATACAGGTCAGCCTTTGGCGGATCAGGCTGGTAATCCAACTGAGCCACCCTTCATCGTGCCGGTCAATTCCTTTGACACCCACCAAATCCGCCTGACGGAGCGTGCTCCTTTCGGCCCGGTCGTCGCTGTCTTGTCGGCCGAGGGATTGAACCGTTCCCGTACGGCGCCCGTTGCGATGGCCGGGGACCGTCACGGCGTTCCCGACCGGGGCCGTGCGGCCGGTAAGCGTCAGAAGGGAAAAGCCATGAACCGAGGTGAAGAGACGGACGAGCGGACCACGGGGCACGACCACGCCGTGTCCGGGGAACCAGGGGGTCTCGGTAAGCCGGAATCTGCCGGGGAGGTGTCCGAGCCGGCCCCACGCTACGCGGTGGTCATCTCCGGAGACGGCTCGGCCGCCATCGACGGCGAACCCGTACCGGTGACGGAAGGAGCGGCGGTCGACGCCGCGATCCTCGACACACTGCACGGGTACGCACGCGACCGGAACACCACCGTGACGGCGACCATCTCCGATCCCTTGGCGGGGTACGTGGCCTTCGTCGAGGTCGCCCCCGACGGTTCCAGCAGCCTTCTGGAGCAGCAGGACCAGGAGCAGCTGGTCGAGCCTGCCGAACACGCGGGACGCGCGGAGTCGTACGGACCCGTAGCGGGAACCGGCCTTTCCGGAGACGGAGCCGGAGCCGACGACGATCTCGATCTCGATCTCACCGAAGCCGACGACGAAGCCGACGCCAGCGACGGCGACGATGACGACTTCGACGTCGAGGCGTACACGCTGGAGCAGCAGCGGCAGCGCCGACTCACCGGGCCGCCCCCGCCCCTCGCCGCCCGACCGAGCTCGAGGGTCGCCCTGGGGAACGGATCGCGTCAGTCGGACGACGAGTACGGGTCGCCCGGTCTGCTCCACAAGCCGCTGGTCGTCGGGCCGGTGGCTCTCGGCGTGGCCGCCCTCGTCATCGTTCCGCTGGTGATCCTGGGCAGTGGTGCATCGGACGACGGAGGGCACCAGAAGCAGGCTGCGCGTTCGAGCACCGAGACGAGCGGAATTCCTCAGGCCGAGGAGTCGGCGCCGACCGCCTCCCCTTCCGCGAGCAGACTGTCCCCACTGCCCAGCGTGACAGCCACCTCGCGGTCGGCCAAGCCGAAGGCCTCGAAGAGTGCGAAGGCCCCGAAGAGCGGGGGAGGGGTGGGAGAGGGCACGGTCACCGTGGCCTCGAAGCCCCCGCGGGCCACCGTGGCCGCGAAGCCCGCGCGGGACACCGCCGCCACCGCTGTGAACCGGCTCCACCGGAACGACCCGTCCGGGCGGCACATCTGCTATCGCGCATACCTCTCCGGACAGGGCTGGCAGAAGCCCGTGTGTGACGGCACGCCGGCCGGAGCGACGGGCGGGACCCATCCGATCAAGGCCCTCAACATCGCGGTGTACGGCGGCGACGGCTCGTCCGCCAACGCCTTCGTGCACGACGCCCGGTCGACCAGCGGCCGGGGCAAGTGGGAACCACAGTGGACCGCCATCATCGGCGACGGCAAGAACAACTACATCGGCAGCACGAAGTCGAGCGCCCCGTACATGACGGGCTTCGCCATCAACATCGGCAGCGGTCACGTCTGCCGGACCACCAAAGTCCACGGCTACGACTGGGGCAGTTCGGACTGCGCCGACCCACGCCCCGGCCTCATCTTCGGCGGCGCCCTTGAGAACACGCGCTGGCTCGAAGCCGTCAAGCTCTGGGTGTGAACGGGACGAAACAAGCGAAACGGACTAAAGCAGTCCAAAGGCTGCCCCGCGACCTCCGGCTGTCCAGGTGAAGTCCCTCGTCCGGGACGCGCAGAACGCCGTGCGGCTCGTGCCCTTTCCTCGGCCGACCCGCTCCCGTGCCGGGATGGCTGATCGGCTTGGGACGCGAGTGCCGTGGTGCTGTATCCGAGCGGTTCCTCTCCAGTTCCGTCAGTTCGGCCAGGATGCGCAGCGCCATCTCGCGGGGGGCTTTCCGAAGCCCGGCCTGTGTCTCGGGCCGGAAGACGGTGCGGTACTCACTCACCGCGAGCCAGGGTGCCCTCGATGAGGACGCGGGCCGAGCGGTCCGCCAACCGCTCGTCGATGCGGCTCGGCATCGTGTCGGGGCGGCGGCGCCATGGGACGTCGTACCTCCTTCGGTCAGCACCGATCACCAGTCACAAGATCCGCGGTAGTACCTGACAGTGTGAGAAAAATCTATGTCTGCCAAATCGCAGCGAGGCCCGGCTAGCGTCACGACTCGTGCGACACCACCGGTGACCAATTGCGAAGACGGACGACGAGATTGATACGAGCCCTAAGGCCGGAGTCACCCCTGAGCAAATCGAGCTGTCTTGGAAAGTCGGCGCAACCAAGGACGGTCCAACCCGGCCGTGAAGTCTTTCTTGGTTTGCCGCGATCTCGGCGGGGACCTCGACTAGCTGTGTCTTCGTCGTTGAGGACCTCGACGGCCTCTACGAGTACCTGACCCACCCCGCGACTATCGGGACTGACCATCTGGGCCTGGCGCTGCTCGAACGCCTCGAAATCTTCGACATCAGCGACGACGACGATCCTGCCCCGTACGCGAAAATCGAAGAACTGCACCGCCGGCGCAGCGGCGGCATCGCGGACGCGGTGTGGTTCTACGAGGAGCCGTTCGAGGCCGTGGGGGCGATCGCCGGCCGCGTCGCCTTCTACCCGAGCACGTTGAGATCACCTCCGAGGCCGTCTCCAACCGACGGCCCCGCGCGGGGGTGGAGCGGTTTCCCCTCGACACGCCGCTCCACCCCTACGCCCAGCCCGACACCCACCTGATCCGCACCAGATTGTGCGAGAGGAGGACAGAAATGACAGAACTGACCCTGGAAGAGGTGGAAGCGTATGTGCTCAGCGTGTGTTTCAAGACCGGCCCCCCTGAGCGGATTGGTGTGGAGACGGAGTGGCTGGTCCAGGACCACCACAACCCTCTGCTGCCGATATCGGTCGACCGGCTGAACGCCGCCCTCACGCCGATCGAGGCGACAGGCGCCCTGGCCGGGGGCAGCAGACTCACCCGTGAGCCGGGCGGCCAACTGCAGCTGAGTTCCCCGCCGGCCCTCTCGCTCGGCGCGTGCGTCGAGATGATGACCGCGGATCTCGCCGTACTGCGCACGACAGTCGAGCAGGCCGATCTGGCACTCGTCGGCCGGGGCCTCGACCCCTATCGTGAACCGCCTCGTGTGCTCGACCACCCCCGCTACCGGGCCATGGAGAGCTTCTTCGACCGCGAGGGCCCCTGGGGCCGCGACATGATGCGCCGCACCGCATCCGTACAGATCAACCTGGCCTGCGGCGAGGACTCCCGCGGCATCAGCGGCTACCGCTCCCGCTGGGAACTCGCCCACCGTATCGGTCCCGTGCTCGTCGCCGCCTTCGCCAACTCCCCGATACAGGACGGGTGGCCCACCGGGTGGCTGTCCAGCCGGCAGGACGTCTGGTCCCGGATGGATGCCGGTCGTACCCGCCCGCCCCTCTACCACTCCGACCCACGTGTGGCCTGGACCCGCTATGCGCTCGACGCGCAGGTGATGTGCATACCGGGCGACCTCAACGGGGACTGGTCCGCGCCCTCCGGCTTGACCTTCCGCGCCTGGCTGCGGGGCGTACCCGAGCTGCGGCCGCCGACCCTGGCCGACCTGGACGACCACCTCAGCGCTCTGTTCCCGCCGGTCAGACCGCACGGCTGGCTGGAGTTGCGGATGACCGACGCGCAGAACGGCGACGACTGGGTCGTGCCAACTGTGCTGGCCGCGACGCTCCTGAACGACAGGGTGGCGGCCGATGCCGCCTACGCGGCAACCGAGCCACTGTGCCGGGACTCGCAGCGGCCCGTCCCCTCCCACGACGTCTGGCTGCGCGCGGCCCGCACCGGCCTCGACGACCAGGACCTCGCCAAGGCCGCCCGCGCCTGCTTTGCCGCGGCCGACAGCGCCCTCGCCGTTCCCGGCGCCCCGGCGGTCCTGAGGCATGCCCTGACTGACTTCGCCGAGCGCTACACGGAGCGCGGCCGTTCCCCCGCCCATGACCATCTGGACGCGCTCCGCCGCACCTGACCCCCGCAAAGGCATGACGTGACGAACGCCCGGGGCGGCGCCGCGGGACGACGAACACGGGCGGCCGATCCACCGGGAGCTGTGCCCGGTGTGCGACACCGGCGACGTGCACCGTCCGGCGGCCGGCCTACTCGTGCAGTGGTTCGCCAACGACGGCGGCCATGACGAGAGCCGCGTCAGGGAGGGCTCACACCTGCTGATGGAGTGGACGAAGGAGTGCATGGCCGCCCATGGCTGGTACTTGCAGGACGCCCCGACCGACCAGCCCTGAGCTGTCATCGGCAGAAGCTGCCGGGCGCGCAGTGCCGCCGCGTCGTACGAGCAGCGCGGCAGGAACTCACCCGGGTGCGGGCCGACCTCACTGCCCTGTACAAGCGGCTGCCCTACTCCGTCGAACCGATGGAGGCCTGGCAGCGCCCTGAGGCCTACTGGCTCGCCACCTCCCGCGCGTACCCGGACTCGCCGGGCTGGTCGGAGCATGAGCGGAGGGAGGTCGCCGGGCTGGGCGAGCGGGAACGCGACCTCACCGCCGCGATCACGCACGCCTTCTGGAACGACGGCGCCGGACCCGAACGGCTGGATGCCCGCTCCCAGCTCTAGCACGCCCTCGAACGTGAGGACGGCGAGGGCCAGGAGGCGGCGTAGCCGCTCTTTTCCGGGTGATCAGAAGAAAGGTGGCGGGCTGGTCGGTGTGGCCATTCGGATCATCTCGCGGACTCCCACGGGTACGTGCCGCCGGTCGTAGAGGAGCAGCGTGCGGAGTGGGCCCTCGTGCGCCAACGGAACGAAGGCCACCTCGGCGGGTGCGTACGGGGACATGCTTGACGGCAGCACTCCCACGCTCAGGCCGGTCGCGATCATCGCGAGTTGCAGGGTGACGTCGTGGACCTCGGCGAACTTGAGCGCCTGGAATCGGGTGCGTTGGCACAGGCCGTGGATCCCGAAGGGTTGCCCTCGCAGGGCGTCCCGAGTGATCACGCTGAAGCGCTCGTCCGCGAGGTCCGCCAAGTGCAGTACCGCGCGCCCGGCGAGAGGGTGGTCGCGGTGCAGCGCGACGGCAAGGGCTTCTTCCGCAAGTTGTATCGCCTCGATCTGCGGGGGTCGCGATGGTGGGGCGAGTCCGCTCGCCAGCGCGACATCTCCACGGGGCACACCAAGGGACCGAGTCAACGCGTCGCCGCGTATGGCGGCACGTACTCCCGCAGCGTGTTGGGAGGCCGCCCTCGAAGGACTCGACGCCGCAGCCCGCAAGGGCAACCACGGCGGCCGGCCCCGGTCATCACCGACGACATGATCCACACCGTGCTCCGCCGCCGCGGCAACGGCGAGACCGTCGAGGACATCCAGCCCGACCTGCTCATCGCCACCGGCCGCCGCAAAGAACAGAGCCCCAGCCTCTCCAGCATCTACCGGGCACTCGCCGAGCACGAGAAAGACCCCGGCGTACCCGGAGGCTGTCGAAGCGGCGCCCACGGACTTCGCCACCCTCTAGCAGCGCAACCACAGCCTCAAGTAGTTACTCAGCGCTACACGCCACCTGGCGGTAGCTATACGAGAACAGAGCAGATTCGGGGCGAGCGGCATACAGCCCTTTCCCGGCCCGCCTGTGGTCCGGCCCGTTCCGCGCCCCGGTGAGTTCACTCAGTTCAAGCGGCTCCGTATCGCCCGAAGCACGCCTCGGCCGCACAGCGGCGGCCGGCCACCCGGTGCTGCCGGTCGGGCCACTGCCAGGAGGCGGACTTCGGCCCTCGCCCAGTTGTGGACGCGCGGGCCGTGCGCGCCGTTGCCGCACGAGCGGCGCTTGTTACGCCAGCGTCCGGACGCGCCTCGCATCTGGACGCACCTCATACCGCCCCGGCTCCAACGGTGCCCGTGCTCCCTGAAATCCGGCGGTGGATGTCCGCGAGCATGTTGCGCATCGCGAGGTGGAAGAGCTCAGCCTCGTG
>NZ_JBSFJE010000041.1:0-12916 GCF_053597895.1 Streptomyces sp. NPDC001220
GAGCAGGATCGCCGAAAGCCTCGGCATCTCCCAGATGCACGTCTCCCGCCTCATCAGCCGCAGCTGCGCCCGCGTCCGCGCCGAAGCCCTCGGCCCGCAGTGACACCCCGTCAGGCGGCACCCGCCCGGACCGGCACCTTCAGTGGCCGGGCCAGGCCCGCCACCGCCTCGTCGAGGCGTTGCAGATGCCGCAGCACGCGGTCGGTCACCCGGCCGTAGCGCGGGGCGCGCAGGGTGCCGGGCTCCAGCATCGCCGCGATGCTGGGGCCGGTCTCGATCTCGCCGGCGGGCCGCCGGTCGTCTACCTGGGCGGCGATCGCCTCGATGTTGTGCACGATCCGCTGTCCCGCCCCGCGCAGCCGGGGATCCGCCGCGATCGCCGGATGGGTGGGCAGCAACTCGGCCGTCGCCGCGAGCGACCGCGCGTGATAGGCGCACGTCTCGAGGAGCGCCACCACATAGCGCGCGGTGTCCCGGCGGGACCGCAGCGGGGTGATCGGATGCGTCAACGGCTGCACCGCCGCCCGCAGATCGGCCAGCGCCTGGTCCAGGTCACGGGCCTTCTCCACCAGGTCGGCGGGCGGCGCCCCGCTCAACTGGTCGGCGGCGGCCCGGGTCACGTCGGCCAGCCGGTCCAGCGTGGTGACGAGCAGTTCGTCGGTACGGCGGTCGGTGTGCACCGGCAGCACCACCGCCGCCGCGATCACCCCGCACACCGCGCCGAGCGCCGTCTCCTCGATCCGCAGCACCAGGACGTCCAGGCTGTAGGTGTTGAGCAGCGTGTAGAGCAGGCCCAGCATCGCCGTCACGAAGAACGACATCAGGGTGTACGACAGCGGCGCCGAGTAGAACATCGCGAAGACGAACAGCAGCACCAGCCCGAACGCCGTCCAGGTGTGGTGCCCGACCAGCCCCGCCAGCCCGATGCCGGCCACCACGCCGAGCACCGTGCCCAGCAGCCGCCGGTAGCCCTTCACCAGGATCTCGCCGGTGGAGGCGGTGTTGAGGAACACGATCCAGCAGGTCAGCACCGCCCAGTACCAGCGCTGGGCGGACAGGAACTCGCCGCCCACGATGGCCAGCGACGACCCGACGGCCACCTGCACCGCCGCCCGCGTGGTGGGCCGGCGCAGTCCGGTGGGCTCCTCGGTCTCGCCTTCGTCCTCCTCGGCGACCTCGATGGCCGCGTCCTCGGCGTCCAGTTCCTCGCGGGACCTGGACGTGGCCGGGGTGTCGTCGGACTCGTCCTGCGGCCCGTCCAGCGCGATCCGCAGCCCCATCACCGCCCGCGCGGCCTCGCCGACCCCCCGGAAGACGTCCTGCACGGCAGGGTCGGCGGGCGGCAGGTTCTCCTCCTCGCGGTAGCCGAGCAGCCGGTTGCGCAGCCGGGACAGCGCCGTCCCCGGCTGCGGCCCGACCGGCCGCAGCACCAGCAGTCGCAGCGCCTCCAGGTCCAGGCGCAGCTGATCCAGCGCCTCGTCCCGGGGCGGCAGCGGCGGGGCCGAGAACAGGTGGGCACCCGGCAGATGCAGGGTGAGGGTGTCCGCCCGCCGGGCGCTGCGCGCGGTGAGCAGCATCAGCCCGAGCCGTTCGGCGGCGATCTCGGCGTCCGCGATCCGCCGCTGCACCAGCCGGGCCACCGCCTCGTCGGAGGTGCCGTCCGGGAGCCGGCCCTGGATCAGCAGCGCCGTCTCGTGCAGCCGGGCGGTCCTGACCCGGACCTCCTCCACCACCTTGTCCAGCTCGTCCGGCCCGGCGTCGAGCAACTCCGCCTGCGCGGCCACCAGCTGGGCGAACCGGCCCCGGAAGGCCCGCCGCAGCCGGCCGAGGATGCCCGCCGGTGTCTGCGGTACCAGCACGAAGCGGGCCAGGGCCGCGCTGCCGAAGGCGACCGCGATCACGACGTACAGGCCCGGCAGAGCCGGCACGGTCGCGTGCACGAACAGCGAGGCGAAGTAGATCTGGAAGCCGATCAGTCCCAGCGCCGTGCCCCGGTCGCCGAACCGCCGGCTGTAGACCGCGCAGAAGATGAGCGCCACGAAGAACAGGTCACCGATCACGACCCGCTGGTTGAGGAGCGCGCCCAGGGACATCGAGGCCAGCGCAACCGGCAGGCCCAGGGCGAGCGTGACGGCCTGCTGGGAGCGCCCCTTCTCACGGATCGCGAAGGTGGCGACCATCGCCGCGATGGCCCCCGCCACCAGATGGGACACGTCGAGCCGCAGGGCCGCCAGGACGGCGAGCGTGAGCGAGATGGCAAGGACCGTCCGCAGGCCGGCGGTGAAACGGAGCAGCCCGGGGTCGGCCGCCGCGAGCCGCCCCCGGACCTCCGCCCGCACCGACCGCCCCGCTGTGCTCACCTGGCCGCGCTCTGCGTCAGACCGTGGCTTCGCCGGGGCCCTCGGCACGGGCCCGGACCTGCTCCGGGGTCAGATAGCTGTTCGTGTACTCGAAGTCCTTGAGCGTGGCGGGCTTGCGGGCCTGGAAGCCGGTACGGACGAAATCGTCGCCGGCCACCGCGTTCAGCAGCCAGTTGGTCGCCACCCGGGTCTTGGCCACGTTGGTGCGCAGCGCCGACCAGTGGTACCCGCGGGCCACCGCCTGGGCGGGCAGTCCACGCAGTTCGATGCCCAGCGGCTTGGAGACCGCGTCCTTGCCGCCGAGGTCCACCACGAGCCCCAGGTCCTTGTGCACGTACGGCTGCAGCGGCTGGTTGCGCAGGGTCGCGATGACGTTGTCGGCGACCACCTTGCCCTGCCGCATGGCATGCTGCGCGGTCGGCGGGCAGACCGCGCCCGCCTCGTCCTTCGCCTTGTCCGGCACGGCGGCCGCGTCGCCGAGCGCGAACACCCCGTCCTGGCCCGGCAGGGTCATCTCGGCGTCGACCGCGAGCCGCCCCCGCACCGTCTCCGCGCCCAGGGTGGCGATCAGCGGGCTGGCGACCACACCGGCCGTCCAGATCAGGGTGTGGGTGGGCACCACCCGGCCGTCGGTGAAGGTGACCTCCTCCGGGCCCGCCTTCTCGATCGACACCCCGAGGGAGATCTCGATGCCGCGGCGGCTCAGGATCTCCTGGGCGCTGCGGCCGAGCTTGTCGCCCAGCTCCGGCATCAGCTTCGGCGCGATGTCGATCAGATGCCACTTGATCAGCTTCGGATCCAGGTTCGGGTAGCGGTGCAGCGCCGCGTGGGTGAGCCGCTGCAGACAGGCCGCGGTCTCGGTGCCCGCGTATCCGCCGCCGACCACCACGAACTGCAGCCGCGCGGCCCGCTCCGCGGGGTTGTCGCTGGCGTCGGCCAGGTCAAGCTGGGAGATGACGTGGTCACGGATGTAGGCGGCCTCGGCCAGGGTCTTCATGCCGAAGGCGTGCTCCGTCAGACCCGGGATGTCGAAGGTGCGGGTGACGCTGCCCGGGGCCAGCACGATGTAGTCGTAGTGCTCGTTCACCAGCTGGTCGGTGATGGTGCGGACCACGCACACCTTGGACTTGAGGTCCACGCCGATCGCGCCGCCCGGGATGATCCGGGTGCGGTACTTCTTGCTGCGGCGCAGCGAGACGGCGATCGACTGGGGTGTCAGCACGCCCGAGGCGACCTGTGGCAGCAGGGGCAGGTAGAGCTGGTAGGCGAAGGGCGCCACCAGGGTGACGTCGGCCTCGTCGGGGGCGAGTTTCCGCTCCAGGCGGCGGACGCATCCCACTCCGGCGAAGCCTGCGCCCACCACCAGGATCCTGGGTCGTGTCACGGTGTCCATCCCTTTCCGTTGCTCCAGGGGCCCGGGTCACGCCGTACGCAAGCCCTGGAACGCTTGCTCCGCACCAGTTCGATCCCACCGTGCCCGACGCCGTTCCGCCAGCCGGGCGGTGCAGGCAGACGAACGCGTGGGCTCCAGCATGCCCCTCGATCAAGAGGAGTAACCGGCTGTCGCACGGATATGCGTCGGACTTCTGTCCGTTGCAAGGCCGTCCATGACGATCACGTACGCCAGTAGAGTGCCCGCCATGGCGCAGATCCAGCCCGGAACGGGCTTCCAGCAGCGGCACATCGATCCCGACCGCGTGGCCCCGCTGGTGGGCGCCCTGGACTCCCAGGACGCCAATCCGGGCGTACGGCGGCTGCGCGCCTGGGCCGAGGAGGCGCTGGCGGTACGGCCCGGTGAGCGGGTCCTCGATGTCGGCTCCGGTACCGGATCGCAGACCCGGACGCTGTCCGCCGCCGTCGGCCCGGACGGGGTCGCGATCGGCGTCGAGCCCAACCCGAGTCTGCGGGCGGTCGCCGAGGAGCGGTCCCCGGGCAGCCGGGTCCGTTTCGTGCACGGCGAGGCCGCCGCGCTGCCGGTGCCCGACGGCTCGATGGACCTGGTGTGGTGCGAGCGGGTGCTCCAGCACATCGCCGACCCCGACCGGGCCGTCGCCGAGATGGCCCGGGTGCTGCGTCCCGGCGGCCGGGTGGCGTTGCTGGACACCGACTGGGGGACCACCCTCCTGCACCCGGGCGACCCGGCGGTCGTGCGGGCACTGATGGCGGCCGCCCTCAACGGCGCCAACCCCTACGCCGGGCGCCGCCTGGTCGGCCAGCTCAGCGCGGCCGGGTTCGTGGTGGACGACCGCGGCTCGCAGGCCCTGCTCCAGGACCACCGCACGGTCGCCTGGCCACTGATCCGCATGCTCGGCGAGTCCGCCGTGCGCACCGGCGCCCTCACCGAGGAACAGCGGGACACCCTGTACGCCGACCTCGCCGAGGCCGCCGAGCAGGGGGCGCTGCACATGTCGGTGACGATGTTCGGGGTGGTCGCCCACCGCCCCGGGTGACCGCCCCCGCCGCTCGAGCAGGGCCGTGGCCCGCCGCTCACCAGGGCAGGAAGACGTGAATGTCCTTGCCGGTCTCGGTGACGACCACGCTGACCTGGTCGCACAGTGTGTGCAGCAGGTGCCAGCCGACACCGCCGCCGCCGTGGCGCGGATGGAAGGGGCGCGGCTCGGGCTGGATCTGGCTGGTGTCGTGCATGGTGATGTGCACCCCGTCGTACGTGCGCCGCATCCGCAGCTGGAAGGGCCCCGGCGCGTACTGGACGACGTTGGCGGCCAGCTCCGTCACCACCAGCAGGATGTCGTCCCAGCACTCGGGGGCGGTGGGCGGCGAGGTACGGGAGAGATCGGCGAGGTAGCCGTCCGCGGCCAGCCGGGCGCCGGTGACATTGCGCAGCTCGCCTGCGAAGGAGACCGTGCGTTCGGGGGTCTCCTCCGTGGAGCGTCCGCGGTCTCGCCGTGGCCCGGTCGACATGTCGTCTCTCCCGGCCCCGGGGGATCTCAGGGCCGTGCTCACTGTCGGATCTCTCCCCTCGCGGCGAGTTCCCCCTGCCGCGGCGGCTAAGCGTGCCGTACTCAGCGGAAGACGTCGTCCGAGTCCTCCCAGTCGGCCGGCTCCGCCGTGCCCGGCCGGCGTACGACGCGCGAGCGGGCCTGGTACATGGCGTCGATCTCGGCCGCGTAGTGGCGCGCTATGGCGTCCCGGCGCAGCTTCATCGACGGCGTGAGCATACCGTTCCCCGGGGCGAACGGTTCCTGGAGCACCCGGTACACCCGGATCGACTCGGAGCGGGAGACCGCGCTGTTGGCGGACGCGATGGCACGGGCGATCTCCTCGCGCAGCGCGTTCTCCTCGCGCGCCTCCCGCCCGGGCGAGTCGCCCGGCAGCGCCAGTGCGCCGCGCCAGTGCGCCAGGAAGTCCGGGTCCAGGGTGATCAGCGCGCCCACACAGGGCCGGTCGTCGCCGACGATCACCGCCTGGTGCACCAGCGGGTTCATCCGCAGCCGCTGCTCCAGCGGGGCCGGGGCCACGCTCTTGCCGCTGCTGGTGATGATGATGTCCTTCTTGCGGCCCGTGATGGTCAGATAGCCCTCGGAGTCGAGCCGTCCGATGTCGCCGGTGGCCAGCCAGCCGCCGCGCAGCGCGGCCCGGGTCGCGTAGTCGTCACCGACGTACCCCTGGAACACGGACGGCCCGCGGACCAGGATCTCGCCGTCGTCCGCCACCTGGATCTGGGTGCCCGGCAGGGCCTGGCCGACCGTACCGGACTTCTCACGGCCCAGCGGCTGCATGGTGATCCCGCCGCTGGACTCGGTCAGCCCGTAGCCGTCGTGCACGGGAATGCCGATGCCCTCGTAGAACAGGATGAGTTCGCGGCTGAGCGAGGAGCCGCCGGACGTGGCCCGCAGCACCCGCCCGCCGAGCACGGACCGCAGCTTGCGGTACACCGTCCGCTCGTACAGGGCGTGCTGGAGCCGCAGGTCGAACCCCGGCCCCGCCCCGGTGCCCAGCCGCTGCCGTTCCTGGGCGGTGGCGAAGTCCCGCGCGGTCTCGACGGCGCGCTCGAACAGGGCGCCCCGGCCGTGCTGGTGGGCGGTGCGCAGGAACGTCTTGTAGAGCTTCTCCAGGACCGACGGCACGGCGTACAGATAGCTCGGCCGGAAGCTGCGCAGCGCCGACGCCAGCGCGGTCTCCGTCATCTCCGGCTCGTGGCCCATCAGGATCCCGCCGCGCAGACAGATGACCATCACCATCAGCCCGTACACGTGCGAGAACGGCAAGTAGGCGAGGACGGAGGCCTGTTCGCCCGGACGGGCGGCGGTGTGTCCCCAGCCCGCGAGCAGGGTGTCGCACGGGTAGGCCAGGCTGCGGTGGCTCAGCGCGCAGCCGAGCGGACGGCCCGAGGTGCCGGAGGTGTAGGTGATCGCCGCCGTGGAGTCCGGCATCACGATCCGGCGCAGCGACTCCACCGTGGTCAGCGGGACGAACACGCCCCGCTGCACCAGCTGCGGCAGCGCCCCCGCGTCCAGCTGCCAGACGTGCTTGAGCCCGGGCAGCCCCTCGCACACCGTGCCGACGGTCATCACGGCCAGCTCGTCCTCGACCACCACGGCCACACAGCGGGCGTCCCGCAGGATCCACTCGACCTGGTCCCGGGCGGCCGTCGGATGGATCGGCACCACCTCCGCGCCCACCGACCACAGCGCGAGGCAGAACACGGTCCACTCGTAGCGCGTCCGCGCCATCACGGCCACCCGATGCCCGGGCGAGATACCCGACGCGATCAGCCCCTTGGCCAGGTCGACCACTTCGTCGCGCAGTTCGACCGCGCTGATCTCCTCCCATGCCGCGACGGCGGCATCGGGCCGGCGCGCCAGCACCGGCAGGGTCGGGTTCCGGTCCGCCGTCTCGAAGATGCTGTCGGCGAGCCCGCCGGTCAGGGTCGAAGCGGTAGTCGGAGCGAGGGCGTAGTCGCGCATGCGCTGCTCCTGGTTGTACGGAGGGTGACCCTCCCGATCGGTACTGTTGTCGAGCGGGTCGAATCTAGCCCAGGGGAGGGCGGCCCGTGTCAGGAACGGTCAACTCGTTTCCCCCAGATGACAGGAGGGATGACAAGAGGGGACAAGAGGTCAGCCCTGGGTGCGGCGCACGCACTCGACGACCACGTCCCGCAGGCTGCCCCTGCGCTCCAGCAGCGCCCGCTGCTCGCCGGCCCCGGTGCCCCTGTACAGCAGCTGTGCGACGCCCTCCTCGACGCCGCTCGTGTCACCGCTGTCGGCGAGCGCCTCCGCGGTGTGCGTCAACAGCGTGCGCACCACCTCGGCGGCGGGCCGGGGCCGCATGGTCGCCGGATCGAGCAGCTCCTGTTCCAGGCCGAAGCGGGCGGCCTGCCAGGAGGCCAGCCGGAGCATGCTCACACTGTGGTCGAGCGGCGGCCGGCCGGCCCGCCAGTCGCGGGCGGCCGTCTCCACCAGGGCACGGGCCAGGGTGGCGACGAGGACCGTGGTGTCCGCCCGCAGGCACACGTCTGCCACCCGGATCTCCACCGTCGGGTAGTGCACGGCCAGCCGGGCGTCGAAGTACACCATCCCCGTGTCGAGGATGACCTCGCTGGCCACCATGTCCTCGACCCGGCGCCGGTATCCCTCCGCCGAGCCGAACAGCTCGGTAGGCCCCGCCGAGGGGCCGCGTGCCCACAGCCGGCTGCGGAAACTGGCGTAGCCCGAGTCCCGGCCCTGCCAGAACGGGGAGTTGGCGCTCAGCGCGCGCAGCACCGGGAGCCACGGCCGCAGCCGGTCCAGGACGGCGACGCCCTCCTCGTCGGACTCCACCGACACGTGCACATGGCAGCCGCACACGAACTGGTCCAGCGTGGCGCTGCCGAACCGCCCGGCCATCCACCGGTACCGCTCGTGCGCGCTGAGCGCGGGCGTGACCGGCAGCGGACAGGTGGCCAGCGCCGCCACCGCGCAGCCGATCTCCCCGGCGAGCCGGGCCGCCTCCTTGCGGCAGCGGGCGATCTCGGCGCCGAGGTCCGCCATGTGCCGCTGCGGACTGGTGGCCAGCTCCAGCATCTGCCCGAACAGTTCCTTCTGGAACACCGCCTGCCCGGGATCGTCCAACGCGGCACGGTCCAGGACGGCGGCCGACTGGGGCATCGGCTCCCCGCTGTCCGGATGGACCAGCAGAAGTTCTTCCTCCACTCCGACGGTACGCAGCACCGAGGACCGCCCTCCGGCCGGGCCGCGACCGGTCGCGGCGGGGTCTTTCATCCCGAACTGCCCCGGCCCGGCCGCCCGGACACGTGACGGCGTCCTCGGCGGGTTACGGGGCGACGGGCTCCAGCCACACCGTGCCGAGCGGCGGCAGCGTCAGCCGCACAGCGCCCTCGTCGGCCAGCAGCGGCCCCCGGCTGACGACGTCCCCGCCGCCGTACCGCGCGCTGTCGGTGTTGAGGATCTCCCGCCAGACGGCGGCGCTCCCGGGCACGTTCAGCCGGTAGTCGGGACGGACCACGGGGGAGAGGTTGGACACCGCCAGCAGCGGCCGGGCCTCGGCGTCGTACCTCAGGAAGGCGAAGACGTTGTCCTCGGCCGCGTCCCCCAGGACCCACTGGAAACCCGCCGGATCGGTGTCCCGCTGCCACAGGGCGGGGTGCGCGCGGTACACGGAATTGAGATCGCGGACCAGATCCCGGACACCCCGGTGGTCGGCCTCGGCGCCGTACTCCGGGTCGAGCAGCCACCAGTCGGGGCCGTGGGCCTCGGACCACTCGCCGCCCTGGGCGAACTCCTGCCCCATGAAGAGCAGCTGTTTGCCGGGATGGGCCCACATGAAGCCCAGATAGGCGCGGTGATTGGCGCGTTGCTGCCACCAGTCCCCGGGCATCTTCGACACCAGGGCCTGCTTCCCGTGCACGACTTCGTCGTGGGAGATGGGCAGCACGTAGTTCTCGCTGTACGCGTACACCATCGAGAAGGTCATCTCGTCGTGGTGGTACTTGCGGTGGACCGGCTCGTGGGACATGTACTCCAGCGAGTCGTGCATCCAGCCCATGTTCCACTTCAGCCCGAACCCCAGGCCGCCGCTGTCGGTCGGCCGGGTCACCCCGTCCCACGCGGTGGACTCCTCGGCGATGGTCACCACGCCCGGCGCCCGCCGGTACACGGTCGCGTTCATCTCCTGGAGGAACGCCACCGCGGCCAGGTCCTCACGCCCGCCGAACACGTTCGGCGTCCACTGGCCGGAGTCCCGCGAGTAGTCGAGGTAGAGCATCGAGGCGACCGCGTCCACCCGCAGCCCGTCGATGTGGAACTCCTCGCACCAGTACACCGCGTTGGCGACCAGGAAGTTGCGCACCTCGACCCGGCCCAGGTCGAACTCGTAGGTGCCCCAGTCCGGATGCTCGGCCCGCCGCTCGTCCCCGGGTTCGTACAGCGGGTCCCCGTCGAAGCGGGCCAGCGCCCAGTCGTCCTTGGGGAAGTGGGCCGGCACCCAGTCCATGATCACGCCGATGCCGGCCCGGTGCAGGGCGTCGATCAGGTACTTGAAGTCGTCGGGGGTGCCGAGCCGCGAGGTCGGCGCGTAGAAGCCGGTGACCTGGTAGCCCCAGGAGCCGCCGAAGGGGTGCTCGGCGACCGGCATGAACTCGACGTGCGTGAAGCCCAGGTCGTTGACGTACGCGGGGAGTTCCTCGGCCAGTTGCCGGTAGGTCGATCCCGGCCGCCAGGACGGCAGGTGCACCTCGTACACCGAGAACGGGGCCTCGTGCACCGGCGTGTCGCCCCGGTGCACCATCCACTCCGCGTCACTCCACTCGTGGCGGGAGACCGCCACGATCGACGCCGTCGCGGGCGGCACCTCGGTACGGCGGGCCATCGGATCGGCCTTGAGGAACCGTCCGCCGTACCGGGAGGTGATCTCGAACTTGTACCGGGCGCCCTCGCCGACGCCCGGCAGGAACAGCTCCCACACCCCGGCCGCGCCCAGCGAGCGCATCGGGTACTGGGTGCCGTCCCAGCACGTGAAGTCCCCGGCCACCCGCACGCCCCGCGCGTTCGGCGCCCACACCGTGAACCGGGTACCGGTGACCCCCTCATGGGTCATCGGCTCGGCACCGAGCGCCTTCCACAGCTGTTCGTGACGCCCCTCACGGATCAGGTGCAGGTCGAACTCACCGAGCGCGGGCGGGAAGCGGTAGGGGTCGTCCACCTCCACCTCCACCTCCAGCTCGCCGCCGTCGCCGTCCTCGTACGTGACGAGCAGCGTGTACGAGGGGACCTCGGCGTACGGGAGCACGGCCGCGAAGAACCCGTCGTCCTCCGGCGTCAGGGGACTGCGCACCCCGTCGACGAGCACGCTCACCGCACGGGCGTGCGGGCGCAGCGCGCGGACGAGGGTGCCGCCGTCCACCGGATGGGCGCCGAGCAGGGCGTGCGGATCGTGGTGGGCGCCCGCCAGCAGACGCCCGCGGTCGTCGGCGTCCAGCGGCGGAGCCGTGGCACGGGACGGCCCGGAGGGCTCGGGAAGCGAAGAGTCGCGCAGTGCCATGAAGTCAGCCTCCCCAGCGGGCGAGCCGCTCGATCGCGGCCATCGGAACCGGAAGCCAGGCCGGCCGGTGCCGGGCTTCGTACACCACTTCGTACACCGCGCGGTCCGTCTCGTGGGCGCGCAGCAACGCGTGCTTCTTCCGCGGGTCCCAGCCGGCGCGGGCAGCGTAACCCGCGCAGTAGGCCTCCCGGCAGCGGCGGGCCCACTCGGGGCGCCAGGGGCGGCGCTGCCGGGCCGCGTAGTCGAAGGACCGCAGCATGCCGGCCACGTCCCGTACCGGGGACTGGGTGCTGCGCCGCTCCGCGAGCGGCCGGGAGGGCTCGCCCTCGAAGTCGATGACGAACCACTCGCGGTCCGCCCGCAGCACCTGCCCGAGATGCAGATCGCCGTGGATGCGCTGCGCGTCCGGTCCCCCGTCGCAGGCGGCGAGCGTGTCGAAGGCGCCCCGCAGGCCCGGCACGTACGGCCGGAGCGCCGGCACCGCGTGCGCGGCCGCCTCCAGCCGCGCCGACATGGCCTCCGCGGTACGGCCGTGTTCGTCGTGGACGGCGGACGGGAAGGCGGCGGCGAGCGCGAGATGCACGTCCGCGGTGGCCCGGCCCAGCTCGTGTGCCTCGGTGGCGAAGTCGTCCCCGGCCGCGAGCGCGCGCAGGGCAAGGGTCCAGCCGTCGGCCGCGTCCGGCAGGAAGGGCTGCAGCACCCCGAGGGTCGCCGGGCTCGGTTCGGTGGTGCGGAACCAGGCCACCGGCGCGGGCACCCGCGCACAGCCCTGCGCGGCCAGTGCGCCGGGCACTTCCAGATCCGGGTTGATGCCGGGCTGGATCCGCCGGAACACCTTGAGGATGTAGGAATCGCCGTACACCAGCGAGGAGTTGGACTGCTCCGCGGTCAGCAGGCGGGGCGCCAGTCCACCTGGTATCCGGGTCCGCGGGGCGGTCTCGAAGCGCAGCGGGCCGACCGTGCCGGGCATCCGCAGCCGGTCAAGGAGCAGTTCGGCCGCACGGGGGTCCTGCAGGGCGTCGTACACGGCCAGTCCGGCCAGCGGGCCCTCCTCGGCGCGGCCGATGTACGCCCGCTCCAGCCGGGGTGTGCGGTGGTCGCGTACGCCGAGCAGGAGCTGGTAGCAGTCACCGGACGGGGCGCTGTCCCCGCCGGGGGAGTGGTCGGCGTGGACGAGCAGATGCAGACAGCCGGGGAAGAGCTCGGTCAGGGACAGTACGGAGAGATCCGTGACGGGCCGGTCCTTGCCCGCGAACCAGCGCTGCCGGGGCAGCCAGTCGCGCAGCAGCCCGCCGAGCGAGGCCAGCGGCCGGTCGAGGCCGGTGGTCGCCGTGCTCCGGGGGAGGTCAACGGTCTTCGTCATGGGGACGCGTCCTTTCCTCGGCTCCGCACGCTCAGCGCCGACGGCCGGTGCGGGAGGCGACTCGGGAGAGCCGGAACCAGTAGAAGCCGTGCCCCGCCAGGGTCAGCAGATACGGCAGCTCGCCGATGGCCGGGAAGCGCACCCCGCCGATCAGCTCGACCGGATGCCGGCCGTCGTAGACCCGCAGATCGAGTTCGGTGGGCTGGGCGAACCGGGAGAAGTTGTGCACGCACAGGACCAGGTCGTCCTCGTACTCCCGCAGGAACGCGATCACCGCGGGGTTCGAGGACTGCAGCTCCGTGAACGTGCCGAGCCCGAACGCGGGGTTCTGCTTGCGGATCTCGATCATCCGGCGGGTCCAGTGCAGCAGTGAGGACGGGGACGACATCGAGGCCTCGACGTTGGTGACCTGGTAGCCGTAGACCGGGTCCATGATGGTCGGCAGGTAGAGCCGTCCCGGGTCGCAGGTCGAGAAGCCGGCGTTGCGGTCGGGGGTCCACTGCATGGGGGTGCGGACGGCGTCCCGGTCGCCGAGCCAGATGTTGTCGCCCATGCCGATCTCGTCGCCGTAGTAGAGGATCGGCGAGCCGGGCAGGGAGAGCAGCAGGGCGGTGAAGAGCTCGATCTGGTTGCGGTCGTTGTCGAGGAGCGTGGCGAGCCGCCTGCGGATGCCGATGTTGGCGCGCATACGCGG
>NZ_JBSFJE010000042.1:0-12265 GCF_053597895.1 Streptomyces sp. NPDC001220
CCTCTCGGGCTTTCCTCCGGGCTTCCCTTCGTTCTTGCGTTTCCGACTCTATCAGATCTTTTTCCGATCCGATTTCCTCGGTGCTTTCCAGGTTCCCGCTCTCGCGTTTCCCTTTCCGGCGGTTCCGACTTTATCAGAAGTTCTGAGTCGGAATTTCCACCCGGTCCGGGGAACCGGATCCAGTCCATGAAGCACTGGGGTTCCCGGCTGGGCGGAGCCGTAAACGTACTGGAGCGGGGCGCCTCGATGCAAATCGAGGCGCCCCGCTCCTGGTTGACGCGTACGAGAGGCCGTTCGTGGCCTCGTCCGCGGGTCAGACCTCCACGACGACCGGGAGGATCATCGGCCTGCGGCGGTACGTGTCCGAGACCCACTTGCCGAGGGTCCGGCGGATGAGTTGCTGCAGCTGATGGGGCTCCACCACGCCGTCCTGGGCCGAGCGTTCCAGGACCTCCGAGATCTTCGGGACGACCGCCCCGAACGCCGAGTCGTCGATGCCGGAGCCGCGGGCCTGGATGTGCGGACCCCCCGTGATCTTGCCGGTGGAGGAGTCGACCACGACGAAGACCGAGATGATGCCCTCGTCGCCGAGGATCTTGCGGTCCTTCAGGGCCGGCTCACCGACGTCGCCGACGGAGAGACCGTCGACGTACACATAACCGGCCTGGACCTTGCCGGAGATCTTGGCCTTGCCCTCGACCAGGTCGACGACCACGCCGTCCTCGGCGATGACGATGCGGTCGTGCGGGATGCCTGTCAGGGCGCCGAGTTCGGCGTTGGCACGCAGATGGCGCCATTCGCCGTGGACCGGCATCAGGTTCTTCGGCCGGCAGATGTTGTAGAAGTACAGCAGTTCACCGGCGGAGGCATGGCCGGAGACATGCACCTTGGCGTTGCCCTTGTGGATGACGTCGGCGCCCCAGCGGGTCAGACCGTTGATGACGCGGTAGACCGCGTTCTCGTTCCCGGGGATCAGGGAGGACGCCAGGATGACCGTGTCGCCGTCGACGATGCGGATCTGGTGGTCGCGGTTGGCCATCCGGGACAGGGCGGCCATCGGTTCGCCCTGGGAGCCCGTGCAGACCAGGACCACCTGGCTGTCCGGGAGGTCGTCGAGCGTCTTGACGTCCACGACGAGGCCCGGCGGGACCTTGAGGTAGCCCAGGTCCCGGGCGATGCCCATGTTGCGGACCATGGAACGGCCGACGAAGGCGACCCGGCGGCCGTACTCGTGGGCGGCGTCCAGGATCTGCTGGATGCGGTGCACGTGGCTGGCGAAGCTCGCCACGATGATCCGCTTGCGGGCTCCGGCGAAGACCTGGCGCAGGACGTTCGAGATGTCGCGCTCGGGCGGGACGAAACCCGGCACCTCGGCGTTGGTCGAGTCGGCCAGAAGAAGGTCGATGCCTTCCTCGCTCAGCCGCGCGAACGCGTGCAGATCCGTCAGCCGGTGGTCCAGCGGGAGCTGGTCCATCTTGAAGTCGCCGGTGTGCACGGCCATGCCGGCCGGGGTGCGGATGGCCACGGCCAGGGCGTCCGGGATGGAGTGGTTGACGGCGACGAACTCGCAGTCGAAGGGGCCGATGCGCTCGCGCTGGCCCTCCGCCACTTCCAGGGTGTACGGGCGGATGCGGTGCTCCTGGAGCTTCGCCTCGATGAGGGCGAGGGTCAGCTTGGAGCCGATGAGCGGGATGTCCGGCTTCTCGCGAAGCAGGAAGGGGACGCCGCCGATGTGGTCCTCGTGGCCGTGGGTGAGGACGATGCCCTCGATGTCGTCGAGGCGGTCCCGGACGGACGTGAAGTCCGGCAGGATCAGGTCGATTCCGGGCTGCTCCTCCTCGGGGAAGAGCACTCCGCAGTCGACGATCAGCAGACGACCGCCGTACTCGAAGACGGTCATGTTTCGGCCGATCTCGCCGAGCCCGCCGAGCGGGGTGACGCGCAGGGCGCCCTCGGGGAGCTGGGGCGGCGGGCCGAGTTCAGGATGCGGATGACTCAAAAGACTCTCCTCACCACGCACGCCACGTACCGGTCGGGCACGTGGCGTGCGTGACGTTCGTGCATAAGCAGTTGTCGTTGTGGGATGCGGGCACCGGTGTCCCGCCGTATTCAGTTGTTAAGCCTTGCTACGCGGACATCCGCGCGAAGTCTGTTGTCAGAGCTGTACCCCGCCGGCAGCAAGATCGATCTTGAGCTGGGCGATCTCCTCGGCCGAACATTCGACCATGGGGGCGCGCAGCGGCCCGGCAGGCAGCCCTTGGAGGGTCAGCGCGGCCTTGGTCGTCATGACGCCCTGGGTGCGGAACATGCCGGTGTAGACCGGGAGCAGCTTCTGGTGGATCTCCGCGGCCTTCTGTACGTCACCGGAGGTGAAGGCGTCGACGAGGGCCCTGAGGTCCGGGGTGACCACATGGCCGACGACGGAGACGAAGCCGACGGCGCCCACGGAGAGCAGCGGCAGGTTGAGCATGTCGTCGCCGGAGTACCAGGCCAGGCCCGACTGGGCGATGGCCCAGCTCGCGCGGCCGAGGTCGCCCTTGGCGTCCTTGTTGGCGACGATCCTCGGGTGCTCGGCGAGGCGGACGAACGTCTCGGTGCTGATCGGGACGCCACTGCGGCCGGGGATGTCGTAGAGGATGACGGGCAGCCCGGTGGTGTCGGCGATCGTCGTGAAGTGCCGGTACAGGCCCTCCTGAGGGGGCTTGTTGTAGTACGGCGTGACGACCAGCAGGCCGTGTGCGCCGTCCCGCTCGGCCTGCCGGGCCAGCTCGATGCTGTGGTGGGTGTCGTTGGTGCCGACGCCGGCCACGATGTGGGCGCGGTCGCCGACCGCCTCCAGTACGGCTCGTACCAGGTCCGATTTCTCCGCATCGCTGGTGGTGGGCGACTCACCGGTGGTGCCGTTGATGATCAGGCCGTCGTTGCCTGCGTCCACCAGGTGGGTAGCGAGCCGCTGTGCGCCGTCGAGGTCGAGTGCGCCGTCCGCCGTGAAGGGCGTGACCATGGCGGTGAGGACCCGCCCGAAGGGGGTCTGCGGAGTGGAGGTCGGAGCCATGGGTTACACGCTACTCGGTGCTCACGGCGCGGTCTGCCCTTGGGGTGCGGGGAAAGTCCGGACAAATGCGGAGCCCGGCACTGCCTGCTCGGGGGTTCAAGCAGTGCCGGGTCCGTTTGATCAGGCTAGATGAACTTCGCTAAATGCCGCAATACGGACACCTCGCCAGGCTGATCCGTACATCTGTGCCGAGCACGACAAGACGCACGAGCCGCCGGGCGACGGAACGGCCTGGTTACGGCGCGACACGGCCGTTGGCGTTGAAGGCGGCGTGGGTGAGCGGCATGAGCCCGGCCCACTCCGCCTCCATCTTCTCGCCGACCATCTCGATCTCCCGCTGCGGGAAGGACGGCACCTTGGCCAGCTCGTGCTGGGTGCGCAGGCCGAGGAAGTGCATCAGCGAGCGGGCGTTGCAGGTGGCGTACATCGAGGAGAAGAGCCCGACGGGCAGCACCGCCCGGGCCACCTCACGTGCGACACCGGCGGCGAGCATCTCCTGGTAGGCCTGGTACGCCTGGATGTACGACTCCTGCATCGACCGGTCCACGAGCTCCTGCTGAGCCTCGGAGCCCGCCACGAACTCGTACTTGCCGGGACGGCCCTGCTGGACCAGCTTGCGGTCCTCGCCAGGGAGATAGAAGACCGGCTGCAGCTCCCGGTAGCGCCCCGACTCCTCGTTGTACGAGTTGTGGACGACGAAGCCGTTCGCGAGGAAGTTGTGCCACGGGCCTTCCACGGAGAGGTCGTACGTCATCTCCTCGCCGTCGGTCTCGATCGAGACGATCCGGTCCGGCACCGCCTTGGCGACCTTTCCGTCGCGCCGGGCCAGCGCCTGCTCTCCCGCGCTCTTCACCGCGTGGCACGGCTCGCAGGCGGGGGCGAGGTTCTTGTCGTCGAGGGCCTGGAGCAGGTCACCCGCCACCGGGACGACGTGGTCGAGGGCGAGCTGCTCCCGCGGGAAGCCCTCGCCGCACAGATGGCAGGTGTCGAACTCCTTGATGAGCCTCTCGCGCTGCATGGAGGTCCACACGCCGATGCCGCGACGCAGGCTCGGCGGGACCGGGGCCTCTGACGGGCGCGGCGCGGTGCCGGAGACGAGTACGGCGTCCCCGACGGACAGCTCGCCCGCCTTGCACCAGCCTTCGGGGGTGAACAAGGCGTGGTCGACGGTACAGCGGAGCGTCTTGCCGGAGGCGGTGGTGATCTTGACAAGCGCCTTGACGCCCGACTCGATCACGTCGACGATCCTCGCCCGCTGAGCGAGGAGGGTCTCCTCGTCGTAGCAGCGCACGTGGTTGCGGCGCACCGATTCGAGCTTGCGGATGCGGGTGCTCGGGTGCAGCTCCCGGAACTCGGCGACGGCGGACTCGGCCGCCTCGCGGTTCTCGTACAGCCCGAGATAGTGGTCGGTGTCTCCGCGCCCGACCTGCGCCATCCACTTGCCTGCCCGGCTGTGCCAGGTGACACCACCGGCCGAATGCGGCAGGCGGTCCTCAACGCCCAGGTGCCAGAGCTCGTACAGCTCGGCGATGGTGCGTCGGCGCAGGTGACCGGCCTCGCTCTCCAGCGTGATCTCCGTGTCCCCGGCGATGCACCACCCCACCCGGTGCCGCATGAACTCGCGGAAGACGAAGATCGGGGCGCTGATGAAGAAGGTCATCGAGTTGTGCTCGAAGGGGCTGCCGTGCCGGTCCCGCATCAGGTAGTTGATCAGGCCCTTGGAGCGCTCGGGGTCCTTCTTCAGCTCGTCCAGGGACTGCTCGCCGGCGGTGGAGACTCGGGCGGCCCACAGCACGTCGGAGTCGGCCGCGCTGTGCTTGACCAGCTCGACGGTGACATCGCTCCGGAAGCTGGGCTTGAGGTCGTCGGCGGGGGTGTCGGTCACGGCTCGGAGGGTCCTTCCATCACTTCTCTCGGGCGGCGCCCACTCTACGGCCCGGCACTGACATCAGGGCGTTCGGTACCGGGGCGCGACATCTTTGGCCAACTTCGGTGAAGTTCTGTGAATTCGGGGCAACCGGGCACCTATCGCTACGTTCGCTCGTCTGTGTTGGTGAGGGCGATTCGTTCGATCCCTTCCCGCAGTCCCAGAGAGGAGACGACCCCGATGTTCCTCCCCCAGCGTCCGCTGGGAGGTGCCTCCAGGCGCCAACCCGTACCGTTCGCCTTCATCGCCGAAGCCGACAGGTTCCGCAGCAATGTCACGCCCCCGCCCCGTCAGCGGTCGTCCGTGGGGCAGATAGCCGGGCGGTGGCTGTTCGGGCTCACCATCGTCGCCGGGATGGTGGGCTCGCTGGTCCTGGGCATGCCGGCGCTGTCCACGCCGTCCGACAGCGGGACCCAGCAGTCACAGGCCTCCCAGGGGCACTGACTCTTCCGGCCCCCCGCGAGTGGTGAGGGGGAACACGGCCGGATAGCCTCACCGGGCACAGCCCATGCATGGATTGAGTGAGGACCAGCCGTGCCCCTGCCCTTCCTGATGGCCGACCGCACCGATGACGCGGCGCTCGACAGCCCCCTGCCCTACGACGACCGGGACCGCTGGCGGCGCCCGTACCGGCCCGGGCCGTGGCGGGTGGGCGGAGCCGCCCTGTGGCTGCTGCTCGCCTCGTTCGTGCTGTTCGCGGCGGTCGCGCTGGCCCTGACCGGCTCGCTCTCGTCCGCCGGCGCGGTCCTCGGCATCGCGCTGCTGATCATCGCCGCCGCCCTGCGGATACTGCGCATGGGCGTGTGGGTGAGCGCGCGCGGAGTGCGCCAGATCGGTCTGCTGCAGACCCGGACCGTGCCCTGGAAGCGGGTCGTCTCGGTGCGCACGGCGCAGCAGCCGGTCCGCTGGCTGGGGTTGCCGCGCACGGTGCAGGGCCAGGCCCTGACGCTCGTACGCAAGGACCGCTCGGCGGCCGACACGGAGCCGTTGCTGACCACTCACGGGATGGACTTCCTGGGCCGGTCGTCGGCCTTCGACCGTGCGGCGGACGCGGTGGAGGCGTGGGCGGCGGAGTACGGGCGCGGCTGAGCGGCGTCCGATGGCATACGGCAGGGGCCGGTCCGCACCAGGCGGACCGGCCCCTTTCGTATGTGCGGGCTGCCGTTCAGGCCTCCACCGGCCTGCCGTCGTGCAGGGCGATGGCGCGCTGCATCGCCTTGCGGGCGCGCGGGGTGTCGCGGGCGTCGTGGTAGGCGACGGCGAGCCGGAACCAGCTGCGCCAGTCGTCGGGGGCGGCCTCGGTCTCGGCCTTGCGCTTGGCGAAGACCTCGTCGGCGGAGTCCCGGTCGATGCGGCCGCCGGGGGTGCGTTTCAGTTCGTCCACGGGCAGGCCGCCCTCGGCGTCGAGTTCGGCGGCCAGGGCGTTGGCGCGGCGGACGAACTGGGTGTTCTTCCACAGGAACCACACGCCGATGACCGGCAGGATCAGCACCGCCACCCCGAAGGTGACGGTGAGGACCGTGCCGGTCTGGATGAGCATCACGCCCCGGCTGCCGACCAGGACGAAGTAGAAGACCAGGACGGCGGCCGTGAGGGCGTAGGAGAGCTTCGCGCGCATGTCAGATGTCTCGTATCAGCCCAGGTCCAGGAAGTTTTCCAGGCCGATGGTCAGGCCCGGAACGGTGACCACGCGGCGGGCGCCGAGCAGGATGCCCGGCATGAAGCTGCTGTGGTGCAGGGAGTCGTGGCGGATGGTGAGGGTCTCGCCCTCGCCGCCCAGCAGGACCTCCTGGTGGGCCAGAAGGCCGCGCAGGCGGACGGCGTGGACGGGGATTCCGTCGACGTCGGCGCCGCGTGCGCCGTCCAGGGCGGTGACGGTGGCGTCCGGGGCCGGGGCGGTACCGGCCCTGCGGCGGGCCTCGGCGATGAGCTGGGCGGTGCGGGTGGCGGTGCCGGAGGGGGCGTCGACCTTGTTCGGGTGGTGGAGTTCGACGACCTCCACCGACTCGAACCAGGGCGCGGCGATCTGCGCGAACTTCATCGTCAGCACGGCGCCGATCGAGAAGTTCGGGGCGATGAGCACGCCGGTCTCCGGGGACTGGTCCAGCCAGCCCGTCAGCTGCGCGAGGCGCTCGTCGGTCCAGCCTGTCGTACCGACGACGGCGTGGATGCCGTGGCGCACACAGAAGTCGAGGTTGCCCATCACCGAGGCGGGCGTGGTCAGTTCGACCGCGACCTGGGCGCCGGACTCGGCCAGCGCCTCCAGCTTGTCGCCCCGGCCGAGGGCGGCGACCAGCTCCATGTCCTCGGCGGCCTCGACCGCCTTGACCGCCTCGGCCCCGATCCGGCCCTTGGCCCCGAGGACCGCCACGCGCAGCTTGCTCATCTTCTTCGTTCCTTACCGGTGGTGTGTCAGGCGACGGCGTCGTGCAGGCGTGCGGCCTGTTTGTCCTTGAGCGGGCCGATGACGGACAGCGACGGGCGCTGTCCCAGGATGTCGCGGGCGACGGAGCGGACCTCGTCCGGGGTCACCGCGGCTATCCGGGCCAGCATGTCGTCGACGGACATCTGCTCGCCCCAGCACAGCTCGCTCTTGCCGATACGGTTCATCAGCGCGCCGGTGTCCTCCAGGCCGAGCACCGTGGAGCCCTGGAGCTGGCCGACGGCACGGCCGATCTCCTCGTCCGGCAGGCCGTGCTCGGCGACCTGGTCCAGTTCGTCCCGGCAGATCTTGAGGACGTCGTGGACCTGCGAGGGCCGGCAGCCGGCGTACACGCCGAACAGGCCGCAGTCGGCGAAGCCCGAGGTGTACGAGTACACGCTGTAGGCCAGGCCGCGCTTCTCGCGGACCTCCTGGAAGAGCCGGGAGGACATGCCGCCGCCGAGGGCGGTGTTGAGCACGCCGAGCGCCCACCGGCGGTCGTCGGTGCGGGGCAGCCCGGGCATGCCGAGGACGACGTGCGCCTGTTCGGTCTTGCGGCCGAGGAGTTCGACGCGTCCTGCGGTGCGGATGGTGCGGCTGCCCGCGCGGGGGCCGATGGGGGCCGCCTCGGCGCTCCGGAAGGCGCCGGCCTTCTCGAAGGCCGCGCGGACCTGTCGTACGACCTTGTTGTGGTCGATGTTGCCGGCCGCCGCTACCACCAGGTGGGTGGGGTCGTAGTGCTTCTTGTAGAAGCGGCGGACGCGGTCGGCGGTGAGGGCGTTGACCGTGTCGACCGTGCCGAGGACCGGGCGGCCGAGGGCGTTGTCGCCGAACATGGTGTGCGCGAACAGGTCGTGCACACAGTCGCCGGGGTCGTCCTCGGTCATGGCGATCTCTTCGAGGATCGCGCCCCGCTCGACGTTGACGTCGTCCTCGCGGATGAGCGAGCCGGTCAGCATGTCGCAGACGACGTCGATGGCGAGCGGCAGGTCGGTGTCGAGCACGCGCGCGTAGTAGCACGTGTACTCCTTCGCCGTGAACGCGTTCATCTCGCCGCCGACGGCGTCTATGGCGGAGGAGATGTCCAGGGCCGAGCGGCGGGTGGTGCCCTTGAAGAGCAGGTGCTCCAGGTAGTGCGTGGCGCCGTTCAGGGCCGGGGTCTCGTCGCGGGAGCCGACGTGGGCCCAGATGCCGAAGGTCGCGGAGCGGACCGAGGGCAGGGTCTCGGTGACGATGCGCAGGCCGCCGGGGAGGGTGGTCTTGCGGACCGTACCGATGCCGTTCTCGCCCTTGATCAGGGTTTGGGTACGGGCGACGGCCCGCGCCTCCGAAGAGGTGCGGGCCGTCGTCGTGGAGCTGCTCGACGTCACTTGTCGGTGTCGTCCTTTGCGTCCTCGTCGGAGCCTTCCTCGCCCTCGATCACGGGGATCAGGGAGAGCTTGCCGCGGGAGTCGATCTCGGCGATCTCGACCTGGACCTTCTGGCCCACACCGAGGACGTCCTCGACGTTCTCCACGCGCTTGCCGCCGGCCAGCTTGCGGATCTGCGAGATGTGCAGCAGACCGTCCTTGCCGGGCAGCAGGGAGACGAACGCACCGAAGGTGGTCGTCTTCACGACCGTGCCCAGGTAGCGCTCGCCGACCTCGGGCATCGTCGGGTTGGCGATGCCGTTGATCGTGGCGCGGGCGGCCTCGGCGGCCGGGCCGTCGGAGGCACCGATGTAGATCGTGCCGTCGTCCTCGATGGTGATCTCGGCGCCGGTGTCCTCCTGGATCTGGTTGATCATCTTGCCCTTGGGGCCGATGACCTCACCGATCTTGTCCACGGGGATCTTGACGGTGATGATCCGCGGGGCGTTCGGGGACATCTCGTCCGGCTTGTCGATCGCTTCCATCATCACGTCGAGGATGTGGAGGCGGGCGTCCCGGGCCTGCTTGAGGGCGGCGGCCAGGACGGAGGCCGGGATGCCGTCCAGCTTGGTGTCGAGCTGGAGGGCGGTCACGAACTCCTTGGTGCCGGCGACCTTGAAGTCCATGTCACCGAAGGCGTCCTCCGCACCGAGGATGTCGGTGAGGCTGACGTAGTGCGTCTCGCCGTCGATCTCCTGGGAGATCAGGCCCATGGCGATACCGGCGACCGGGGCCTTCAGCGGCACACCGGCGTTGAGCAGCGACATGGTGGAGGCGCAGACCGAGCCCATGGACGTCGAGCCGTTGGAGCCGAGCGCCTCGGACACCTGGCGGATCGCGTAGGGGAACTCCTCGCGGGTCGGCAGGACCGGGACCAGGGCGCGCTCGGCGAGGGCGCCGTGGCCGATCTCGCGCCGCTTCGGGGAGCCGACGCGGCCGGTCTCGCCGGTGGAGTACGGCGGGAAGTTGTAGTTGTGCATGTAGCGCTTGCGGGTCACCGGGGAAAGGGTGTCCAGCTGCTGCTCCATCCGGAGCATGTTGAGGGTGGTGACGCCCAGGATCTGGGTCTCGCCACGCTCGAACAGCGCCGAGCCGTGCACGCGCGGGATGGCCTCGACCTCGGCGGCCAGGGTGCGGATGTCGGTGACACCGCGGCCGTCGATGCGCTTCTTCTCCTTGATCACGCGCTCGCGGACCAGCTGCTTGGTCAGCGAGCGGTACGCGGCGGAGATCTCCTTCTCGCGGCCCTCGAACTCCGGGAGCAGCTTCTCGGCGGCCAGACCCTTGACGCGGTCCAGCTCGGCCTCGCGCTCCTGCTTGCCGGCGATGGTCAGCGCGGCGGCGAGCTCCGGGCGGACGGCGGCGGAGAGCGCCTCCAGGATGTCGTCCTGGTAGTCGAGGAAGATCGGGAACTCGCCGGTCGGCTTGGCGGCCTTCGCGGCGAGGTCGGCCTGGGCCTTGCAGAGCACCTTGATGAAGGGCTTCGCGGCGTCCAGACCGGAGGCGACGACCTCCTCGGTCGGCGCCTCGGCGCCGCCCTGGACCAGCTGGATGGTCTTCTCGGTGGCCTCGGCCTCGACCATCATGATCGCGACGTCGCCGTCCTCCAGGACGCGACCGGCGACCACCATGTCGAAGACGGCGTCCTCGAGCTCGGTGTGCGTCGGGAAGGCGACCCACTGGCCGTTGATCAGCGCGACGCGGACGCCGCCGATCGGGCCGGAGAAGGGCAGACCGGCCAGCTGGGTGGACGCGGACGCGGCGTTGATCGCGACGACGTCGTACAGGTGGTCGGGGTTGAGCGCCATGATGGTGGCGACGACCTGGATCTCGTTGCGCAGGCCCTTCTTGAAGGACGGGCGCAGCGGGCGGTCGATCAGGCGGCAGGTGAGGATCGCGTCCTCGCTCGGCCGGCCCTCACGGCGGAAGAAGGAACCGGGGATCTTCCCGGCCGCGTACATGCGCTCCTCGACGTCCACCGTGAGGGGGAAGAAGTCGAGCTGGTCCTTCGGGTTCTTGGAGGCGGTGGTGGCCGACAGCACCATGGTGTCGTCGTCCAGGTACGCCACGGCGGAGCCGGCGGCCTGCTTGGCCAGGCGGCCCGTCTCGAAGCGGATGGTGCGGGTGCCGAAGGTGCCGTTGTCGATGACGGCCTCGGCGTAGTGGGTCTCGTTCTCCACTAGCGTTTTCTCCGTTACTTTCGTCTGCGTTACGTCTTTTGTCCCGATCTGCCCGTGTGGCAGGGGGACGGTCCCGGAGAAGCGCGCCGTGCTGTGCGGGCCGGTCTTCGATCGAAGCACCCGGGGCTCGCTTCCCCCCGGGGGCCACTACCGAGGACCGGCGGCGGCTTGGGTGCGCTTCTCCTTGTTCGTTGTCGTGCTGTGTCGTGCGTATTGCGTTGTGCTACCACACTACAAAGCGTGAGTGACACTCCGCACGTTTCCGCACGTACGGCAAAGGGAGCGGCCCCGGGTCTCTCCGGGAACCGCTCCCTTCACGGCGTCTTACTTGGCGCCCGCCGCACCGCGGCGGATGCCCAGGCGGTCGACCAGCGCACGGAAGCGCTGGATGTCCTTCTTCGCCAGGTACTGCAGGAGGCGGCGGCGCTGACCGACCAGGATCAGCAGACCACGACGGGAGTGGTGGTCGTGCTTGTGGGTCTTGAGGTGCTCCGTCAGGTCGGAGATCCGACGGGAGAGCAGAGCGACCTGGACCTCGGGGGAGCCGGTGTCACCCTCCTTGGTACCGAACTCGGAGATGATCTGCTTCTTCACTGCGGCGTCGAGCGACACGCGTACTCCTCATAGTCTGTGAGTGCCCACCGAGCGCCCCCGGTCTTCATCGCGGGGGAGCTTCCACAACTCGGGAGGCTGGGATCCGTCGGGCGCGGCCTCAGGGGTCCACGGGGGACTCCGGGGGTGCGTACACAAACGGCCGTCGACCAGGGTACCAGTGCCGGAGTACGAGAATGTCCGGGACGGTCCCGGACCGTGCGAGACAGCCGAAGGCGGTGCGACCGCCAGTAGTGTGACCGTCACAGCGTAGATACGTCGTCGGGAAGGGGTCGCCGCGGGATGAGCGAGACGGCTGAGGAGATGAAGGCGCGCAAGGAGCGGGAGCGGGACGAGCTCTACGCGCTCGACATCTCGGGTGTCGAGTGGCACTGCGCGCCCGGCACCGAGCAGGACGAGGAGCGGGTCGAGATCGCCTACCTGCCCGAGGGTGCCGTGGCCATGCGGTCGTCGCTCGACCCGGACACCGTGCTGCGGTACACGGAGGCGGAGTGGCGTGCCTTCGTGCTGGGCGCGCGGGACGGCGAGTTCGACCTGGAGCCGAACGAGCGCAACGGCGGCCTGGCCGCCCAGTGACCGACGGCCCGGTTGTGGGGGGGGGGGGGCGGGGGGGGCCGCCCCCCCCCCGGGGGGGGTTGCGGGGGGGGGGGGGGCCCCCCC
>NZ_JBSFJE010000043.1:0-11500 GCF_053597895.1 Streptomyces sp. NPDC001220
TACACAGGCCATCGCCCACGATCCAGGGCCACGCTCCCACGCTCCACCACGACACGACTACCCGGGCTGAGTCACAAGATCGTGTTACGAGCTCATACCCACTCTTCGCCTCAGTCGATTCGCGCGCAATAACAGATCGTCGCAACCCGGATGTTGGGCAACTGTGCGAATTTCTGGAGTGGCACCCGTGAGGGTTTTCAGAAGGGGCCGGTGTAGTACTGCTTGCGATCTTCGACCTCCAGGACTAGCAGTGGACCCGCGAATGACTTGAATCGGAGCCACGGCTCGATGTATCCGAGTAGATAGTCGGTGACACGCAGACTGACAAGGTCGAGCACAGCGGGACGCCCACTACCGAGAAGTTCCTCGATAACATTCGAACAAGTCTGCGCCAGGTCCGAGTCGAGCTCGCCCGTGGAAAGGAGATCTTTGAAAGCCTTACGGAGGAAGACCTCCGATACGACCGTATACATACTGACCTCGCCCGGCGTGTTCATCCAAGGTCTCTCATCTTCCTCGACCTCAGCAATGTCCTGATGGTACGCAGGGAGAAGCTCCCAGAGCACCCCCTTCACGAAGATGTTGTCATTGTCGCTGTCGCGCCACGAAGACATGTGCGGACCTTTCCGGGTTTCCGTAAAGTCGGTGAACAGCGAGAAGCCCCCCGCGTCGGACGTCCTTCCCGACCGTAAGGGGGCTTCTCGCCTACATTGCCCGGCCCATGCTACAGAAGATCACGGGCGTCGTGGTTCATGGGGCCGAGGTTTCTCGACTCACCTTTTGCCTTAGATGTAGTTCGGCTGGGGGCAACCGAGCATGCATTGCGCGTCCCCTGTCACGATGGATTTGATTCCGTCGATAATGAAGAGGACATCACCCGCGACGCTGAATGTGCCGATAATTTTTGGAAGCTTGCCGCTTTCTACAAGCTTCGGCGTTCCGACTTCGCGCCCCTGGTATGTATTAACTTTGAACTTGCTTCCGCTGACCTCGGCCATGGACGGATACTCGATCACTTTCTTCACGGCCGCCCGTATGTTTCCCTGGACCGCCGGGTTCCCCCTGATGTAATCATTGACTTTACCGACGTCGTCTATGGTGTCGAGGGCCGCGTACGCCTCCTTGGCCTCATCCAAGGCGATCTTTAGATCTCTGGCGTTCATTTTCATCTTTTCCTCTCCCTTGCGATTGCCCTCAATCAGTTTGGAGAGACGAGACAGGTTGTCGGCGACATCGGCAACGTGCCACTTGTGTCTTACCTGATTTCCTGTCTCCAGTTCATACAGCAGAGCCTCGCTGTTTTTTCCAGACTCCACCTGGGGAACGGTGCCTGGCTTCGGGTAGATGTCCTCAAGGATGCTCCTGAGCTCATCATTCTCGACGTCCGGGGCAACTGCGGGTGTTTTGGTGGACTTGGTGCTGCCGTTATCAGTCGATCCTGTCGTTCCTGCCCCACCACCGCCTCCCTTGCCCATGTTGACGGGCCCACAGTCTGTCCAACCCTCGCACGGATCGTGGTTCGGATTTTCCCAATGCGTACCCGTGGGGTCGCTGGCGGTGACCGGCGTGTTGTTGGCGTAGGCGTAACCGTTGAGGGACTGCGGGTCGGAGGGGTCAAGGAGTGGGTCGACGCTGATGAATCGACCGATGGTGGGGTCGTAGTCGCGGGCACCGATGTGGGTAAGGCCGGTGGTGGCGTCGATGTCGCCGCCGACGAATCCCTTCTGGCCGGGCCAAAAGGTGGAGGCGGTTCCGCGGGGTGCGCCGTAGGGGAGGGTTTTGCGGCGGTTGAAGGAGAGGGTGGTGGCGCTGACGGAGAGGTTGTTGGTGCCGTGGGGGTCGGCGACCAGAAGGCGGACCTTACCGTCGCTGCTGGTCCGGATTGCGGAGCCGCCGGGGACGCTGTAGTAGCGGGTGCCTGCGAGGGTGCCGGTGGATTTGGTGAGGGTGAGTTCCTGGCCGCCGGGTAGGTACAGGGTGGTCCCGGTGGGTTCCCGCTTGAGGATCCGGGTGCCTTCGGCGTCGTAGAGGAACTTGGTGGTGCTGCCGGAGATGGTGGAGGTGGCGAGTTTGCCTTCCTCGTTCCAGGTAAGACCCTGAGCGGCGCCGGTGGCGGGGGTCTTCGTGGTGAGGTTGCCGGCGTTGTCGTACTGGTAGTTGTCGGTTCCGGTGGCGCCGCCAGTGGCGGTGATGCTGAGCACGGCGTGCGGCCGGGGGGCGCCGGTGGTGGTGGGGTAGGTGTAGGTGCGGGTGGTGTCGGCGGTGATGGGGGCCGCCTTATGCTGGATCTCGGTCTTGCGGTCACCGGCGCCGGTGAAGGTCCAGCTGGTCCAGTAAGGGTCGACAGTGCCGAGTACCGGGGCGCCGGTGCCGTTCACGGGCTTGGTGGTGCAGGCGTCGCCGGTGGTCCAGGCCTCTGACAGGCGGCCTGCCCAGTCGTAGGCGAAGCACTGGTCGTCGGCCATGGTGCCGTCGTTCTGGTCGTCTCGGATCCGCGTGACGTTGCCGACCGTGTCGTAGGTGTACTTGATGTTCGACAGGGTCTGCGGGCTGGTCGTTTCGCGGTCGACGACGGCGGTCGCGAGCCGGTGGGTGATGGTCTCGTAGCTGAGGGTCTGGATGACGCGGGCGCCGAGGTTGCCGAGCTGGGCCTGAGCGAGTTCACCGAACGGGGTGTAGCTGGCTCCGCGCAGGTAGACCTGGGACAGGGTGCCGTCGACGATGCCGAGCTGGTCCTGGGCGCCGTAGTGACTGGTGACGGTCTCGGCAGGCAGCGCGGTGGTGGCGTTGGTGTTGGTGGTGCTGTAGGTGGCGGTGGCGGGCAGGCCGTTGACCGCGGTGGCGGTGGTGGTGCTGGTGTAGGTGCCGGCGAGCTTCTCCTCACCGGTCACCGACGGCACGGTCACCTTCGTGCCGGTTGGCTGGCCGGCCGAGTCGTAGCCCACGACTTCGGTCTTGTAGGCGGCTACAGGCGTGACAGTGTTGTCGTAGCGGGTGGAGGACGCGGGCAGGCCCTTGCCATTGAGCTTGCCGTCGGTGTCGGTGACGGTGTCGTAGGTCCACTCGGCGAGCTTCGTGCCCGTGATCGAGCCGATGCGCAGGCTGGTTTTGCGGCCGAGGTTGTCGTAGGTGGTGGCCAGGGTGGTGCCGGCGTTGGTGCTGGTTTCGAGACGGCCGTCGGTGTTGTAGGTGACGGTGGTGGTGCCCTTGTCCGGGTCGGTGCTGGTTTTCTGACGGCCGCGCAGGTCGTAGGTGTACGTCCAGCTGTTGCGGCCCGACGAGTCAGTGAGGCTGGTCAGCTGTCCGGCCTGGTCGTAGGCGTAGAGGGTCTTCTCGTACTGGCTGGCAGCCGCGCCGATGACGGGGGTGCGGTCCTTGTACGAGCGGTGTTCGACGGTGCGGCCGCGGATGTCTGCGATGTCCAGGCTCGCTGTACCACCGGTTGGCGGCAGCGTCGCCGTCCAGTCACCGGCGGTGGTGGTGCCGTAGGTGGTGGTGGTGCGCCACTTCTCCACGTTCAGCGACAGGGTGACGGCGGCGGTAGGACGCCCCCGGCCGTCGTACTCGGTGACGGTGGAGGCGGGAATCTGGTTGGGCGTCACCGTGAGGAGCGTGGTGGAGACAGGCTGATCGTTGTAGAAGGGGGCGTCGGTCTGGAAGGCGCGGCCAAGGGTGTCGTAGAAGGTGTCGGTGACGGTGCGGCCGGTGGTACCGATGGCGTCGGCCTGGGTCTGGCGCTGGCGCAGGAACGAGTCGTAGATCGCCACGGTCGTGCCCGAGGTGCCGTCTTCGTACAGCTTCTTCGTCGTCACCGTGGACGGGGCGGACGAGGTGATGTTGTAGGTGAAGGAGATGTTCGGGTTGCTGGTGGTGGCGCGGCCGGCACTCCATGCCTTGGTCAGGCGTCCCAGCGCGTCGTATTCGCTGGTGGTGGTGTGCAGGTTGGGGTCGGTCGCCCGCAGTGGCAGGCCACGCAGGCCGTCGAGCGTGGTGGTGCTGGAGAAGCCCTTGATGTTGGTGACAGTGACGGTGGTGGGCTGGGCGCCGGTGGGGGGATTGAAGGTGGTGGTGATGGGCTGACCGTCCTGCCCCTGGGTGGAGATCAGACGGCCGTACGAGTCGTAGCCGCTCTGGTTGGTGATCTCCCACACCAGTTGGTTGTTGCCGTCGAGCTTGGCGGCCTTTTCAGTTTTGGTCGCGTTGCCCTGACCCGGCTTTGGGGCGGTTCCCGGCGCCTGGCTGTCGTAGGAGATGCGGGTGGTATCGGTGATGTGGGTGTTTGCGTAGGTCAGGTTGCAGGTCGAGAGATCGGTGGTGGTGACCTGGGAGGGGTAGGCGATCAGCCAGTGTGTGGTGTCGGGCGTGACGTAGTCGGTTCGGGTGCACTGAGGCCCCACGCCGTTTGTGCTGTCGCCGTCGTCGCCCTCGGCGATGAGCAGACCGTAATCCTTGTCGTAGACGCGGGTCGTGGTCAGGGTGCGCCAGTGGGTGCCGTCGTCCTGCAGGGTACGGGCGGCCTCGGTGACGGTGCCCGAGTACCTAGCAATGGCGTCGGGCAGCGTCGGCCCCGGGGTGCCGGGTGTGTCGGGGTCGGTGATTCCGGTGATGTTCTGGGTGGCGGTGGGGTCGGATTCCCACGGGGTGTAGGTGGTCTTGGCGACAACCTTGCCGCCCACGCCGTCGGTGTCGTAGGTGCGGGTTTCGGCGGGCCGGCCGGCAAAGTCGTTACGGTCGGAGACGCCGTTGATGGGCACGGTGCTGCGGGTGGTGCCGTCGGCGAGGGTGTCGCCGGCCATGCCCTGGAAGTAGGTGGTCTCGGTCTTGGTGCGGTTGCTGGCCCCGGTGAGAGTGATCACGCTGGCGTAGCCGCGGAAGACGTTCCAGGAGCGCTGCTTGTCCAGGGTGAATTGTGAGTCGTCGCGCCGCCAGGCCGCGCCGCTGTACTGGTAGGTGGTGGTCTTCGACGCCGAACCGGTGCCCGCAGTGGTGTCGTCCTCAACGACCTGAGTCACCACGTACTTGTGGAACCAGTCCTTGATCGGATCGACCGCTCCATCGGGGGTCCACCACGACGGGAAGCAGCGCTTGGTGTTCTGGTCCGGGGTCGGCAGGGTGGTCGGGGTGCACTCGGTGGGGCTGTAGGTGACCAGTGTCTGGCCGCCGGTCTCGTTGGTGACCTGGGTGATGCGGTACTTGTTCAGCGGCGGCCGTCCCTCGGCCGAGTCCACCCGGTTCGGCATGGGTGTGCCGCCGAAGATGGTCTTCGTCGGCATGGTGATGTCAGCCAGGGCCCCGGCCTTGCCGGTGTGCTGAATCGAGTCCAGCCACAACGCGGGCTTGGAGACGTCTCCGGTGAGCGGGAAGGACTGGGTCAGCGTCCAGGTGTCGACCGGCTGCATCACGGAACCCTGCAGGGCGAAGGTGTTGATGTCGGTCAACCGCTTGCGGGACCAGAACGTCGGGGCCGCGGTCAGACACTGCTTGCCGCTCGTGCAGTCCAGATCGACCGGGGTGTCCGGCCAGTTGGTCGCGTGCGCGGTGTCGAACGTCCCGCAGTTGGACAGGCAACGATCAGCAACGCTGAAGGTCACCTGGCCCGCCGGGTTGGCCGTGCTATAGACGGCGCCGGCGCGCAGGCCGTAGTCAATGCGGTTCAGATACCCGCCGCGGATGTAGCTGACTGGCGTGTCGATCTTGTTGTTCTGCGCGTAGTACCCAGTCTCCTTGGTGTAGTACATCGCCATCGCGTTGTTGTGCGGGTCGACGACGTAGTCAAGGTTCCAGCGCCAGCCCTGCGTTGCCACCGAGGAGGCGAAGTCCGAGCCGTGGCCCGGCTCGCCGGTGTGGTTGCCGTAGACCGGCACGGTGAAGACCGAGTTCGTCTCCTCCTTGCCGGTGGTCCAGCCTGGCAGGCGGTTCTTCCCGAACCAGTACTGGGTGCCGTCGAGCGTCGTCAGCTTCCAGTACTCGTAATCGTCATCGCCGTTGACGTCATCCGGCGCGGAACCGTGAATGCGTTCGACGCGCGAGCCATCATCTGCGGCAAACTTCCACGTGTCCTTGCTGGCATCCCACACCAGGGCGGTGGACGTGCCGTTCAGTGACAGCGTTGCGTTCTCCGACTTCCAGCACAGGTCGCCGACCTTGTCGGTGTTGTTGCCGCCCTGCTTGTCGTTCTCACACGAGGCGTAGGTGCGCTCGATGTAGCCCGGCGAGTAGTCCCAGCCCTCACCGATCCACGACGTCTGGTTGTTCGTCGAGGAGGTGCGGCCGTCCACGGCGGAGGAGTTGTAGGACAGCGCGACCTTCGGCTGCAGCCCGCCTGGGGCTGAGGGCACCGTCATCGGCTCGCTCCAGCCGAAACCGCCAGAGTTTCCGCCCGCCGACCACGAACCGGACGGAGCAAGCGAGGTCGCCTTGAACGACCCTTCCCCGCCGTCAGTGCCAGCGGTGGCAGCCAGGACCATCATGCCGGCGCCCGCGGATACGGCCGTGCGCGTCGTCGGAGACGACGGGCTGGACACGGTGCGGGCCGTTGGGAGTGCCACGGTGGCGGTCAGGGTGCGGGCGGCGGTGTCGTTCTTGGTGGGCAGGGGCTCGCCGCGGCGGCACTTGGCTTTGCTGGGGGTGGTCAGTACGCAAGCGGGCATGCGCATCAGTCGCAGGCGGGAGGACCAGCCGGCGCCGAACGCAGACGCGATGCGGGAGTAGTCGACCTGTACGTCAGCGGTGCTGGCTCCGGCTGCGTCGGTGCGCTGGACCGACAGCAGCAGCCCTTCCACACCGGCCCGCTGAGCGGTCTTGCGGTCGGCCATGGCCACGCGGACTCGCTCGGGCGCCGTCGGCAGGCGGTGGCTACCGGGTCGGGAACCGGCGGCGAGGGCAGTGGGCTGGCCTACACGGACCGGCAGCGCCCCCGCCTGGACGCCGTGCCGGCCACGCGCGGCCTTCGCATTGGCTCCCGAGGCTGCAGCAGGCAACACCACGTCAGCATGGCCGCCGTCTGGCCAGGTCAGCCGTCCTGGTGGATGCCAGACGTTTCGCTGTGATGGCGCTGGCTTAACCACCCGTCGGGAGACGAGGTCGCGGCCGGTCACAGACGTGGTCTTCTGCATGGACCGGACAGAGAACTTCTCCGTGGGCGACGCTGCCGCAGGCGCCGAGAGCAGAGAAACAGCGAGTGCTGCCGAAATCAGGCCCACGGATGCGACGCGAGCGCGGCGCGATCCATGTACAGGCCGTGGATATTTAGAAAATGGCATGGCAAAGCCACGACGGAACCACATGTGAATATCCCACCCCTAAATCTGCATCACATTGAAGATCAAGCAAATCAAAGCGGAGGCACAGGCATCTGACAAGAGGCGCAAGTGAATCATCCGCTCGCGCCCCGATTCTCACCTGCAGAAATCCATTCCGGATTGGAGCATTAAGGATCAAGCTCCTGATCTGCACAGATGCAGCAAAATATGACCGAAGCGCCCCAAGTCCACACGCCAAGTCGCGAGCACTTGGAGCGTGTTGAATTTCACATTCTGTCCCTTGGGGCACGGCGGTCGACGAAATCTTTTGGAATATGGCGTCGGTTGAATAATCTGCGGTCTCAAGCACGATTCGCGTGCGCTTCAGAAAGGCGCCTCATGGCAGACCCGCGACCGACGGGCCGCAGAAGACGTTCGATAGCGTTCCTTCTCACTCTCGGCCTTCCTTTGACGGCCGTCACCTCCTTGACCCTGCCCACGACTGCAGCGGCGGATGACAGCCCAGCGCCCAACCCGCCCAGTTCAGAGGCTGAGGCGTTCGCCCTGGCGGCGAAGACCAGGCAGCGGACCGAGATCATCGACCAGCGCGAGGAGTCGGCGGAGGTCTTCGCCAACCCGGACGGCACCACCACCCGCCGGCAGTACTCCACCCCCGTGTGGAGCAGATACGAGGGCATATGGGAGAAGGCCGACGCCACGGTCGTCGAGCACCCTGACGGCACGGTCGGCCCGGCATCTCCCACCTTCGGCATAGCCTTCTCCGGCGGCGGCACCAGCCCGCTGGCAACCCTGACCAAGGGCGACAAGCAACTGTCGCTGTCATGGCCCACAGCGCTGCCGCAGCCCGTGCTGGACGGCAACACCGCGCTGTACAAGTCGGTCCTGCCGGACGTGGACCTCAAGGTGATCGCCGAGGTCGACGGGTTCTCCGAGCACCTGATTGTTAACACCCCGCAGGCCGCCGCGAATCCGGCAATGCAGTCCATCAAGCTCGGCGTTGCCACCAAGGGTGTCACCCTGGCCGACGACGACAGCGATAATCTCACCGCCACTGACGCGGTCGGGAATGTCGTCTTCAGCGCGCCGAGCCCGAAGATGTGGGAGCAGCCGGACGCGACCGACGAGCAGCCCACCGGGTTCAGGTCTGCTGCTTCGGCCAGCATGGCTGCAGCCGGCGCCGTCGACGAGCCGGAGAGCGCGCCTGTGGCCGCAGACGTCTCTGGTGACACGCTGACGCTGACTCCGGATCCCACGCTGTTGGCGACGGCGGATCAGTTTCCGCTCGTGGTGGATCCCGTGTTCACGGGTGGTTACCGGGAGAAGTGGGCCGTGGTCTACTCGGCCACCCCGTCTGACGCTTACCCCAACGGTTCTGGGTGGCACTCCGGCACGCCGAGCGATGAGCCGCGGGTCGGCTTCAACGACACCGGTGCCACGCGGTCCTTCTTCGCGATGAACACCGACGGCCTGAAGGACGCTGACATCCTCGACGCCACCTTCAGTGTCGTCGAGACCCACTCCTGGGGCTGTGACGCCTCCGTCGCCGGGCCGACCGAGCTGTGGTCCACCTCCAGCATCAGCACCACCCCCACCTGGAACAACCAGCCAGACTGGGTCACGAAACTCGACTCCGACTCCTACGCCCATGGCAACCCCACCTACTGCCCGGGCGACTTGGGGCACGACTACAAGACCGCCGCGCTGACGACCTACGTCCAGCAGGCCGCCGACAGCGGGGCGGGCACCGTGACCTTCGGCCTGCGCGCCCCGTCCTCGTACGAGGACGACCACAACAGCTTCAAGCGGTTCACCAACTCCCCAGCCCTGGAAGTCACCTACAACTACAAGCCCACGGTCGCCGACCACGATGCCTTCGAGGGCTCCTGGAGCCCCAGCGGGGACGGCAACAAGCCGGTGCCCTGCGGTGACGTCATCGGCAACAGCGGCCTCGCCATGACCGCCAAGCTCGCCGACAAGGACGGCGGCAAGGTTACCGGCTACTTCTCCGTCACCAATACCGCCACCAACCAGCCGGTGAGCTTCCCGTCCGGCTACCCCAGCTCGGACCAGGTCTCCAACGGCCAGACCGCCTCCGTCGTCATGCCCGCCTCCAAGCTGCCCACCGGCTCCTACAGCTGGAAGGTCCACGCCGTCGACGAGGAGGACACCGACAGCGGCTACACCACCAGCTGCGCCTTCCGCGTCGACAAGATCGGGCCCACCGACCCGGTCGTGGTGACGAACACCGACGGCACCGCAGCCGATGAAGCCACCGACAAGTACCCAGGGCGCAAGACCGTCCAGCTCAAGCTGTACAACTTCGCCACCGACGTCGCCGGCTTCTGCTGGACCCTGGACAGCTACCTGTCCGCCTCCAGCACCCGCTGCGCCAACGGCACCTGGGTCGCCGTCGGCGCCGATCACCACACCGCCACCATTAACGTGATCCCCAGCGGCTGGCCGTCCAGCACCCTGCACGTGGTCGCCTACGATGCCGCGGACAACCACTCCCCTCTCGACAAGGTCGTCGACGCGACCACTCTCAGCACCACCCCGTCCGCCTTCGTCTACGCCTCGGACAAGGATCCAGGTCAAGGCCTGGCCCACCAGGACCTGCCCGGGGACCTGAATGGCGACGGCTACGCCGACATGGTGGCCACCGACAACACCGGCAAACTCCGTCTGTACGCCGGCGACGGCACCGGCCACGTCGCAGCCTTCCAGACCGTCGGCAACAGCGGCTGGACCGGCGCCCTCATCGCGCACCGCGGCGACCTCGTCAACTTCGCCAGCCCGACCCAGTCACCTGACGGCTACGAAGACTTCCTGGTACGCCTCAGCAACAACAAGCTCTACCTCTACGGCGGCAACGGCCTGGGCAGCCCCAACTACAACACCCGCCGCGAAATCGTGCACCCCGGCACCCCCGACTGGAGCGGCCTGATCCAGATCATCGCCCCCGGAAACATCGACGGGATCCCCGGCAATGACTTCATCACCACCGAATGCAGCGCCTGGGACACCAACGGGAACTGCACCAACGCGAAGCTCTGGCTCTACAGCGGTAACGCCGCCGCCGACGGATCACAGGATCAAACCGAGCCCTTCCTGCTCCAGCCGACCGAAATAGGCGGCAGCGGCTGGATGACATACACCAACCTCGCCACCGGTGATGTGAACGGCGACGGCGTGGACGACATCCTCGGCCGCAAGCCCTCCACCGGCCAGCTTCTCCTCTACCCCGGCGTCCACACCGGCGCCTGCTCCAACACTCCCGGTGTCAGGGACTGCACCTACTCCCTCCAGACCCCGCCCACCACGTACGGCTCGAGCGGCTGGCAGAACCGCCCCCACCTGGCCTCCCCCGGCAACATCCAGGGCACGGTCAGCACGCGCACCTACAGCGACCCGGACGCCGGCACGGACATCACCTACCGCCAGTTCCAGCCCACCTCCGGTGACACCTACGGCGACCTGTGGGCCACCACGCCGGCCGATCCCAACTACACCGTCAACTACGTGGACGACACCGGCACAGCCCAGACCACTACCTGCCCCAGCGGATGTCTGCTCTTCTACCCCGGCAGAGCCACCGCGCTGACAAGTCCCCACCTCGTCGGCAGCAGCAACTGGGAGGTCTCCATCACCGGCATCTTCTAGAGCACCGGCCGGCACACACCGAGACGCACCTCCCCGCTGCCGGATCAAAAGGGGTGGTTCCTGGCGATGCCAGGAACCACCCCGGCGCACAGCCCGAACAGTGCCGCCGTGGCCACACCGAAGCGTCAGCCACAGCGTTCCCATCCAGTAACCTCTGTTGCCGGCAGCACAGTTGATCATTCCTGCCATCACTCGCGGCACTACATCTACCGCTCACCAGTCACCTAATTACAAGACACCCGTGCCGCCATCCCAGAATCCATCCCGAGCAGGAATTGACGCATTCTCAGATGGTCGGGTTGAGGTGGGGTATCGTCCCAGAATCTAGCCCATCGTCAAGTTTGACGCTCCGTCAGGGTCGGGCGAGACGGCGGGAGTCCGGGCCACCCCCTCACTACTGCTGCCGCTTTTTGCCTGACTGCGGAGCTGTCAGGCCCCGGACCAGCGCGGAGCGTTGGTCCGGCAGGCCAGGCACGGAGTGCCTGGCCCCTCCGGGCGGAGCCCGGGGGTGTCCGGCGCGCAGCGCCGGTAAGCGTCGCGTAGCGACGCCGCGTCGTGTCTGCGGAGCAGACCGCGCG
>NZ_JBSFJE010000044.1:0-9140 GCF_053597895.1 Streptomyces sp. NPDC001220
GCTCTCTCGAAGGAAGCCCCACATGGACCTGGAGAATCTCAAGAACGCCTGCTCGGCAGGCGGCTCCCAAGGAACGACGGACGTACCCGGCTCCGGTCCCGGCGCAGGGTCGTACGCCTTCGACGGGCCGGCAGCCGCCGTGCTCGACCACCGAGGCGCGGTGGTGCGGTGGACCGGGGCAGCAGAGGACCTGACCGGGTTCCGCGCCGAGGAGGTCTGCGGCCGCCTCGTGCAGGAACTGGTGGCCGACCTCCCGGACGACCTGCGCGCCACGGAGATGCCGGCGTCCGGCCGGGTACGGCTGTGGCATCAGTGCGGCGACACCATCGATGTCACCTTCAGGACCACCAAGGTGGGCTGCTCCGGCTCGGAGGAGGTCCTTGTCGTGGCGGCTCCTACACACCACGTCGCCGGCCACGAGCACGGCGCGGCGCTGCTGCGTGCACTGTCCGCACAGAACCGGATCACGATCGCCGTGTACGACACGGATCTCGTCACTGTGCAGACGAACGCCACGCCGGGCACTCTCGACGGCCGTCCGGTACAGCCCGGCGCTCGGCTGAGCGACGTGCTGTGCGCCGAGGACGCCGAGAACCTCGAGGCAGTACTGCGCCAGGTACTCGAGACGGGTGCCCCGGTGGTCCGCAGAAGCCAGCAGGTGAGCTGGCGGCACGATCCGGCACGACAGCACGCGCTGTCGCTGTCCGCCTTCCGCCTGGAGGACGCGCGAGGACGCCCCACGGGAGTCGCGGCCCTGTACCTGGACGACGCCGACCAGATGCGCGCCCGCCGGAATCTGGATCTCGCCCGCGAGGTGGCCGAGCGCGTAGGAGGATCCCTGGATGTCGTGCGTACCGCGCAGGATCTTGCGGACGTTCTCGCACCTGCGTTCGGGGATCTCGCCGCCGTCGACCTCGCGCACTCAGTTTTCGACGGGGACGAACCGTCGAAGCGGCTGGGCGGTGGAGACATGGGCAACGCGGCCCTCGCGCCGGCCGGCGCCGTGTGGCCGGCCGGCATCAAGCGCGGCGAGTCCGTCCCGCCCCTTCCCGACCACCCCCTGGTGCGCAGCTTCCGCCACGGCGAGCCGGTCGTCTTCGGCCTTGACGACTTCATCGCCATGGTCGGAGACCCGCAGCTGGTCGTGTATCTCGTCCCGAAGGACGCCCATTCGGTGATGGTTGCACCGTTGCATGCCCGCGGGCACACGCTCGGCGCCATATCGGCCTGGCGCTGCGGCCGATCCGACCCCTTCACCGAGGACGAGGCGGATCTCATGAAGCAGATCGCCTCACGGGGTGCGCTCGCCATCGACAACGCCCGCCGTTACACGCGCGAGCACCGGGCGGCCGTAGCGCTGCAACAGCGTCTCCTGCCCCCGGCCACGACCGACACTCCGGCAGCCGAGACCGCCGGCGTATACCTGCCCGCAGGCGGCGGAGCGGACATCGGCGGTGACTGGTACGACTGCATTGCCCTGCCGTCTCTCCGGGTGGCCCTCGTCGCCGGGGACGTGGTCGGCCACGGCATGGCCGCAAGCGCCACCATGGGCCGCCTGCGCGCCGCCATCCAGACGCTCGCGGACCTGGAACTCGAACCGGACGAACTGCTCGCCCGGCTCGCCGACCTGGTCCAGCGCCTCGCGGCCGAAGCACCGTCCGGCGACCGGGACATCGTCGGCGGCACATGCCTGTACGCGGTCTACGACTCGGTCACCAGGCGCTGCGCCATGGCCAGTGCCGGGCACCCGCCCCCCGTCCTGGTCCGGCCCGACGGGACCGCCGAAGCAGTGGGGATCTCCCCGGGGCCACCACTCGCCCTCATCGGCCTGCCGTACGAGACCACCGTCATCGACGTCGAGCCGGGCAGCGTGCTCGCCCTCTACACCGACGGCCTGGTCGAACGGGGCGATCGCGACATCGGCCAAGGTCTGCCACGCCTGACGAAGGCCCTCGCCGCGCACTGCCGGCCGGATCGTGCCCTGGACGAAACCGGCCGGGCACTCCTCGCCGACCTGGCGGACCAGGCCCCGCGCGACGACGCGGCCCTGCTGCTGGCCCGCACCCGCGCCGTCCCGGCGGCGGACACCGCGCACTGGGAGATCCCGGCCGATCCGGCCGCTGTCTCCGAAGCCCGAGAATGGATCTCCCGCCAACTCACCACATGGGGCCTGGACGACCTTCTCTTCGCCACCGAACTCATCGTCAGCGAACTGGTGACCAACGCCATCCGCTACGGCCGTCCGCCGATGGACCTCCGTCTGATTCGCCACCACGTCCTGGTGTGTGAGGTCACCGACTCCAGCAGCACCCAACCCCGCCTGCGGCGTGCCCTCACAACCGACGAGGGAGGACGTGGCCTGTTCCTCGTCGCTCAACTCGGCGGACGGTGGGGCTGCCGCCATGGCCAGAACGGCAAGACGATCTGGTCCGAGCAAGTCATCCGGCATTCCCCCTGAAGCCACGGCTCACCCCGGAGACCGCGAGCAGGAGCGGTCCCCTGTCTCGCGGCCGCGACGCGGTCGATGCGGGCGCAGCGACCGGGATCAGCTGCCGTCACCGAAGCCCGGCTCGGGATTGATCACGGAAGAGACGTCCACGACCACGTCACTCGCACGCTTCTCCGGCACCCCGGCAGCGATCAGGGTGGAGATGACGAGTGGGACGACGTCGTCATCCAGTGCCCCGTCATTGACGCTCTCCAGCAAGGCGACCGTCAGCGCTTCCAGTCCGGCGCTGAGCACCACGGGTGGCAGGTGGGAATGGAAGACTCCCTCCCGCTGTCCCCTCTCCAGAATGTCCGTCGCCGCTTCTCGGATCGGAGCCAGGATCCCCGTTACACGTTCGGCTCCCAAGTGCCTGCGAGCCAGCGCCAGGAGCATCCGGTACCTGTCTCCGACGGGCCACATCCCAAGAAACAGCCGGGCCAGGGCCCGCTCAGCCGGGTCGTCCGGCCCCACCGCGTCCTCCGCCGCCTCCCGCAGCGCTGCGGACGCCTCGTCGGCGAGCGCGCCCAGCAGGGCTTCCCGTCCGGGGAAATGCCCGAAAAGAGTGCGCCGTACGACACCGGCGGCCTGTGCGAGCTCCTCCATCGTGATGTTCGGGTTCCGGCCGAACTCCTGGCGGGCCGTGTCCAGGATGCGGGCCCGGTTGGACCGTGCATCGCGGCGCTGAGGCGCGCGGGCCAGTGGCTTGGTCACGACAACCTCGGTGGATCTGTAGGGCAGGGTGCGGCGCAGAGGCCAGACGGGTACGTCCCATTTTGGCAGAAGCCCGAATCGCCTGCTCTGCCGGCCATCGCCGTCCGCCGTCCTCGCCAGTTCCCGGAACTCCGCCCCGACCGTGATCCACGGGAATCACCGGCCGTCCCGGGGAAAATCCCGCGGGGCGGCCGGCCGCGCCTCCCTACCTGGCCGCCGCCGGACCCCTCCCTCTCCCTGCCGAGCGGGCCCGACGCCGGCGGACACAGCGCGTCAGCGGGTCATGACAAGGGCGGGTACGCGTTCTGGACCAACTGCTGGAACTGGGCGGAGAACCAGTGCCCGGCCAGCGGCGAGTTCGGCAGCGCGCCCGTGGGGTTGTTGCCGTTGCGCGCGTTGCCGCCGTAGGTCGGGTCGCACATCCGGTCGAAGCCCTTGCCCTCGTCGTTGGGGACGGCCGCGCTGTTGCCGTCCGACTCCCCCGGCGGCTTGACCCACACGTAGGCGTCGATACCGGCGGCGGGAGCCGCGGTCGGGCGTTCCCCGATGCCTGCTCCGCTCTGGTTGCACCAGTTTCCGGCGTGGATCCGCCGGTCTACGCGGCTGCTGTCGACATAGCCGTCCACGGTGGTCTGCGCTCCGGGACCGGTGGGCCGGGCGGAGCCGCCCCAGCCGTTGCGTGACGTGTCGATCAGCATGCCGAGTCCGGAATCGAATCCGGCCGCGACGAGCTTGTCGCGCAGCGCCTGGGCGAAGGACTGCTCGTCCACGTACTGGTTCCAGTCCACCCACTTCGACTGACGTACGGTCTGGCCGTTCACCGTGTCGGTGACCTTGAGGTACGGCTCCTTGGTGGGGCTGTAGTTCGCGGTGTTGACGATGAAGCCGGCCACGTCGTTCACGCTCGCGCCGTTCGTCGTCGCGACCTTGTGGAACTCCTGCACCGCGGGACCGAGGTTGCTGTCCCAGCCGAGCCAGCCATGGTGGGCGGCGTCGATGTAGTTGTAGACGTTCGGGATGGCACCGAGCTTGTCCAGGGCGTAGCCCACGCCCTTCTCGTAGTTGCCGTTGGACTTCATGGTCACGCAGGCGTCGGTGGTCGTGGGCGTGCCGCCGGCGTTGGTGACCAGGTTGGGCAGTGAGTCGGGCTCGATGACGGTGGCGATCCGCAGGCCCGCGTACTTGGCGTCGGACAGGATCGACGCGATGGGGTCGATGTACTGGGACTTGTACTTGTCGAGGTCGTCGGGCCCCAGCTCGCCGTTGGAGGCGAGGGCGGCGCAGTCGCGGCCGGGCAGGTCGTAGATGACGAGCTGGACGACGAGATCTCCGGAGCCCTTCTGCTTCAGGGCCTCGTCGAGGTGGGCGCGCAGACCCATCCCACCGCTCACACCGTTGATGGCGGCGATGCGGTCCAGCCAGACAGCGGTGGGCTGACTGGCGATACGGCTGCCGCCCGGTTCGGCGGCCGCCTTGGCGGACCACTCGGGGTTCACGTACACCTTGGCGCCCGTGTAGGGGTTGTCGGCGCGACTCCCGGTGTCACCACCGCCACCTCCACCGCCGCCCGTACCGCCGCCGGTGCCACCACCGGTGCCGCCGCCAGTACCACCTCCAGTACCGCCGCCGCCGTCGACGTTGCAGGTGACCCCGTCGAGCGTGAACGTGGCGGGCACGCCGTTGGTGCCGCTGTAGGAGCCGTTGAACCCGAAGCTGACCGAACCTCCGCTCGCGAGAGCGCCGTTGTAGGCCTCGTTGGCGGCGGTGACGTCGGCACCGTTCTGGCTGAGCTTCGTGTTCCAGGCGTTGGTGACCTTCTGATTGCCGGCGTACGACCACTTCACCGACCAACTCGACTTGGCTGCCGCGTTGTTGGTGATGGTCACGGCGGCGGTGAAGCCGGTGTCCCACTGGCTCTGCACCTTGTAGTCGACGGTGCAGGGGACGGCCGAGGTGGCGGCGCCGGCCTGGCCGACGACGAGCACTGTCCCCGTCGTCCCGGCGACCAGCGCCAGGGCGGCGAGCAGCGATGTCCTGGTGTGACTCATGAGTGCGGGTTTCCTTCTCTGGATGGGGAGTTACGGACAGAGGCCGCGCGGACGGTCGCGCGAGCCGACGTCTGGGCCACACCTGGGGCACACGTGGCGTTCCAGTGGTCGGTGCGCCGGTACGTCCGGCATCCACTCGAAGGCGCGGCCGTGATGCCGGCTCTTCAAGGCCTCGGTGGTGCTGGGGGGCGCCGGGTCAGGTGCGGGGCGGCCCGGCGGTGTCTGAAGGCACCGACGCCGAAGCAGGACCCGTACGGGTCAGGCCGGCGTGTCGCGGGAGTGGCGCAAAGCGAGTGCGGTGCGATCCGGCGCTCGTGCACCGGTCGACGGTCGGCCGACGGTGTTGCCTCGGAGTCCCTGTCCACGGCACACGCGGCCGTGGCTCCCCGGCCCGAGAACACCGGGCAGAGCGGTGTCGAGAGAGCGTCGCTGACTAAAAGTACTGAATGCGGGGGGTGTCGCATGAGCGAGTCCTCACAGCTTGGCGCGCCGCTACGGACGCGTCGCCTGATGGAACCGCTCCCACTGGTGGGGAGGAAGCTAGCGTCAACTGGCGAGGTTTCATAGGGCCCTTGCGAAACTTTTCGCCGGATCGGCCCAGTTCGAACTTTGGAGGCCCCAGCGTCTTGACCGCGCCCGCCTCCATCTCCACCATGGGAGCGCTCCCACTGGATTCCGCCCTTGGCACCTCTCCGTGAGTCGCGTGACGCAAGGAGGAACAGCACATGGATCCCGGACGCGGACACACATCCGGCGGGGCGGCCCACCCGCGCAGAGGGCCGCCCGACCGACCCGCGACCAGCTCGGGCCGCCCGCCGGACAACCGACAGCCCCCTGCGCGAACACAGCTCAGCAGAGCCATGGCAGCCCATGTCAGTCATGACCACCAGCGACCGCGCCCAGACTTCCCCACTCCTGACGGGAGCGCTCCCAACCATGGGGAGCAGGGCAACCGCCGGTAACTATGCCGCTGGTGAATTCGTGTGCTCACTCCCCTCCGGCCGGTAAGATCGGTGATCTCTTGGGGGAGGTGGTCATGGGCAGGCGACGCCCGGGGACACCGACGCTGGAAGAGGTGGCCGCCCACGCGCGGGTGGGACGGGGCACGGTCTCCCGCGTCATCAACAACGCGGCGGGCGTGAAGGATTCGACACGCCGGGCCGTACAACGGGCCATCGAGGAACTGGGTTACGTGCCCAATCTCGCGGCCCGTTCCCTGGCGGGACGGCGGGCCGACGCCGTCGCCCTGGTCATGACGGAGCCGGACTGGCGGCAGTTCGCGGAGCCCTTCTTCTCCGAGATCGTCAGCTCACTCGGGAACGCGCTCACCGACACGGGGATGCAACTGCTGCTGACCCTGGTCCGCTCGGACACCGAGCGGCAGCGCTTCCTCGAGTACGCGCGCGGCGGCCGGGTCGACGGTGTCCTGCTGATGTCCGTGCACGCCGGCGATCCCCTGCCGGACATGCTCGCCGAAGCCCGGCTGCCGACCGTACTGCTGGGGCGCCGCTCCGGGGAGGAGTACGTCAGCTACGTCGACGCGGACAACATCGGTGGCGCCCGCAGTGCCGTCTCCCACCTTGTCCGGCGGGGCCGCAGAGTCATAGCCACCATCACCGGGCCACTCGACCTGTACGCCGCCCAGTGCCGGCTGCGCGGCTACGAGGAGGCCCTGAAACTCGCGGGCCTGAAGGGTGGGCCGACCCTTGTCGCCGAGAGCGACTTCACGACGGACAGCGGACGCCGCGCCATGGCCGAGCTCATCGAACGGCATCCGGACATCGACGGCGTCCTCGCCGCGTCGGACACCACGGCCGCGGGGGCCCTGGAGGCCCTGCGCGCGGCCGGACGCCGGGTGCCCGAGGACGTCGCCGTGGTCGGCTTCGACGACTTTCCGCTGGCCCAGCAGACCGAACCTCGGCTGACCACGGTACGTCAGCCGATCGAGGAGATCGGGCGGGCCATGATCCGACTGCTCCTGGAGGAGATGGAGGAGGGTGCCGTGGCCTGGCGTCACGTCATCCTCCGTACGGAGCTGGTGGTCCGCGAGTCGACCTGACCCGCGCCGGCGAATCCGTCCGGGCATCGATCGCGGAGTAGGCATGCCGCGTCTCGGCACCCCTGTCCGACCTGCGGCTCCGAAATCGGTTCGACGGGTTCGCGCCGACAGTCTTGTCATGGACCTGAACCATCCCTACAGTCCTGCCGAACCCAGGATTGGGAGCGCTCCCATTCACCAGGTGACGGGAGCACTTCCCCACTACCCCCCCCCATCCCTCGGAAGAGGATCCGCATGCGTCCTTCATCGCACCATGCCCACCGCGCGCGTGGCCTGCTCGGCGCGCTGCTCACCTCGCTCGTCTCGCTCGCCGCGCTTCTGACCACAGCGACGGCGGCACAGGCCGACACCTCGATCTGCGAACCCTTTGGAACGACGACCATCCAGGGCCGCTACGTGGTCCAGAACAACCGCTGGGGCACCAGCGCCTCCCAGTGCGTCACCGCGACGGAGTCGGGGTTCAGGATCACCCAGGCCGACGGATCCGTCCCCACCAACGGCGCTCCGAAGTCCTACCCGTCCGTCTACAACGGCTGCCACTACACCAACTGCTCGCCCGGCACCAACCTGCCCGCGCAGCTCAGCGCCGTCTCCACCGCGCCTTCGAGCATCTCCTACGCCTACGTGAACGACGCGGTGTACGACGCCGCGTACGACATCTGGCTCGACCCCACACCGCGCACCGACGGTGTGAACCGGACCGAGATCATGATCTGGTTCAACAAGGTCGGGTCCATCCAGCCCATCGGCTCCCCGGTCGGCAACGCATCCGTGGGCGGGCGGGAGTGGCAGGTGTGGTCCGGCAACAACGGCTCGAACGACGTGCTGTCGTTCGTCGCACCGTCGGCGGTCACCAGCTGGGCCTTCGACGTCATGGACTTCGCCCGGCAGGCCGTCTCGCGCGGACTCGCGCAGAACAGCTGGTATCTGACGAGTGTTCAGGCGGGGTTCGAGCCCTGGCAGAACGGCGCGGGTCTCGCCGTGACCTCGTTCTCCTCCACCGTCAACACCGGGTCCTCCGGTGGTGGCCCGGGCAACCCGGGCGGCTCCACGTCCTGCAAGGTGGCGTACGCGACGAACGTCTGGCAGGGCGGCTTCACCGCCGACGTCACGGTCACCAACACCGGCTCCTCTCCCGTCAACGGCTGGCAGCTCGCGTTCACCCTCCCCTCCGGGCAGCGGATCACCAACTCCTGGAACGCGAACCTGTCCTCGTCGTCAGGAGCCGTCACGGCGAGCAACGTGAGCCACAACGGCCAGATCGCGGCCGGCGGCCAGGTGGCCTTCGGCTTCCAGGGCAGCGCCGACGGAGCCTTCGCCAAGCCGTCCGGCTTCAGCCTGAACGGAACCGCCTGCGCCACCGCGTGACGCGCGTCCGAGATCCGGAGCCCGCCCGAGTGCGGTCCGGAGTTCAGCCGCGGCTTGCGCAGCACCACCGCGGGGCTCCACGACGTCCACGCGAACCTGAGCATCGGCAGCCTGGGCTTCGAGGAGTCCGCGGCATCGGCTCACGATGATCCCGAGGGGGATCTGCCGGTGGTCGGCGAACATGTGCGCGGCCCGTCCGAGGGAGTGACCGGGGGGGGGCATGAACGCGGGCACGCTCGGCCGGAATTCGAGGCCCTCCCCGCGTTCATCGCCCGCCGTCGGTCACTTCGCGCCGAGGACAGGCCGGCCCGCACGCGGGTTGTGTGCGCGGTAGGAGAGAGGTCACCGGCGTAGAGCGTCGTCCCTGACCTGGGCGCAGCTGCGGCTGATGAGGCGGGAGACGTGCATCTGGGAGATGCCGAGGCTTTCGGCGATCCTGCTCTGCGTCATGTCCTCGAAGAAACGC
>NZ_JBSFJE010000045.1:0-7328 GCF_053597895.1 Streptomyces sp. NPDC001220
TTGGCGACATCTGTGGATAGGAGCGGGATCCGCCTTTCGCGATCCCCATGTGAGACAGATTGCCTCACAGAGATTCTATGAGTCAACTTGTCTCATAGTGACCTGCGTCACACCGGCTCGGTTCAAAGAAGTGCAGCGTTCGGACCGGTGGCGCCCGCACCGGCCTGCGAGCCGATCGGTTCGCGCCGACAGGTTCGGCCGACCACCACCGAAGCGGGGAACCAGGAGGTGGCAGAACCTCGCAGTTGTTCATGCGCGCGAAGGACTGCCACCCTGATCAGCCCCGGCCGAACGGCGGACATCCAGCCACGCCGGGGACTCGACGGCGCTAGGACCAGCCCCGCATGGCGGCATCCACGACGGCGTCCACGGTGTCAGGCCCCAGGTGGTTCCCGGCGAGAAAGCGCTCGAAGAACAGGGGACCCGCGGTGGCCATGGCAAAGGTCTCAGGGGTGACGTCCGACCGGAGCCGGCCGCGCTCCACGGCCGCGGCGACAGCGGGACGCAGCGCATCGGCGATCTGCTTGACCAGCGACTCCCGGAGGCGCCGCATGCCTTCGTCATGCCGCGAGCCACCGAGGACCGCAGCAAGGACGGCACCCGCCTGCTCGTCGTCCCACCGCTCGGCGAGCACGCCCAGGCGGTAAACGAGCTCCGCTCGCGGATCATCACCCGAAGCGGCCCGCACCTTCTCGGGCATCGGAGGCAAAGGCGGCATACCGGCTTCCAGCGCGGCCAGGCGGAGGTCGAGAAGACTGGGCCAGTGCCGGTAGACGGTGGCTCTGCCGACGCCGGCGCGGGTGGCGACCGCCTGGTGCGTCACAGCCTCCAGCCCGCCCTCCGTGAGCAGCGCGGTGGCCGCCGCGACCATGGCTTCACGACTGCGCAGCAAACGTGGATCAATTCTGTCTTCCACCTCTCCGTTCCCTTCCGTGAGACAACATGACTTACAGCCTACTATGGGACATTTTGTCTCAGAGAGGGGAACAGGGCGACCCCGAAGAATCTGCACGACTCCTGCGGCGCTGCCCCGTCAAAGGTACCCGGACACCTCCCCCTTTGATTCCTCGTGCACGGCACCTGTCGCAGCAGGTGCCTGCGGCACGGCCTGCAGCCCCTTCTCGGACGGACCCGTCCGCCGGTCACATGTGGACGAGAGGTGCGGCGTTCTCGTCCTGCTGGGGCACACCGCGACGGTAGAGCAGGGCGGTTACGCCCAGGCCGATGACGAAGATGCCCGCCGACCACCAGTAGGCGGTGGAGTAGCCCTCGAGGCCGGCCTGGGCCAGGACGGCGGGGTCCTTGGGGTTGCGGCCGGAGAGGTATTCGGTGACGGCGTCGGAGGCCATCGTGCTGAGCAGGGCGACGCCGATGGACCCGCCGACCTGCTGGACGGTGTTGACGGCGGCGGACGCCGCGCCGGCGTCGGCGTCGGCCACGCCGGACGTGGCCAGGCTCATCGCCGGCGCGATGACCGTGCCCAGCCCGACGCCGACGAGCAGGAGTTGGGGCAGTACCTGCGTCAGGTATCCGCTGTTCGTGTCCAGCGTGGTCATCCAGACCAGGCCGGCGGCCGCCATGGCCATGCCCAGCGGTACCACCGGCTTGGGGCCGATGCGCGGCACCAGGACGTTGTTGGCCACGGCGGAGGCGGACGACGATGCCACGATCATGGGCAGGAAGGCGAAGCCGGTCTTCAGGGCGCTGTAGCCGAGGTTCAGCTGAAGGTAGTAGGTCAGAAACAGGAACACGCCGAACATGCCCGCGCCGCTGACGAACAGGGCGGCGAAGGAGGCGCCGCGATTGCGGTCCAGCAGGACCCGCAGGGGCAGCAGCGGATATGCCGCCTTGTTCTGCCGCCAGACGAAGAGGGCCACCAGGACGGTGCCGGCCGCGAGCATTCCCCAGGTCGACGCCGCCCCCCAGCCGTGCGTCTCGGCGTTCGAGAAACCGTAGACCAGGCAGAACAGGCCGGCGGAGACCAGCAGGGTGCCGGGGACGTCGAGCTTCGAGGACGTGTCGCGCGGGGTGCGGTGCAGCAGGGCTACGCCGCCGACGAACGCCACCACCGCGAAGACCACGTTGACGTACATGGTCCAGCGCCAGTCCAGGTACTCGGTCAGTACGCCGCCGAGGATCAGGCCGACGGCTCCGCCCGCACCGGAGACCGAGCCGGCGACGGTGAAGGCCTTCGCCCGCTCGCGCGGCTCGGTGAAGGTGGTCATCAGGATCGACAGCGCGGACGGGGCCAGCAGGGCGGCGAACCCGCCCTGCACCGCGCGCGCGGCGACGAGCATGAGGAAACCGTTCGCCGCGCCTCCCACCATGGAAGCGGCCGCGAAGCCGGCCAGACCCACCAGGAAGGTCACCTTCTGCCCGACAAGGTCGGCGATCCGGCCGCCGAGCAGCAGCAGGCTGCCGAAGGCCAGCGCGTAGGCGGTGACCACCCACTGCCGGTCGGCGTCCGAGAAGCCCAGGTCGCGCTGGGCGGACGGCAGGGCGATGTTCACGATGGTGCCGTCGAGCACACCCATCAGCATGGACAGGGAGATGACCATCAGGATCCACCAGCGGCGCCGGTGTGACGGGTCGACAGGCACATTCTCCGGTGTGGTCTCAGCGCCGCGAGCGGCGGCGACGGTGTTCTGTGACATGGGGACAGCCCTCCAGGCAGCGGACGGGGGTACGACGGAAAGAGAAAGGGAGAAAGCGGGCGGAGAGATCAGGTACGGCTGCGGGACGACGTGGCCGCCTCGGTGAACGGGTCGCGCGGGTGCTCCAGTTCGATGAGTCCGACGGTTTCCCGCTTCAGGAGGGCGGCCAGGGTCCAGTCCACGAACACGCGTATCTTGCGGTTCAGCGTCGGCACACGGCTGCCGTGGTAGAGGCGGTGGAACCACCACGCCGGGCGGCCCTTGAGCTTGATCTTGTGGAAGAGGATCGCGACGCCCTTGTGGAGGCCAAGGCCGGCCACCGCGCCCAGGTTCTTGTGCCGGTACTCCGCCGGCGGACGGCCACGCAGAGCCGCGATCACGTTGTCGGCGAGCACCGGGGCCTGACGTACGGCGTGCTGCGCGTTGGGCGCGCACCATGCGCCCTCTTCGGCGGCCAGGTCGGGAACCTGGGCGTTGTCGCCCGCGGCCCACACACCGTCGAGACCCCTGACCTGGAGAGTGGGCAGGGTGTCGACGTGGCCACGCGGGCCGAGCGGCAGGCCGAAGTGGGCCAACGCGGGGTTGGGGCGGACGCCGGCTGTCCACACGATCGTGGAGGCGTCCGCCTCGACACCGTTCGCCAGGACCACGTGCTGGTCGACGCAGGAATCCATGGAAGTCTCGAGGTGCACCTCGATGCCGCGTGCCTGAAGCTTCTCCATGGTCCAGACACCGAGGTCCGCACCCATCTCGGGCAGGATGCGACCGGCGGCCTCGACGAGGACGAAGCGCATGTCCTCCCGGGTGACGTTGCGGTAGGTCCGGGCGGCGTCGCGGGCCATGTCCTCGGTCTCCGCGATGGTCTCCACGCCGGCGAAGCCGCCACCGACGAAGACGAAGGTCAGGGCCTTGCGCTTCACCGTCTCGGCGGTGGTGGAGTCGGCGCGGTCCAGCTGGGCCAGGACGTGGTTGCGCAGGCTGATGGCCTCCTCGACCGACTTCATGCCGATGCCGTGCTCAGCCAGGCCGGGTATGGGGAAGGTGCGGGAGACCGAGCCGAGCGCGACGACGAGGTGGTCGAAGGGCAGCTCGAGCGCGTCACCCGCCGCAGTGCGGACGTGGGCGACCTTGTCCGCCTGGTCGACGGAGACCATGTGCCCGGTGACCACCTCCGCACCGGTCAGAACCCCGCGCAGCGAGGCGACCAGGTTGCGCGGGGCCACGTTGCCGGCTGCCGCCTCCGGCAGGAAGGGCAGGTAGGTCATGTACGAGCGGGAGTCCACGACCGTGACGGTCGCCTCACCGCGACGCAGCTTCTTCAGCAGGCGCATCGCGGTGTACAGGCCGACGTAGCCGCCGCCGGCGATGAGGACGCGCGGTTTGTCCGGGACACGGGCGAGGGGCATGACGGTTCCTTGTACGGGAGAGGGGCCGTGGGAGTTGGCCTGCGGGATGTGTTGGGTGCCGATGCGCTTGCGGAACACCCAGTACGTCCAGGCCTGATAGCCGATGACCAGCGGCGCGAAGACGGCGCCCACCCAGGTCATGATCCCCAGCGTGTACGCCGAGGAGGACGCGTTGGTCACCGTCAGGCTCCAGGCCGGGTTCAACGTGGACGGCATGACCTCGGGATGGAGAGTCAGGAACAACGTCGCTGCCGTGGCCGCCACGGTGGCGGCGGAGAAGGTGAACGCCCACCCCTCGCGGCGAGCCCTGGTGCAGGCGAGCGCGATGCCCCAGGCGGCCAGCGCGAGGACCACCGTCGCCAGGCTGCGGCTGTTGCCGCGGTCCACCTGCGTCCAGATCAGGAAGGCCCCGGTGGGCACGGCGGCCAGAGCGCCGAGCCGGAAGGCGAGTGCGCGGGCCCGGTCACGGATGTCGCCGACGGTCTTGAGCGCGACGAACACCGCTCCGTGGACGGTGAAGACCGCCGGCAGGGTCAGCGCGCCGAGCAGCGCGTAGGGGTGGAACAGGCCGCTCAGGCCGCCGGTGTAGACGTGCCGCCGGTCGATGGCCACGCCGTGGACCATGTTGGCGAAGACCAGCCCCCACAGCAGCGGCGCCAGCAGCGAGCACCAGAAGATGGCGTGCTCCCAGTTGCGCTTCCACCGGATGCCGTCGCGCTTGACGCGGTACTCGAAGCCCACAGCCCGCACGATCAGACAGACCAGGACGGCGAACAGGAGGAGGTCGAAGCCGCTGAACAGGGTGGCGTACCAGCCCGGGAAGGCGGCGAAGGTCGCGGCGCCGGCCGCGATCATCCACACCTCGTTGCCGTCCCAGACGGGCCCGATGGTGTTGAGCAGCACACGGCGTTCGGGCTCGTCACGGGCGAGGAGCTTGGTGAGCACCCCGACGCCGAAGTCGAAGCCCTCCAGGACGAAGTAGCCCGTCCAGAAGAAAGCGATCAGCAGGAACCAGAAGTCGTGAAGGTGCATGGCGAAACGTCCTGACGGCTGGTCAGTAGGCGAAAGTGAGGATCTTGTCGTCGTCCTCGGCGGAGGACTGACCACGCAGGCGCGGGTCACGCTGCGGCGGCTGTTCGTCGAGCCGGGGGCCGGCCGTGGCGTACTTGACCATCAGCCTCACCTCGATGACGGCGAGGGCGCCGTACAGGACGGTGAATCCGATCAGGGTCGTCAGCATCTCCGCGGCGCTCACCCCCGGAGAGACGGCGTCCGAGGTGCGCATCAGGCCGTAGACCACCCACGGCTGGCGGCCGCTCTCGGTGAAGATCCAACCGAACGAGTTCGCGATCAGCGGAAACCCCAGCGTCCAGATGGCCACCCGCCAGGCCCACTTGGTCAGAAACGGCCCGAGGGCCCTGTTCCTGGTAAGCATCAGGTACGGGACCTCGTCCGACCGGGTGACGAGGGCCGGGGCGATCCAGCGCCGGTTGCGGGTCAGCCACAACCCGGCCACGCCGACGGCGAAGGAGGTCATCCCGAACATGATCATGAAGCGGTACGACCAGTACTCCACCGGAACATCGGGGAGGTAGTCTCCCGGCGAGCCTCCGTACTGCGCCGCCATGGCCGTTGCCGCGTCGTTGATACCGGTGACGGGGGCGTGCGGGTTGCCGTGGGCGAGGAACGACAGCACGTACGGGATGTCGATGTCGACCGTGTTCGTGTGCTTCCCCCCGTCCATGATGGCGACCACGGAGAACGGCGCGTTCGCCGCGGTGTTCCACAGCCCCTCGCCGGCGGCCATTTTCAACGGTTGCTGATCGATCATCAGTTTGCCGAGGGCATCGGCGTCGAGGACGGTGGCGAAGCCCGCCACCGCCAGTACCGCGAGGCCGACCCGCAGGGAGGTCCGCATGACGCGGATGCGTCCGGCGTCCACAACGCCGCCCCGGGTCCGGGTGCGCTGCGCGTGCCACAGGTGCCAGGCGGCGATGCCGGTCACGAACGCTCCGCCGGTGACGAACGCGGCCGTGATCGCGTGCAGGCCGGCGAACACCGCCGTGGGCTGCAGGAGTACCTCGGAGAAATCGGTCAGCCGGGGTCGGCCGTGGTCCATCCGATAGCCGACCGGGTGCTGCATCCACGAGTTCGCCGCCAGGATGAAGTAGGCCGACAGCACGGTGCCGAGGGACACCATCCAGATGCAGAAGCAGTGCAGGCGGCGGGGGAGCCTGTCCCAGCCGAACATCCACAACCCGATGAACGTGGACTCGAAGAAGAAGGCGATGATCGCCTCCATCGACAGCGGTACCCCGAAGATGTCGCCTACGAAGCGGGAGTACGCCGACCAGTTCATGCCGAACTGGAACTCCTGGACGAGGCCGGTGACCACACCCATCACCATGTTGATGAGGAAGAGCTTCCCCCAGAACTTGGTGGCGTGGAAATACTTCTCCCGCCTCGTGCGCACCCACGCCGTCTCCAGACCGGCCGTGATGCCGGCCAGACTGATCGTCAGCGGCACGAAGAGATAGTGGTAGACGGTGGTGATTCCGAACTGCCAGCGGGCTATCACGTCGGGTGCCATGCCGTATGCACTCTCTCTCCATGAGATTCAGGCGACTTCGCGAACGTGAAAACATTCACAAAGTCGCCTGCACCTGGCGATCGGGGTCCCGGACGGGGCGCGGGTGGCGCCCCGTCCGGGGGTGTGGGGTGGGTCAGCTGGCGGCCTGGGCGAGCAGGGGCTGGAGGGCCGGGTGCTGGAGGGCCTCCTCGGCGGCGGGGTCGTCCAGGACCTCCTGGAAGGCGGCGTTGATCCGCTCGGCCTTGGTGATCTCGGACATCGTCAGCGAGCTGACCGGGTTCCAGTAGGCGGTGGCCTGCTGCTGCCCGTCCTGCAGGATCCACCTCATGCCGGCCATGTTCGCGATGATGTGCTCCTCGAAGCCCTCGCGCGTCTTGTCGCCCGTGAGCGACTCAAGGCCGCCGGACCTCTCGATCCACGGAGCGATCTTGGTTTCCCACTCGGTGGTGTGCTGCATCCAGTCCACGAAGTGCTCGAAGCCGACGGTCAGGAACGCGTCGTCGATGTAGGGCTCCCACTCGGTCTCGAAAGTGGTGGCCCACAGCAGCTCCGTGCCGTTGTTGAAGATCACGTGGCGGGTGTCACGCAGACCGGTCTTGATGGTCGCGGCCATGGGAGCCAGCTTCAGAGCCTCGACCATCCGCCGGCAGGCCGCCGCGCACGCCTCCTCGTGACCCG
>NZ_JBSFJE010000046.1:0-5503 GCF_053597895.1 Streptomyces sp. NPDC001220
CTCCGCGATGCGCTCGACGGCCTCGCGCAGCTGGGGTCCGCAGTCGCAGCGGGCCGAGCCGAAGACGTCGCCGGTCAGGCACTCGGAGTGCAGCCGGACCAGCGGGAGCGTGCCGGGCGCGGGGTCGCCGAGCACGACGGCCACATGTTCCCGCCCGTCGGCGAGGTGGTGGAAGGTTGCGAGGTCGGCGGTCACCGTATGGCCGTCGCCGAAGCGGAGCGGGACCGTCACGCGGGTGCGCAGCGTGGCTGCCGACAGGCTCGTCGGATTGCTGCTGTATCTGGATGCGGTGGCGTTGCCTGAGTCGCGCATGTCGGTCTGCTTCTCCCGGGCGGCGGTGCGGAGGGTTGGTCGCTCGATGGGCCGGCTCCATCGCCGGGGTCGGCCCATCGCCGTCGGTCGACTCCTCAGGGAACGAGGATGAGGCGGATCGGATCGCCGATCTTGTTCTCCAGGCGGTGGATCGCCTCGGGGGCGTCGGCCAGGGAGATGTGGTCGGTGATGGACGGAGCCAGGTCGAGACGGCCGCTGCCGGCCAACCGGATCAGCTCGTAGACGTGGTCGAACGAGGATCCGTAGTGTCCGAACACCTTCTTGTTCTTCAGGTTGAAGGTCATCTTCTCCGAGATCTTCAGCGGCTCGGTCGTGATACCCACCAGGACGAGCGCACCGTGGTTTCCGAGGAGGGGCGACGCCTGCTCCCGGACCCGGGGAACGCCCGCGAAGTCGAAGGCGTGGTCCAGGCCCAGGCCGTCGGTGGCCCGCAGCACGGATTCCTCGAAACCGGGGTCGGCCGGGTCGAGCGCGACATCGGCGCCGAACGCGAGGGCTCGCGCACGGGCGTTGGGCAGCGGGTCGACGGCGATGATCGGCGTGGCACCCATCATGCGGGCCAGCCGGACGGCATGGGCCCCCACCCCGCCCACTCCCCAGATGCCCACGGCCTGGGCGGAACGCACCTGCACGGTGTCGACCAGGGCCGCGTACGAGGTGGAAACGGCGTCGGGGATGATCGCCGCCTGGTCGAAGGGGAGTGTGTCGGGGATGGGGACGACGGTGTCCTCACGGGCGATCGTGTACTGGGACCAGCCACCGTCGTAGTCGACGCCGCGGCCGCGGAACGACACGCACGTGCCGCCGCTGACACAGCGGGCGCACTCGCCGCAGGGCTGACCCGCCTGCAGGGCGACCCGGGTGCCGACGGCCAGGTCGCGCTTGAGGCCGGGGCCCAGGGAGTGGACGACGCCGGAGATCTCGTGCCCGAGGGTGAGCACGTCGGAGTTCAAGTGCAGCGGCGTGATGCTGCCGTCGATGAGGTGGAGGTCGGAGAGGCAGACGCCCGCCGCCTTCACTTCGATCAGTACTTCGCCCGGTCCGGGCACGGGGACCGGGATCTCCTCCATGACGAACTTCTTCGTGTCCAGGTGGACGCGTCCTGCCAGCATGGTGTCCATCGTTTTGGGCCTTCCCGGGTAGTGGGTTGCTGATGTGGAGTGCTGCGCGGTCCGTGGGACCACAGAGGGGTGAGGGGCGCTGCCAGGGGGCTCAGTCGGTGAGAGACCGAGTCACATGTGCCCCGGCGGGCTGGTGCGGGGCCGGCCGGACGGCATGCCGGTCCGTCCGGCCGACCCCGTCGGTGCTCCATGGCGCCGGCATCGCCGCCAGGCGGCTATGGGGCAGTCTGGGGGACTCGGTTCTGCGCCAGGACGGCGCGCTGGAACAGGGCGTGGGCTCGGGCTGTCTGGCGGAACGCGAGGTTCCGCAGCGCCAGTTCGAGCCCCCGCTCGACATCGGCCCCCACCGTGAGCCAGAAGTCGGCGGCGTGGTCGGCGTAGGCCTCCGGGTGACGCAGCACCAGTTCCGCGTAACCCGCCGCCGCGCGCTCGCGCCACTGGTTCGCCTCGTGAAACCTGTCGCACGCGTCCAACGCGGCTGCGAGGTGCCCGCTGTACTCGGGGTCGTCGCTGGCCCAGGTGAGGGGACGCAGGAGAGCGACGGCGGCCTGGGGGTCTCCACGCAGCAGCTCGACCTCGGCCAGGTGGCCCTGCGCCGGCGCGTAGTCGGGCACCCGGCGCCGGGCGGCCTCGTAGCACGAGCGCGCGGCATCGAGATCGCCCTCGCGGTGCCACATCACACCGCGCCGGAAGTCCAGCTGGGCGAGCGGAAACGGCGAGGTGCCCCGATAGTGACGCCGTGCCTCGCCGAACAGCCGGTCCGCCTCGGTGACCTCCCTGCGCTCCGCCTGGAGCACGGCGAGCGCGCCGAGCGTCGTGAAGTCGCTCTGCCGATCCGCCGATTTGCGGATCAGAGCCATGGCATCCGCGTAGCAGCCGAGTGCCTGTAGGACGACTGCTCGTTCCGCGTCCAGGGTGGCCTCGTCCACGCCCCTCCGGCCGGCTTCGCCGAGGTCGGCAACGGCCTCGGCGAAGCGGTGCAGGGTCGCCCGCGTCCTGGCGCGGGCGAGCAGGGCCGTGCCGTCCTCGGGTGCGACGCGTACGAGCCCCTCAGCGAGTTCCGCAGCCCGTTCGTAGTCGGCGACGCGGGCCAGGATGTGGCCTCGGAGGTTGAGCAGGTCGATCAGGGCCGCCCCTTGCGCCACCGCCGACGAGGCCCCCGGCGTCTCCCCGGCACCCGCACGGCTGAGCCGTACGGCCAGGCCGTCGATCTGTCCGTGCAGATTCGTCACGGCGATGGTGCCGTTCGTGGTGACCGGCTCGCACTCCTGGGGAGACGCCCCGGTCATGCCGCTTCCCCGGGGGGAGGCATCAGCGCGGCCAGACGGGCGCCCAGGTCCGGCGGGGTCCCGTTGGGAGCGTTGAGGTAGGGGAAGGTCTGCGTGGCCGGCTTGGTCGGCTGGTCGACGCCGTCACTGATGCGTTCACCGTCGACGCCGCCCACCACCAGCGTGTAGAGGGTGTCCACGATGTCGTCGTTGAGCGACCGGCCACCACAGGTCGTGTGCGGGCGGCCGGCGAGCAGGGCGGTCTCGATCTCGAAACAGCCGTCCTCGGAGAAGGGCTTGGACAGGTCGACGACGAGGAAGTCCGCCAGCAGCAGTTCGGTCAGCGGGTGAGCACCCTGCTCGTCCAGCGGCCAGGCGGTCTTGCCGTCCAGGCCGTCGTAGAAGGCCAGGTTCGCATTGAGCCGTGCGCGGTAAGCGCCCGCATAGTCCGGCCGCACGCTGAAGGTGTCCTCCTCGTTGAAGAGGTCGCGGATCTCCAGATCGCTGTTGACGGTGTCGAACTTCTTGGGCGACATGATCACGTTCTTGATCTCCGGCCGGCCCATGCGCTCCAGCCGGACCGGGCGTCCACCACCGGTGGTCAGGGTCTCGCCGACGACCGCCACCAGCGAGCCCGCGGCCGGGCCGAGCACCGCGGCGTCGATTTCGAGCACGATGCTCAGCGCGTTCAGGCCCTCCAGAACGTTGCCGGCATCAGACCTGAAGGCCAGCTCCCCCGTCGCTTCGGTGGCGATCACACCCACGAAGTCGATGAAGAACGGGTCGAGCCGTGACCCGGCGAAGATCTTCAGTCCATCGGCCTCGGCGGGCACCTCGTTGCCGACCTGGAAGGAGACCTTCCGGCCGCCGGGTGCCTGGCACGTGCCCGCCTGCACCAGGGTGTCCGTGCCGCCGACCTGCTGAGGGGCGTCGAAGGTGAAGTCGAAGACGTACTCGTCCTCGCCGACATGGAACGCCGCGGCTGCGCCCTCACTCACGGACGCGATCGGGCGGACGCGGAAACGGTGGGTGATCACGTCGGAGAACAGGGCCGTGGGGGCCGAGGCCGGGAGCACGTTGAGGACGAGCACCAGGTTTCCCGGCCGCTCCGGGCTCGGGAAGGCGTACACGTCGCAGATGTCGGACGCCGGGTCCGCGATGGCACGCGGTCCGGAGAAGTGGTCAGCCATGAGAAACGCTCCTTGTCTTGTTGCTTGTGAGGGATGTCAGGTGTCGAGGTCGGCGATCCAGCGCAGCGCCGACAGTCCGGGCATGAAGCAGTACTCGCCACCCCGGTTGACGACGAACGGCGGCAGCCCCTTGAAGCGGCGGCGGATCGGTTTGCGCGGGACGGTGAACCCGCCCTCGTCGTTCATGCCGATCAGCGGGTCCTTCTCCGCGGGCGCCCCGATGAACTTGCCGTCGTTCACCCACTGCCGCTGGACGAACTCGAACTGCCGGTCCAGGTGCGCTCCGACGAAGGCGAACATGATGCCGCGGTCGGCGCCGTCGTCCTCCAGCACGCCCTTGGGCAGCGGCGGACCATAGGTGGTACCGCGCCGGATCATGCGGTGCAGGCGCACCTCACCGGTGACGACCGCGTCCCGCGGGTTCATGCGCCGGGCGTGGGCGCCCACGGGGCACTTGAGCCCCTCCGGGTCGTCGCCGTACAGGTACGCGTTGTTGCGCTCGGGATCGGCACCGAGTTCCGGATCATCCTTGTCCGGCGTCAGCGCGAGCGGGGCGCCACTGGGCCATCGGCCGATGAACTTGGCCGCCAGCAGCTCCTCGTCGGCCGTGTCGGTGGCGCGCTCGTGGAGGTAGGTACGGAAGTCGGCCACTCGCGTGTGCAGCTTGCGGAAGGCCACGTACGTTCCGTTGCGCCCGAGCACCTCGGGCTGCGGGACGGGTGTGACGCCGTGGGTCTCGTCCTTGTATCCGGTGACGAACTCGCCTGCCCTCAGCGGCTCTTCATGCGGATTGGTACCGGGGATGCCCGTACCCTCGATCGCCGGCTGACCGATGCCGTCGCGGAACCCGAACGGTTCCTTCTCGTCCGGTCCGACGTGCACGCCCTGCTGCCAGATGGCGACGACGCCGGGCAGATCGCGCAGGGCGTCGCGGACCAGGAGGAGGACCGTCTCCAGGCGGGCGGTGTCCGGGGCGAGTCCGGCCAGGACGATGTGCACGTCCTTCGAACCGAGCGGGGCCTCCCAGTTCTCCGGCGCGCTTTCCCCGACGTCCCCGATGTACTCCGCCCGCGCGGCCATGCCCTCCCTGAACTCCTCCGGGAAGGTGGCCAGCGACTCCTCGGGCACCCCCAAGGCCTTCAGACCCTGGAAGCTGAGTGCCACGGCGAGCGAGACCTGACGCTCGGGGTCGAACGCGGCGACCGAGTCGAGGGCGGGGGTGAGCCGCCGCAGCAGCTCGCGCCCCTGCCGCCGGTCGTCGATGCGCAGGACGAGGTAGGCGCCCGCGTAGGGCGTCGGCCGTGGCTCCAGAGCGGCGGCCTGGATGTCGTCGAGCTCCAGGGTGCTGCCCTTCTCGATACTCATGATGCCTTCCAGAACTGTCTTGCGTGGACGGAGTCGTCACGCGGGTCGTGGAGGGGGCGGGGACGCCGCCCCTGCCCGGAGGGGGCGGGGCGCCGCGCACATCTGGCGCGGGTGGCGCCCCGTCCGGGGGGGTGGGGTGGGTCAGCTGGCGGCCTGGGCGAGCAGGGGCTGGAGGGCCGGGTGCTGGAGGGCCTCCTCGGCGGCGGGGTCGTCCAGGACCTCCTGG
>NZ_JBSFJE010000047.1:0-3522 GCF_053597895.1 Streptomyces sp. NPDC001220
CTACCTCACCCCACACCAGGCCAGGACCCGCTACAGACAACGACTCCACCTCGCCGCATAAAACGGAAGTGTCGGACCTCAAGGGGTCACTCCACATGCCCTCAACACCGCCGTTGGCTACCACGTCTACGTCGCTAGCATCACCAAAGTCCCTGGCGATCGCGACATGTACAACCTCACCGTCGACGACCTCCACACGTACTACGTGCTGGCGGGGCATACTTCTGTACTCGTCCATAATGGTGGTGGGGCGGGTTTTGACCTCGATAAGCTCGACCGCCCAGGGTTCAGCAACTATGTCCTGGTGGACCGAAATAATGTGCCCTACTACAGTGGAATGTTTGGCCCTAATGAATCGCCGGCTTCTGTCCAGCGACGTCACGGCGGAACCTTCAACCGATACAATCCTGCAAACGGCGATAGAATGGATGTGTATCCGGGCACCCGGACGTACGGTCAATCTCGCCTCCTTGAACAGCGAATTGCGGACTACTTCGGAACCTATATTGGAGAGGATGGCGACAATTATCGAGGTAATCGCCAGCAGCCGATGGATCCCAAGAAGGCGCCCGGATATCGGGCGTACGAGAATTTCAAGAAGGGAGTGCCATGTCCATGAGTGACAGCCATGTAAATGTCAAACTAGCGGCGATCGTCTTGGATTTTTCCGAAAGGGTTGGGAGGCTTCCGTCATTGAAGGAATTCCTGCAGCTCCTAGAGTGGTCGTCGGATGGTGTCTATTCGACACCTCTGGTATTCAAGGCCACCCTGGTGGACGGAACCGTTTACTCCGGCCCGGAAGGATCGAGAGTGCCAGAATTGGCCGATTCCATGTTCACCGATATGGCTGACGTTTTGGCGGGTTTGTCCGGTGAGGGAAGCGGAAATCCCCTTCCACCATCTGATCTGGCTGATGCTCTACTCCTCTTTATTAATGGCGAGGGGGTGAATTTTGAGGATGTGGCTAGCGGAGGTATCTCTCATCTTTCAATCGCGGCGACGGAGAGTGTCGCCAAGCCCGGGATTGGCGATATCCTGGCAATTCCCGCCGACGGTGGCTGGTATGCAGGGATCGTGGTGGCGCGCAATAGATTCGGGGTCGCGCTCGGGATTTTCCGGGAGAGGTTTGAATCCTTGGAAGCCGTGAATCCTCGACATTCCGCCGTGTGTAAATTTCCGATCTATAGTGATGATGTGCAGGTCCTAAATGGCGTGTGGAAAGTGGTCGGGCGCGATGAAAGTCTACTTTCGCCCTTCCCTGGCGAGCCAGAAATCTACCATTCTCCGATCCCGGCATGGCCGGGGTGTGATTTCGGGGAGTTCGGGGCAGCCGAAAATCTGGCGGGGCATATCAGGCTGATTGGCGGCGATGAAGCAAGAGCCGTTGGGCTTGTGGATGGTAGTTACAGGCAGTCATACACTAGTGATTTTCTGCAGCAGTCGCTAGCGGATTTGGTGAGTCGCGGATAGTGGCCTATCGACACTGGTTGTGAATCGGGATGCCGGACGTGGTGACGCAGCTGCTTCTCCACCTCGTACCGGTTGAGGGCTTCCGACCGTGCGTAGCGGGTCACGGCGTCCTGCACGGCCGCCGCGGCCGCCAACCACGTACGACGCTGGTCGGTCCGCTCTCCGGCGTCCTGAAGCCGCAGCAGCAGATGGTGCGCGTCGTCGGCCGTCTGCTGGAGGACGACGAGCTCGTGCGGCAGGCCACTGGGATGCAGCACGAGCTGCGGAGCAAGCTGTCCGGCTGCCGGGGAATCGGCCAGCGCCGTCTCCATGGCGGGCGAAGCCGACTGAGTCGGGATCCAAGCCGTGACGGGCCCGGAAACTGGGACCGAAGCGCCAGTGCCCGGCACGGAGATAATCGCCGGTCTGCAGGTCGGCCGGCCGGGGCTGGCGTGCGCGGGGGCATCGAGGTCGAGCTCCAGGACGGCGGGCAGCACGGTGTCGTCGCTGCGGTAGTCCTCAAGGCGGTCGCGGTCAGAGCCGGTGACCCAGAAACGGTGGGTCGTGGCGCCGACCCGGAACTGCACCGGCACGATCTCAGCGGCCGCTGTCCGGCGCACCAGGTCGTCGAAGAGGATGCCCCGCGGGTTGGCCGTGGGATGGACGCGGCCGCACCGGCGCGCCCCGCCCGGGCAGGGGTACAGCGCGCGGACGTCGCAGCGCCAGAACTCGCATCGGAGCCTCGGCCGTCGTGATGGTGACGACCGGCTACCGAGGCGCCAACAGGGTCAAGCGCCTCATGGACGCCTACCGCAGCTCGGGGCACTGAAGTGACCGCCACAGGACGCCCCGAGAAGCCGGTAGACCGCACCGTCCCGGCACGCGCGAAGCTCGCGGACTTCCTCCGCGCCCGCAAGGCCGCCGCCGGCCTGACCTACGAGGAGATGGCCAACAACGTGGGCGGCATGCCCTCCAAGGCCACCTTCGAACGGGCCGCCGCCGGCACTTCCGTCCCCTCCTGGGAGACCGTCGAGACCACCATCAACGTCACCATCACCGAGGAGGAGAAGTTCACCGACAGCATCGCCCTCGCGCACGCCCAGGGCCTCGACCTCTTCATCCGCGCACGCCGGGCGACCCGGGCGCCCTACTACCTCCACAAGGCACCCGACCCCGAACTCATCAAGACCATCGCGTCCTTCGGCCAGGCGCTGCGCGACCAGCACGTGTGGGCCGGCTACCCCACGCCCGGCGAGATGACGCGGACGTCCACCCCGGGGACGCTGCCCGCCACCACCGTCCGCCGCATCATCAACGGCAAGATCCTGCCCGTCGACGCCGAGCAGGCCATCGCCTTCCTGAAGGCCTGCTACGTCATCGAGGCCGCCGACCTCGAACTGTGGATCGCCGGGGGGATCCGGGCGCTCCGCAGCAGCCGGCAGGCCGCGAAGAAGAACATCCTCGAATGGGAGAGGGCCCACTGGAAGCTGCGCCAGCAGCTCCGGGCCGGCGCGAGGCAGGAGCCCTCCGAGGACAGAGACATCCAGCCGACCACCGAAAACACGGTACTCCCTGATTCGATTTCTCAGAGGAAGCGGGCAGCGTAAATCATATTCTGATTACGGCGCCCTCCTCCGAGACATTCGGAGGAGGGCGCCGCGTGTGAGTAGTATCGGGAATTTATCCGTTATCGATCGAACTGAAGCCGGGGGTGCGGTGTGAGCCCAGAATCTATCCCACACCAGAATTGATGCATTCTCGGTTGGCGTGACTGGGGCGCCCTGTCATCCCAGAATCTAGCTCAGCGTCAATTTTGACGCACAGCCTGACATTGACGAACCGTCAGTACCAGTCGAGCACGGGAGAGTCAGGCCAACCCCTCCCTTGCTGCTGCCGTTTTTGCCTGACTGCGGAGCCGTCAGGCCCCGGGCCAGCGCGGAGCGTTGGCCCGGTAGGCCGGGCACGGAGTGCCTGGCCCCCTCGGGCGGAGCCCGGGGGTCTCCGGCGCGCAGCGCCGGGAAGCGTCGCGTAGCGACGCCGCGTCGTGTCTGCGGAGCAGACCGCGCGGATCGG
>NZ_JBSFJE010000048.1:0-3108 GCF_053597895.1 Streptomyces sp. NPDC001220
ATGCGGTTGGTCCAGCCGGTGTGGGTGGAGGCGACGCCCTTGGGGGTGCCGGTGGAGCCGGAGGTGTAGTACACCGACACCAGGTGATCCCCGGTCACGCCACTGTCGGGCGCGGTCGGTGACGTCCCGGTCAGCGTCCCCGGGCCGCAGTCCAGCACGGTGAAGCCGCCCTGGGCGTCGGCGAGCAGAGCCGCACGCTCGGCGTCCGTGCAGGCCACCGGTGCACCGGCGTCGGCGAGGACCCGCACCGCACGCCCGACCGGAAGATCCGGGTCCAGCGGGACGAAGGCACCGCCCGCCTTGAGCACGGCCAGGAGCGTCACGACCATCTCGGCGGACCGGTCCATCCAGAGGCCGACCGGTGTGTCGGCCCGGACTCCCACCGCCCGCAGCCGCTCTGCCAGGTGGTTGGCGCGCCCCGTCAACTCGGCGTAGGACAGGGTGCCTTCGGAGTCCGTCACGGCCGGCGCGTGCGGGGTGGCCGCGGCCACGGCGTCCACCAGATCGGTCAGCAGACCCTCCGGGAACACCACCTTCTCGCCCAGCCCCGCCGCCAGCAGCCGCTCGCGTTCGGCCTCGTCGACCATGCCGACACCCGAGACGGGACGGGTGGGATGCGCCAGCGCGTTGCGCAGGAAGGCGACGAAGTGCCGCAGCAGCCGGTCGATCGTGCCGGGATCGAAGAGGTCCGCCTCGTAGTACGCGATCCCGGTGAACGTGTCACCGGCCCGGGTGAGGGCCACGTTCAGGTCGAACCTCGACTTGCCGTCGACCAACTCGACCCGCTCGGCCGTCAGACCGGGCAGCACCAGGTCGTCCGTCTCCTCGTCGCCCAGGGCGAACAGCACCTGGAACAGCGGGTTGCGGCTCGGGTCCCGCTCCGGCCGGAGCTCCTCCAGCAGTGCCTCGAAGGGGAGTTCCTGGTGCTCGTAGGAGGCGAGCGTGTTCGCCCGGGTCCGGGCCAGCAGCGCCTCGAACGACGGGTCGTCGGCCAACTCGGTCCGGATCAGCAGGGTGTTGACGAAGTAACCGATCAGCGCGTCGAGTTCGGGACGGACCCGGCCGGCGATCGGGGTGCCCAGGGTGACGTCCCGGGTGGCCGAGTGCCGGGCCAGGACCACGCTGAACGCGGCGGTCAGCGTCATGAACGGGGTCGCGTTGTGCTCCCGCGAGAAGCGGTTGACCGCCGCCCCCAGCTCGCCGTCGATCGTGAAGGAGACCTGGGCGCCGTTCCCGGTCCGCACGGCCGGCCGGGGCCGGTCCGTGGGCAGTTCGTCGGCGCTCGCGTCCGCCAGCCGCTCCCGCCAGTGGTCCAGCTGGTGCCGCAGCCGCTCCGGCGTCTGATGGACCCGGCTCCACGCCGCGTAGTCCCCGTACTGGAGGGGCAGCGGCGGCAGCTCCGGCTCCCGGCCGGCCGCCACCGCCCCGTACGCCCGGGACAGCTCCGACCACAGCACCCGCATCGAGGTGCCGTCGATCGCGATGTGGTGGACCACCAGCACCAGCAGGGCGTCGTCCGCGGCCAGCCGCACCACGGCGACCCGGAACACCGGACCGTCCGACAGCGAGAACGGCTCGCGCATCAGCTCGCGGGCGATCGCGACGCCCGCCGCGTACCGTTCCGCGGCATCGTCCCCGGCCGCCTCGTGCACCGGGACCGGCACCGGCGCAGCCGGCAGCACCCGGGGGACGGGGGCGCCGTCCCGCTCGTCGAAGACCGTCCGCAGCACCTCGTGCCGTCCGGCGACCACCGTGAAGCTCCGGGCCAGCACACCGACGTCGAGAGCGCCCCGGACCCGGATCACCGTGGAGGTGTTGTAGCCCGGCATCATCTGTTCCAGGAGCCACATCCGCTCCTGCGAGTACGACGCCACGGGCGCGCCCGGGTCGGCCACCGGGATGGCCGTCGCCGCCGCGTCGGCGCGCTGGGCGGCACGGGCGCCCTGGAGCAGCGACCTGACCTGTGCACGCCGCGCTTCCTGCGCACCTGCCTCGGGGTCGGCCTGGGGAATCCGGCTCGTGGTCATGAGCGGGTCCTCTCGGCGGTGGTGTCCGGGGCCGAAGCAGAGGCCGTGTCGGAGGCCGAAGCCGTGTCCCTGGCCGAAGCCGTGTCCCCGGCCGAAGCCGTGTCCCCGGCCGAAGCGGTGTCCGCCTCCGGGTCGCCGACCGCGTCCAGCAGCAGGTTCTCCAGGGCGGTGGCCATGGTGTGGATGGTGGGGTTGTCGAAGATGAGGGCGAGCGGGACGTCCACCGACAGCGCCGAGCGCAGCCGGGAGACGATCCGGGTGGCCAGCAGTGAATGCCCGCCCAGGGCGAAGAAGTTGGCGTGGATGTCCAGGTCGGAGCGGTCCAGCACCTCCGCCCAGATGCCGTCGATCAGCTGCTCGGCCTCGGTGGCCGGCCGCACCGCGACCGCGTCCGCCTCGTACCGCGGCTCGGGGAGGGCGCGGTGGTCGGTCTTGCCGTTGGCGTTGACGGGGATGCGGTCCAGCACGGTGATGCTGGAAGGGATCATGTAGAGGGGGAGCTGGTCGCTGAGGTGGGTGTTGAGGTCGGCCAGCAGGTCCTCCGCCGGCCCGGGGTGTCCGGTGGTGATGTAGGCGGCGAGGCGGTGGTCGCCGGGGGTGGGTTCCCATTTGGTGACGACGGCGTCGTGGACGTGGGGGTGGCGGCGGAGGGTGTGTTCGATCTCGGCGGGTTCGATGCGGATGCCGCGGATCTTGACCTGGCTGTCCGCACGCCCCAGGAACGTCAGCCTGCCGTCCGGGCGGCGCACGCCCCGGTCGCCGGTCCGGTAGAGCCGCTCTCCGTCGGCGAACGGGTGCGGGACGAAGGCCGCGGCGGTCTTGCGGGCGTCGCCGAGGTAGCCGCGGGCCAGACCCACGCCGCCCAGGTACAGCTCACCGGGGACCCCGTCGGGCACCGGGTTGAGGTGTTCGTCGAGCACCAGGACCTGGTTGTTCGCGATCGCCTCGCCGAGGGAGACGTCACCTGCCCACTCGTCCTCGGGGACGCAGGTGTGGCTGGTGGAGTCGATGGAGACTTCGGTGGCGCCCCATTGGTTGTGGAGGTGGGCTCCGGTGGGGGCGAGGCGTTGGTGGAATTTGG
>NZ_JBSFJE010000049.1:0-3013 GCF_053597895.1 Streptomyces sp. NPDC001220
CCGACGTACAACTCGCCCGCGACCCCGACCGGCACCGGCTCCAGCGCCGCATCCAGCACATACGTCCGCATGTTCGGCAACGGCCGGCCGATCGGGACGACCTCGCGCCCCACCGGTTCCCGCACCGGAAAGACAGTGGAGCCCACCGACGCCTCCGTCGGACCGTACTCGTTGACCAGCCGTCCGGGGCCGAGGATTCCCAGCGACCGGTCGGCGGTGGTGCCGGGCAGCGCCTCGCCGGCGACCACCGTCACCGCGGAGAGTTCGTCCGCCTGCTCGGTGGTGAGCTGTGCGGCGAGCAGCTCCAGGTGTCCGGGCGTCAGCTTCACGAAGCTGTAGGGCGCGCCGGCCAGCAGCGCACGGCCCAGCTCCGCGGGCGCCGCGTCCTGTGCCACCGTGAACACCCGCTGCCCGGTGACCAGCGGTCCCCACAGGTTCGGGACGACCAGGTCGAAGGCGACCGAGGAGAACAGCGGAGCACCGCCCGTGCCCCGGGAGGCCAGCTCGCGCGCCGCCCACGCCACATGGTTCGCCAGGCCCCGGTGAGGAACCTCCACGCCCTTGGGGACGCCCGTCGAACCGGAGGTGAAGACGACGTACGCCAGCCCGTCCGGGTCATCCGGGCGCACCGGCGCCGTCGCCGGCAGGGCGCTGACGTCCTCGTCGGCGAGCAGCACCGTGACACCACGGAACCGGTCCGCGTACGCCTCGGCCGTGACCGCCAGCCGGGCGCCCGAGGTCTCCACGAGTGAGGCGACGCGCTCCGCGGGATAGGCCGGGTCGACCGGCACGTACGCTCCACCCGCCTTCCACACCGCGAGCAGGGTCGCGATCAGGGCGGGACCCCGGTCCAGCTGGACCGCGACCCGGGTCTCCGCGCCGACACCCCGGGCCCGCAGGGCGTGGGCGAGCCGGTTGGCCCGGGCGTCCAGCTCCGCGTACGTCAGGGTCTCGGCGCCGAGGGTCACGGCCGGGGCGCCCGGGACACGGGCGGCCTGCTCCTCGAACCGCTGGAGCACGGAGGCGGACCCTTGCTCGCAGGCCGTGTCGTTCCACTCCGCCAACTGCCGCTCGCGCTCCTCGGCCGGCAGCGGCGCGATGCGGGCGTCGCCCGCGGGGTCCTGCGCCATCGCGGACAGCACCGCCGCGTACAGGGCGGTCAGCCGGTCCGTGTTCGCGCGGGACAGGGCGTGGGTGTGCGTGGTCAGCAGGAGGTATCCGGAGACCGCCGACACCGCGAGGTCGAACTCGGTCGCGCCCTCGGCGGAGCTGCCGCCGACGTCGACCCGTTCGGTGTCGACGTGGTCGAAGTCCTGGTAGCTGAAGCGGACGTCGAGCAGGCGCTCAGCCCCGGCGTCGCGCTGGATCGCGGGCATCGGGTAGCGGCGGTGTTCCCACATGCCCGCCTCGTGGGCGAAGACCTCGCGTACGAGGTCCTCCCAGGTGCGGTCGCGGTCCGCGTCGAAGGCGAACGGCAGGGTGTTGAGGTACATGCCGTAGACCCGGTCGGCGCCCGGTGCCTCGGGGCGGGCGCTGAAGACGAGGCCCGAGTGGAAGTGTCTCTCCTCGGTGAGCAGGCTCAGCACCTTCAGGTGCGCGGCGAGCAGCACGCTCTTGACCGAGACCCGGGCCCGTGCCGCCAGGGCGCGCAGCCCCGGCTCGAACTCCCGCAGCTCCACCGCGGACCGGTACCGCTCGCGCCCGGCGGTGCGGTCGCCGGCCCAGGCGGCCGGCAGGCGGAAGCGCGCGTACCCGCCGGTGATCCCCGTCCAGTACGCCCGGTCCCGCTCGGACTCCAGGGAGCGCAGCTCGGCGGCGACGAAGTCCGCGTACCGCACGGGGGACGTGGGCGGCGAGGGGGGCTCTCCGCCCACGCGCAGGCTTCGGTACGCGTCGAGCAGTTCCATGAGCAGGGCCCGGTGGCTCCAGCCCTCGGTGACGGCATGGCAGACGGTCACGCCGAGCCGCCAGCCGGCGTCCTCGATGTGCGCGGTCATCCGCAGCAGCGGCGCCTGCTCCAGGTCGAACAGGTCGGCGCGCTCCCGGACGAGGAACTCCTCGACGGCGCCGCGCCGCCCGGCCTCGTCCAGACCCCGCAGGTCCTGGACGGTCACCGGGATCGCGGCTTCGGCGTGCACCACCTGCAGCGGCCCGCTGTAGCCCTCCAGGTGGAGGGAGGTCCGCAGCATCTCGTGCCGGGCCGCGATCACCCGGGCGGCGGCGTGCAGCGCCTCGGCCGAGAACGGCTCCGGCTCCGTGATCCGGAACGACGACACGTTGTGGTACGCGTGCTTGGTGTCGTCGGCCAGCATCTCCAGGACCATGCCGAGCTGCACCTGGGTCAGCGGATAGGCGTCCACCGCGTCTTCCGGCAGCCGTTCCCGGTCCTCGGCCGCGATCAGTGCGAACCGTTCGACGGGCGTGTCGACCTCCGTGCGGGCGGGCCGCCCGGTGAGGAACTCGCTGAGCTCGGCGACCGTGCGGTGCTCGAAGACATCGCGCACGCCGACGTCGTACCCGGCCGAACGCAGCGCCCCGACGAGGGCGACGGCGCGGATCGAGTGTCCGCCGATCTCGAAGAAGCCGTCCTCGACGCCGACTCGCTCCAGGCCCAGCACCTGGGCCCACACCTCGGCGATCCGCTCCTCGGTCACCGTGCGCGGGGCGATGTATCCGTCCGCCGTCTCCTCGCCGGCCTCCGGGACGGGCAGGGCGCGGCGGTCGACCTTGCCGTTGGCGTTGAGCGGTAGCGCCTCCAGGGCGACCAGGGCCGCGGGCACCATGTAGTCGGGCAGGCGGTCGGCCAGGTGCGCACGGACCGTGTTCGCGGACGCCTCGGCCGGCGCGTAGTACCCGGTCAGCTCGCCTTCGTGGGTCGTCACGAACGCCTCGCGGACGGCGGGGTGTTCGGTCAACAGGGTCTGGATCTCCCCGAGTTCGACCCGATAGCCGCGGATCTTGACCTGGTCGTCGATCCGCCCCAGGAACTCGATGTTCCCGTCCGGAAGCTGCC
>NZ_JBSFJE010000050.1:0-2982 GCF_053597895.1 Streptomyces sp. NPDC001220
ACGGTCTGCCGGCCGTGAGACGAGTCAGAAACCGTTGATGTAGGCGAAGGACATGCGAAAGGTCCGGCGTAGAGGGTAAGACCCCCGTAGCTGAAACATTGACGGCTCGTTTGAGAGACACCCAAGTAGCACGGGGCCCGAGAAATCCCGTGTGAATCTGGCGGGACCACCCGCTAAGCCTAAATATTCCCTGGTGACCGATAGCGGATAGTACCGTGAGGGAATGGTGAAAAGTACCGCGGGAGCGGAGTGAAATAGTACCTGAAACCGTGTGCCTACAAGCCGTGGGAGCATCCTTGTGGTGTGACTGCGTGCCTTTTGAAGAATGAGCCTGCGAGTTTGCGGTGTGTTGCGAGGTTAACCCGTGTGGGGTAGCCGTAGCGAAAGCGAGTCCGAATAGGGCGGTGGAGTAGCACGCTCAAGACCCGAAGCGGAGTGATCTAGCCATGGGCAGGTTGAAGCGGAGGTAAGACTTCGTGGAGGACCGAACCCACCAGGGTTGAAAACCTGGGGGATGACCTGTGGTTAGGGGTGAAAGGCCAATCAAACTCCGTGATAGCTGGTTCTCCCCGAAATGCATTTAGGTGCAGCGTCGTGTGTTTCTTGCCGGAGGTAGAGCACTGGATAGGCGATGGGCCCTACCGGGTTACTGACCTTAGCCAAACTCCGAATGCCGGTAAGTGAGAGCGCGGCAGTGAGACTGTGGGGGATAAGCTCCATGGTCGAGAGGGAAACAGCCCAGAGCATCGACTAAGGCCCCTAAGCGTACGCTAAGTGGGAAAGGATGTGGAGTCGCACAGACAACCAGGAGGTTGGCTTAGAAGCAGCCACCCTTGAAAGAGTGCGTAATAGCTCACTGGTCTAGTGATTCCGCGCCGACAATGTAGCGGGGCTCAAGCGTACCGCCGAAGTCGTGTCATTGCGATATATACCCCCAACGGGGATCGTGATGGGTAGGGGAGCGTCGTGTGCCGGGTGAAGCAGCACCGGAAGGTAGTTGTGGACGGTTCACGAGTGAGAATGCAGGCATGAGTAGCGATTCACACGTGGGAAACGTGTGCGCCGATTGACTAAGGGTTCCTGGGTCAAGCTGATCTGCCCAGGGTAAGTCGGGACCTAAGGCGAGGCCGACAGGCGTAGTCGATGGATAACCGGTTGATATTCCGGTACCCGCTGTGAAGCGTCAAACATCGAACCCATTAATGCTAAGGCCGTGAAGCCGCCCTGGAGCCTTCGGGCAAAGGGGAGTGGTGGAGCCGCTGATCCAAGGTGGTAGTAGGTGAGTGATGGGGTGACGCAGGAAGGTAGTCCATCCCGGGCGGTGGTTGTCCCGGGGTAAGGGTGTAGGACGTCAGGTAGGTAAATCCGCCTGGCAATAGTCTGAGACCTGATGCCGAGCCGATTGTGGTGAAGTGGATGATCCTATGCTGTCGAGAAAAGCCTCTAGCGAGTTTCATGGCGGCCCGTACCCTAAACCGACTCAGGTGGTCAGGTAGAGAATACCGAGGCGTTCGGGTGAACTATGGTTAAGGAACTCGGCAAAATGCCCCCGTAACTTCGGGAGAAGGGGGGCCAGTCCTGGTGACGAGTCTTGCACTCTGAGCTGGGGGTGGCCGCAGAGACCAGCGAGAAGCGACTGTTTACTAAAAACACAGGTCCGTGCGAAGCCGTAAGGCGATGTATACGGACTGACGCCTGCCCGGTGCTGGAACGTTAAGGGGACCGGTTAGCTCCATTTCGGTGGGGCGAAGCTGAGAACTTAAGCGCCAGTAAACGGCGGTGGTAACTATAACCATCCTAAGGTAGCGAAATTCCTTGTCGGGTAAGTTCCGACCTGCACGAATGGCGTAACGACTTCTCGACTGTCTCAACCATAGGCCCGGTGAAATTGCACTACGAGTAAAGATGCTCGTTTCGCGCAGCAGGACGGAAAGACCCCGGGACCTTTACTACAGTTTGATATTGGTGTTCGGTTCGGCTTGTGTAGGATAGCTGGGAGACTTTGAACTCTGGACGCCAGTTCAGGGGGAGTCGTCGTTGAAATACCAGTCTGGTCGTGCTGGATGTCTAACCCGCGCCCGTGATCCGGGTGGGGGACAGTGTCTGATGGGTAGTTTAACTGGGGCGGTTGCCTCCTAAAGAGTAACGGAGGCGCCCAAAGGTTCCCTCAGCCTGGTTGGCAATCAGGTGTTGAGTGTAAGTGCACAAGGGAGCTTGACTGTGAGACCGACGGGTCGAGCAGGGACGAAAGTCGGGACTAGTGATCCGGCGGTGGCTTGTGGAAGCGCCGTCGCTCAACGGATAAAAGGTACCCCGGGGATAACAGGCTGATCTTCCCCAAGAGTCCATATCGACGGGATGGTTTGGCACCTCGATGTCGGCTCGTCGCATCCTGGGGCTGGAGTCGGTCCCAAGGGTTGGGCTGTTCGCCCATTAAAGCGGTACGCGAGCTGGGTTTAGAACGTCGTGAGACAGTTCGGTCCCTATCCGCTGTGCGCGTAGGAGTCTTGAGAAGGGCTGTCCCTAGTACGAGAGGACCGGGACGGACGAACCTCTGGTGTGCCAGTTGTTCTGCCAAGGGCATGGCTGGTTGGCTACGTTCGGGAGGGATAACCGCTGAAAGCATCTAAGCGGGAAGCCTGCTTCGAGATGAGGACTCCCACCCACTTGATGGGGTAAGGCTCCCAGTAGACGACTGGGTTGATAGGCCGGATCTGGAAGCACCGTGAGGTGTGGAGGTGACCGGTACTAATAGGCCGAGGGCTTGTCCTCAGTTGCTCGCGTCCACTGTGTTGGTTCTGAAACCACGAACAGCCCCATGTCCTGGGTTACAGGGTGTGGTGCGGCTGAACAGTTTCATAGTGTTTCGGTGGTCATAGCGTGAGGGAAACGCCCGGTTACATTCCGAACCCGGAAGCTAAGCCTTACAGCGCCGATGGTACTGCAGGGGGGACCCTGTGGGAGAGTAGGACACCGCCGAAC
>NZ_JBSFJE010000051.1:0-2831 GCF_053597895.1 Streptomyces sp. NPDC001220
CCTTTGTGGGGGGGCGCCGGCCCCGGGGGGGGCCCACCCGCTTGGCTGGGGGGGCCCCCCCCCCCCCCCCGGCCGGCCCCGCCGTGATCACGGCGGGACGGCCGCTCGCGTTCCCCGACCCCCGTACGGGGCGCGTCAGTAGGTGTGCACGTCCGCGTGGACGACCTCGAACTCCTCCAGGGCGACCACGCTCACATGCGCCTTGGCGACGTCCTGGCGCCGGGCCGCCGCCTGGCCGCCGCGGGACGCGGCCATCGAGGCGCGGTCGACGAAGAGCACGCCGACCATGCCCCGGCCCAGCTGCCGGTCGACGAACAGGGCACACCTCGCGAAGCCGGGCAGCGTCTCCAGGCGGGGTACACCCGAGGACCGGAACGTCTCGATGAACAGGTCCGTGTCGGCCGGGTCGAACTCCACCCTGGTCATCCGCACGCCCCCGCCCACCCTCGGCAGCTGCACCGAGTGGAAGACGGCCACCTCGTAGTTCTCGACGGCGACGGTGCCCGCGAACGGCTCCAGCATCGGCCCGCGCCGCTCACGCATCACCTGGTCGCTGTTGCGCCGGGCCTCCTCGGATCCCCACCAGCTCACCGCGAGCAGTTTGCCCAGGTCCCGGTCGACGAAGACGCCCGCGCCCCGGTACTCGGGACGTTCCTCCAGCAGACTGCGCCCTTCGCTGTTCAGCGCCCGGATGGCCGCCTCGATCTGCGCCGGATCGCCGGTGACGTACACCGTCCGTACGAACATGACCCCTCGCCTCCCAGGAGCCACCGGAGCCACCGCTCACCCCTCGCACGGCTCCTGCATAAATGTTCGGAATGTCCTGCCCCACCAGTGTTCCCCGGTGCCCATTTCGCCGCAATGCATGACAATTCCCCGAGTTCACACTCAAGGGTTGACGCGGACATGCAGCCGGGTCCACCTTGTACGGCACCCGGTCAGGAAACTTTCCTAACAGAAGGGGACCCCCCACAGTGCGCATCCGAACACTGACCCTTGCCGCGGCCTCCGGGGCCGCACTGCTGGCCGCCGGAGTGCTTCCCGCGAGCGCGTCCGGCACCTCCGTCCCGAAGTCCGCTCAGGAGGGCTCGGTCAGCGCGGCCGACCTGCTCGCCAAGGTGACCTCCTGCTCCCAGATCTCCAGCGGCAAGTACAAGACCGACGACGAGACCTCGGCCACGATCCCCGTGTGCGGCAAGAACGGCGCGGTGTTCTGGAAGTCCGACATGGACATCGACTGCGACGGCCAGCGCACCACCAACTGCAACGAGGACCGCGACCCCTGGTACCAGGACGACACCGCGTTCCACCAGTCCGACGGCAAGCCGCTCAAGGCCGAGTCGCTGCCGTACGTCGTGGTGCCCAGCTCCAGCAGCATCTGGAACTACTCCAGTGCCGGCATAAAGGGCGGCGGCGTGGTCGCCGTCATCTACAACAACAAGGTCGAGTACGCGGTGGTCGGCGACACCGGCCCCACGAAGATCATCGGCGAGGCGTCGTACGCGACCGCCAAGGCGCTCGGCATCGACCCCGACCCGGCGACCGGCGGTGCCGACTCCGGCGTCACCTACATCCTGTTCAAGAACTCCAAGGTCTCCCCCATCGAGAGCCACAGCGCGGCGGTGTCCCTCGGTGACCAGCTGGCGAAGCAGTTCCTCGCGGCCAACTGACCCGGGGCGGGCGGGCGGCCCGGTACCACGCGGTACCGGGCCGTCGGGTACGTCAGTTGGGCTGCCCCAGCGGGCGTACGACGAGGGTGTTGACGTCCACGCCGACCGGCTGCCGGATCGCCCACACCACCGAGTCGGCGATCTGGTCGGCGGTCAGCAGCAGGCCGGGCGGCAGGCTGCCATTGGCGTCCCAGAACGGGGTCTCCACCCGGCCCGGCGCGACCAGCGTGACGCCGATGCCGAACTCGGTGACCTGGCGGCGGGTGTTCTCCGCGAGCCCGGTGACCGCCCACTTGGTCGCGCCGTACAGGTTGCCGGGCGTGTTCACGAACCCGGCGACGCTGCCGACCAGGACGATCCGCCCCCGGCTCGCCTTCAGGGCGTCGACGGAGGCCCGGATCAGCAGGGCCGGCCCGAGGACGTTGGTGAGGACCATTTCGGCCCAGCCCGCCGGGTCACCGTCGGCGACGGTGTCGTGGGTGGCGAAGCCGGCGTTGGCGACGACGGTGTCGAGCCGGCCGAACGCCTTGAGCGTGCTGTCGACCGCAGCCTGCACGTCGGCGTACTCGGCGGTGTCGCCCACGATGGTCAACAGGCCTTCCGGATCGCCGAGTTCGCGGGCGAAGGCGCGCAGCCGCTCCGCGCCCCGCCCGGTGACGGCCACCCGGTGGCCCGCGTCCAGCAGCTGTCGCCCGACGGCGGCACCGATACCGCTGCCGCCACCGGTGATGAGCGCGACCGGAGAGTCGTTCATGGTTTCCCCCTGTGGTTGGTGATCGACCGGAGTCCATCACTTCGAGCGCTCTCGATGTCAAGGACCGCAGGTTGGGCGGTACGGCACCGGGGGGCAGGTACCGCCGCCACCGCCACCGCGCCCGCGTCGGACCGCCGTCCGCCCGGGCGCACAGCTCGCTCGCGCTCGCTCGCGCTCTCCTCGGGCCGCGGCCGTCGCCGCGTTGCTGCCCGTCACCACGTATCTGCGCACCCCGGACAGCCGCCTGGACTACGTCACCGCCATCGGCGCGGCCGTGTGTACGGCGGGCGCGGGCGCCGACGGGATCCTCTATCCGCCCGCCCGCCGCGGGCCGGTGGGGGCTGGTCGCGCAGTTCCCCGCGCCCCCCCAGCGGGGGGGGGGCGGGCGCGGGGGCACCCGCCCCCCC
>NZ_JBSFJE010000052.1:0-2435 GCF_053597895.1 Streptomyces sp. NPDC001220
TGTCTTGTCTCGGTTGATGCTTGACGCTGTGGCGTCACCTGATGCTTGACACCGCTTGCCTCGGCTTGGCTGTGCGCGTCGTATCCGCGTGCAGGGAGGGCCGGGGCCGTGCTGGTGGAGTTGAGCGTGGTCGAGCAGCGGTATCACGCGGTGATGGAGGTCGCCGCAGGGGTCCCGGTCACTCAAGTCGCCGCCCGGTATGGGGTGTCGAGGCAGTCGGTGCACTCCTGGGTGCGCAAGTACAAGCAGTCGGGTTTGCCGGGTCTGACGGGCCGGTCGCACCGGCCGGACTCGTGTCCGCACCGGATAGCGCCGGAGGCGGAGGCTCTGGTGTGTGAATTGCGGCGTCGGCATCCGGGCTGGGGTCCGCGCAGGCTGGTGCACGAGCTGGAACGCAGGGGCACCACGCCGGTGCCGTCCCGGGCGACCATCTACCGGGTCCTGGTCCGCAATGGACTCATTGAGCCCGGGGTGCGTAAGCGTCGCCGGTCGGATTACCGCAGGTGGGAGCGGTCTGCGTCGATGGAACTGTGGCAGATGGACATCGTCGGCGGCATCCTCCTGGCCGACGGCAGCGAATGCAAGATGGTCACCGGGATCGACGACCACTCCCGGTTCATGGTGATCGCGAAAGTGGTGCAGCGGGCCACGGCCCGAGCGGTGTGTCTGGCCTTCGGTGAGGCACTGGTGCGGTTCGGAGTGCCCGGCGAGGTGCTGACGGACAACGGCAAGCAGTTCACCGCCCGCTTCAGTCCCGGCAAGCCCGGAGAGACGATGTTCGACCGGATCTGCCGGGAGAACGGCATCGCTCACCGGCTGACGAAGCCGCAGTCACCGACAACCACGGGGAAGATCGAACGCTTCCACCAGACCCTGCGGCGCGAACTCCTCGACCAGCGTGATCCGTTCACCGACCTGGAGGCTGCGCAGGAGGCGGTGGATACCTGGCTGGAGGACTACAACCGGATGCGGCCGCACCAGGGACTGGACATGGCCGTTCCGGCCAGCCGGTTCGTTCCCCGCCCACGGTCCGAGCAGGATGCGCTGCCTGTGGTGCTGCCCGCCCGCCTCGACCCCGTCCCCCAACCTGATGTCCCAGAGCCTCCACCCGAGCCTGTCGCGGCGCCCTGGCCGATGACCGAGGGCGAAGTCGGTGCGATCGAGGTGGAGCGGGTGGTGCCCGCCTCGGGAAACCTGAGCCTGCGCGGTCAGCAGATCTGGTTCGGTCCGGCCCTGGCCGGCATCACGGTGACCCTGCGGATCGACGTGAACCGGCTGCACGTCCTGATCGGCGGCGGCCGGCACAAGACGCTGCCCTCGAAGCTGTCCGGCCGTGACCTCAAGGCCCTGCTGGCAGGCGGGGACGCCCGACCCGCCGGGCCCCGGGCGGGCGATCCCGGACCGGCGCACGACGCGAAGGGGGCGGTGGAGGTGGACCGGACCGTGAACGCGGTCGGCTACGTCGGCCTGGGCGGCGACAAGGTCCTGGTCGGCTGGCCGTTCGCCGGACAGCGGCTCACCCTCCGCCTCGACGGAAAGGTCCTGCAGGTCCTGGATGAGCAGCGTGTCCTGCAGGCCACCCTGCCCAGCCCGCTGCCGCCCTCTGCCTGCGGTCGCCTGCAAGGGGGCCGTCCGGCCGGGCCGCCACCGCTGCTGCCTCCGCCCGGCCAGCAGATCGCCGAGCGGACCGTCAGCAGCGTCGGCGGTTTCATGGTCGCCGGACAGCGCGTCCAGCTCGGCCGTTCCTATGCCCACCAGATCGTCACCGCCCACCTGAGCGAAGACGTGATCCGCGTCTTCCACGGCCAAGATCTGATCATCACCGTCCCGCGTGTCACCAGGAAGGAGGTGGTGGTCCGCAAGTCGGGCGAACACAACCGCCGGAAGATCGTGTGATCGCTGTGTCAGGAGGGTTCGGACGGCTGCTTGGACGGCCAGTTGGCCAGTCGGGCGCGGGCCTCCTGAGCAATGACCGGCCACGGGTCATCAACCAAACCCGCAACCGCCGGCCGCGGCGAGTGCGGATGGTTTGCTACGAGCCTCCGCACGGCGTCATGCGGATCGTCGACCAGCCGTTCCAGCAGCTCGGGCGGACAGTTGCGTTTGCTGGCCACCCGGTCTCGGACCCGCCAATCCGGATCCTTGATCAGCTCGGCCAGGATCTCCGACGGCGCCGTCCTGTTATGAGCAGCCCAGACACGCATGTCGGGGCGGTTGCGCACCAGGTCCCACCAGACTGACAGCGGCATGGCTGCCCACGCCGAGCGGTTGTACTCCGCCGGGTCCTCGCTCTCCCGCAGCCGGATGAACTCCTCCACGGAGGTGATCTCAGGGAAACGGTCCGTCATGGCAGCCAGTAAGCCACGATGTCTAGGTCAGACGTCAAGCATCACCTGACGCCGAATCGTCAAGCATCATCTGAGACCCGACACGGT
>NZ_JBSFJE010000054.1:0-1709 GCF_053597895.1 Streptomyces sp. NPDC001220
ACTGATCGTTTCAGAATGACGAGCGCGGCAGCCGAAACGCGGCAGCGCGGCTGTGTGTCAAGCGCGGTCGTGCACTTGAGCCCAGACATCGCCGCCACAGGCCCACGTCCACAGCCAGTGCCGCAACGACGGACTCGCGTTCCGGAGGCCATCGTGTGGGTCTTCGCCCCAGCTGGGCTCCCACCCGTCCACGTCGAAGAGCAGCACCGGGTTGTCGACTGCGAGCAATGAGACGTGCCACTCCATCGTGCAACCACCCGGCACGAGATACAGCCATGAGGAAGGCAGCCCCTCGGTGCGATTGCGTTCGTGCATGCGGACCGAGGAATGCCAGTCATCCAGGTGTCCCGGCGCACGCTGGCCCGTGGTCAGCGAAGCGATCCCTGCATCGGGCCCGAAGCCGCCGTTGCCGACCTCGGTGTAGACCCGACGAAGCAGTTCCGGCAGAGGGCGTCCGAGGACCCGCTCCGCGGCGTCGACTTCCTGGGGCATGATCGGTGGGAACAACGGCTCTCGGGGAGAGTCCGCGAAGTAGCTCGCGACCTCGTCTGCTCGGGCGTCAAGAGTGACCTCCCCGGAACTGCTGCGGCCGATGATCCGGCCCTGGATCCGCTCAATCCCGCCCTGGCCGTAGTGCTCCTCGATCCAGGCGAGCGGAACTTGGGCCTTGTCGAACCGCAGGCCCGGATCCCAGGCACGATCGCGCAGTTTGTCGATGAGCGCGTCGTCATTTCCCTGGTCGACCTCCGGCTCGGTGTGATCCATCGCAAGCTGCGGCTGACTGCTACTGCGCCGAGGGGAGGTCATGTGTTGGGAGCCTAGCGCTGAGGTCGGACGGAGCGTCGAAGGTGGCGGAGGCAGATGATCGAACAGGCTAGTTCGAGCAGTCCCTGGTGGAGGTCGGCGCGTCGCTCGTAGCGGATGCGGAGCCTCTTGAACTGGTGCAACCAGGCGAACGCGCGCTCGACCACCCAGCGGACCTTGCCAAGTCCGGAGCCGTGGGCGGTGCCGCGTCGGGCAATCATCGGCTTGATGCCGCGCTTCCAGAGTAGGCGCCGGTACTTGTCGAAGTCGTAGCCGCGGTCGGCATACAGGCGCCGGGGCTTGCGGCGGGGACGTCCTCGTAGGCCGCGGATTGACGGGACTGCGTCGAGCAGTGGCAAGAGTTGGGTGACGTCGTGCCGGTTGCCGCCGGTGAGCGTGACGGCGAGCGGGCTTCCGTGGCGGTCGACGATTAGGTGGTGCTTGGATCCGGGGTGGCCGCGGTCGACGGGCGAGGGGCCGACATGATCCCCCCTTTGAGCGCCCGGACGTGCGAGCCGTCCACGGAGCAGTCGTCCAGGTCCAGCAGACCGGCGCGGCGCAGCTCGGCCAGCAAGGCAGCATGCAGGCGCGGCCACACGCCAGCCTCGGTCCAGTCCCGCAGCCGCCGCCAGGCCGTCACACCTGAACAGCCCACCATCTCCGTGGGAACATCACGCCACGCGACACCTGTTCGCAGCACGAACAGCACTCCGGCGAGGGCCACTCGGTCAGGAACGCGCAGCCGCCCTGGGTGGTGATGGCGCCGTTCGGGAGCAGGCGGCAGCAACGGGGCCACCCGCTCCCACAGGTCGTCAGGGACAAGATCAGCACGCACCCCGGACACCCTGCCGACCAAGATCGTCGAGTACAAGACCCGCAGCTCAACTCATTCTGAAACGATCAGT
>NZ_JBSFJE010000055.1:0-1417 GCF_053597895.1 Streptomyces sp. NPDC001220
TGAGCTCGTAACACGATCTTGTGACTCAGCCCGGGTAGTCGTGTCGTGGTGGAGCGTGGGAGCGTGGCCCTGGATCGTGGGCGATGGCCTGTGTATGGGGAAGCGGGACTCGGTGAGCGTGGTGTGGGCGGCGACGTCGCCGGAATCGGGGCTGTTCGATCCGGTTGAGCGATGCACAGCGGTGAAGGATCTGGCAGATCGCTTCAATGACCTGCGCTCGTGTGGCCAGGGGTATGTCGAGGTTCGGTTGCCGAACAGGGAGTTCCCGGCGCTGACCCTGGCCTTCCAAGGTGATCACGCGGTCGTTCACCTGATGAGTGACACCGAGCGGATGTCTCTGCTCGCGGGAGACGGCACCGCGCCCTCGGGTGCCGAGGTCGAAGTCCCGATCATGGACGATCTCGCCGTGTTCATGGGCGATTTTGTCCTGGATGCCGATCGGGCGTGGGACCTGGTGCACGACTTCACGCAGACGCGGGTGGCCGGCCCTCTGGGTGAGTGGTGTGAGTTGTAGCCAAAGCTCGTGACACGGTCATGATCGGTGTTTCTTCAGGCGCCTCCAGCAGATGAGGCCGCAGGCCAATGAGACGAAGGCGTCGTGGAGTTCGGTTCGGCGTTCCCATCGCACGGCGAGGCGTTTGAACTGGTGGAGCAGGGCGAAGGTCTGCTCGACGACGTAGCGGAGCTTGCCCAGGCCCTTGATGTTCGGGGCGCCCTTGCGGGAGATGACCGGCAGGATCCGGCGCTTGCGTAACTCCTCGCGGTTGGGGTTGGAGTCGTAGCCCTTGTCCCCGAGCAGCGAATCGGGGCGGCGGCGTGGCCGGCCGGCTCGCCCGGCCACGGGCGGGATGCCGTCGACCAGGGCGAGGGTTTGGGTGACGTCGTTGACGTTCGCCGCGGTGGTGATGACCTTGAGCGGGGTGCCGCGTCCGTCGCAGATCAAGTGGTGCTTGCTGCCCGTCTTCCGGCGGTCGACCGGTGACGGACCGGTGTCGGCTCCCCCCTTTTCGCACGGATGTGGGAGCCGTCGACACACGCCCTGGACCAGTCGAGCCCACCCGCGGCATTCAGCTCGGCGAGCAGAATACGGTGCAGCCGGTCGAAGACCCCGGCCTGCTGCCACCGCTCCAGACGCCTCCAGCAGGTCTGTCCGGAGCCGAACCCCAACTCCAGGGGCAGCAGTTGCCAGGCTATGTCGTTGTGGAGCACGTACAGAATGCCCTGCAGACACAGCCGGTCCGGCACAGGCCGCGGCCCCGGTGATCGCTCAGGCCAGGGCGGCAGCAATGGCTCAATCAATGCCCACAAGTCGTCATCCACGATCCACGGCCGAGTACTCACACCGTCCCGAACGGCTGAATCGTCACATCGGTCACGCCCGACCAGGACACCTCAACAAGATCGTGTTACAAGCTCT
>NZ_JBSFJE010000056.1:0-1400 GCF_053597895.1 Streptomyces sp. NPDC001220
TCAGACCGCGTTTGAGATCTGGTTCGGTGGCCTCTCAGAGGGTGCTCTAGGCTCGGCCAGGTGATCTTCGACAAGTTCCCCATCGTCGGCGGCTTCAGGGAGCTGGAGTACGGCAGTGCGGATGGGCCGTCGATCCGAGCTGCTGCGCGCATGACTGCACCGGGGTACGAAGGCGATCTGGTTCGGTACCTGCGCGCCGGCACGACCTTGGTCGCCACGCCTTCAGCTGTGCCTGACGTGCTGAGCGAGACTGGCGCGTTCATCGGAGGGCTGCACCTGCTCACAGACGGACATTGGCTGTGGTACTCGGACCTGGCCCACTACGTGGGGCGCTATCACGTGGAGCTTGACCCGGCGTTCATCGAGCACGCGCGTAGCAACAACTGGAACGTTCCGCAGGTCAGCGACGAGTACCTCGACGCTATGGTGACGTTGCTGATCGGGGACCAAGGTGAGCCGGGCTGATGTTGCGGCTCGCGTCCGGCTGTCAGGCCGAAGTTCGGATCAACGGGCGCTGACCCGCGCGGGAATCCGGCCCCACTCGGGTCAGGCGGCGGACCATGATACCGATCATCGCCCAGCGGACCATCGTCTCGGAGCGGGCAGGACTGGTCTCGTAATCGCGGGCCAGGCGCCGGTGGGCGGTGAGCCACGAGAAGGTACGTTCTACCGCCCACCGCTTCGATTGCACTTGGAACCCTTGCTGGTCGGGGTCTTTGCGGACGATCTCCAGCTCGCGGCCGAGCACGGTAGCGGTCCAATCGACCAGGCGGCCGGCGAAGCCCTGGTCCGCCCAGATCTTCTTGACACCTGGATGGTCGAGGCGAGTCCACAGCAGCGGTCGGCGGGCGCCATCGCGGTCCTGGACACTGGCCGCGACGACGTGCACGGCCAGCAGCAGGCCGAGCGTGTCGGTGATGATGAACCGCTTGCGGCCCTTGACCTTCTTGCCGGCATCGAATCCCCGTGTGGCCGCCGGGACGGTGTCGGCAGTACGAACAGACTGCGAATCGATCAGCCCCGCGCTCGGCTCGGCGCTGCGGCCATCGGCTTCGCGGATCCAGCCGCGCAGGGCGTCGTGGATGCGCTGGACCGTGCCGTCGTCGTGCCACCAGGTGAAGTACCAATACACCGTCGGCCACGGAGCGAAGTCCTTCGGCAGTTGCCGCCAAGCACAGCCGGTCCGCACAACGTAGAAGATCGCGTCCACGATCCGCCGCCGCGGATGCTTCTCCCGCCGCCCGCCCTTCGGCCCCACCCTCGCGGGCGGCAGCAACGGTTCCACCAACGCCCACTGCTCGTCCGTCAAGTCCGACGGATACCTACCCCCAGCACCGCTCACGGCATGTTCAACGACCACACCAGCAACGGGCCACGGCAGATCTCAAACGCGGTCTCAG
>NZ_JBSFJE010000057.1:0-1353 GCF_053597895.1 Streptomyces sp. NPDC001220
ACTCCGAGAAGTACCAGCTCAAACCCCGCGACTGGACCCGCGCCGACACCGAGGGCATCGCCCCCCTCATCACCCGCCTCAACACCGTCCGACGCGACAGCCCGGCCCTGCAACAGCTGCGTGATCTCCACTTCCACCATGCCGACCAGGAATCGGTGATCGTCTACAGCAAGCGGAGCGGATCGAACACGGTTCTGGTGGTCGCCAACCTCGACCCCCACCACACCCAGGAGGCCACGGTCTCGTTGGACATGCCGCAACTCGGCCTGAACTGGCACGAGTCGGTACCGGTGCGCGACGAGCTCACCGGTGAAACCTTCAACTGGGGCAGGGCCAACTATGTGCGCCTGGAACCGGGTCGACGACCCGCGCATATCTTCACGGTTCTGCGACCGTCCCCGCAGATCGGAGGGTCACCCACAACATGATCGTCAACGAACCCGTCCCGGACACCTTCGAGGACACTCCCGCAAAGGACCGGGACCCGGACTGGTTCAAACGCGCCGTCTTCTACGAGGTCCTGGTGCGGTCCTTCCAGGACAGCAACGGTGACGGCATCGGCGACCTCAAGGGTCTGACCGCGAAACTCGACTACCTGCAGTGGCTCGGTGTCGACTGCCTCTGGCTGCCGCCCTTCTTCAAGTCCCCCCTGCGGGACGGCGGTTACGACGTCTCGGACTACACCGCGGTACTCCCCGAGTTCGGCGACCTCGCCGACTTCGTGGACTTCGTCGACGCCGCCCACCAGCGTGGCATGCGCGTGATCATCGACTTCGTCATGAACCACACCAGCGACCAGCACCCGTGGTTCCAGGAGTCCCGCAAGGACCCCGACGGGCCGTACGGCGACTACTACGTCTGGGCGGACGACGACAAGCAGTACCAGGACGCGCGGATCATCTTCGTCGACACCGAGGCGTCCAACTGGACCTACGACCCGGTCCGCAAGCAGTACTTCTGGCACCGCTTCTTCTCCCACCAGCCGGACCTCAACTACGAGAACCCGGCCGTCCAGGAGGAGATCCTCTCCGCGCTGAAGTTCTGGCTCGACCTGGGCATCGACGGTTTCCGGCTGGACGCGGTGCCGTATCTCTACCAGCGCGAGGGCACCAACTGCGAGAACCTGCCCGCCACCCACGACTTCCTGAAGCGGGTGCGCAAGGAGATCGACAGCCAGTACCCGGACACCGTGCTGCTGGCGGAGGCGAACCAGTGGCCGGAGGACGTCGTCGACTACTTCGGCGACTACCGCAGCGGTGGCGACGAGTGCCACATGGCGTTCCACTTCCCGGTGATGCCGCGGATCTTCATGGCGGTACGCCGGGAGTCCCGCTACCCCGTCTCCGAGATCCT
>NZ_JBSFJE010000058.1:0-1353 GCF_053597895.1 Streptomyces sp. NPDC001220
AGGATCTCGGAGACGGGGTAGCGGGACTCCCGGCGTACCGCCATGAAGATCCGCGGCATCACCGGGAAGTGGAACGCCATGTGGCACTCGTCGCCGCCCTTTTCGTAGTCGCCGAAGTAGTCGACCACGTCCTCGGGCCACTGGTTGGCCTCGGCCAGCAGCACGGTGTCCGGATACATCGCGTCGATCTCGCGCCTGACCCGCTTCAGGAACTCGTGGGAGGCCGGCAGGTTCTCGCAGTTGGTGCCCTCTTCCGCGTACAGGTACGGCACCGCGTCCAGGCGGAAGCCGTCGATGCCCAGGTCCAGCCAGAACCGGAGCGCGGCCAGGACCTCCTCCTGCACCGCCGGGTTCTCGTAGTTGAGGTCAGGCTGGTGGGAGAAGAAGCGATGGAAGTAGTACTGGCCGCGCACCGGATCGAAGGTCCAGTTGGAGACCTCGGTGTCGACGAAGATGATCCGCGCGTCCTGGTACTGCTTGTCGTCGTCAGCCCACATGTAGTAGTCGCCGTAGGGCCCGTCGGGGTCCTTGCGGGACTCCTGGAACCACGGGTGCTGGTCGCTGGTGTGGTTGACGACGAAGTCGATGATCACGCGCATGCCACGCTGGTGGGCGGCGTCGACGAACTCGACGAAGTCGGCGAGGTCGCCGAACTCGGGGAGTACCGCGGTGTAGTCCGAGACGTCGTAACCGCCGTCCCGCAGGGGGGACTTGAAGAACGGGGGGAGCCAGAGGCAGTCGACGCCCAGCCACTGCAGGTAGTCGAGTTTCGCGGTGAGGCCCTTGAGGTCGCCGATGCCGTCGCCGTTGCTGTCCTGGAAGGACCGGACCAGGACCTCGTAGAAGACGGCGCGTTTGAACCAGTCCGGGTCCCGGTCCTTTGCGGGAGTGTCCTCGAAGGTGTCCGGGACGGGATCGTTGACAGTCATGACGCGCTGGGCCCTCCGTTCGCTGGTGTCGGTCGCCCTGCCTGGAACACATGCGCCGGTGCCGTACCGGGTGTCAGGCGCACGTAGTTGGTCCTGCCCCACGAGTAGGTCTCACCTGTCAGTTCGTCCCGCACGGACAGGGCGGAGTTGCTGTCCAGGCCGAGTCGCGGCATGTCCAACGAGACCGTGGCCTCCTGGGTGTGGTGCGGATCAAGGTTGACGACCACCAGGACCGTGTCCGCCCCGGCGCGCTTGCTGTACGCGATGACGGAGTCGTTGTCGGTGTGGTGGAAGCTCAGGTCGCGCAGCTGCTGGAGCGCGGGGTGCCGGCGTCGGACGGTGTTGAGGCGGGTGATGAGGGGGGCGATGCCCTCGGTGTCGGCGCGGGTCCAGTCGCGGGGTTTGAGCTGGTACTTCTCGGAGT
>NZ_JBSFJE010000059.1:0-1236 GCF_053597895.1 Streptomyces sp. NPDC001220
TGGAGTGACCCCCGAGATTCCGACACCTGGACGCTGGATGTTTCGTCATCCAGGGGAAGTGATCCATGGTGGCAAAACGGAGGAATTTCCCGGACGAGTTCAAACGGGACGCAGTGGACCTTGTGCGGTCCTCGAAGGACCGGCCCCTCACCGACATCGCCCGGGGTCTTGGCGTCCATCTGGAAACGTTGCGGAAGTGGGTCCGAGAGGACGCCGCCCGCCGCGCCCATGCGAGCGCCGACGAGGCTGATGCCGACATGACCTCGAGCGAGCAAGAGGAACTCAGGCGCCTGCGGCGGGAGAACGCCCGGCTGAAGGAGGACAACGAGATCCTCCGGAAGGCCGCCGCTTATTTCGCACGGGAGACGACACGGTGATCCGCTTCCGTTTCGTCGACGAGCACCGGAACGCCCATGGCGTGAAGCGGATGTGCGACGTCCTGGGCTGGGACCGCTCCGGCTACTACACCTGGCACAAGAACAAGGAGACACGGCAGCAAAGGGCGGATGAGGAAGAGGAACTTGTCCGCCGGATCCGGTGCATCCACACCGAGTCCCGGGGCGCCTACGGCGCTCTGCGGATCACTCGTACCTTGCGCCAGCAGGGGCAGGTCGTGAATCGCAAACGCGTCGCCCGGGTCATGCGGGAACGTCAGATCGCCGGAATAACCCGCCGGAAATCACGGTCTCTGACAAAGGCCGACCGTACGGCACCGCCCGCACCCGACCTCGTCCAGCGGGACTTCACCGCGCCGATGCCGGGCCTGAAACTCGTCGGTGACATCACCTGCCTACCCACCGCCGAGGGATGGCTTTACCTGGCTACGGTGATCGACCTGTGCACGCGCGAGGTCGTCGGCTGGTCCATGGCCGACCATATGCGCACCCAGCTGGTCGATGACGCCATCCGAATGGCCCATGCCGGCGGACACACGGCCGGCAACGCGATCTTCCACACCGACCGCGGATCGCAATACACGTCTCGCCAATTCCGGGAAACATTGGCCGAGTTGGACATCCGGCAAAGCACCGGCCGAACCGGCTCATGCTTCGACAATGCGGCCGCAGAGAGCTTCTTCGCCGTACTCAAATCCGAGATCGGCACCACGGCCTGGCCGACCCGGTCGCAGGCCCGGCAAGACGTATTCGGATGGATCGCGCAGTATTACAACCGGGAGCGGATCCACTCGACCATCGGCTACCTCACCCCACACCAGGCCAGGACCCGCTACAGACA
>NZ_JBSFJE010000060.1:0-1209 GCF_053597895.1 Streptomyces sp. NPDC001220
CCGAATTTCCTGTCGATGAGATCGCGTGCCCGGGTGGACTGGGAAGCCGGGTCGTCGAAACCGCCGCCCAGCAGCTTGGTGAATGCGCCGCTACCGAGGGCACCCATGAGAGCTGTCGCCACGACGGCGACGATGAGTACCAGCCGGGCCCGGCGGATCGCCAGCTCGGCTATGCGTTCGAACACGCCAAATCTCCTTGCGGTCAAGGTGTCTGCGGGGATGCGACGACGCTAGGGGAGACCATGGGAAAGTTGGCAGTGCGAGATTTACCTGACAGTGCTCGATTTACCTGACGGTACTCTGTTTATGTTCAGGTGTCAGAGGAGCACCGTAGGGTGGGCGCATGCCCGTACCCGAACTGCCGAAGGCCGCCGCCCCGGCGGCTCCGTCCGCGCCGTCTGCTCCCTCCGCCCCGGCCGCTCGATCCGCCTCATCCGCTCCGCCCACGCTGCGGGAGCGGCGGCGGGCCACAGCGGTGCGGGAGATCCTGGACGCCGCCGAACTGCACATCACCGAGCACGGTCCTGAGGGGCTGTCCCTGCGGGCCGTCGCGCGCAGCCTCGGCATGACCGTGCAGGCGCTCTACCACTACTTCCCCAACCGGCACGCCCTCGTCACGATGCTGGTCACCAAGGGGTACGAGGACCTGTTCGCCGCCGTCCAGGCCGCCGTCGACTCGACGGCGGACTCGGCCGCGGACGCTGGGGGCACTGCGGCGGACCCGGTGACGGACCGGCCGTTCGTGTCGCGTCTGCTGGACGCGGCCGAGGGCTACCGGGGCTGGGCCATCGCCCACCCCGAGCGGTTCAAGCTCCTGTTCGGGACACCGCTGCGGGGCTACGCGGCCCCGGCCGACGGCGCCTCCACCATGGCCGCCCGCCGGATGAGCACGATCTTCCAGCGTGAGCTCTTCGGCGGCTTCAGCCCGGAGCAGCTCGCGGCGGCCGACATGCCCCCGCTCTCACCCCAGTTCCGGGCCTACCTGGACCACCTGCCCCCGGACGGGCCGGGAGTCCTCCCACCGCCCGCGATCGCCCTGCTCATGGAGGCATGGGGGCGCATGCACGGCATGGTCGTCCTCGAGGTGTTCGGACACACCGGCTTCCTCGGAGACCACGAGGCTGAGCTCTTCCACCTCGCGATGCGCAACATGCTCGCGGACATCCACCGCCGGATTTCAGGGAGCACGGGCACCGTTGGAGCCGGGGC
>NZ_JBSFJE010000061.1:0-1090 GCF_053597895.1 Streptomyces sp. NPDC001220
AGGGTCAGGCACATCCGGCCGTTGCCCTCGGACTCGACGACGACCAGGGTGCCCGTCTCGGCGACCATGAAGTTGGCACCCGAGATGCCGACCTTGGCGCGCAGGAACTTCTCGCGGAGGTGGAGGCGGGCCGCCTCGGCGAGTTCGGCGGGGGTGTCGGTGAGGCCGTCGGGGGCGGGGCGTCCCCACGCGCCCATCTCGCGGCGGAAGATGTCCCGGATCTCACCGCGGTTGCGGTGGATGGCGGGGACCAGGATGTGCGAGGGCCGGTCCTGGCCCAACTGCACGATCAGTTCGGCGAGATCGGTCTCGTAGGCGTGGATGCCCTCGGCCTCCAGCGCCTCGTTGAGGCCGATCTCCTGGGTGGCCATCGACTTGACCTTCACGACCTCCCCCTCGCCGGTCGCCTTGACCAGGCCGGCCACGATCCGGTTCGCTTCCTCGGCGTCCGCGGCCCAGTGGACCGTGCCGCCGGCCGCGGTGACGGCTTCCTCCAACTGGATGAGGTAGCGGTCGAGATGGCGCAGGGTGTGGTCCTTGATCTGTTTGCCGGCCTCGCGCAGCGCGGCCCAGTCGGACACCTCGGCGACGGCCCTGGCCCGCTTGGCGCGGATGGTGTGCGTGGCGTGGCGCAGATTCTGGCGCAGGGTGGGGTTGTTGACGGCCTCGTGCGCGGCCTTGGGGAAGGCCGGCATGCCCAGGTACGTTCCGCTCACAGCGCCGGGTCCTCCTTGGTGCTCGCCAGGATCTGTGCGAGGTGCACCGGCCGCATCCCGGTGCCCAGCCGGGTCATGGTGCCGCCCAGGTGCATGAGGCAGGAGTTGTCGGCCGCGCACAGCACCTGCGCGCCCGTCGAGACGGCGTTGGCCACCTTGTCGGCCCCCATCGCCGCGGAGACGTCGGGGTTCTTGACCGCGAAGGTGCCGCCGAACCCGCAGCACTCCTCCGCCCCCGGCAGCTCCGCCAGCTCCAGTCCCTGCACGGCCTGCAGCAGGCGGCGCGGCCGCTCGCCGAGTCCCAGACTCCGCAGCCCGTGACAGGTCGGGTGGTAGGTCACGGTGTGCGGGTAGTAGGCGCCCACGTCCGTCAC